>JANYHI010000003.1 GCA_025359125.1 Cytophagales bacterium
CCAACATTTGTATATCGGAGACAGAGTCTCCTATATATCTTTATTGGTTGCTTAAATTTAGGCTTTTTTCCATATAGTCCAAAGGGCTTATTAGTTTTTCAAAGCCTCTTTTGGTAACGTGTGTATATCGTTCCGTGGTCAGACTGCTTTCATGGCCAAGCAATGTCTGGATATAGCGCAAATCCGTACCACGCTCTAGTAGATGGGTGGCAAAGCTGTGCCGCAAAGTATGGGCACTAACCCTTTTACAAATGCCAGCCTGTTTACTGTATTTATGAATAAATTGGTTTACACTTCTGGGAGAATACTTTCCCCCATCTGGCCCTTCAAATATCCACTCCTTGGTGTGGTAAAGCGTCTTATAGTGCCGTAGATAATCCAATACTAGCTTAGACAACAACGTAATTCGATCTTTTCGGCCTTTACCCCCTCTGATATAAATCACATTTCTACTCTCGTCTATGTCTGGCCATTTTAAATTCAATAGTTCACTTATCCGCAAGCCTCCCGAATAGAGCATAAACATCATGCAACGATGCTTGACATTTTGAGCACAACCTAACATCTTTTGCATTTCCTCTTCTGATAGTACTGATGGCAAGAGTTTATCTTTTATCGGTCTATCCACATAGTAAAATGTACGGTCTCCCTTGTTTACTTGTTCTAAATAGAATTTAATAGCATTGATAGCTGTATTCTGAGTTGATACGGAAACCTTTCGCGTCTCTATCAGGTAAATCATGTACCGATTAACTGTTTCCTTAGTTATTTCGGTTATAAGAAGTGGCTTAATAAAGTCAGTAAACTGTCGCATTTGATTTTCATAAGTAGTTCGAGTATTCTCACTATACCTCATTCGAATTAGGCATTCACTATATCCTTCTGGTAATGGTGTAATTGTCTTATTCGGAACTGGTACCTGCTCCTTGAACTCATCAAAAGGAACTGGGATTGAGACGGGGACTACGCAGGAAAGAACTTGAAAAAGTAAATCCAGCGTAGCTGCTGAATACTTCACATACCAGCAGCCATTCGTTTTACTATATAGACGACCAGCGAAATTTCGGATAATCTGATTTGCTTGTATTCCTAAACTTCCACCGATTGCTATGCAGTATATATCTCTATGCCATAAGGGTACCAGTTTAATCTTTTCCACGCTAAGTTGTTTACGCAACAATACAAGGTGGAACTGCAACCGATCTCATATTAATCGATTACTTACGTTTATAAACGTTTGTAAACAACTATATTTTTCGGAGACTAAGCCCATGCCCAAGATTGCTCGAGCATCAACCTAGGACAAATCGAGCTATCCCGTCCAAATTATTAACTAGCACATAAAATTCCTTGGAATACGCACAAGCAAATGGGCAGTCACCAAACGGGTAATGATTGGATCAAGATGTTGAACAAATGCAATACATTTTATTCCTCCAAATCTGGTGGTCACTTTGCGCAGAATCTCCATGTTAATCCATAACCTCCAGATTCCTGACTTTTAGTTGTTACTAAGGTCAGAAATCAAAAACTGTTAACTCAATTTGGCAAGCATCTTAAAAAGGTAAGGCTTGAGAATAACTTATCTCAGGAGGACTTAGCCAATGATGCGGATATTCCCATCAATCAAATTGGCAGAATAGAAAGAGGAGAAATTAATCCTTCACTCAGCACTTTGGATTCAATTGCGAAAGCCTTAGAGACAAGGTTAAATAAACTATTGGATTTTTAATTCCTTTCGCTGAGAGTTGATTTTTTTAAAGAGGGGCTTATCCTTGACCACTACCTTGACCACATCAGCAAAAAACCCACTAATCAGGTTGATAAGTGGGTTTATTTGAGGTTCCGAGCGGATTCGAACCGCTGTAGGAGCTTTTGCAGAGCTCAGCCTAGCCACTCGGCCACGGAACCATTTTACAAATTTAGGAAAACCAACTTGTATTGCAACGATAAAAAAAAGAAGGTGACCTAGGCCACCTTCTTAATCAGTTTTTAATCAAAAAATTAGTTGCCTTCACCTTTTGATTTAGCTGCGTTCATCTTTTCCTTTAACGCACTCAAAGCTTCGTTATCACCCAAAGTAGATTTTTCTACTTCTTGGTTGATTTTATCAATGCTCTTGCCTTTAGGAGCCGATGGCTTCTTAGGAGCGGCAGCTTTAGGAGTCTCTTCCGCTGACCAGATAGCTCTCATGCTCAATACGATTCTACGATCGTCTTTAGAGAATTCAAGAACTTTAAAGTCATGTGCTTCACCCGCTTCAATTTTGCCTCCGTCTTCTTTAGCTAAATTTTTAGCTGAACAGAAGCCTTCAATACCGTATGGCAATTCAAGAGATACACCTTTATCATTTTTGCTGATGATGGTACACTTATGAGTTGAACCAATTGTAAAGATGGTTTCGAAAGTATCCCAAGGGTTTTCTTCCAAATGCTTATGGCTAAGAGCTAATCTTCTGTTAGCAGAATCTAACTCTAACACCTGCACATCAATGCTCTCTCCCACCTTTGTAAATTCAGAAGGATGTTTGATTTTCTTCGTCCAGCTTAAATCAGAAACGTGTACTAATCCATCAATACCTTCTTCCAATTCAATAAACAATCCGAAGTTAGTCAAGTTGCGAACGATACCTTTATGACGGGTAGAAACTGCGTACTTCGCTAATATTTCTTGTCTAGTCCAAGGATCTTCAGATAATTGCTTAATGCCTAATGACATCTTGCGCTCTTCGCGATCGATCGTCAATACCACGGCACTTAACTCATCTCCTACTTTAATAAAATCTTGTGGATTGCGTAGGTGTTGCGACCAGCTCATTTCACTTACGTGGATCAAGCCTTCTACGCCTGGTTGCAATTCAAGGAATGCACCGTAATCAGCAACATTAACAATCTTACCTTTTACTTTAGAACCTATTGCAATGTCAGCAGAAAGTGACTCCCAAGGATGAGGCGTTAATTGCTTCATACCTAAAGAAATTCTCTTTTTATCTCCATCGAAATCTAACACAACCACCTTCACAGTTTGGTCAAGTTTCAATAACTCTTCCGGATGGCTGACACGACCCCATGAAATATCAGTGATGTGTAATAATCCATCTACACCACCTAAGTCGATGAATACACCGAAGTTGGTCATGTTTTTAATTACACCTTCCAACACCTGGCCTTTCTCTAGGTTAGTCAAGATCACTGCCTTTTGTTGCTCAAGATCTTTCTCAATCAATACCTTGTGAGATACCACTACGTTATCGTTCGTGTTATTGATCTTCACCACTTTTACTTCGATAGATTTATTTACATAAATATCGAAATCGCGAATTGGCTTCACATCAATTTGAGAACCTGGTAAGAATGCCTCAATGCCAAACACATCTACAATCAAACCACCTTTGGTTCTACGTTTTACAAATCCTTCGATCACCTCGTCTTTTTCTAACGCGCGCTGCACATAATCCCATCCTTTCACCAACTTAGCTTTTCTGCGAGAAAGAACTAATTGACCCATTGCGTTTTCGCGCTCTTCAATAAATAAATCAACAATATCTCCAATCTTAAGATTAGGCATGTCTTTGAATTCTGCCAATGGTACTAAACCATCTGACTTGAATCCGATATTTAAAATCACATCGCGATCGTTGATACCTACTACAGTACCTTCTACTACTTCGCTTTCATTTACAGAAGCTACAGTGCCTCCGTATAATTTATCTAAGTCAGTACGCTCAGTTTTAGAATAGCCTTCGCCAAAACCTTTGGTATCGAAAGCTTCCCAATCGAAGTTTTCTAATGACACATTAGAGTTAGTTGAGCGTCTGGCGGTAACATCGCGCACCATACGGCTGATGCCTTCTTCTTCGGCAGCTTTTTGCTCTAATTTTAGTTCAGTAAGCTCATCCTTTTCGAATAGCTCTTCTGCCGCTGCGCCTTTTACGGCTTTCTTTACTGGCGCATCATCTACCGTAGGTTTTGCTTTTACCTTAGGTTCTTCTGCTCTTTCTTTTGAATCTTTTGACACTTTTGCCATGAATTTGAATTACCCTTTAATACATGCAGCCAGCGGGTTTGTTGACTACAAATTTGGTTTAACAATCTGCTTCAAACCTATGAAACAGCCCCACATCTAACTGAGGGGCTGCAAAGGTAATAAAATTATGGATTTAGACTATTGAAAGTCTTCGGGTTTTAGAGTGCCTGCGGCATAATCAACTAATACCTTTTGGAAGAGGAGTCTATACTCAGCCTGCACTTTATCTGCCTGAGATTGGACAAAGGTTTTATTGGCGTTAGAAAAATCTACAAAATTGGTTATTCCGAGGTTATATCTTTCTGTTTCAAGATCATAAGCCTTTTTTGCTGCGTCTAATTGCTCAATACTTACAGAATAGGTTTTTGAGTATAATTTGAAATTTTGATAGGCCTTGACAATATCAGTTCTCACTTGGTACTCTACATTCTTTCTAGTTAGAACACTATTATTGTAGGCTACCTTTTGCTGTATGTAAGTTGTTCTATATTGAAATGTCTGATTGCCTCCGAAAATTGGAAGATTGAACTGAAGACCGTAGAATTTTCGGAGGTTATCATTTTGAAATTGATCTACAAATGGCCTTACGGATGGATCTCCATGGGGATTATTATAGGCTGAATAAAGCGTAGCAAAAGCAGATAAGGTTGGCGTCATAGCAGCCCACGAACTTCTCATTCCGTATTTCGCAGCTTCTTCATTTTTTTGAGCTCGTAAAAGGTCTCCTCTACTTTTACTTGAAATTTCAAATAACTGTTTTAAGTCAACTTCCTCGATAGATGATTTATTCACATCCCAGGTTGGCTTAACTACATTGAAATCTTCAGACGGATCTTGAAGGAGAATCAGTGCGAGGGCAGATCGGTCATTTATTAAACTGATCTCTGCTTGTAAGGCTTTAATCTCGGCTGCCTTTGTTTGGGAGTCTTGATTGTATTTATCTACAGGAGATTTTGCACCTAAGTTTACTTGCTCTGTTACTTGCTCTAGTTGCTTTTTTAAGGCATCATAATTTTCGTTAGCAATTTTTAAGAGTTCAATATCTAATAAGACAAGTAGATAGGCTGCTGCAACTGAATTAATAACATCTTGTGATGCTCGATTGACATAATAAGCCTGGCCATCTAATTGGTTTGACGCTTGCTTGGCTTTATTGATTTGGCTAAATCCGTTAAACAAATTAAGATTAGCATTGAACGATCCTGTTACCTGATCAAAAATTCCATTGACTACTTTTCCTTGTTGCTGATTAAAAGTATTACCATCAATTTGAACGGCACTGCTTGAAAAACTAAGCGATGGACCTAATCCTAAATAATTGGAAGTACGGTTTATCTGATTGTATTCAAGTGTGTTCTTTTGCTGATTTAAAATCACCGAATTTTTGAGCGCAATTTTTACTGCTTCTTCAAAAGTTAATACTCTAACAGCGGTTGTTCCTTCTGATTGAGAAAAACCCCTCAAGCTTAACAGGCAAACAAAAATTAATGATACTACTCTATTCATCTCTACTTAAATTTTTATTTCACTAATTCATCTGATTCAATGGCGCCATCTACTACTGTTACCACTCGTTTACTTCTCTTTGCGTTTTCTTCCGAGTGCGTAACCTGAATAATGGTAATGCCTTCTTCATTTAATTTTTGAAAAATATCCATGATTTGTCTGCCCTGATCGGAATGGAGATTTCCGGTGGGCTCATCGGCCAACAATAATTTTGGTTCGCCTACAATCGCACGCGCAATGCCTACCAATTGTTGTTGTCCGCCCGAAAGTTGTTCGGGAAACAAATCTTTCTTGGCTACCATATTAAAGCGATCCAGCATTTCGGCTACCATGCTCTTGCGCATGTTTCCGTTTACGCCTTTGTAAAGTAGTGGTGTTTCTATGTTTTCGTAAACCGTTAGTTCGTCAATCAAATGATAGGCTTGAAAAATAAAGCCGATAAAATTCTTATGCATTTCACTCTTCTGCTTCTCTTTCTGTTTGTGTACGGGCTGATCAAAAAAGAAATACTCTCCCGCAGAAGGCTCGTCTAACATTCCTATAATATTCATCAAAGAAGATTTCCCCGCACCACTTGGCCCCATGATTGTGAGGAACTCTCCTTGCTTTACTTCCAGATCTATTCCTTTTAAAATGAAGGTGCGCTGAAAACGTGAATCGATGTATTTGTCAATGTTCTTAAGGCTGATCATAGAAAATTATTAAAATTTAAAAGTTGGATCTGATCATTTGATTCCCGTTCGTGACTCTCTTGGCTAATAATATGCCAAGCATGAATTAACCCATTAGACGGTTCAAAAACGACAATGGTTGCATTAACATCGTTCGGTTGTGAAAAAAGGTGTCCGAAAGCGGATGACTTTTCAGTTGTCAGTTAATTGTTATTGGTTAATTGCTGATGGTTGTTGAACTCCGTTAACTGATAATAGATAATTGATAATGGGTAACTGAACGGATAACCGATAACTGTTTCTAAAATACAATTGGATGCAGAACTACATCCACCCGTCTATTCATAATCATTCCCCCAAAAGATTCATTGGAATAAACTGGATTTTCAAATGCCCAATCTTTAGTATGGATGATGTGTTGGGGAATATCTTTTTGAAGAAGAAGATTGAAGACAGAATTGCTCCTCATCTTAGAAAGCCACTCGTTGTATCGCTTACCTCCAATAGGATCAGTGTGACTGATTAATTGTATCTCATACTTATTGAGCAAATTAGGAATTGAATCTAGCCAATGAGAAAGATCTAACGCCTGACTTTCATCCATGTAATAACTTCCGCCCTCAAAGTAAATGCTCTTTACAATTTGGTCTGATTTGCCTTGCGAGAACCCAGCAATAGCAAGAAGAAAAAATCCCAAAAGCAATTTTCCCCTTTTCACCTTGTTAAGGTACATTTTTTTAGCAGCGTAAAAAAGATATTAATAGTGTATCCATGTAATTTTACCTTCTCCTTTTTTTATAATGGAAACAATAAGAACGTTGCCATATTCGCCATCATCAAATATGTTGAGTTGGCTGCCAGTAAGATAATTTGCAATGAAGGGTGTTGTGTTGGAATGACCCACCACTACAATAGTTTGTCCATTGTATTTAGCTAACATGTTATCCACTTCGTCCATCTTACTACCATCGTAATGCTGAATCGATAACCCAGTTGATTTTGCTAGTGGTAAAATTGTGTTTTCGGTACGTTTATATTTGGTAGAATAGAGAGCATCAATTTTTTGCTTGCTAAGTAATGATGCAAGTGAAAGAGTTCTCTTTTTTCCTTCCTCAGATAGTTCAGGATCTTTTGTTCCATCCACTGCCTTCTCGGCATGGCGTACTAAAATAAATGTTGTTACTGATTGGGCATATCCAGATAGGGTTACCAACCATAAAATGGAAACAAAAAATATTCTCATAAAAAACTATTTAAATCTATTACGTACTTCTTCAGGAACTTTACAACTTTCTTTTTGACGTGTGTCTGATAGATGAAAAATCTTCCAAGTGCCATCAACTTCTTTAACCAAGTGAAATGCATCTACACCACAGTGACTGAATTTTTTACCCCTATAAAAAGCATAATCGGCCCATGCCTGTGCAAAGTTATTATCAATACTTATTTTCAATCCCCAAATGGGCTCGTTCCAAGATTCTGTGTGTGGCGTGCCTACGGCTTTCAAAAAATCGGAAATACCAGATTCATAATTAATGATCGGATTTCCTGATTTATCTTTTCCAATGGTTGCCATAGTAACTTGCTTAGCAAAGGCACTATGAACAAGTGAGCTATCACCTTTATTCATTCCTAAGAACAATCTAGTAATGGGCTCTTCTACCTTCTTTTTTTCATCTTCCGACTGAGCGAAAGAAGCATTTGTGACAACCATCGAAAGCAAAAATAGAGCAACGGTTATTTTCATAAGATGGGGAAAAAATGTTGTCCCGAAATTAAGTGTTTATCTAAACTTTAGTGCTTATCAAAAGATTCTTTTATTACCCAATAAAGTCTTAATTTTGAAACTTGTAAGTAAACTGACTTATGAAATATATTCTATTAGTGTGTCTTTTGGCTTCTTCTGCACTTATGGGCTATTCAAGCCCTGTTGATAGTCTTGAGCAGGTTCTTAAAACAGCAAAAGGCGATTTGAAAGTCAAAACGTTGAACGAGCTATTTCGATTTCATATTAATTCTGATCCTGTAAAAGCTATTGGATATGCTCGCGAAGCCCTCACATTAGCTACAGAGATTGACGATAGAAAAGGAATGGCGGCCTCTTACAATAACCTCGGTGTAGCATACAAAAGTCAGGGCGCACTTGATAAATCATTGGAGTACTACCTTACCGCATTAAAGATTTACACGAATCTTAAAAATAAAGATGGAGTTGCTACCCTAAAAAGTAATATTGGAACCATCTATTCAATTAAAAAAGATTATGGACAGGCCATGAAATATTTTGAAGAGTCTTATCAAGAATTTAGCGAAATGGGCGAGCAACCAAAAGTCATTTTCGCAATGAATAATCTGGGCAATCTTCATAGCGAGCTGCAACTGTACGAGCAAGCTCTCAAATATTTTTCGCAAGCTTCTCAACTAAGTCAAAAAGCTGGAAGACTTTATTCTGATCCGATTAATAACATCGGAAATCTTTATTTTAAACAGGGCAATTATCAACGAGCTGTTGGCTACTATGAAAAGGCACTTGTATTAGCCATAAAGGAAAACAATCAGCTTACCGTTTTAAATATTATGGCCAACATGGGTGAGGTATATGCCCGCGCAGGCCAAGGAGTTAAAGCGCAGCATTACCTGGATAGTGCGGTTATACTTAGCAAAAAATTGCAAGCATACGTTTATGAGCCCACCATCTTAAAAAGCATGGCTTACAATTATGCCAAACAAAATAAAATGAAGGAAGCCTATGAGGTAATGGTGCAGTACGATTTGGCTAAAGAAAAAGTATACGGAGAAGAGAGCAGTCGAAAAATTGCTCAGATGGAAATGGCCATGGATCTTCAGGAAAAAGAAAAAGAAGTGGAGTCTTTGAAGAAGGAAGATAAGATTAAGAGCTTGGAGTTGAGAAATACCCGCATGATTGTTTCACTTGCGGGTTTGGGGCTGGTAGCGCTGATATCGTTAGCCAATTTTATCTATCAAAGAAAAAAGAATAGATACTAATGAGCCTTGTGCTTGTTGTAGTGAAATAGTAGTTCAATTTAATTGGAAGAATAAACTTCTGTTTGACATTGAAATACTTTTAATTTTTCTTTCAAGTTTTTTATTTCACTTTCTAACTCGCCCCGTTGCCTAAGCATTTCTTCTTGGGTGGCTAACAATTCTTCAGAACTTTGGCGAAGCTCCTCTTCTTGTAAGGCTAGATTTTCTGCTTTTAACTTTGATTCTTCCAGCAATTTTTTAGTTTGATCAGTAGCCTTTTGATTGGCAATAAACGCGGCAATAGTTTCAACTATTTTCTCAACAAATTCAATTTTATTTTCTTTAAAAATTTCTAGTGATGCAATTTCAAGCACACCATTGATCTGATCACGATTTTTGAGCGGTACTATCAAAATGTTACGCGGAGTAGCCTCGCCTAAACCAGAAGTTATTTTTACATAATCTACAGGAATTTCCTTGAGGTAAATGGTTTCTTTCTCTTTGGCACACTGGCCTATTAATCCAGAGTCAAGATTTATTCTATTATCTAGAAATCGTTTTTTGCCATACGCATATGTAGAAATTCTTTCAAGGCATTGCTCCTCTGTATTGATAATATAAAGAGCGGCCTGGTTAGCACGAATATGCTTTACAAGTATTTTCAAGATTCCATCACCAAGTATACGAATGTCTTCGGTGTCATTTTTAAGTAATTCGTTGAAGAGGGCAGTGCCTTGGTTGCTCCAATTGATTTTAGATTGAATGGTATCGGCCTCATTTAATTTTTGCTGCATAGTGATGAGAGCCTTTGCGAGCACATCCCTTCCGTAGCGTTCGTCATAGGTGGCATTTAATTTGCCACTTCCTAATTTTTCAGCAAACGAGGTGGCCTCCTTCATTCGATCTAAAAATTGATTGATGGCTATTTTTGTCTGGCCGATTTCTTCTTTGGTATTCACTTTTAAGGTAGGAGGAAAGATTCCTTCTGCTAAAAGTGACATGGTAGTTTTGATCTCTTTGATTACTTTAGTAAGTACATTTGAGTAGGTAATAGCAAGTACGGTGGCGGCTATAAATTGAATCAGGAAGATGGTAGTTAACCAAATTTTTGAGTTAGCTATTTTAGTATCTACTGTGGCATTTATTTGCGATTGTGCTTTCGCAATTATGTTGCGCACCTCTTGTAATTTTGCAAATAATTGTCCTTTCTTCCCGTCTTTATCTGTTAACCCAATTTCTTTTTCAATTTCTACTACCTGGTTAAATTCGTCTCGGTAGTTAGATAACAGAGCAATTAATTCGCTATTATCTTGTTTACCAAGTTCTTCTGCAAAGGCAACAGCGGTAGTGTTAAATTCTTTTTGATACTTTAAATCCTTTCTCAAAAAGAAATCTTTTTCATGCCGTCTCAACGTGAGCATGGAAACTCTATCGTAAGATTGTTTCGAGGTTTCAATTTTATGAATAGCTCTGCGAAGAGAACCCTCTAGGCCATAATCTCTAACCCCCCTTTTCTTTAACAAATTTCTTGTTTGCTCAAAAGAGGTAGTAATCACAGATGACTTGTACAAGCTGTCAACTAATCTTTTTGTTTCAGCGTGAGAAAGAAATTTGTTTTTTGAGATAGATTTTAAACTTTCATTTACCGAGTAGAGTGCTGTTTTGTATTTATCAAGAATTTCACTTTGCCCCATTTCCTGAAAACCTTTTTGTTTGTAGCCATCATAAATAAATTCTTTGGCTGCTAATTCTATCCGTTCTATGTTAAGGGAAAGATTTTCAGATTCTTTGGTCAGCAGTTGAAGGTCTATAATATTGGAGATAGAGTTGATGGCATACAGCGTTAACAGAATGGATACCAGGATAATAGAACCAAATGCCAATAAAAGTTTAACCCTGATTTTTACATTGCCGAAAAATTCGATCATAGAAGAAGTTATTTTCAAATATAGCGGCTCAGTTTTTCCTCATCATTACTGGATTATTAAGGATTGACTATTTGGTTAGGGAAGCCGTGTTCCGTTAACTTTACTATCATTGCACTCTAGATATTTTATTCCTTACTCATGAGCATTACTGTCATTCTAATCTGTATTACTGTAGCCATAAGCTTTTATGCTTTTAATAAACCAGCATTGCTGCAAAAGTTGATGATGAATCCTTACCTGATAAAAAAGGAAGGTCAGTATTACCGCTTTGTCAGTTCGGGCTTCATTCACAAAGATCACACGCATTTGCTATGGAATATGTTCTCCTTTTATTTTTTTGGCACTGCTGTAGAGCAAAATTTTAGTGCCGTATTTGGCGAGGCAGGAATTTACTATTTCATTGTTCTTTACCTTACGGCCATTATTATTTCTGATGTACCTACCTACCTCAAGGAAAGAAATAATACTGATTACAATTCGCTGGGTGCTTCTGGAGGCATAGGTTCTGTGATTTTTGTGTTTATTATTCTGCAACCTCTGCAGTCTATTTGTTTGTACTTTGCATTGTGCATGCCTGGCTTTGTTTTTGGCGTAGGGTACATGGCTTATACATATTATCAAGGAAGAAAATCGAAAGATAACATCAACCACGATGCGCACTTGTATGGAGCGTTGTATGGATTGCTGTTTTGTGCGATAGTTTATCCCACCTCGCTTCAATTGTTTTATGAACAAGTTAGCTACTGGGTGGGGTCGTTTTTTTGATTATGGGAAGTGAACTAAGCAAAAAGCAAACTTGTACCCTATGAATAAATTAATTTCACTTACAGTATTTTTATTTCTTCATGCTTCATGCACTCAAAATCATAAATCAGTCGCTGAAAACTCAATTATTTCGGCAACAGATTCAGCACAATACAACTCAACGCAAACAGATACCGCTCAGCTCAACTTGGATGGCGTAAAGGTATCTCCTGAGAATTTTAAGATACTATCAGAAAATGAATTTATAAGAGTTGTTGAATATTCCTTGAAACCCGGTAAGAAAGATCAGTGGCACACGCACCCACCAAAGTCGGGTTATATTGTTTCTGGGGGTACCCTTAAAATCTATCCCGAAAACGGTGAGCCTTTTGTTTCTATTGAGAAAGCAGGAGATACCTTTTGGTCTAACTATGTTGGCAAACACCATGATGAGAATATTGGCAACACAACTATTACCATTATTTTAACCGAAATCAAAAGTTGCAAATGAGTTGTCGGTAAGTTTAAAGTTTTTCGTACATGCGAGTTGGTCGATTGAAATAGGTTTCTTAAATTTTCAGGCAAAAATTGCTAACTTGATTTACCAATTTTTATAAAATGGATTATCAATCAATACTTACAGGTTTGTTCTACCTCGTTATTTGTGCCGATGAAAAAGTGAATGACAAGGAACTTGCGCTGGGCAAGCAGATGGCTAAAATGGAAGGTATGGATGAGGTAGAATTTAATTCAAAATTGGAATCAGTTAAAGTCAAAGATCAAAAGACTTTGTTACAAGAATGTATAAATGCACTAAAAAAGCAGGACATCAAACTTCAGATTAAATGCATTGCGTGGATGTGTGTGGTTGCCAATGGAGATGGATTTATGGATAAAGAGGAGTGGACTCTGATTTACAAGATATTCCACAGCGAACTTCAATTGCCCATTAACGAAATTATGGAGACGCAGAAAGAGTTGAACAGATTGATTCATGGCAGAGCCTTTCAATCTATTGGAGTGCGAGTAAACGATTAACCATACTGCGGATACTGGTGTTTTTCGGTTCGAAAGTTCATCTTATTTAGTTAGTTTTACGCCAAATCTGCAATGGCCGAAAATACCTACAAGTCAAACACATTTAAGAAACCAGAGAAGGAGAAGAAGCCCAAGGCTTCTAAAACAAAATTCAAGTTCAGTTTTTCCTTTTTTCAAGATCCAAGGTTCATATTAGCGATTGGGTTCTTCCTCATTATTACAGCCATTTATTTATTTACTGCATTTCTATCTTATCTCTTCACAGGCAAGGCAGATCAAAGTGTGGTAGAAGCATTGTGGAGTACTAATATTATAGAGTCTGGCAAAGAGGCAGAAAATTGGCTGGGGCTTTATGGTGCAGTCACTTCTCATTACTTGGTTTTTAAGTGGATGGGAATTTCTGCTTTCTTCATGCCACCACTTTTATTCTTAGTAGGATTTAAGCTGGTCTTTAAAAGAGAGCTGCTTCCTATTTTCTCGGTTTTTATTCTTTCTGTCTTCGCAGGATTATGGCTAAGTCTTTTACTAGGCTACCTTACTCACACTCTAGTAGGCGTTAACGAAGTTAGTTTTATAAGTGGAGGACTAGGGTATGAGCTGGCAAGTTTGGCGGATGGATTATTTGGGTGGGGAACGTTTCTTATTCTGGTGCTTTCGTTATTTATTTTTATCATTTACTTCTTTAACATTACGGCAATCAATGCATTTCAAGTAAAAGACCCAAAGCCCATGGGTAACGATGCTCTTTTGCCTGTCGATGAAAATCCTAAGCCAACTTATATAGACGATCGCGATCATTGGCCAACGCAAGCGGATAATGAAATGCCAGAGCCCGTATTATTCGAGAAAACACAGGAAGACATAAAAGCTTTAATTCCTGAAATTCAACTTGAAGTAGAACCCAGAATAGAAAAGGAAGAGCCCTTATTTACCACTGAAGAACCAATAGAAGAAACAGATGTGTTGGCAGAGAAGTTAGTAGAGGCGCAAGGCCTATATGACCCTACACTGGAGTTGAGTAATTATAAATTTCCTCCGCTTGAATTATTGAGCGAGTACGAAGTAAGCAAGGTACAGGTAACGCAAGAAGAACTCAATCAAAATAAAGATAAGATCCTAGCTACACTTACCAATTTTAAAATTGGCATTCAAAGTATTAAGGCTACGATTGGCCCCACGGTTACGCTCTATGAAATTGTGCCAGAGGCGGGCATTAAAATTTCCAGAATCAAAAACCTGGAAGATGATATTGCGCTGAATTTAGCGGCGTTGGGCATTCGTATCATCGCTCCGATTCCCGGCAAGGGAACAATCGGTATTGAAGTGCCTAATAAAAACCGTGAGATGGTCAGCATACGATCGGTGCTGTCATCGGCGGCTTTTCAAAAAACCGACAAGG
>JANYHI010000007.1 GCA_025359125.1 Cytophagales bacterium
GCAAACACGCCCATGTCATTAAGTTTTTTTATGTCGTCTACACCACGTACGCCCCCGCTGGCAAGAATTTTTAAGTCGGGGAATTTGTCTATCAATTCTTGATAAAAAGAAAATGCTGGACCCTCTAACACACCATCCCGAGAGATGTCCGTACACTTCGCGTATTTCAAACCTTTATCATAAAAAAATTGTAGATGATCAAAGAGATTGATATCGGATTTGTTTTGCCACCCACGGTAGGCAACTTTTTTAGTTTGAATATCGGTTACATCAGCACCAAGTGTCATTTTCTCTCTGCCGTACGAAACAATCCATGAGGCGAATAGTTCGGGCTTAGCGATAGCAATACTAGAAGCGGTGATGTAATCTGCACCATAATTGTAAGCATTGCCAATATCTCCATCTGTGTTAATTCCTCCTGTGAAATCAAGTTTCAAATCGGTATAACCTGAGATTTGCTCAAGGATGTGAAAATTTTTGGGGCTTCCGGTTTCAGCACCATCTAAATCTACCAAGTGCAAAACTTCTATACCATGATCTTCAAAACGCTTAGCTAAGTCTACCGGATTTTCATCGTATGCTTTTTCACTGGCAGGGTCGCCTTTGCGCATTTTTACAACCTTACCTTGTCGTATTGCAATAGATGGAATTATTTGAATCATTAGACTAACAGATTATTTTTAAAAAATTATTTAGCGGTAAAGGGTGCGGCCACCAAAGTTTTATCCCAAATAAAAACCAACTCCATTTCTTCACCTATTTTTTCTATTGAGATAGTAAATTGCTCAAATTCTTTGCCTTGTAAAACAACGGGCGCTTCGATAATCAACGCATCTGTTGCAGTATCTCGTTGAGCTTGTCCGTCAAAACCAACACCCCAGCTAGGAATCGTAGAGTTAAAAATTATTTTCCACGTTTGCTCACCCGGTATAGTCCACAAACTGTATTTTCCTGCCGAAAGAACTTTGCCACCAAAATTGATAGATTGATTTGTCTCGAAAACACTTGCTTCGTTAGCACCCGTTCTCCAAACTTTTCCGAAAGGTACCAATCCATCGTTTGCAAAAATATCTCTCCCTTTTTTAGACGGCCGATTATAAAACACATGTATTTTTAAATTTCCGTTAACAAACTCAATATTCCCTTCAGGACTATAAGACTTAGTTCGGGTGACTACGGTATAAATGGAAATGGCAATAAGTACGGCCATAATTCCAAGAACTATTAAAAATTTCTTCATCTTCAGTTAGGATAAAACTTCTAGTTAATATTTAACCTACAATTTGCAAATAATTAATGTTATCCGTTTACTTTTGATGGATAAACATTTTATAACATGGCAGTTTTTGGAGTAGTAATCGCACTTTTTATTTTAGCTATCGTTTCTATATGGCTGTTTCCAAACAGTAAGGTTAGCGATAACGAGCATGATGTAAAGCATTAATCTCGCGAATGAATATTTGCGTGTTCTGTGGATCCTCAATTGGGAAGGATCCTATTTTTGCAAAAGTCGCAAATCAGCTTGGGAGCCTTATAGGTTCTTCTAAATCAACACTTGTTTACGGAGGAGGCAATGTAGGCCTCATGGGTATTATTGCAGATGCGACATTAGCAGCGGGCGGCAAAGTAACTGGAGTAATTCCGGATTTTTTGCTGAGGCGCGAAGTAGCGCATTGCGGCCTTACCCAACTAGAGGTGGTTGAGAGCATGCACGAAAGAAAAAAGAGAATGGCAGATTTATCAGATGTATTTATTGCCATGCCAGGGGGTTGGGGAACGTTAGATGAACTGGCTGAAATACTAACTTGGAAGCAGCTTGGGCTAATTAATCAACCAATCGGAATTTTAAATACAGATCATTTTTTTGACACGCTTTTAAATCAGATGCTTGTGATGGTAGAGAAGGGTTTTCTTTCGCAAGAGAGTTTTGAATCTATTAAAATTGTGGTTCATCCTAATGAGCTACTAACCCAATTAGGAGTAATTTCCGTTCAACCGAATTAGTGTTGCTTAAATTCAGTAGATTTAACTGTATTCTGCGCCTATGAAGTATTGTTTACTGTTTTGTCTTATTTTACAATTTTCAAACCTAAGCTTTAGTCAGCAAACTTTGGGTTTCTCCTTACCCGAAGGAGTTAATCAAGTTGACATTCCTATTGAAGTCCACAATAATTTGATTGTTGTTCCTGTCATTCTTAACAATCAATTACCACTAAAATTTATTATTGACACAGGTGTAAGAACAGCCATTCTCACTCAAAAGGTTTACAGCGATATTTTAAATCTATCATATTCCAGAAAATATACTTTATCTGGTCCCGGAGGTCAAAAGCTAATAGATGCTTACATCACTTCAAATGTTACTTTCGATATGCCAGGGGTACATGGACAAGGGCATTCTATGCTAGTATTGGAGGAGGATTATCTCGAATTAAAAAATTCGATGGGCGTAGATGTACACGGCATCTTAGGGTACGAACTATTCAGCCGCTTTGTAGTGAAGATTGATTATGAAGCCAAAAAACTCTCACTCATTTTACCTAATCATTTTAAGCCTAAAAAAAGTTATCAACCAGTTCCAATAACGGTGGAGGATACCAAGCCATTTATGCACGCTCGTCTTTCAGTAGATGATTTAACAACAATTGATGCAAAATTTTTGGTTGATACAGGTGCCAGCCATGGCCTGCTACTGGAAGCAGAGGGAGCAACAGGAATTACTGTACCTAAAAAAAATATTAGAGCCATTTTAGGGAGAGGAATTGCAGGGATAATAACAGGAAAAATAGCGCGAACTAAATCGTTGAAAATTGGTACGTATGAATTGAATAACATCATCACAAGCTTCCCCGATAATTATGCTTATCGCGATTCTACTAGCAGTGGGAAGTTCGCTATCAGGAATGGCTCAATAGGCGGAGACTTGCTTAGCCGGTTTACGGTGATCTTTAATTTTCCCGGAGACATGATGTATCTTAAAAAGAATTCTTCCTTTAAGAAAGGTTATTACTATAGCTTAAGTGGATTAACCCTTCGGGCCAAAGGTGAAAGATTAAAGGAATTTGAAATAGCAGATGTTAGAGAGAACTCCAACTCTTTCAAAGCAGGATTAAAAGTAGGAGATGAAATTCTTTCAGTTAACGGAGTGGATGTGCACGAATATGACCTGAATAATGTAAACGGCTTTTTCAACTCTAAGCCCGGAAGAAAAATCAGATTGGAGATTTTGCGCGATGGAAAAAAATTGAGGAAGGAGTTTATTTTAGAAAGTCAGATTTAAGTTTAACTAATTTGTAGCATTCTACTAAGTTGACCTTTTCTTTTTCTATAAGCTTGCTGAAAATATAGTTGAGCCCTTCTGTATTTTGACGAATTTAATAATGACCTATAAAGCAACTCGCCAGTTAAATTCGATTTAAGAATAAAATTAAGTGCCCCCCAGCTCACCGTTTCTTGATAATTAGAATTCTTCAGAATAGTAATGGGTATATCTTTGGTTTTTCTTTGCGATTGAAGGCGATTGATAGAATTACTTAACTCTGATTTGCCAATATTATCATCAATTAAAATGTGAGAGGGTTTAAAGGTGAGCAGGCACTGAAGACTGCTTCTTAAATCAAATGCGAAAGCTGTATTTATTTTCTCCCCTTTCACTTCATTTAATCGATCTAGAATTTTACTCAACTCAATGGGATTGTTACCTACCAAAAGTAACTGAAGCTTTTCTAAATTTTCGATTTTGGTAATCATAAACATCTTATCAAACGCTTTATGTATTTTAAAGTTCAACGATTTATAACCATGTTGAAGAAATCATTCTAAATTGAGTGTTTAACTATGCTAAATTAATCTTTTGAAAAAAATTATTATTGTGGGGGGAGGCCTTTCAGGCTTAATAGCTGCTAATTATTTAGCTTCTGCAAACATTCAAGTTGCTGTATTCGAAAAAAAAGAATATCCATTTCATCGTGTTTGTGGAGAGTACATTTCAAACGAAGTAGTTCCCTTTTTAAAATCATTGGATATTTTTCCGGTTGATTTTAAATTACCTAATATTCAAAGATTGCAGTTGACTTCTGTAAATGGAAGATCGGCTCTATTAGATTTAGATTTAGGAGGCTTTGGCATCAGTCGTTTTACATTCGATCATTTCCTATATCAAAAAGCAAAACAGAGAGGCGTTCAATTTTATTTGAATACAGAAGTTGATTCCATTTCATTTTCAAAAAATCGATTTGAGATTAAAACTCGAGAAGAAGTTTTTTTTGGCGATGTGGTTATTGGTTCATTTGGCAAAAGATCAAAGCTAGATATATCACTGAAAAGAAGCTTTGTTAAAAAGCGATCGCCTTATGTGGGTGTTAAATATCATATTCGATCTAAACACGCGAATGATTTAATTTCATTACATAATTTTAAAGACGGCTACTGCGGAATCAGTAATGTGGAAGACGGAATCAGCACGTTATGCTATTTAACCCATCGCAACAACTTAAAAAAATTTGGCGACTTAAAAAAAATGGAAGCAGCAGTGCTTTGTCGCAATCCATTTTTAAAAAATATTTTTGAGTACTCCGAATTTTTGTGGGATAAGCCAGAGGTGATCAACGAAATTTCATTTGAAACAAAAAGCCCGGTAGAAAATCATATTCTGATGAGTGGTGACGCAGCAGGGATGATTACACCTTTGTGTGGAAATGGAATGGCGATGGCCATTCATGCCGCAAAATTGGTGAGCGAAAATGTCATGCAATTTTGTGTACACGAAATCACAAGAGAAGAACTAGAGAGTAAATATGCGCGAACTTGGAGCTCACATTTTAAAAAACGCTTGTGGGCCGGTCGGCAAATTCAAAACTTATTTGGAAAGGAGTGGACATCAGATTTAGCAGTTAATTTGGCACGCTATTCAAAACCTGTTGCTAATTATTTGGTTCGTAAAACGCACGGAATTCCATTCTAATTATTTACATTTCAATTCTAAAAAAATACCATGAAAGATTCATCCAGAAGAGAGTTCATCAAACAGGTAGGTTTAATTTCGGCATACGGTGTAACGGCAGGTCTTACAACATCATTTTCTTCATTACCTGATTATATGGAACCCAAACTCTTTTTTAAAATCTCTCTTGCAGAGTGGTCGCTACACAGAGCGCTTCAGGCAAATCAAATGACTAATCTTGACTTTCCTGTAAAAGCGAAGAAGGATTTTAATATTTCGGCAGTAGAATATGTAAATCAATTTTTTAAAGATAAAGCCACCGATACCACTTACCTAAAAGAATTAAAAAAACGCTGCGATGACAATGGCGTTACTAGTGTTTTAATTATGTGCGATGGAGAAGGTGGAATGGCTGATGTAGATGAGAAGAAAAGATTGCAAGCAGTAGATAATCATTATAAATGGGTAGATGCTGCAAAATTTTTAGGTTGTCATTCTATTCGTGTTAATTGTTACGGAGAAGGAAGTGAAGACGAGGTGGCAAAAGCAGGAGTGGATGGATTACATCGACTTAGCGAATATGCTGCGAAAGTGGGCATTAATGTAATAGTAGAAAATCACGGAGGGATTTCATCCAATGGCAAATGGCTAAGTAAAGTTATTAGCAATGTAAATTTGCCGAATTGTGGTACGCTGCCCGACTTTGGGAATTTCTGTATTCGAAGAGAAAAAACGGAAAATGGAGAGGTGTGCAAAGAGTTATATGATCGCTATAAAGGAGTGAAAGAAATGATGCCCTTTGCTAAGGGAGTAAGTGCTAAAACTTATGACTTTGATCAGGCTGGTAATTGTATTGAAACAGACTATGCTAAAATGTTACCGATTGTAAAAGCAGCAGGCTACAAAGGCCACATTGGTATTGAATATGAAGGCAATAAACTACCGGAAGAAGAAGGCATAAAAGCCACAAAATTTTTATTAGAGAAATTAGGCGGCAGATAATATGGGATCAATGAAGGCGGAAGATATAGATAGAATCATCGCTATGGCTTACGAAGACCGAACTCTCTTTGAAGCTATTAAATTCAGTTTGCATTAGTAATGATGAGGTAGTTGAACTGATGCGCAAAAACCTGAAGTTGTCTAGTTGGGAACTTTGACGCGAAAGAGTAAACGGAAGAAAGGCGAAGTTTTCAAAAATGAGAACTATGAAGTAGATCGATTTAAATTTTCACTTCAGAGAAATATTTCGCCAGATAAAATTTCAAAACGCTAACGTATGAAAAGAATATGGATAGTTACTTTTTTGCTAATTGCCTGCGCAGAGAAAAAAACTGAAGGTGTATTATCACCTCAACAGTTTTCAGAACAATATCAAGCTACCCCTAGCGCTATTTTGTTGGACGTTCGCACGGTAGAAGAAGTAGCAACAGGCAAAATAAAAACCGCAAAGAATATGGTATACGATGAAATGTTTTCTACTAAACTGGATACGCTAAAACATCAACCACTTTATATTTATTGTGGTAGCGGAATAAGAAGTGCTAAGGCAGCAAAGATTCTAAAAGATAAAGGTTATGAAAGCATTTACGAACTAGCCGGAGGTATCAAAGCCTGGAAGGCAGCAGGTTTAAATGTAGATTGACAAACTTCTTAAAAAGAAAAAAGCCTGCTAAAATTTAATTTAGCAGGCTCTCCAAAACTTATTACAAAATTTATTCTCTTAATTTTTCTTTACCGGAGCTATTGGTGTACCTGTTACAGGTGCTGGAGTAACGCCCATTTTCTTAAGTACCAAGTTAGAAATATTATAGTTCTCATCGCTGTATAACAAAATATCGCCACCACCAACTGTCTGAGGATTGATGATAAATGTATAGCCATTTTCTTTCGCTACGTCTTCAATATTTTTTCCTACTTTCTTGTAAACAGGTTCCATTAAATCTGCTTGCTTTTTTTGCAAAGAGGTTTGAGCATCTTGCTGAAACTTTTGGAAGCCCTCTTGTAACGCTTGTAACTCGCGCTCTTTATCTGCTTTAATCGCATCAGGCGTAGTAGCCGGCATACCTTGATATGCTTTATACTTTGCTTCAAAATCTTGTTGCTTTGCGCGTAACTGATTTTGTAATTGTTCGCTATGTGTTTTTAACTCGCTATCTATTTGTTTAAACTCTGGTAGCTGGGCAAAAATATATTCCCAATCAGCATAGCCAATTTTTTGTGTTTGAGCCTGCGCGGATAATAGTATGCCGCAGAAAAGAATTAAAAAAAGTGTTCTCATTTTAGTTTAGTTACTGGTTATTTTATTTTATCATTTGGGTCTCCAAGTCCTAGTTCTTCTAATACAAAATCAGTGTAATCGTGCCGCGGATCAGTATAGATCATGACCAACTCAGCTGACTTATCAAAAACAATTGCCAACCGATTTGTTTTGGCAACTTTACTAACCGCATCAAAAAGTTTATCCTGCAAAGGTTTAATCAATTCTTGTTTTTTCAAAAAGAAAAGGCCTCCAAATCCAAATACTTTTTTCTGATAGTCTTTCAATTCGGTCTCTTTCTTTTTTATTTCAGTCAACCGCTCTTGCTTCATCTCTTCTGTTAACAATACCTGTTCTGCCTGAAAGGTTCTATAAAGACCATCTACTTTAGTCTGCATCTCCTCTATTTCATGTTGCCATGCAGCCGAAAGTTGATCTATCTCGCCTTGTGCTTTGCCGTATTCAGGCATTTTACTTAGCACAAAGCCCGAATCGAAATATCCGAACTTCTGAGCTGAGACAAAATTCAGGCCGAAAATAAGAAAGCAGACTTGGAACAACAAAAGCCGCATTTATTATCTGATTTGTTGACCTATTGTAAAGTGAAACTGTGAACCACTAACAGCGGTGGCGTAAGGCAACTTATCAAATCCGTAGGCCCAATTCAATCCTATTAAACCAAATGCAGGCATAAAGATACGCGCACCAAACCCAGCTGACTTATAAAGATTAAACGGATTAAACTCTTTATAATTGTTCCAGTTGTTTCCCGCTTCAGAGAAAACGAATGTGTAAACAGTAGCAGACTGACTTGTAACAACAGGATACCTCAGCTCCATTCCAAATTTATTATAAACAATTCCCCCTTCAATACCAGTTACTGCTACCGAACCCCTCAAGGCGTAATTCGGAGGCGTAATTTGATTATCTAGGTAGCCTCGCAATCCTATTATATCTTGGCCTAACACAAACGAGTTAAATCCACCGGTAAGACCAGCACCACCGACTAAGAACCTTTCGAAAGGACCAGGTGAAATTCTATCATTATATGTGCCGATAAACCCCATGTGCGCTTTTGTTTCTAATACCAAGCTTCTGCCGGTTGGCTTTTTGCTTCCAACTATTTTAACATAGAATTTAGAATCGAACATCCACTTGTGAAGCTCAACTAAACTATATCTCTGATTAACATCCTTATAGTAATCAGCATTTCTAAAGAATGAATACGGTGGTGTAAGAGCTAAGCTTAATGATATGGATGATCCGGCAGTCGGGAACATCGGGTTGTCAATGCTATTTCTGGCAAGTGTTGTGGTCAATGAAATATTTCTAGTGGTTCCAACAGCTGGCAAAGTAGATGAACCGAAATAATTGCTGTACTCGTAAATTAAATATGACAATGAATGGGTTAGCGAGAAATAATTATCAGGCCATTCTAATCTTCTGCCAAATCCTACGGTCAACCCAGCTTGGTGTAATGACGCATTATCGTTAAAATCAATTCCAGTAAATCCTCTTGTAGGAAGTCGTGATATTGAATAGTTAAGACTTACTGACAATGCATTTGGTCGGCTTCCACCCAACCACGGCTCTGTAAATGATATGCTATAGCTTTGAAATGATTTTCCGTTTGCCTGTGCTTGTAGCGATAACTTTTGTCCATCTCCAACAGGCAACGGTCTCCATTTTTTAATATGGGGCACATTACGCAAAGAGAAATTGTTGAACGTTAATCCAACCGTTCCTACAAAACCATAATAACCTCCCCATCCGCCAGAAAGCTGAACTTGATCGTTGGATTGTTCCTCTAACTTCCATCCAATATTTACAGTTCCGTTGGCTGGGTTAGGACGAATATCTTGTTCAATCTTTTGCGGATTGAAAAAGCCCATCTGCGAAAGCTGTTGTTGAGTTCTGATAATATCGGCTCTTCTGAATTTTTGCCCTGGTATGGTGGTCAGCTCTCGTCTCACTACATGATCGCTCGTTCTCTCGTTTCCACTAATCGTTACCTCATCAATTATTGCTTGATCGCCTTCAAAAATTCTCATTTCAACATCAATTGAATCCCCTACTACAGCTACTTCTACTGGCGTAACTCGGAAGAACAGATATCCATCATCCATGTACAATCCACTTACATCTGCTCCTTTCGGATTGAAAGAAGTTTTTTTATCGATCATTTCCTGATTGTAAACATCTCCTTTTTTAATGTCGAGGATTTTATTCAGAGTAGCTGCCGTGTATAGGTAGTTGCCAGTCCAAATAATATTCCGGAAATAATATTTGCGCCCTTCATTCAATTTTATTCTGATATCAATTTTTGAATTGTTGTAATTGGAAATGGAATCCGCAATAATATCAGCATCTCTGTATCCTTGTGTATTATAGAAGGCAAGCAATTTCTTTTTGTCTTCTTCATATTCTGCCCGAATAAATTTGGAGGCTGAAAAGAAATTCAGTTTTATATTTTTATTAATGAATTCTTTAACTTCTCTCCATTCTACTTTTTTAGTAGAGTCGCTATCTAGAAATTCTTTTACCTTCTTTTTATTAATATTCAAAAGTTCGCCAATAATTACTCGGTGTAAAGAAACCCTTGCGTGTTCTTTCGTTTTCTTGAGTTTCTTTTTTAAGATGCTAGAGGATATGTCCTTATTACCATCAAATTTGATTTGATGAATTTTTACTTTCGATTTTAAGTTTACGCTAATTTTTAGGCGAACTCCTCCGCGGTTTAGCGTATCTTTTTCTTGAGTGATTTTAACTACGGTGTTTAAAAAACCTTTTTTCACAAAGTGTTTTTTTACGCCTAGCTCAGCATTTCGGATAGTGGCATCATTTACAATTTTTCCTCTGATCAGCGTAAGATCATCCTTTAAGCTGCTTTGTTTTCCTTTGCTAATTCCATCAAAATAAAAATCTGTTAGCCTGGGTCTTTCTGATAATCGTATGGAAAGAAAAATGTTTGTTCCTTCAATTCTATCGACAGAAATTGTTGCGTCTCCTACAAGGCCATGTTTCCAAAGTTTGCGTATAGCACTTGAAATTGCATCTCCCGGGATTTTGATTTTATCGCCCACGCGTAAACCCGTTAGTGAAACCATTGCATTTTTATCGAGCACATTCAAGCCATTCACATCAATGGCGGCAATAGTATATTCAGAGGGGTTCCTATAGTTTAATTCGCCAGCAGCAGTGGGCTGTTGCTGTTGTGGGGTACTAATACGGCCTTTTCTAAACTGGGCTGATGCAGAAAAACTAATAACTACTAGGGTGAGTAATAAAATGCGGTTCATTCAATTTAAGCTATAGGGGTCAGCACTTTTCCAAATCTTCTTTCTCTTTTTTGATATTCAATGATGGCTTCATACAGATCTTCCTTCCTGAAATCAGGCCACAACTTGGGCGTGATGTAAATTTCAGAATAGGCTATTTGCCAAAGCAAAAAATTACTAATTCTCATTTCTCCGCTTGTTCTGATCAACAACTCCGGATCAGGAACGCCACTGGTAGATAAGAACTCACCAAAAGTATTCTCATCAATTGCGTTGGAGTCAAGCGATCCATCTTTTACTTTTTCTGATAATCTTTTAACAGCATCTAAAATCTCCCAACGGCCGCTATAGTTAAGTGCAATTAGCAAATTCAAGCCAGTATTATTTTTAGTGCCATCCATCGCATTAATCAAATTCTCGCGGCAATCTTTAGGTAATTGCTTAGTGTCGCCAATAGTGCCGAGTTTAACATTGTTTTTGTGCAAAGAGCTTATCTCTTTTTGAAGCGTATTTACCAAGAGTTCCATCAAAGCATCTACCTCTTCTTTTGGCCTACCCCAATTCTCTGTGCTAAAGGCATATAGTGTTAAATACTTCACACCTAATTCACCAGCACCCTCAATTACCTGCCTTACGGCTTCAATCGCGTTTCTATGTCCAAAAATTCTGGCGGCTCCTTTGTTTTTTGCCCATCTTCCGTTGCCGTCCATGATCACTGCAATGTGCTGAGGGAGATTAACTAGATCAATATTTTCTTTTAAAGAAACCACAAGAGTGCAAAAGTAGCTTTTTTTTCAAACTTTAAATCACCCCAAAAAATGCTAGTTTATGATACTTGTGATGTTTCAGCTCAATGAATAGTTGAATACAGATTAAACTAGCGATACGGATTAGAGGCGCAAGGAATATTATAAAAGGTATAGGTTAAACTTATACCTGTAAAAAAGTAATTGTCATTGTCGTTGGGATTACCATATTGATAGTTCTTAAGGGAAGGATTCCCTCCTGAAATATTATCCAGGTAATCAAAAAATGTTTTTCGAATACCAATTTCAAAAGAGATGTAGTATTTTGGATTCAGTACATACTTCATTCCTCCTCCGAATGGAATTGCCAATTGAACATTGCTATACGCTGCTGTTTTATTGGGTGTTCCAGAAATTCCAAATAGTGCTACTCCCGCAAAAAGATAAGGGGTAAATCGTAGTTTCCTTTTATCATCTCTCCAATCCAAAAAATGATATTCAAAAGCTCCAGATAACTCTAGGAGGAAAAGGTCGAAAGAGGCTGCTCTTTTCTTGGCAAAAGCATCTTGAGGATTGTCTTTGTCACTAGCAGCAAGCTGACCTCCCGTTAATGAGGTTCTAAAACTAACTACCCTACTTAAATTTGATCTATAAAAAAAGGTGATAGCTGGCTTAGCCGTAGTTAAATCATAAGTACTAACTATATCTCCTGTGTAATTAAAGACTCCCAACCCACCGCCAATCTCCGATTTTTGAGAAATCTGAGCATTACAGAAACAACCTATAAATAGTAGGGGTAGAATGATATATTTCGCGAGTGCTTCGCGAAGCATTATCTGAATTTAGCTTTGTGAAATGTAGCTCCTAAAATGTACGTCAATCGAATAGAAGTTACCATATAGGTGTCATTTTGATTCTTGTTGCCCCTATTACTGTCCTTATATTCTTCCCCAAAGCCGGGTATTATTGTATAACTATTTCCATCTCGTCCTATGTAGCTTTTGGGAACTGTACCTGGTATTAGGTCAGAGGGCTTAACCTCATTTGATCGGTAAGATAAAGCTTGTGCAAGAGGATCTTTAAACACACCTAGATCAACATAATTTGCGCTAACATCATCTAAGTAATCTGTGAAGGTATACCTAAAGCCTACATCACCCCATAAGTCCATCACTTCGTTTAGTCTAAAACGCGCACCAATACCAAATGGTATGGCTACTTGTAATAAACTATAGGGTTTAATTCCAAAATTCACATCTCCTGCTTTTAAGTTGGCATTTTGACCCTCGGTACCTAAAGGCTGGAGATCTACCCATTGCCCTGCTTGTGGAAGAGCATTTCCCTTTAGATCCTTAGCTGGGGCTAAAGCTTGAGGATTGTGATAAAATCCAGCAATTCCTAAATAGACATACGGAGTCCATTTGACTCTGCTAATATAGGTTGCTTCGTTTTTGAATAAATCAAAATAGGCAACGAGTGAAAGCTCGTGAATCCTGTTTCTGAATGACGCGTTTCTTTCGTAGCGATAGCCGCTATTTTGTGTGTCTTTTGGATTCGCAGATTCACTGTCAGATCCCTTCAGCGTGCCATACATATATTGAGCTTGCAAAGTATATCTAGGACCAAATCTGTGGAAAAAGGAAATTCCAAATCCGGGATTTGTAAAAGATATGTCTGTGCTGAATTTAGTAGGCAACGGAGCAAGATCTCCGAAATAATTAAGTGCGTTTACTGAAAAGCCAACGCCAGAATAAATATTTTGTCTTCCGAAACCTCCCTTCTTCCCTCTATAGCTTGCAATACGTTTATTATTCTTTTTTATCGACTTTCTGTTAAGCTGACTAAACGAATCGGTAGCCGAAGAGATTATCAAAAGAACAGCGAAAAATAAAAAAACCAACTTTCTCATCACAAATCAAATTAAGCCAATCGCAAAGGTAAGAAATTAACCTTATTATCAAGGGGTTATAGATTGCCAAAATACTTAATTGCGGGCGTCCACACCCCAATTAAGTTTTTGCCGAAGGGTATTAAAATAGTTTTGAGAGCTGAGTTGGATCAACTTCACCTGAAATTTTTCTTTTTTAATTTTCAACTTTACCGATTCGTCAACGGTTTCGAAACGCGAATCCATTGAAATTAAATACTTTTTACTTCTTCCTTCAATCTGTAAGGTTATTTCTCGATCGTCTGATAAAACTATGGGGCGCGTGCCCAAGTTATGTGGACTAACGGCTGTTATCACAAAACTTTCTGACTTTGGGTGTACCAATGGACCCCCACAACTGAGAGAATAACCAGTAGAGCCAGTTGGTGTAGAAACAATTATTCCATCCGACCAATATGAATTCAGTAACTCTCCATCGGCATGAACGTGTACTGTAATCATAGAGGAAGTATCCTTCTTCATGATAGTAAAATCATTCAACGCGAAGTTCAGGTTTCCAAAAAGTTTTGGAGCCGAAATCAATTTTAAAACGGAACGATTGTCGATAGAGAAGTTGCCTTTAAATAATGCCTCTAAAGATTCCTCCATATCATCGCGGCTGGTAGTTGCTAAAAAGCCAAGCCTACCTGTATTAATTCCTAAGATCGGTATTTCGTGTTTACCTATGTAGGTGACAGACTCAAGAAGCGTTCCATCTCCGCCTAGCGAGAGAAAAAAATCAAGTGAGCGGAGGCTGTCTTCGTGATTGAATATTCGTAACTTATACGTATTGACGCTTGCCGATTTAAATTGCCTGATAAATTTTTCAGAAACCCAGATTTCGACATCCTTTTTTTTAAGAAGGTCTAATACACGCTCTAAGAATCGCAGCGATTTATTTTGAAAATCTTTTCCATGTATGCCTATGCGCGTCATGTAAATCCTTTAAATATCCAGATAGCGGAGAAGCATTTCGATCTTATCTTTTTCATCTACTTCTGGTTTTGTCTCTTGGTATCGACCAATCACACGATAATTAAAACGCTCAAAAGTGGCAACAACTCTTTTCAAATCTGTTTGATTGATCTTCAGGATAAGCTTGATTTTCCCTTTATCCATCGGGTCTTCCGTCATGGTGCTGCTGATCACTTTGGCATTATTCTCTTCAACGTATCGGCTAATTTCTGCCAGAGAATAGTCAATCAAATCCATTGATAAAACCAGAATGCTTCCTTGCATTTGCACAGATGCCGTTTGAGCAAAGGATATCATCATATCCTGCACGGTAATTAATCCTAAGTATTGATGCACTTCGCTTAGTACCGCTACAATTTGAATTTTATTATCTCCGGCAACTTTTAAAATGTCATAGAAGTGCGAATGTAAGTGCACGTAGCAATCTTTACCCACCAAAGGGAAGTCTGCTAAATTTTTTCCGATGTCGTTTGATTCAAGAATGATCTCTTCAGAAATAAAACCTAGTAAATGGCCTTTATCTACCACGGGAAGATGATTGCAGCGAAACTCCTCCATCCAAACAATCGCTTTATCCGCATCATCAGTTACTTTGAGCGGTGGAATCATGTGGTTGATAAGTTCTTCGGCTATCATGCGGCAACGGGTCTTACTAAAAACTCTTCTACCATTTGATTGAATTTTTTCGGATGTTCCATCATCGGTGCATGACAGCATTTATCAATAAACATCAGTTCAGAATTTGGAATAAGCCTATTAAATTCATGGCCTACCATGGGGGGTGTAATTGTATCGTTTAATCCCCACACTAATAAAGTGGGGACTTTGATATTGTGTAATTCCAGCGCAAGATTATTTCGTTGCGCAGATTTTGCAATGGCAACAATGCGTATGCATTTTGGAATGCTCTTGGTGGTTTCAAAAACTTCGTCTACTAATTCTTTGGAGGCAACGTTGGGATCGTAAAAAGTATAGGCTACTCTTTCGCGAATGTAATCGTAACTTCCTCTGCGCGGATAAGAGCCACCCATTGTATTTTCGAATAGACCTGAACTACCCGTTAGCACAAGCTTTGTTACTTTAGTTGGATTTTGAAGAGTATAGAGAATACCAACATGCCCACCTAATGAGTTGCCCATGATCATCATCATCTCCAACTTCATCATCTCTACAAAGCGTTCGGTAAATTCGCGTAGGCCCACAAGCCCCGCTTCCTTAATGGGCATTTCGTAAATGGGTAGCAAGGGAATAATCACACGAAAGTGTTTTGAGTAGTGACTAACTACTGCTTCCCAATTGCTAAGCGCCCCGAACAGTCCGTGCAACAACATTAGCACTTGACCTCGACCTTCGTCTACGAACTTGAAATCTTGTTGCTCTTTTACAACCAAGGCCATGGCATTAAGTTTTTATTCCGGAAAAAGTAACTAAAAAAAACTGAACCTTAGAACTGCCTGAATATTTCTTTGAAAAAGGGGATGAATTTGCCCAAAAAGACAGAAAAATAACTTGCTACTTTTGCAGTGATAGGATATAGGTGCGATCCGGCCATCCAATTTTCAGGAATTTTAATCTTCAGGGAATCTAAAATCCAGATTAGAATACTAATACAAAAGGCAAATTTTAATAAACCCAAAGCGGCACCGGCAATGGAGTCTACTTTTCCCAAAAATGTCTGATCGACAGAGTTTTTTATTCTGCGTCCTAAAAAAATTACAAGCAATAAGACCAAAATAAAAATGATGATGAACGATAAGTAGGGAAGAAAACTTTTGTCTGCATTAAATTCTCTCTGCAAAAAATCCATTCCCCAACCCATTAGTTTAAAGCCAACAAAAATACCCAGCACAATTGCAATCAGATAGAATAGCTCCATCAAAAAGCCCCTCTTATACCCTAAGTAAGCTCCAATGGCCAGAATTAATGCGAGAGCGATATCTACCTTACTCAAGCAGCCAATAATTTTTTTACTAAATCTGATATTACTTTGCCATCGGCTTTGCCAGCTAATTGTTTGGTGGCGGTGCCCATCACCTTACCCATATCTTGCGCTCCTTTTGCGCCAACCTGCTCAATTACTTTTTTAAGTTCATTGGTAATTTCTGCTTCTGTTAATTGTTTGGGCAAGTATCGGCTAATCACGTCAAACTCTAGCATCTCTTTTTTCGCTAAATCTTCACGACCTTCTTTTTGAAAGATTTCAGCAGACTCCTTGCGCTGCTTGGCTGCCTTCATCAACAATTTACCTTCTACATCTTGTGCAATATCTCCGCTTATTCCTTTCTCAGTCTCCGCTAAAAGGATCATAGACTTTATGCTTCGTAGGGCCATTAACTCATCTTTATTTTTTGCTAGCATGGCAACTTTGATGTCGCTATCGATTTGGGTTTTAAGGCTCATAGTCTTTCGGTTTTAACTTCAAAGTTACAGCAAGAATTGATCAAGAAAAAAATCAAACTTAGCAGAAATCCACAATGCTTGATGGAGAAAGTAATGGTATGTTATAGCTTTGCCAAAGATGACGCGTCTTTCTGTAAATATTAATAAGATAGCCACACTGCGTAATGCGCGTGGAGCTAACAACCCCAATGTTATTCAAATAGCTATTGACTGCGAGCGATTTGGTGCGCAGGGAATAACAGTTCATCCACGGCCCGATGAAAGACACATTCGGTTTAGCGATGTAATTGAATTAAAGAAAGTAGTCACTACCGAATTTAATATTGAAGGATATCCGGACGAGCGATATCTAAAACTTATTAAAGAAGTAAAACCAGCTCAGGCCACGCTTGTACCCGATAAACCTGATGCGATCACCTCCAACGCTGGGTGGGATACCTTAGCCCATGCAAGTTTTTTAAAAAAAATAATTGATGAGATAAAAAAATCAGGGGCACGGGTTTCTGTTTTTGTAGATCCGAAAATACAAATGGTAGAAGGCGCAAAGAAAGTGGGTGCAGATAGAATAGAATTATATACGGAACCTTATGCCGCTCACTTCCGTCAAAATAAAGAGAAGGCAATTCAATCTTACAAAGAAGCCGCACACGTTGCAAATCAACTTGAACTAGGAATTAATGCAGGCCACGATCTTGATCTTAAAAACTTAAAATACCTTAAGCAAAACATTCCTTATCTGGATGAAGTCTCTATTGGCCACGCGCTCATCTGCGATGCGCTCTATCTTGGATTAGAAAATACTATTCAGTTATACCTGCGTGAATTAGCTTAAAACACTTCGCCAAGATTGACAAACACGCCTTGCGAACCACCCTGCCCAAAAGCATAGTCGATACAAACATTTGAGCGAGAATATTTATTAAACTTTAAACGGATGCCCGCACCTGCCCCTACGGCAATAGAATTAAATTGGTTAGAAGGCCAATCGGTAACAGATTGTGCATTCACAAAAGTGACACCTCCCAACAATCCATTTCTAGAAATCTTAAATCGGTATTCGGTTTCGCCATAAATCAAGTTTTTGCTTTTGAACCTGCCTTGAATATAGCCGCGACCTGTGTTACTGGTTGCATCCCAACCAGTGGTTGGTAAATCGAGATAAGGAGCATTGCCGCCAAAGGTTATCCAATTGTAGCTCCAAAAGGCCAAAATATTTTCTGATGATTTGGGAAAGGGAACGTATTTACGATAATCCAACAGTGCCATTTGATAATTGGTATCGCTACCCAGAAAAGTAAAATTAGGGCGGTATATAAAATTAAAATACGATCCGCCCCATGGATTGATTGAGTTGATTCTATCATCACACAAAACATTAAATAATAAACCTGTGGAGGTGGATTTATCACTAATGCCGTAAGATTGAATTTGATTGGCTACTGGCTGGCTTGCGTTCTCTTGAATGATTCCGTAGTGATGATCCCACGCAATTCCGAAACCCGCATACCAATTTGGTATAAAAGTTTTTAAAATGCTTTGATGAATGCGAACGTAGTTGAAAGTTTGATCGGCAAACAAATCTGTTTGCGTTTGTCCACCTAGGCCATAGGTCTTTTGCGGATACCAATAGTATCGCCAATCCGAAACGAGGTTAAACTTATTGCCTTTTGTCCAGATGTTATTTTGTAATCTAAAAACAAATTGTTGTTTTTGAGTGTAGAGAATATCTAAATATACCAGAGAGATTTTCTGATTGGGCAATTCGCTGGTAAAAAAAGCTCCATTGCCAACAAAAATGGCGGCTAACCCGCTAGTAAGTGAATACCCCAGAGAAGGGGCTCCAGAAAAATAAAGACGGCCCGATTTCTTGTGAACAGTATCGTGTTGCTGAAGCCATTTGGCATGCAATATTTTTCCGGCCACATCAATTAAATCGGTATCAGTATTATTGGATTGTTTCGCTTGTTGAGAAGGAGCGTTGACAAAAATTAGTAGAAGTACGCAAAGGGTAAAATTCTTTCTCATGGAAAAACGTATTTCCCTTTTAGATGTAACACTTTAGCAGCAGTTTAAACAAACAAAGCTAGGATTCTTTCAATATGTGATGGGTTGTCTTTTCGTTGATCGTATGATTTGCAATAGAACAGACAAAAAACATTGCAACTGTAAATCAAAAGGGTAAAGTGTAAAAACCCATACAGAATGACTGAATTATTTTTGAAGTGGAGGGAAAAATCATTCGTCCGAAAACAAGAAGGTTGCTATATTGCGTGGTCTAAAGGGTGCTATGAATATTTATCTTGTCGAAGACGATTCTATCTATGCTGAATTTATCAGAAAATCTCTCGGCCAGAATGTTGGCTATAAGATTAGCCATTTCGAAACCGCAGAAGATGCTCTTAAAGCGATCAAATCAAGCATACCAGACGCTTTAATTGTAGACTATCGATTACCCGGGATGAGTGGCATTGAATTATATGAATCTATTAAACCTGCCATTAAAGACGATCACAAAGTAATTATGATGAGTGCATTGGACGATGGAAACTTGGTGCTTAGCTTTATTCAAAAAGGGGTGCGCGATTACGTAATTAAAGACGAAAATGTAATTGAATCCCTTACTGCCATCCTGGAAGGGAATGATGACGACTACCTTTTTAACTAAGGATCGGTTTCTTCAATCGTACTTTAAAGACAGTTCCTTTACCCAACTCACTTTCGCAAAGTATTTCGCCATCCATTTTATCAAGAATGGTTTTTACAATCCACAATCCTAGCCCGGTAGAACTTTCGCCACCTGTAGGCCGCGGAGTAAGGCGTTGCATTTTTTGATAAAGTTTGGATTGATCTTCTTTACTTAACCCAGGCCCATTGTCTTGAATAGAAATCTCATACTCCTCATTTTTGTCTTTTAGATTTACCACAATACGATTGCCTGCTACCGAAAACTTTAGCGCATTCGAAAAAAGATTTTCAAAAATTCGAGTTAGGCATAACTTATCACTTATAATCAAAGCTTCTTCCGCTAGTTCGGCCTTTAAGGCCACTCCTTTCTTTTCGGCTAACACCTGATAATTTTTAACGAGCCCATTGAGTAAATGAGTAAGGTTGATTTTTTCAGCAACAAGGTCTATTCCTTTTTCTTCTATTCTTTGATTGTCTAAAAGATTGCGCATCATGCCCAGCCCATCGGCTATTATTTGATGAATCTTTCCTAAATATTCTTGTTGATCGGTGGTAAGGTTTTCAGAGGAAAGGCTAAGCAGATGAACAAGGGCAAATATTCTGTTAAAAGGCCCCTTCAAATCGTGCGAAACAATTCCAACCATTTGTTGCTTTTCTTGGAAGAGATTGGCAAGTTCCTCATTCTTTATTTTTACCACAGCAAGTTGTTGCTCAATTTCAGATTTTTGTTGTGCAATGATTTTATTTTTCCTGCTCAGCGCGACCACCGCCCACACGCAGCAGAGGGTAAAAATTAGCAAGAGAAAAATAAGCGCACTAACCATTTACCTTTAATAAGATGAGTTTAGCGAAGCTTCACTTCTTCGTTATACTTTACCGGAACTTTTACAACCAGCCCATGCACCTTCACTCTTAAATAGCCGGTAAATTGAACTTGATATGTTTTGCCTCCAAAAAATCCGATTACAGCATCTAGTAGTCCAATTTCCTTTAAAGATAATTTTGCTTCTATGGGCACAGTAAATTCTGAATTACGCGGAACGGCTAAATCCATAATTTGATCTACTTGCGCAGCTAATTTACCGTCTACTAACACCTCTACTTTAATTTCTTTCAGTCTAGTTTGTATTTTGTTTGGGTTGAAGAAAACAGCCTCACCTCTCAATACAGGAACACCTCCATTTCCATCTACCACCAAATTATTTACCGATTTAAAAACAACTTGCTCTCTGGGTAAGCAACTAGTCACAGCTAATAACAAGAACACCATTGCAGACTGCACCAGAATTTTATTAGTTACCTTCATATTACTCAAAGTTAAAGCATGCTGCTAAATTTACACGGTGAATAGTCAACTAAGTTCTCAACTCAATCAATTAGCAGATAGCATAGCCGAAGATGGCTTTGCCGTGATAGATGATTTCTTAACTGAACTAGAGGTAGAGAACATTCTTTCATCGGACGGCTTTCAGAATGGATTGTTACAATTTAAAAAAGCGGGCATCGGCAAAAGTCAAGAGAAGCAAATTAACGAAAGTATTCGAGGAGATTATATTCAATGGATAAATCCGGCCACAGCCGCACCTCCTATTGTTGATTACATTAACAAATTGCATCAGATGAGAATTTCCGTCAACCAAAATCTATTTTTGAGTTTAAAAGATTGCGAATTGCATCAAACCATTTACCCAATCGGAAGTTTTTATAAGCGGCACCTCGACCAATTTAAAAAAGATGATCATCGAAAACTTTCTGTGATCACCTATCTCAATAAAAATTGGAAAGAGGAGGAAGGTGGCCAGCTGCGCATTTATTTAAAAGAAGGGAGCAAAGATATTTTCCCGTTGACCGGAAGAATGGTTTGCTTTCGCAGCGATTTGTTAGAGCATGAAGTGAGGCCGGCCACACGTGAAAGGTTAAGCCTTACGGGATGGTTTTTAGATGTAGAGATACCTTAAACCGCACATAGATTTTGTAGACTATACTTTCCTATCATAATTTTTATTTTATTTAAAGATTAAAATTTACTTACATGAACTTTCGCATAGAAAAAGACACCATGGGCGAGGTGCAAGTGCCTGCCGACAAATATTGGGGCGCGCAAACAGAACGCTCGCGCAACAATTTTAAAATCGGGCCTGAGGCCAGCATGCCAAAAGAAATCATTTATGCTTTTGGGTATCTGAAAAAAGCAGCAGCCATGGCCAATCACGAATTGGGCGTTTTAGCTGCTGATAAAAAAGACATGATTGCGAAAGTATGCGATGAAATTATTGCCGGAAAATTAGATGATCAATTTCCGCTAGTGATCTGGCAAACCGGATCGGGCACGCAAAGTAATATGAACGCGAATGAAGTAATTGCTTATCGCGCCCATGTGTTAAGTGGAGGAAAATTGACCGATGAAAAGAAAGTACTCCACCCCAATGATGATGTAAATAAATCACAATCCAGTAACGACACGTATCCAACGGCCATGCATATTGCTGCCTACAAGCAAGTGATGGAAATCACCTTGCCGGGATTGCAAAAACTGCGCAATACGCTTCATAAAAAAGCAACCGATTTTAAATCTATTGTAAAAACCGGTCGCACTCACTTTATGGATGCTACGCCACTTACACTTGGCCAAGAATTTAGCGGTTATGTTCAACAAATAGATAATGGCATTCGCACCATAAAAAATTCTTTAGAGGCAATTAAAGAATTGGCATTAGGTGGAACAGCCGTTGGCACGGGATTGAACACACCGAAAGGATATGATGTGTTAGTCGCAAAAAAGATTGCCGAGTTAACCGGACTTCCTTTTGTTACCGCCCCCAATAAATTTGAAGCATTGGCCGCACACGATGCCATGGTAGAATTATCTGGCGCGTTGAAACGCGTAGCGGTTTCGTTAATGAAAATCGCCAACGACATTCGTATGCTCAGCTCCGGTCCGCGCAGTGGTATTGGCGAATTGGTAATTCCTGATAATGAACCAGGCTCTTCTATTATGCCCGGCAAAGTAAACCCCACACAACCCGAAGCGATGACCATGGTATGCGCACAAGTAATGGGAAACGATGTGGCCGTTTCTATAGGTGGCTCGATGGGGCACTTTGAATTGAATGTCTTCAAGCCGGTAATCGCTTATAATGTTTTGCAGAGCGCTCGATTGATAGGGGATGCATGTGTTTCATTTAACGATAAATGTGCGATTGGCATCGAACCCAATTTGCCCATCATTAAACAGCACATGGAAAACTCGTTGATGCTGGTGACTTCTTTAAATACGCATATTGGCTATGAGAATGCTGCAAAAATTGCCAAGAAGGCACACAAAGAAAATAAGACATTGCGCGAAGCAGCAGTTGAATTAGGCTTAGTCACCTCCGCTCAGTTTGATGAGTGGGTGCGGCCAGAGAAAATGGTGTAGCGCTAATTGAAAATATAAACCTAACCAATTAATGAAACCAATTACTACTGTAAAACTTTCTCTCATGATGTTCCTCGAATTTTTTATTTGGGGATCGTGGTTTGTAACCATGGGTACTTATTTAAGCAAGACGCTCAACGCTTCGGATATTGAAAACGGTGCGGCTTATGGAACGCAATCCTTAGGCGCTATTATCGCACCTTTTATAATCGGATTAATTGCCGATCGTTTTTTTGCTGCTCAACGAATATTGGCGGTGCTCCATTTGGTAGGCGCAGGTTTGCTGTACATGCTTTCGCAGCAGACAGATTTCTCTAGCTTCTATCCGCTTATCCTTGGATACATGATCGCTTACATGCCCACTCTTGCGTTGGTCAATTCAGTTGCCTTTCGTCAGCTCAACAATCCCGAAAAAGAATTTGCACGTCTACGTGTGTGGGGTACCATCGGTTGGATTGTTGCAGGCCTTACCATTGGTTGGATGGCATGGGAGAGTCAAAATTTATTGGCGAACACGTTCTTGTTGGCCTCTGGTGCTTCAGCCATTTTAGGAGTACTGAGTTTCTTTTTGCCACACACACCTCCGGGTGCGGCAGGCAAATCTATTTCGTTTGGTGATATTATTGGGTTAGATGCATTGAAGTTATTGAAGGATCGAAGCTTCTTGGTTTTCTTCATCTCCTCCGTATTGATCTGCATTCCACTTGCTTTCTATTATCAAGAAGCCAATAAATTTTTCAATGAAATAAATATGTCGGGTGCGGCCGCAAAAATGTCGCTGGGGCAAGTTTCAGAAACACTGTTTATGATTTTGATTCCGTTCTTCTTTCGCAAGTTTGGCATCAAGACTATGTTGTTAATTGGTATGGGTGCGTGGGTAGCTCGTTATTTGCTTTTTAGTTTTGGCGATGCCGGTTCGTTGTCGTCTTTCTTGTATTTAGGAATTGTGTTGCATGGCATCTGTTATGATTTCTTTTTTGTAAGCGGGCAAATTTATACCGAGCAACGTGCCGGAGAAACGGCAAAATCGGCCGCACAAGGCTTAATTACATTGGCAACGTATGGGGTAGGCATGTTAGTTGGCTTTTGGTTGGCTGGCCAAATTACCGAATCATATCGAATTGAAGGTGGCCACAACTGGCAACAGATTTGGATCATACCAGCAGCTATTGCAGCAGGGGTCATGCTTTTATTCGGAATCTTCTTCCGTGGAAAAGTTAAAAGTTAATCGTCATCCGTCATTAGTTCGCTAATAACTTTTAACAAATAACTGATAACTAAAGATTATGAAAATAGCAATGCTAGGCTCTGGATTCATCGGCAGGTTTTATGCCGATTCTATTCAAGGCTATCGCAGCAAAGACAAAATTGTAGCCATCTATTCCCGTAAGGAAGAAAGCGCAAAAAAATTTGCGATTGATTATCATGTTCCATTTTCTACAATTGTTTTAGAAGAAGCCATTGCTCGGCCAGAAGTGGACGTGGTTTGTATTTCGCTTCCCAATTTTTTGCACGAAGAAGCGGTGATGCTTTGCTGCAAACATAAAAAGGCGGTGATGACGACTAAGCCGCTGGGCAGAAATTCTGCGGAAGCAAAACGAATGTTAGAAGCGGTTGAGACAGCAGGAATCTTTAATGGCTACCTCGAAGATTTAGTTTACACGCCTAAATTTATAAAAGCACAACAGAGTGTAAAGAGTGGTGCGCTTGGCAGAATTCTCTGGGCAAAATCGCGCGAGACGCACCCCGGCCCACATAGCGATTGGTTTTGGGATATAGAACAAGCGGGTGGTGGTTGTATTTTAGATTTGGGTTGCCATTGTGTGGAAATAGGAAGAAGTTATATAGGCAAAGACATTAAGCCTATAGAGGTAATGTGTTGGGCTGATACACAAGTGAAGCCTATTGATGCCGAAGATCACGCGATTGGATTGGTGAAATACGAGAACGGTGCCATCGGCCAGTTTGAAGTGAGCTGGACGTTTCGCGGAGGACTTGACTTACGTGATGAAGTGATGGGCACCGAAGGCACTATTTGGGTGAACAGTTTTTTGCGCACCGGTTTTGAAATGTTTACCACGGGCAAAAGTGCCGACTACGTGGCCGAAAAAGCTGAGAGCAATTCGGGTTGGTTATTTCCCGTAGGAGATGAATTGAACGAACTCGGCTACAACCACATGTTTATGGATATGTTTGATGCATTGGAGAAAAACACCCAGCCTAGAGAAACTTTTTACGATGGATATGTGGTAAATTCTATTTTAGATGCAGCATATAAATCGGTAAAAACCAAACAATGGGAGCCTGTACAATTAGATATTTGGAGAGGCCGAGTAGGCGTTTCAAAAGATGCTCACCTGCCATCTTATGACGATGATCATTACCTCGTAAAAGAAGAAGTGACACACTATGGAGCAAGCAAGTTGATATTGAAAAATAAAGCAAGCGGAAGGATTGTCGAGCGGGTAGTCGATAAGTAGCCATTAATTCTCGAAAAAATTCTTACTTTTATCTTTTAAACAAAACTACTAAATATGAAAACTAGAGTATTATTCCTCTGCCTGGCGCTGATTTTTTCCGGCATCCAAGTTTTCGCTCAACTCTCTAAAAAAGAGAAGAAAGAATGGAAAAAGAAAGCCAAAGAGTTTGCCAAGAATCCAGCCAATTTGAAAACCCTTGTCGAAACAAAACAAGTGGTTGAAAATGATAACTCTGCCATGAAAGGGCAGATCAGTACACTTAATAACGAAGTGAGTGATAAAACTTCGAAGATTGCCGAGCTAGAAGATCAAATTTCAAAGATGAGAAGCGAGCTTACTTCTACTAAAGCAGAGCTTGCTCAGTTGAGAGAGGCACCTCCAATTAATCCAATGGATTTTTCTAAAGGCGTGGTGTTTAAAGTTCAGATTGGTGCCTTCAAAAATAAAGACCTTGCTAAGTATTTTGATAACAACCCCAACTTTGGTGGCGAAGCTACCGATAAGGGCGAGCAGAAATTTACCATTGGCGTTTTCCGCGATTATTGGGAGGCAGACAAATTTAAAAAATACATGCGCGATATGGGCGTTAAAGATGCTTGGATAGTTCCGTTTAAAGACGGCCAGCGGGTAGAAATCAAAGATGTATTAGAAGGCGTAGTAGCTGATAAAGGAGAGAAAAAATAACTCTTTGGTTAAAAAATTAAAGAAGGGCAGCTTTGGCTGCCTTTCGTTTTTATAAGATCTTATGAAAGGCATTTGATCATTACTTTTACAAGATGAATCGAATTGTTGGAAGCATTTTATTTATAATTTTTGTTCAAAGCATTTCTTTTGCGCAAATCAGATATGAAAGGCTTGAGGTTAAAGCAAAACAATCCTTCACCATTACAGGATCAGATATTTTGGTAGTAGATACTTTAATCATGCGAGACTCTGCGCGCATCATTTTAAATCCTGCCATTAGAGAAAACATTATCAACGCTAAAGTTGCAATCATCGGCAAAGGATGTGTAATATTTGGTAGAGGCGCAGCAGGCGAACAGGGAAAAGTTGGTATGGTTGGAATTAGAGAAGGTGCACCCTGTAGAAATGGAGGCGATGGAAGCGATGGCCTAAACGGTAATGTAGGTAAAGATGGATTGAACCTTTCACTGTACTTAGGCACGCTAAAGATAAAAGGATCACTCATTGTAGATTTAAACGGTGGCGATGGTGGCGATGGTGGGAGAGGAGGGCGCGGTGGTGATGGAGGATCGGGCACCAGAGTTTGTCGTGGAGGCAACGGGGGCAACGGAGGCAACGGGGGCAACGGAAGTAATGGTGGGAGCGGGGGAAATGCAACAATTATTTGTAAAGCGTGTAGCGATCTTCACTTGTTAAACGGCCATCAGTTATTATTAAAAACATATGGTGGATTTGCCGGAACCGGAGGAGAAGGAGGTAATGGTGGACAACCAGGATTGGGGCCTACACAAGATGGAAGAAATGGAAAGAGAGGCATAGCAGGATCAAATGGAGTAGTTGGTAAAACCGGAATAATTTCTTTTGAAGCACCAGCTGTTAAAGTAGAATTGGATAATAATAAGTAATAAACTATAAAATATTGTGAATGCGAAAGAAGTGGCTTTATAAAAGCATTCCCCCAGTTGAAACAGTTAATGATCTTAGTAAAAGCATTAACATCAATTCTCACTTAGCCACTATTCTTCTTCAGCGAGGTGTAGACACGTTTGATAAAGCAAAAACTTTTTTCAGGCCCACACTTGCTCAACTACACGATCCTTTTTTGATGAAGGATATGACTGCCGCTGTAGCAAGATTAAAATCAGCAATCGATAATCAGGAAAAAATTCTAATCTATGGAGATTATGATGTAGACGGAACCACAGCCGTTGCGTTGGTGTATAGCTACCTCAAAAGTTTTTATCCTAATTGTGATTTCTATATTCCCGATAGGTATGCCGAAGGATATGGCGTTTCCGAAATAGGAATTAGATGGGCGGAAGAGAATGGATTTAGTTTGATTATTGCACTGGATCTTGGCGTGAAAGCCATTGATGCAGTTACACTTGCTAGCTCTAAGCAAATAGATTTTATCATTTGCGATCATCACCTTCCCGGATCTTCCATTCCACATGCAGTAGCAGTATTAGATCCGAAAAGAGAAGATTGTAATTATCCGTTTGATGAATTAAGCGGATGTGGATTAGGTTTTAAATTGATGCAAGCTTTCGCACGTAAACATAGAAATGAAGAAGAGCTACACGAATATCTCGATCTCGTTGCCGTGAGCATTGCTTCCGATATTGTGCCTGTTAATGATGAGAATAGAGTGTTGGCTTATTTCGGAGTTAAAAAGCTCAATAAAAATCCGTTGCCGGGATTAAAAGCATTGATGGAAATAGCGGGCATTAAAACAGATCTTGATATTTCAGGAATTGTATTTACACTCGGCCCACGCATTAATGCGGCAGGCCGTGTGGCGCATGCGCATGCCGCAGTTGAATTATTGATTTCAAAAACAGAAGAAGAAGCTTTCGCTTGCGCGGAGAAAGTAAATCTCAAAAATGATATTCGCAGAGAACTTGATTTAAGCATTACGGAGGAAGCACTTGCGATGATCGAGAATAATGAGGAATTAAAAAATGCGAAAGCAACTGTTCTTTTTAAAAGTACCTGGCACAAAGGAGTAATTGGCATAGTTGCTGCTAGGTGTGTGGAAAAGTATTATCGCCCCACAGTGATCCTCACCGAATCGAACGATAAAATCACCGGCTCTGCCAGAAGTGTAAAAGACTTTGATCTATATGAAGCCATTTATGCATGCAGCGATTTATTAGAGAAATTTGGTGGACATAAATATGCAGCTGGCCTTACGTTAGACAAAAGTAATTTAGTGGCCTTTCAGCAACGCTTTGAAGAAGTGGTTTCAAACAGCATCACAGAAGAAATGCAGACTCCCGTAGTAGAAATTGATACCATTATAGAATTTGATAGCATGACTGCAAAGTTTAATAATGTGCTTAAGCAGATGGCTCCGTTTGGCCCAGAAAATCAACGACCCATTTTTGAAGCGCGAGAAGTGTTTGTAAAAAATGCACTCTCAGGATTTAAGGATAAACACGTTCGTTTTTTAGCAGCACAATATGGAAGCGAAAATGTTTTTAATGCAGTCGGTTTTGACATGATTGAACATTACGATAGATTGGCGAGTGGAGATTCCTTCCGAATGACTTTTACGTTAGAAGAAAATGTTTACAATGGCACCACTACGCTGCAACTACGGATAAAGGATTTAATTTTTAATTGATATGATTTTAAGAGCAGAAAATTTAGTCAAGAAATATAAAAAACGCACGGTTGTTAATCACGTTTCTGTGCAAGTGGCGCAAGGAGAAATTGTTGGATTGCTGGGACCCAATGGTGCAGGTAAAACTACTACTTTCTACATGACGGTGGGCTTAATAAAACCAAACGAAGGAAATATATTTTTAGATCAAGAAAACATCACTGACTTGCCCATGTATCAGCGTGCGAAACGTGGTGTTGGATACCTCGCACAGGAAGCCTCTGTCTTTCGTGCCTTATCGGTAGAAGAGAACATTATGGCTCCGTTAGAAATGAGAGAGATGACAAAAGCAGCCAGAAAGGAAAAAGTAGAATCTCTATTAGAAGAATTTAGTTTGACGCACGTACGCAAGAATTTAGGTATGGTGCTTTCTGGTGGCGAGCGAAGAAGAACGGAGATTGCGCGTGCCTTGGCAGTAGATCCTAAATTTGTTTTGTTAGATGAACCCTTTGCGGGAGTAGACCCAATTGCCGTGGAAGAAATTCAAGGCATTGTGGCCAGATTAAAAAAGAAGGACATCGGAATTTTAATTAGCGATCATAACGTGGACGAAACGCTGGCCATTACCGATCGGGCTTATCTAATGGTAGAAGGTAAATTATTTAAGGCCGGCACAGCGCAAGAATTAGCTGACGATCCATTGGTGCGCAAAGTATATTTGGGGCAGAACTTTCAGTTAAAAAGAGCACGAGTAGATTCTTAATTGTCGTTGCAGCTAGCCAGAAAAATTAAAGTTGTTGAATCATTCTCGAAATGATTTTTTCAGTCAAATCAAAAAAAACCTAGCATATTTGACTCTAATACTTGATCCAGCGGAAGTTGAAAGTTGATTTTCAATTCTTTGATACAACATTTCAACTCGGCCTTGAATTGCACCGATTTATCACCCACATAAATTTTGTCCACCACCTTGCGGTAATTGTCCATTTTTTTGGGTTGTGCCAGCTGGCACTTTTGTATCGTCAATAACGACACAATTTAAAACACAAAAAATGACACGTTTAAAAGCACAAAACCCTGATACGGCCTCAGGCAAAACAAAAGAATTGTTCGATTCAATCCATTCTAAATTTGGCGTAGTACCCAACATGATGAGAACGATGGGCAACTCGCCTGCGTTTTTGGAAGGCTACTTGAATCTGAGCGGATCCCTAAGTGGTGGAACACTTGGCGTAAAAGCTGCTGCACTAATCGCGTTGGCAGTAGCTGAAAGCAATGCTTGCAATTACTGCTTATCGGCTCACACCTATTTGGGTGCCAATCTTGCGAAACTAGATACTGACGTTATGGAGGCCGCAAGATTGGGAAAGTCAAAAGACACAAAAACTGAAGCGATTTTAACTTTTGCGCAAACACTGGTTCGTAAAAGAGGTCACGTAGATGATATAGATGTAAGTGCAGTAAAGGCAGCGGGAGTTACAGAGGGTGAAGTGGGGGAAATTATTGGTCACGTATCATTAAATACACTCACTAATTATTTCAACAATACGGCTAACACAGAAATTGATTTCCCATTGGTAGAAGCTCATCAATTGGCTGTAGTCTAAAATAAATCTCATATCTAAAGCACTAACTATTTTAACAATGAAAACAATTATTAACTCTCTCGCACTTATCCTGTTCTTCTCACAAGCTGCCCGCGCGCAAGTTGTTGAGCCTGTAGACAAAAATAATATTGCCAATGGTGGCTACGACTTCGTGGCTTACTTTACTGACAATGCCGCGGTGAAAGGTGTAAAAGAATTTACGCAAGAAATCAATGGAGTGAAATATCAATTTGCCTCTGCGGAACATAGAGACCTTTTTAAAAGTAGCCCGGAAAAATACTTGCCCGTGTGCGATGGTTATTGTGCTTGGGGCGTTGCCGAGAAAGGTAAAAAAGTACCCGTAAACCCTAAGACTTTTAAAGTATCAGATGGCAAGCTCTACCTTTTCTTCAATGGCGATTTCAATGGCAGCCCATTTAACACGCTACCTGAGTGGAACAAAAATGAAAAGAACTTACTTTCTCAATTGCCTGTTAATTGGGCGAAACTTAAAAAATAACTTTTGAAAAAGAAAAGCTGAAGCAACACGTTTCAGCTTTTCATAACCTTAAGCAACAATGGAAAATAAACGATATCCTCTTCCCCCTTTTACCACGGAGAGTGCATTGCAAAAGGTGCAAGCTGCGGAAGACGCTTGGAATACAAAAGATCCTGAGAAAGTAAGTCTCGCTTATACGATTGACACCGAATGGAGAAACCGCACAGATTTTATCAACGGGCGCGAGGAAGTAAAAAAATTTCTTACACGTAAATGGCAAAAAGAATTAAATTATAAATTGAAGAAAGAGCTATGGGGCTTTCGTGAAAATCGGATGGCCGTGCGCTTTGAATATGAGTGGCACGATAAAGACGGCAAATGGTTTCGAAGCTATGGCAACGAGTTGTGGGAGTTTGATGAAAACGGGTACATGCAAAAACGTTTTGCAAGTATCAACGATTTATCAATTCAAGAATCAGAAAGAAAATTATAAAGCATGGCAAATAATTTTCCATCGATAGCTTTTACGCCAGCTGTAAAAGTTCTCCAAGAAAAATATGGCAGTCGCGTTAATTACGATCGCATGGAAAAGCGAACGGTAATTGACGGCCTCAGCGAGAATGAAAAAAGTTTTGTGGCTCAGCGCGACAGTTTTTACATGGCAAGCTGTGGCGAAAATGGGTTTCCGTACATCCAACATCGTGGTGGGTCAAAGGGCTTTTTAAAAGTGATCGATTCAAAAACACTTGGCTTTATTGATTTCTCCGGTAACAAGCAGTACATCACAACTGGCAATTTAGTCACTAACAATAATGTGTCACTGATCATGGTAGATTATCCCAACAGGGCACGGTTAAAAATTTATGCTAACGCAGAAGTGGTGGAATTGAGTAATAGAGCAGAACTTTTAAAGACATTAACGTTACTCGATTATGCTTACAAACCAGAACGAATGATGCTATTGGCTATAGAAGCTTATGATTGGAATTGCCCTCAACACATCACTCCTCGCTACACGGTTGAAGAAATTGAAGAGGCATTACTTGCTCAAAAAGAATACATTAAAAAACTGGAAGAAGAGATCACGTTATTAAAACACATGTAATGGAAAATCAAGCTTCGCTCACATTGGTAAATCCACAGAATGGAAACCTTGCCTTCAAACTGTTGCCATTTGAAGATGGGAGCTATTTTGATCACGTACAACGAAATAATTATTATTCCCTGATTTGGATAACTGAAGGCAATGGAAAAGTAAAGGCTGACTTTGCTGAGTATACATTTGAGAAAAACTCCCTATTTGCTTTTTCTCCGTACCAACCATTTATGTTTTCGGCAACTTACATAAAAGGAACAGCACTTCATTTTCACCCTGATTTTTTCTGTATACACAAACATCAAAATGAAGTGGCTTGCAATGGAGTATTGTTCAACAATATTTACCAGCCACCTTTCACAGTTATAGGTGAAGCATCAAATGCCTCGTTAACCATGTTAATCGAGCAGATGCAAATTGAAATGAAGCAGCAGGCACTAGCACAATATGAAATCTTAATTTCTTATTTGAAAATATTTTTGATTACAGCTTCGCGATTAAAAACAGAACAGCAGCCTGAAGCACAAGCCTCGGTTGCAAACTTAAAAGAACCTTTTATTCTCCAAACATTAAAAGACGCCATAGAAAAAGACTTTAAGAAAAAACACTCTCCAAGCGATTATGCTGAAACACTGAATATTTCTGCAAAGGCGTTGGCAAAAATCACGAAAAATTATTTCAACAAAACACTTACCGAGCTAATTGCTGAGCGCATTATCATAGAAGCCAAGCGAGAATTATACCTCTCCAAAAAATCTGTTAAGGAAATCGCATATGAGCTTGGCTATGAAGACGAACATTACTTCAGCCGATTTTTTAAAACGAATGCGGATATCTCTCCACAATTGTATCGCGACACTGTAGGCTTTGCAAGAGCAAGTAATTAGCCGCTGTTATTGCTGCAATTTCCTCATTAGTAGTTTCCTTGAAGGCCGCCAGTGTGTAACAGTAAAATTATCGAACCTCTTTTAAAATAATTTTTTTGGATCAAATCAAAAACACCCCAAACCATTTTGGCAGTGTACACCTCATCTAACGGAAGTTGATGAGTAGCTTTCATTTCTTGAATGAATGATTTTAACGCTACAGTAGATTTCGCATATCCCCCAAAATGATAATCAGTATTAATCGTCCAATTTATTTTAGTTGGAGTTACCCATGTTTTTATTTCGTCACTTAAAAAATCTCCACCCTTTAGCGAAGAGAAGCCGATAACTTTTTTCTGATCAGTTAGTCCGTTTATCATTCCGGCTATGGTACCTCCTGTGCCAACCGATAGGCACAAATAGTTGAAATCAATTTCTTTTTCTAGTGCCGATGCAAATTCAGAACAACCTCTTACGGCAAGTTCATTCGTTCCACCTTCGGGTATGAGAAAGAACTTCCCAAATTTTTCTTGCAATGATTGAATGGACGCAGCCGCTGCTTTTTTTCGATATACCTCGCGCGAAATATAATAGAGTTCCATTCCTTTTTCTTTAGCATATGAGAGCGTTGCGTTACAGGGCAGCGTTTCTTCGCCACGGATAATGCCGATACTTTTTAAGCCAAGTTCATTGGCAGCAGCAGCCGTGGCAAAAATGTGATTGGAGTAGGCTCCGCCAAAAGTTATAAGTGTTTGATACCCCATCCGAGAGGCTTCTTGCAAATTGTATTTTAGCTTCCACCACTTATTCCCCGAGACAAAAGGATGATTTAAATCTTCTCTTTTAATATAGACCCTGACCCCAAATTGCTCAAATTCTTGGCTTTTTAATTCTTGAATAGGTGTTTTAAAATACTTTAAACTCATTCTGCAGTTTAAATACTAATTCATTTAGTATTATTGTTCTATGGAAAATGACTACTTCAAAGGCCGCGGGGCGCAGATCAAAAGTGAAAACAAATTCTTAAAATCACAGTATGTCTCTCAACATATTGAAGGATTAGATGAACCTCTTTTCGAAAATCCGCTCACCCAAATCTTTCAGGAGAATGCAAAAAAAATTCTCAATCGAGTTGATAGTCCTGATTTAGGTTTTGGTTATTCTATGAATCCCTACCAAGGGTGCGAGCATGGCTGCATTTATTGCTACGCACGAAATACACATGAGTATTATGGTTTTAGCGCAGGCTTAGATTTTGAAAGCAAAATAATTGTAAAGAAAAATGCTGCGCGGCTTCTTGAACAAGAATTATTGAAGCCATCTTGGAATGCCGTACCTATTATGCTAAGTGGCAATACAGATTGTTATCAGCCGCAAGAAAAGAAATTTGAGATTACACGCTCAATGTTGAAAGTGTTGGCGCAGTATCGACATCCGGTTAGTATCATTTCAAAAAATAGTTTGGTGCTGCGCGACATTGATATTTTGAAAGACCTGGCTGCCGATAATTTGGTGCACGTATATATTTCTATTACCACACTGAATGAGGAACTAAGACGCGCGATGGAACCACGTACGGCAAGTTCAGTAAAGAGATTAAAAACGGTAGAAGAATTAGCAAAGGCAAACATACCAGTCGGTATAATGAATGCTCCCATTATTCCAGGTTTTAATCAACACGAAATTCCTGCCATTTTAAAAGCAGCAGCCGAACACGGAGCGTTGAATGCCGGGATGACAGTGGTGCGATTGAATGGATCTATAGGAAAGATTTTTGAAGACTGGCTACAAAAGAATTTTCCCGATCGATATGAAAAGGTTTGGAATCAGATTGGTTCCATGCATGGAGGTAATTTAAATGATTCACAATTTGGAAGGAGAATGAGTGGTGAAGGAAATATAGCCGATGCTATTCATCAGTTGTTTAGATCATCCAAGAAAAAATACTTTGCCAATAAATCGATGCCTGCTTACAATTTAACCAAGTTTAGGAAAGGAGGAACCCTAAACTTATTCTAAAAATACACTCTTGTAGATTAGCTATTTTCTTTCATTTTAATTTTAAACCGTACAGAGTCGGCCAGCAAAGAAACACCGGTAACCACCAAAGAAAGACTTAGTGTGCCTAGCGAGCACCAAATAAACCAGCTATTTAAAGTTGTTTGTTCTAATAGGATTAGCGTTATTTATTCGCATTGTCGGCTACAAAACCATTATCAATGAAATATACTCTACTCGCCATGCTCGGCATTTATACTTTTATGAATGCAGGGGCGCAATCTGTGCAGCTTCAAAAGATAAAAAACCACAACCATCAAAATTCTTCTGCGCTGCTTAAAGAGTTCGTTGATTTTATATCTATCCCCAATCTGGCAAGTGATTCAACAAGCATTAGAAGAAATGCTTTTCACATAATGAGTTTGATGAATAAGCGTGGAATTGGTAACGTTCAACTACTAAACGCAACTGCTAAGGGAGTGCCGCCATCGGTCTATGGTGAAGTGATTACACCCGGTGCCAAAACAACTTTAATTTTTTATGCTCACTATGATGGGCAGCCTGTAAATGCAGCGCAATGGGCAGAAGGGCTTGAGCCGTTTACACCAAAACTCTACACTTCAGCTATTGATAAAGGTGGTAGCCCTGTTTCCTTGCCCGAAACCAACGCCTATGATCCGGAGTGGCGGCTGTATGCCAGAAGCGCATCTGATGACAAGGCGGGTGTGTTTGCCATACTTCAGGCATATAGTGCGTTGGTGAAGAGTGGAATAAAGCCAACGTGCAATATTAAATTCTTTTTTGAAGGAGAAGAGGAGGCGGGATCGCAGCACTTAGGCGAGATTTTAGAGAAACACAATCAGCTGTTGCAATCTGACTTATGGATTATGTGCGATGGACCGGTGCACCAATCTGGTAAAAAGCAAATTGCTTTTGGGGTGCGTGGCGATGCCGGCTTAGAGTTAACAGTATACGCTTCTACTCGTCCATTGCATTCGGGGCATTATGGAAATTGGGCCCCAAACCCTGCTTTACTATTGGCAAAACTTTTAGCCTCCATGAAAGATGAGAACGGAAGAGTAACAGTGCAAGGATTTTATGACGATGTGATACCATTAACTATTTCTGAAAGCGAAGCACTAAAAAATGTTCCTTCTGTAGATGAACAAATGAAAAAGGAACTACGGCTGAACAGCGTTGAAATGCCGGGCAAATCATTGAGTGAGGCCATCAACCTTCCCTCCTTAAACATTAATGGGTTTCAGAGTGGCAATGTGGGTAAGCTGGCCTCCAATCAAATACCAACCTATGCCACGGCTGTTATCGATTTGCGTTTGGTGCTTGGCAACGACTGGCAACGGCAACAAAACAAAGTGATTGATCATATTAAATCGCAAGGCTACTTTGTTATTGATCATGACCCAACCGATAATGAGAGAATAGAGCATGATAAAAAATTAATTAAGGTAATAGCTGGAAAGTTTGGATACAATGCACAACGCACATCTATGGATATTCCGATTGTTAACAAAGTAATAATGGCTGTTCAAACTACTACCCCTGATAAGATTGTGCTTCAACCCACTATGGGTGGAAGCCTGCCTTTATATCTTTTTGAAAAACATTTAAAGGCAAAAACAATTTCAGTACCGATTGCTAACCACGATAACAATCAGCATGCTGAAAATGAAAACATCCGCTTGAAGAATCTATTTGAAGGAATTGAAACAATGGCTGCTATAATGATGATCAAATAGCGCATTGGCTATTTGAGCGAACGCTACGGGCAATCGCTCTCCACCACTTCAACACCTTTGCTAAGCCAACATTCTTTGTAAATGGAGCAGTAGCAAATTTCAAAGCGCACATCATGTATTGCAAAGGCACTATCTAATAATTTTATGTTAGCAGAATCTAAGACTTCAAACGGCCTAAAGTTTTCTCCAGCTGACATTACCCTGCCGTTTACATAAGATGAGATAACAGCCATTTTCTTTTTCTTGTCGCCTAAAAGAAGTTTAAAAAATTCACTTAGATCTTTCGCTTCTTTGTTGTCCACATAAAAAGTTGATTTTTTTATGATCGCTGGTCTAATCCCTTTATTTGTAAACCTCCAAATAAAAGCTCTTGTAATTAGAAGTTGCCCACTCTAAATGAGGCCACACAGAGGTATGAAGTTGAGCTTGCATGAGTCTTGTCTGATAGATATAAACAAAAAGAGTGGCTACACTAATAATGATGGCAAATAGACCGACCATCAAGCCAGTGTCGATTTTTCTTTTTGTTTCTTCCATATAGATAGATATTATTTTTTTAAAGTTGTCAAGATCTCATTCAACTTCAACAATGCCTCTACAGGACTGATCGTATTAATATCAATCTTAGATAGCATCTCATGAATAGCTTTTGATTTGGGATCGATTTCAAACAAGCTCATTTGTGGCGTGGATTTAGGTAGTTCATCGAACTTATTTCTTTGCACATTTTTCTGTTTGTCTTTTTCTAAGAAATGAAGTATTTCATTAGCGCGCAAGACAACTTTATTAGGCATGCCGGCAATTTGTGCAACGTGAATACCAAAACTATGTTCGCTGCCACCCTCCTTCAACTTGCGCATGAAAATGATTTTATCGCCCAGTTCTTTTACACTTACATTAAAATTTTTCACGCGTACAAAATCTTCTGCCAGTTGATTGAGTTCGTGATAGTGAGTTGCAAAAAGTGTTTTTGGTTTATAATCTTTATGCTGGTGCAGGTATTCTACAATGGCCCACGCAATAGAAACACCATCGTAGGTAGAAGTGCCTCTGCCGATTTCGTCCATTAAAATTAAACTGCGATCGCTCAGATTATTTAAGATGCTGGCAGTCTCCGTCATCTCTACCATAAAAGTAGATTCGCCTCTCGAGAGATTGTCGCTCGCGCCTACGCGCGTAAAAATTTTATCAACAATACCAACTGTTGCTGCTTCTGCCGGTACAAAACTTCCCATTTGAGCCATCAAAACAATTAAAGCAGTCTGCCTAAGCAATGCAGATTTTCCTGCCATGTTGGGTCCGGTGATGATAAGAATCTGCTGCGTTTCGGTATCTAAATAAATATCGTTAGGCACATAGCTTTCGCCTACGGGCAATTGTTTTTCAATTACGGGGTGGCGGCCGCCTTTAATGGCTAGCCGGGTTGAATCACTAATTTCTGGCTTGGAATATTTATTTGCCTTGGCTGTTAATGCAAAAGACAAGAGGCAATCTAACTTAGCAATTACTCTTGCGTTTTGCTGAATTTGTGAAATATAATCGGCTGCGTGTTGAATTAATTTATTGAACAAGCGCAGCTCAATTACTGAAAGCTTCTCTTCTGCATTTAGAATTTTCTCTTCGTAAATTTTTAATTCTTCGGTAATGTAGCGCTCGGCATTTACCAATGTCTGTTTTCGAATCCAGTCCGCTGGTACTTTATCTTTGTTGGCGTTGCTTACTTCTAAATAATATCCAAAAACTTTATTATAAGAAACTTTTAATGAGTTGATGCCCGTGCGTTCTACTTCTCTCTTTTGCACCTGCAATAGATAGTCTTTTCCTGCGAAAGCGATGGTGCGTAATTCATCGAGTTCACTGTCTACCCCGGCTTTGATAATGCCACCCAGGTGAATTAGCATGGGCGCATCGTCTTTCAATTCTTTCTCTATCTTCTCTAATAGAAACTCGCAGCGATGTAGTTGATCGCCTAATTTTATCAACTCAGGTTTTTCTGGTTTTGATAATAAATCTTTGATAGGAAGAATGGCTTGCAGCGATCGTTTTAATTGCAACAACTCTCTTGGATTAATTCTTCCAACCGCTACTTTAGAAATCAATCTTTCTAAATCGGTGATTTGATTTAGATGATCAGCTATTTTTTCAGAAAGTTCGGTATCGCTGTAGAAAAGTTCAACTACTTTCAATCGCTCTTCAATGGCTGCGCGCGCCTTCAATGGTAAGATCATCCATTGACGTAACAATCGTGAGCCCATTGGTGTAATGCTTTGATCGAGTATTTTTAGTAGCGGAACTCCACCTTCATTAGAAGAACTAATAATCTCCAAATTGCGGATGGTGAAACGATCAAGCCAAACATATTTTTCTTCGTCAATGCGCGAGATAGACGCAATGTGGTTGGTATCCTTGTGTTCCGTAGCTTCGAGATAATGTAGAATGGCTCCTGCGGCAATAATGGCTTCGTTCATTCCATCAATGCCAAACCCTTTGAGTGAATTGGTTTTAAATTGCTGAATGAGTTTTTCATTGGCAAAGTCAAAGGCAAAAACCCAATCGTCTAGCGCAAAAGTTGAATAGTTTTCTGAAAATTGATTTTCAAATTTATCGCGTTGTGCTTTTGAAAAAATAATTTCAGCGGGAGCAAAACTTTGAATTAATTTGTTGATATAAACTTCTGTTCCTTGCGATGCATAAAACTCTCCGGTACTGATATCTAAAAAGGAAACGCCCAACTTATTTTTTTCGATGTGAACGGAAGCCAGAAAATTATTTTGCTTTTTCTCAAGCACGTTATCGTTGTATGAAACACCTGGAGTAACAAGCTCTGTTACCCCGCGTTTTACAATGCCTTTTACAAATCGAGGATCTTCTAGTTGATCGCAGATAGCAACGCGATACCCCGCTCTTACCAACTTAGGTAAATAATTATCTAATGCATGATGTGGAAAGCCTGCTAGTTCAATTTCTGAAGCTGAGCCATTACCTCTTTTGGTGAGAGTGATATCTAAAACCTTGCTTGCCTTAATGGCATCTTCACCAAAGGTTTCGTAAAAATCACCCACTCGAAATAGTAATAATGCGCCTGGGTATTTTACCTTGATTGCATTGTACTGTTTCATTAATGGGGTATCCATTGCGCCTGCTCCTGCCATAGGGCGCAAAGATAAAGGGATTGGCGATTTTGAGCGAGATTTTATTGAAGGCTAATTAATTAGTTATTGCCACATTTTCTCTCATTCAGATTTAAATCCTCTGGTGCCGTGTCATTCCGCCCATCACCAATTTCATAATTCTTATTTTTCCCCAACGTGGCACAGTGCGCAACGAGTAAACTAAAAATTTAGTGAGCGTTCCTGGTAAGACGGTCGCCTTTTTACCCAAGGCTTTGAGGATGGGAATACCGACATCTGCGGGTTTCAGCGACATGTTCATTTTTATATTGGCTCGTTGCTCAAACCCACTCGCGACAGGGCGGCAGTGGTGGCTTTTCAAGGGGTGCGCCATATGCCGCGCACTATGCTGCCACCAAAGCATATGTACAAAATGGTATTATTTGCAAGGCATGCATGCCAATGAAATGTGCAATGCGAGGATCTCTATGTGTTAGACTCCAGTTTAATATTGGTAATCCTCTGCCTCCGTCAGACGCACCAATTCTGTGTGCCATGTTCGACCCCATCACAATGCCTTCTAAAGAAAAATTACAAAAAGAATAATACCTATGAGAATGCCCCCATAAGTATGCATTCGACAACTCGCGAAAGTCATGAGTAAAGAACAAAATGCCAACAGCAGCTATGCAGTAGTGTTTGCATTTCTTTTTTACTAATGGTAATCATTTGGTTGATAGCTGCCTGTAGTTGTTCCATAATGCCTTTTGGTTCTTGGCAATAACAAAGAAAGTTGGTTCTCTGTTTTTATGTTCTCATTTTACCCCAAAACTTACCTTTTCACCACTCAAAAATTTATTTTCTTGTAACCTACAACCAGATTTCTAAGTTTGTGGTATATGGAGCAAGCAGTAAAGTCCAGCCAGATATCCGCATCTATAGATGAGACTGAAAAAAGCAGGTTTTTAACCTGGATAAATGAGCCTTTTCCCTTCTATTTAAATGATGACAAAAAGAATTTTGCGTTAACATTTGCAATCAGCTCTTTTGTAACGCTGTTTCTTTTTCTGTTTAAAACAGAAACGGAACTTGTTTTTGCAAATGAATTAGAATGGGTTCACGGCCTGATCACATTTGGAGTATTATTATTTAACGTATTAATTCTTCCTAAAATTTTTCCTGTTTGGATGGATCCAGTTTCTTGGACTGTTAAGAAATATGCACTCCACAATATTTTGCACTTAATTCTGATTTGTATTATAGCTACGATATTAGAAAAGCTCTTTTTCTGTCCGTACGATATGGGATGGAGTGTAGTGGCTAAGCGTACAATTGGGCAGGTGGCAATCAAGGGAGTAATTCCAATTACGCTTACAACTATGTTTCTTCGTGCCCGCATGCTACAAGAAAATTTGAGGGAAGCAATTAAAACCAATCAAGAGCTTCAAAAAATTCAAACCTTAAAAAAGGATTAGCCAAAATCTTCAAATAAGATTACTCTATATTCTGATACCAGTGAGAGCCTCAGCTTCAATATGCCAGACTTGCTATTTATTGAGGCAGACGATAATTATTCTACAGTGATGTGGAAAGAAGCAGGCGAAATACAAAAGAAACTCCTTCGCGTAAATCTAAAAAATCTTGAATCTCAGCTGGATAATTCTTTCACGCTAAGATGCCACCGCTCTTATATAGTAAATGTAAATGCTATTAGTGCCATTACAGGAAACACCAATGGGTACAAGTTAAAAATTAACGACTCGGATTTTTCGATACCGGTCTCGCGCCCCAAGGGTAAAGAGGTAATGGAAAAAATTAGTCAACTCAGAAACATAATGGAATTGAGCTAATCTGTTTGCCCCTAGACCTAGACATTTCACCCCAGTTACTTTCCGTTTACATCAAAACGATGTTTGGTTGCCCCAAACCCATAAAATAATAAGCTAATGGGATGTTGATTTCGTTTCTCACTGAAACAAAACAAACATACCATGAAAACTCTTTTTACACTCTCATTTCTTTTTTTAGTTGCAACCAGTTTTGGGCAGACGACTGAATTGCCGCGCACAGAATTTAATATCAATCTCTCGGAAAGCAGTTTATCCATTAAGCCGGGAGAAACAAAACAAGTAACGGTTTCTATTGTCCGATCAAAATATTATGCAAAGGAAAAAGCGAAGCTTGGATTTTCAAGTTCACTTCCAAAAGGAATTACGGCAACTTACGAACCGAATGAAGGAAATTTTGAAAGTTCAGTGGTAACAATTGTAGCGGCCGCAGATGTTATTGGCGGGGTGTATCAAATTGCGCCAAGTGCTACATTAAACACAAAAAGAAAAGGAACGCTTTTGAAGTTGACGGTAAGCAACGATCAGGTTGCTGCGAAGTAATCAATTGAAAAATTACTACATGTTTGGGCTCAACTTCTGCGCAGGTAGTTAAGCTTTATAAAAATGCAGAAATACCATTATCCCAATCAAGCCTAACAAAATACTCAAATGCACGATCAACCAAATCTGTTGGTAGGCGGGTCGTTTGTTCCACATAATTTTTTGATCAAACGGATCGAAGATGAGTGCAACGCCTAAATTCGACATCGCCTCTGCAATTCTGTGTGTAGCTAAAAAGTAAACAGCTAAAGCAGTGAAGGTTCCATACAGTATGCGATTGAAAAGAACAGTCCGGTCTTTCGGGCGAGCGGTTTCGTTGGTGGTGGTCATGCGTTGAATATTTTAGTTTTCGTACAAAATTTTCTTTTTGAATCATCGCTGCCGGAAATAAATACGGCTATCAATGAGCAAAATATGGCAACTATACTGGCGATCTCTGCTGCTTCAGTATCATGGTAAATTGCAATTGCTAATGCACCCAAGGTGGCAAATCCGCCCGCAATCCCAATTACCACTGCGTAAAGACCTTTGATTGATTTTTTTGTAGGCTTCATAGTTTTAATTTTAACGGTTAGTAGGTCAACAACCTTTAGAATTACAGATCAATTCAAATCTTTTAAGGGCAGTAATAATTCAAGTCGTATTGATACTAACTACCAAAATGAAGGCAATCGCGCAGGCAAAGAGAGTATGGAGGCAAATAACATTTTAACTCAGTAAGGGTTAATGGTGAAACATCTACATGTCTTCTGAACGAGAATTTACGAACCAGATTGAAAGCTGCCGGGGGATTATCTTCAAGGTGATTCGTCTTTACGTGAATGATGAGGAAGATGAGAAAGACCTGTTTCAGGAAATACTTTTTCAGGCGTGGAAATCTTTTCCGCGATTTGATGGTCGGTCAAAGTTTTCTACCTGGCTTTATCGCGTTAGTTTGAACACGGTTCTTACGTTCAAGCGAAGACCCGCTAAAGTTATGACGCATGAAAATTTTGAGTCGCTGCCAGTTGCGGCCGAAAAAGGAAACACCGAAGAAACGGAAGCGCTTTACCTGGCCATACGCGAGTTGAATGAAATTGACAGGATGATTGTATCCTTGCATTTAGATGGATATGAGAACGAAGAGATTGCAAAAATTTCAGGGTTAACTAAAAACAATGTTGCTGTGAAGTTGCATCGGATCAAAGAGACATTGACAAATAAACTTAAAGATTTGTAATCATGGACTTACAGGAAGTCTGGAAAAAATTAGAACACGATAAGCTTGAGAAACCAGTACTGGGGGCGATAGAAATCCGTAAGAAATCAAAACACCCTGTGCAGAAGCTGAAACGAAATTATTTATATACAACAGGGTTTTCCGTGCTTTTTCTGATTGGGTTCATCATTCTGTTTTTCCTATTCGATGAATGGTTGGTAAAGGGAGGTTTGATCTTGGTAATTCTCAGCTACATTTTCTATCTCATCACTAACTTTTCCATGTACCGAAAAATACAAGTCGCCCTTCCGGTAGATGGAAACCTGAAGGCAGCGCTGCAACACACACACGATTTTATTACTGATAACATTCGATTTCAAAAACTCACTTCCATTTTCATTTACCCTATTGCCGGTGTATCGGGTTTCATGATGGGGGGCGCCATCGGCAGCGGCAACATTACTAAGATGATGCAGAATAAATACGTGCTTATATCCATGCTCGTCACCATTGCCATTTTAACCCCCCTTAGCCATTGGCTTGCCTCATGGATGTACAAAATCTCTTATGGCAAGTGCTTGACAGAACTGAAGGAACGTATTGCTGAATTAGAAAACCCTGCCTGAGCGGTTCAAATAGTATTACCGTATTTTTTCTAGTTACTTTGAATTGCAAATTTTTGTTGTTGCCGGATGAAGAAATTAAAACTAGAAGAGCTTGGCCGTGTATCGGTTGATGAATTTAAAGATGCTCTTAAAATTCCTGTCACAATATTGTTAGATAGTGTACGAAGCCTTCACAATGTTGGTTCTGCGTTTCGTACTGCCGATGCTTTTTCTATAGAAAAAATTATCCTTACGGGAATCACAGGCACACCGCCTCATCGCGAAATTCAAAAAACGGCTTTGGGCGCAACAGAGTCTGTTACATGGGAATATGTAGAACATATAAAAGAGGCGATTCAAAAATTAAAAGAAGCAGGTTATATAATTGTATTAATAGAACAAACAACAGAAAGCATTGCGCTCCATAATTTTTCGATCGATAAGACTAAAAAGTATTGTTTGGTTTTTGGAAATGAAGTACACGGAGTAAGCGATGAAGCAATTGCGCTTGGCGATGTAGCTTTGGAGATTCCGCAAAGCGGCACCAAACATTCGCTCAATATTTCTGTGTGCGTAGGAATTGTAGTGTGGGAAATGACTAAACAATTTTCGCAATTTGAAAATTGGAAGCTTGCTTAATTTGAAAGTTAGTGTAGCTATTCAACCACGATTCATTATTTTTAAAATTAACCTATGACTTACGACTACATTATTATCGGAGCTGGCTCGGCCGGATGTGTGCTGGCGAATAGGCTTTCGGAAGATCCATCAAAAACAGTTTTGTTGATTGAGGCAGGAGGTAAAGACACCAAGCCCGAAATTCATATTCCACAGGCGTACTTAAAACTTCATCATAGCAATGTTGATTGGAACTGTTATTGGTCAGAGCCTCAAAAATATTTAGATAATAGAAGAATTTACCAGCCTCGCGGAAAAGTCTTAGGAGGTTCTAGTTCAACTAATGCGATGGCTTACATTCGCGGCCAGCGAGAAGATTATGATCACTGGAAAGAGCTAGGCAACAAAGGCTGGAGTTACGAAGAAGTTCTTCCTTACTTTAAAAAATCTGAACACAACGAACAATTTGAAAATATATTTCATGCAAAAAATGGTTTGCTAAATGTAACGCAAGCCTATTGGTATCACACCCAAATGGGTCAAGCATTTATCAACGCTTGTATAGAAAAAGGTATTCCTGAAAATAATGATGTGAACGGCCACGCGCAAGAAGGAGCGGGTTGGTTTCAATACACGATGAAAGACAGTAAACGTGTTAGCGCGGCCAAAGCTTTTTTAGTGCCCGCACTCAAACGAAAAAATCTTTCAGTTATAACCAGCGCGCTATGTAAAAGAATGGTGATAGACGGAGATCGAGCCACCGGAATAGAATTTATGACGGGCAGAAGTAATTCTATGATCGCACGTGCTAAGAAAGAAATAATAGTAAGCGCTGGTGCGTTTGAATCTCCGAAATTATTAATGCTATCGGGCATTGGTGCGAAAGATGAACTGCATAAATATTCAATAGAAGTTAAAAAGGAATTGCCGGGAGTAGGGAAAAATTTACATGATCATATTTTTTATCCGGTTAGTAGCTTAGCAAATATCAAATCCAACAACCACTATTTGCCCTGGTATCGGCAAGCTGCCGCTCTGATAGAATATTTATTTACCAAAAGTGGCCCTATGTCTATTGGGCCGTTAGAAGCCGTTGCATTTCTAAAATCTTCAGCCGATATAGCGCATCCGGATATTCAATTCCAATTTACCCCAACGAATGCAGGAGGAGAAATATTAGCTGACATGTATGATATGAATTCATTTCCTGCCGCTGATGGCTACTCTATATTTCCTGCACAAGTTCGTCCACATAGCCGTGGGTATGTAGGATTGAAGTCATCGGATTTTTCTGATGCCCCCATTATCGATCCAAATTATTTAAAAGAAGACGAAGACAAGAAAATACAAATAGCAGGCGGCAGAAAAGCGCTAGAGGTTTTAGAGGCCAAAGCCTTTGCTTCTATTCGAATCAAAAATCATTTGCCTAAACAAACTGATTCTGATGAGGCTTGGCTTAAGCACATTCGCCAATCAGCAGAATGTATTTACCACCCCGTGGGCACTTGCAAAATGGGAGTGGATGAAATGGCTGTGGTAGATTCTGAACTTCGTGTAAAAGGATTTTATAATTTGCGTGTAATAGATGCATCTGTAATGCCAGCTATTAGCAGCGGCAATACCAATGCACCCACTATTATGATTGCCGAGAAGGGAGCGGATTTAATTCGAAATTCGTAGCATTCTGAAAATTTGAAACGCACCTATTTATTTTATAGATAATTATTATCTTGTCGAATGCTACTTGTATTTGATATTGGTAACAGCGACATCACCATCGGTTTGTGGGATGAGACTCTGTGGAAAAACGTTTGGCGCATTTCATCCAAGCCCGATAAGCCCGAGCTTTTTTACGGTGTAAAAATGCGCGATTTTTTTTCAGAAACACAAATTTCGATGCGCGATGTTTCCACCGTTTGCCTGAGTAGCGTGGTTCCCGGGTTGACAGAGAAAATAAAGAATATGATCCGCACTTTATTTGCAGTCGAGCCTATTTTTTTAGAACCTAAAATCTACGAACAACTGCCAATTCAGATTTTAAATCCATACGAAATTGGATCTGACTTAGTTGCTAATGCGATGGGTGCGTTTATTAAATTTAAACAGACTTGTATTGTAGTTGATTTTGGAACAGCACTCACCTTTACGACTATAAATGGAGAAGGGAAAATTTTAGGAGTTTCTATAGTGCCCGGCTTGCGAACCGCTTTAAAAGCACTTACACAAAATGCCGCCAAACTTTTTGATGTTCCGCTCGAAATTCCGAAGTCAGCCTTGGGCACCAGCACGGTTACTGCCATTCAATCGGGTATTGTTATTGGCTACGAAGGGTTGGTAAGAAAAATGGTGAGCGCCATTCGCGAAGAATTAAAAACAGATTGCCCCGCAATCGCCACTGGTGGTTTATCATTCGTAATTTCTCCGCTTAAATCTTTTTTCTTTGCCATCGATCCGACCTTAACATTAGATGGAATACGATTTATTGCAGAGGCAGTTGAAAATAAGAAGTAATTATTTTAAGTAGTATCAAACACATGGATATTTTTACGCTTCTCGCCTTAGCTCTTGCCCCAGGGGCAGCCATTGGGTTATACATTTACCTGAAAGACAAACATGAACGCGAACCCATTGGTCTATTAGTAAAAAGTTTTTTTTATGGTGTGTTAAGCACGATTGTTACGCTCCTCATTAGCTGGCCAATCAACATGCTTATACCGATTGATCCTTCGAGCTTAACTCAACAAGCAGTACATGCATTTTTGTTAGTGGCACTGATTGAAGAGTTCAGTAAATTCATTTTCGTAAGATGGGTTTTATATCCTAACAAAAATTTTAATGAGCCTTTTGATGAAATTGTTTATGCTGTGGTAGTAAGCCTTGGTTTTGCAGGGCTGGAGAACATTCTCTACATAAAAAGATGGAGGAGTGGAAACAGCTATTCTCAGAATGTTTACGGCAGTACCAGCACACGCTACCTTTGGTGTACTAATGGGCTACTTTTTAGGCAAAGCAAAATTTGAACATAAAAAATCTCACTATGCTATTTATGCGTTGGGTGTAGCAGCGCTTTTTCACGGAGCGTACGATTACTTTTTGGTTTATCTCATATGTGCCCGGCATTTGGGTGGGTGCTATTGTTTCTTTACTAGTCGGTATTTTTCTTTCGCGCAAAGCAATACAAATACATCAGGCAGCTTCGCCTTTTAGCAAGGAGAATCTTGGAAACAGCAGCGATGATGAGCTAAAAGTATAATCAGGAAATTATCTAACAACATTGTAACTCTTTAGATATCTCTTCTTAAAATCACTCGGATTTTCGCCTGTATTTTTTTTAAACACTTTATTGAAGTGAGAAATACTATCGAACCCAACCGCGTAGCAGGCCTCTGAAATATTTTTATTTTGTAGCAAATATATTTTGGCTTGGTTGACCCGATACTGATTTACAAAATTGGTAAAAGTCATTTTAGTTTGCTTTTTAAAATATCTGCAAAATGCAGCAGTGCTTAAGTGTACCATTGTTGCTATCTCATTTACATTGGGCTGCTTGTTAAAATTGGTATGAATGTATTGGTACACAGAAGACATCCTGATCTTATCTTTCAAAAATACACTCACACTTGTATCTCTATCATTGAGCAGTTCATACTCATCGCTTTTGGCTAAGATTTGAAATACTTCTAGCAAGCACAATAATTGTTCAAATGGATTTAGCGTAAGCATCTGTTGAAGTTTTTCGGCTGCTCTTTGTTTGGTTTTCCCTGTAAAGGAAATGGCCATGGCCGCTCTTCCAAAAAGTTCTTGAATGGAAGAAAATTCTGGAGAGTTGCTAAAAGCATTTCCCAAAAAATCTTCCTTCATCTGCACTACAATCTGTTTGTATTCTGTTTTAAGCTCGTAGTCAAAATTAAGATGAGGAATATTTGATCCTATTAAAATCAAATCGCTATTCACATAACTTGAAATGTGCTGACCCACGTGCTTGATGCCCGTGCTCGCTTCTACAAAGGTTAATTCAAATTCTGGATGATAATGCCAATAGAAATAATGCTTCAATCGAGGTGTAAAAATTTTAAATGATTGCCCCTTGCCGGGAATTACTTCTTCTAATTGAATCTTCATTGCTATACGAGTATGACTCTATAAATATACTTTTTTGTTTAAATGAATTGCAGAAGTATCAATACAGAACAAATATTGGTCACTACCGATGGCGGGCTACAATTTTTCACCAATGATCTTTACATCATCAAATAAAGAACTAAACGAACTAAAAATATGAGACAAGAAACAAATACTCCTACTATGGCGACTAATGCCCACAAAGAAATTCCTGGTAATCCTTCTACCGCTACAAGTAGTGCTATTAAACTTCGCACCAGTCTTGATGATGCAAAGGGATTGAAATTATTGAGTGAGGAGGATTGGAGGTTTTGGATTTATAACGGATACGTAATCATTCGCAATGCTGTATCAACAGAGCAAGTGGAGGCAACCGCAAAATTTCTTTGGGAGTTTGAAGAGAAAGATTTTAATAATCCTGAAACATGGTATACCGCTCCACGTGCAGAAATGAAAATGAAAGAACTAACCAACACAGGGATGGTGGAAGTTTACAATCATCAAACACTATGGAACAATCGACAAGTAGCAACAGTGCACGCAGCTTTCGCAGATATTTGGGGAACAGAAAAATTATGGTGCAGCATTGATCGTGCTAATTTGAATTTTCCGCTTCGTCCTGGGTTTGAATACAAAGGCTTTATCCATTGGGATTATGACCCTGAAACAAAGCCACAAAATGTGCAAGGTGTTCTCGCGCTCGCAGATCAGAATGATGAAAACATGGGAGGGTTTCAATGCATCCCAGAATTATTTCGCACATACGACACTTGGAAACTAACGCAGCCAGAAGACCGCGATCATTTTAAACCAGATACCACGGGCTTCACACCTACAAAAGTAAAATTGAATGCAGGAGACTTAATGATCTTCAACAGTTCGCAACCTCACGGCATTCGCCCGAATTTGTCAAAAGACAAAGTTAGAATAGCTCAATATATTTCGATGATGCCTGCCGAGGAAGATAACATTGCTTTGCGTGAATGGAGAATTAATTCTTGGAGAAATAGAGTTGCTCCCGAAGGCTTTGCATTTCCGGGAGACCCTAGAAATTGGGAGCAGACGAAATACAGCACAGCAGAATTATTACCATTAGGAAGAAAAGTGTTGGGGCTCGACAAATGGTAATTTTTTCTAAGGTTTAGATTGGAATTTATTTTTTGTTGAGGAGAATGGCCGAATATTTTATCGATTTAAAATAAGAAATTTGGTGTGAAGTAAAAAGCCGAAACGGCTGATTACTAAAATCCATCGTCTTCTTTTTTATTCTCTTTTTTCTTGTCTTTCTTTTTGGCGGCCGCGGTGCCACTTGTTAAATCGTACGGAGCTTCTATTCCGTAATAGGTAAGACGAAACCGATTTACAAAAGAAAGAATTTCATCATCGCTGCCAGAAATAAAAACTAATTCGCCCACCTTTGCTTTACTAGCATTCGTTTTTTTAGAGATTAAATCATTGAATGCAGGATTAGCAGAATGCACCATCAACCGATTATCTTCAAATCCAAAATAATACCACGCTTCGGGAGAGGCTTTGAAGAACACATGAAATACAGGAGAACCATCTTCGTTTTTACGAATTTCCATAAAGCCTTCAAAAGCTCCGTTGATATCATTGCGAGACATGTTACTAATGCCCAACGGGCCTTCACTATAAAATGCTTTCTTCTCTTGCGACCATTTCAAATTTACATTTGAAAAAACAATTTGCTTTGCAAGTCCTTGCACACTACCCAGTGAAACATAACCCTGCTGAGACTTTTGTTCATAATCTTTTGCAATTCTTTCTCCAACGAGGTTAGCCATTTTATACAGCAACTCAGTTTGATCTCCGAGGCCTTCAGAGGCACCTTCATTTTTAATTACCTCTTGCAGATTAGTGGCCATCAATTGATATGCCGTGGCAGGAATATTCATGTCTGCCATAATGAAGCTATTCAGCTTGATATCATTAGTAGTCAAGCTTCCTGAACCAATTGCAGAAGCAGTAAGACTGAGATCTTTTAAATTCTTAAAGAATGTAACAGGCCCTTCAAAATTAACTTCTTGCTTATCTTCGTTGTAGGCAAAAACTTTTCCTGAGAGTTTCTCACCAGCCGATTTTTGGCGATCTTCAATTTTAAACTGACCACTTTCTTTATCAAAGAAAAGTGAACCGCTTGGCAAAAAGAAATCTTCATCACTTTCATCTTTCTTATCAAATACAAAAGTGATGTAGAGACTGTTGTCTTGGGCAAAGTGCAATCCTGCAGTAGCGCGCTTCCCTTCTTCTGTTACGGTATTGTCGAAATTTAAATAAATTTCTTTCTCATCTCCACTTTGGTTGTAGGTGAGCCAGGTATTATAATTTTTTAATTTTTTAAGATCTAGTTTGATAAACCCTTTTAGTTGAAGCGCGGGCCTTGTTGCATACATCACCATATCGCCTTTGTAAAAGATGCGCGGAGCCACCAAAATTTTATCTTGTTCTACAACAGCACCATTGCCAACCGTTTGCTGGCTTGCATTTAAATTTTTCCTCTTCGCCTTTCCTTCGGGTGCGATTGCTTCCAAATGAAAGTCTGTCATTTTAATTTTGAACGTATCGTTTACTGAATTAACATATTGATAGGTAGCGTATCCGGTAAATTCCTTACGGGAGATAATATCTACCACCCCATTGGTGAGTCTGTGGTATCCGTTGAGTGTATCTAAAACAATAGTGGTATTTTTTAATTGACCAATCTTAGCGTTTTCAAGAATCAACACTTCATTATTTTCAGGAGTAATTTTTGCATCGGCCACGATGATGAACGGGATACCGCTTACTTTTAGCTGTTGCAGCTGAATATCATACTCCGCTTTTTCTGCATTGAAATTCAGCGAATCTAATTCTTTGCGTGTGGTATAGAAATACGAATTTTCGATTGGAACATCGGCCGCTTTACTCATTACTATTTTCTGTGTGTTCAAATCCCACTTGGCTTGTGGAATGGAAGTCTTAAACTGTGCATAAGGGAAATCAATGGCGGCAACTCCTTCTACTTCGGGGCTGATGGTAGCCACGTTTTTTTCTAGGTCAAATTTTAGGCGTACATCATTACCGGCAAGTGCAGGCTTATCAGGGTTACCTGTTTTTACCGCAAAGCGTGCATGCCGTGCACCAAAATCCTTTGATGAAAAACTTAATTCTTTAGAAGCTACTTCTGAACCTCGCGTACTCAGTTTACCACTTCCTGTTACGCCAGTTTTTGAAACAGTAATAATTCCCGAGAGGCTTGCTGTATTTTTATAAAGCGTAAAAGGTTCTTTTAAATTTTTTAGTTTGAATTTATCTTGCTTGGGAAACCACTTCATCTGATAGTCGGTGAAGGTTACTTGTGGGAAGGCCACCTTACCAATTTGCTTTTCCTGTATCTCACCAATTTTTCCTTTTGATAAAACGGAATCCGGATAAAAAATAAAATCATCGGATTGTATATTGGCTGCCAGGTATTCAATTTTTCCGTTAGCTCTTAACCCTGCATTATCTAAGCGCAAGCCTCCGTAAAATTTCCCCTCACCATGAAAAAGATTATATCCTGTTTTGGGTACGATATGGGTAAAACCGAGAGACTTGTCTTCCATAGTGTGCAGCTTTTCTTTGAAAGCCGGAAACATACCACTGGAAATAAAAGTACCTTCAAAATTAATTGAGCCAGGGTCGGCATCGTTTAAGCTATCGAGTTTGAAAGGAGGAACGACGAAGAACATGGACTTATCATACACGCCATCTAGTACTTCTTGTCTATCAAAATAAATGACACCACCAGCGGTGGCGTCCAATCTTGGATAGTTAGGAACCTTCAACCGGCCAGATTTATTATCGGGTCTGTTAATGAAAAGTGTTCCCGATGTTTTGTTGGCTGATGTAGATAAACCACCAGCGGCTGCTGCTGTTGAATCGGCACCTACCATAGAGTTGTTTACTCTTCTGCGTGTGCCATTCTTTTCTGTTACATAAAAACGAATGGAATCGATATGATTGAGACTAATAAAAAAACTATCATACTTCAGTGTGAAGTTTTTTCCGGTGATTTCAAAATTACCCGCATTGATGGTGCCGTTAAATTTAATATCGCGATTGCGCAAAAATTTTATTACTGCACTATCGGGTTTAATAATTACGTTGAGTGAATCACTTACATTAAATTCTTCAACGCCATGCACTACCATTGATCTGTCTTTTAAACTAATGGTTGCGTTGGCAACGGTATCAGCGTAAGACTGCACCTTCATGTTGTCGTAATCAACCTTTCCCTTCACGGCTTCTACTACGTGTAGGGCTTTGTCTTTTACGTGTACTTTGCCTGTGCGCGCATCGTATAAAATCATTCCTTTTTGAGAAAGGAAATCAGCAGCCATTCTAATTTTATCTACGCTTCGCGAAGAGCCTGCCAAATCGTAAACAAAAAAATCTTGTGTATTATTTCTACTAGCATAGGTTGTAAAAAGTGCTAACGCATGAAATCCAAGCCCCGCCCCTTTCAGTTGATCATAGTCGATGGGGTCATAAAAATCATTCGATTCAAACACCAAAGGAGCAACAGCCCCACTTCCATCTACAGTTAGGGTAAGTGTATCTGATTTTAAATTCCAATTAATTTGGTCAGCATTAAAATCTAAACCAAAATAGGAAGAAGAGAATGGAGCTTTTCTCAGAACCGTTTTGTCTTTGGTAAGATTCATTTTTTGTTTACCATAGTCATAGCGAAGTTGCATGGACGGATGGGAGATAGAATCATTGTCTTGATAAATGGCCACCTTTGCACTAGAGGCAATGATAACTGAATCTTTAAAAGCAAAAGAAAGAGACTGAGCCTTGAAGCGCTTGTCGCTCTCTCCTAATATTTCTAGAGTTGCTAAATCATTATTTACCGAGAGACTATTCATACTGGCACCCATCATTCCAAATCCCCCACTATATTTTAGAAATTCAGAGCCTAATCCTAAAATAGCAACATTGTTTTCATACGATCTGAACCGCGGGTAGCTGGCGGTTTTTTCAGATTTATGAGCGATACTTCTAAACTCAAACTGACCGGGCACACGACCCGGCAATTTGCCAACATATAAGAGTTTGCCTTGCTCTGCTTTTATGTATGGCTGGGTTGTTTTAAAATTATATTTATTCAATTCATAGTTAACGGAGTCAGCAGACAATCCGGCAGGAGTCCAATCAAAAGTTCCACCTTCACCCACAAATAATTTATCGCGTAAAGAAAAAGTGCCTTTGGTATTTTTTATAAAAGCAGAATCATAAGGTGTAGAAAAATTCAATGATACTTTTCTAAATTCAATAGCCGCTCCAAAGATTTCGGGTTGGATGATGGGTTGTTTCCAATTTGGAAGGATAACAGATGAAGTATCAGGTTCTGCAGGAGGAACATAACTTTGTATTGTATCTGGAGCTTGTGGTTCTATGTAGAAAAACATGTACTCATCATCTACGGCATGTAGCCTAAAAAACTTTTGAAATGTAAGTGCGTGATGCTCAAAAAAATCGCGCGACTGCTGGAAGAAGATGTTGGCCTGATTGCTGTTTTCTTTGGTGATGACTTTATCGACTACCGAAAGGAAACTGGCGAAACGAGAAGGATCAATTTTTTCGATGGATTGAGATGCTACAATGCTTCCGTAGTAGTTTACAAAATGGGGCTGAAGTTTGTAGCGTTTCTTCTTCATCAACTTTGCTTGTTTGATGATTTGCATTTGTTGATCAGGCCCAAAGTTTGCCCAAATGTTTGCAAAGGCATCACCAATAGACATTATTTCCACCGTTTTGGTGTTGTTTAAAAGTATCCGAATACTATCCTGAAAGGCGAGTTGAAAGGTGGCATCTGGCGTGGTTTGTTGAGCAAGACCGCTGAAAGAAACGCTAAATGCTAGAACACAGGAGAAAAGGGTTTTTTTCACGCTAATAAATCGAGGAAAATTCGGAAATAAATGGCGAAAGTTCTAATGAATGAGTAACGGAATATGGGGATGATTATTTTTTTAAAAGAAGAGATGCCCATGTTTCTTTTTCAGCGCGATTTACCTCAGTAAGTCCGTGTACCCCCGCCTCTGCTTTTAGATCATCAATATCAGTTGTGTAAAATCCGCTAAGCAAAAGATGTCCGCCAGTTTTCAGGTAAGAAGCATAGGTTTTGATTTCGCTTAACAGCACATTTTTATTGATGTTGGCGAGAATGATATCGAAATTACCCTCAATCGATAGGTCACTGATTTTTCCTTGATGGATTTCGATATTTTGACAAAGATTATTTTCAATATTTTCTTTTCCATTGATTACGCTCCACTCGTCAATATCAAAAGCTACAATTTCTTTTGCCCCTCTTTTGGAAGCCATGATAGAAAGTATGGCCGTTCCGCATCCTGCATCCATTACTCGTTTGGTGGCGTGATCAATATCTAGCTGACTTTTAATCATCAGGTAAGTAGTTTGATGATGCCCCGTGCCAAAAGACATTTTTGGTGTGATCACAATTTCGTAAAGATATTTTTTCTGCCTCGCGGCAGGCAGGTTTTCAATCTTATGAAACTCTGCCCGAATCAAACAACGATCATCTACAACAATTGGCTCCAGACTTTTCTCCCACTGCTCATTCCAGTTTTGTTTTTGTATTTGATCCCAGAAAAAGAGAAGCGGATTTACGGAGCTATATTTTTGTTTGATTTCGTCTAGCTGTTGGGCATCAAACTTTTTTTCTTCTACATAAGCCTCAAAACCTTTTTCCATCTCCATAAAGGTATCGAAGCCGGCATCCGCAATTTCGGCCATTAATATTTCTGAAAAATCTGGATCGCAAATAACTTGGAGACGGGTGTAATACATAATTAATTTGTTGATTCGTTAATGAACTAATTCGCTAATGGGTGATGCCGTCATCAATGAATCAACGAATGACCGAATTAGCTAATTGCTTTAATTATCTCCATAAACTCTCTCGATTTAAGCGAAGCTCCTCCTACTAATCCTCCATCTACATCAGCGCAAGCGAAAAGTTCTTTTGCGTTATCAGCCTTCACACTTCCTCCATATAAAATGGAAATTGAATCGGCAGTTGCAGCGCCATACTTGCCGGCAATGTGCTTGCGAATTACTGCGTGCATATCTTGTGCTTGTTGCGAAGTGGCAGTTTTGCCAGTGCCAATTGCCCAAACAGGTTCGTAGGCAATCACCACTTTTTGAATGCCCTCGTTGCTCAAGTGAAATAGACTTTCTTCCACTTGTTGTTTCACCAAGGCTTCATGCGTTCCGTGCTCGCGAATTTCTAATGGTTCGCCACAGCAAAAAATAGGAGTTACATTATTAGCCAATGCTTTGTCAACTTTTGTGGCTAATAGTTTTCCGTTCTCACCGAAAAATTGTCTACGCTCGCTGTGTCCAACAATCACATAAGAAATACCCATCGACTTTAACATGCCAGCAGATGTCTCTCCTGTGTATGCGCCAGAATCATGTTCGCTGCAATTTTGCGCACCTACTTTTATTTTGGATGATCCTAACTGATTTTTTACAGAAATCAAATACGGAAAAGGCGTGCATAAAACAGTAATCACATTTCCTTTTACTTCATCGGCCACCATTCCCATTAGTTCTGCAGTAAGAATGTTTGCTTCTTCTAATGTCTTATTCATTTTCCAATTGCCGGCTACTATTTTTTGACGCATAAAAAGTTTGGTTAATTATTTTTTGTCGAATACAAATTTTTCGGAAGGTTTATTGTAAGTCAATCGGGCACTTTTTACTGGGCTTTTAAAAGTTATGTGTACTAGATTCGATTGATCTTCGTGAGTGCCCATGATAGCATCGTTAAAAACTTCCAACGATTTTACCTTCTTCACATTTTCAATTTCGATGTAGCAGATGAGTGAAAGATCTTCTTTTTCTACTGCCAGAAAGTTGAGTTTGCAAGGCTTGCCATCTAATTTTATTTTAAAATGTTCTGTAAGGTAATTGATAACAAGTTGTTGCGTAGTCAATCCATTCTTCGGCTCCATAATGTCTAACTCGGGTTCTTTGCGTTGGGCGCGAATAGATAGTTCTAAATCATCAATAAACAAACGCGAAATAATTTGGAGCGATTTATCTTTTTCGCTATAGTTAATTTCGGTAACAGAGATGTGAACAGGATGGAGTAAGTTATAAGTTATTAGTTCATGGTTATTAGCAACCGAGTAACCCGCAGTAACTAATAACAAATAACTGATAATTGCTTTCTTCATGGAATGTCAAAAATACTTCTAATTGTCCTAATTCAAAATTAGAGTTATACTTGCGAGATGAGTGAGTTTGCACTTTACTTCCATTTAGGCAAAGAACATATTCTGGATTATAAAAATGGCTATGACCATATTCTGTTTGTACTGGCGCTTTGTGCTGTTTATCTAGCGCACGATTGGAAGAAAATTTTGATTTTAGTAACAGCCTTTACCATTGGGCACTCGATAACACTTGCGCTATCAACGTTGAGAATTATTTCGGCAGATCCTAACTTGATTGAATTTTTGATTCCGCTTACCATTTTTATAACCGCTGTTTCTAACGTATTAAAAAAAAATGAATTGGCGGGCAGTGCAAGAATTCAGATTAATTATGTGTTTGCTTTGTTTTTTGGTTTGATTCATGGCTTGGGCTTTTCTAATTATTTACGAGCCATTTTAGGTAAAGATCACAGCATTCTATCCCAACTATTTGCCTTTAATCTGGGTTTGGAGTTCGGCCAGGTAATAGTGGTTGCTATTTTTTTGGTGATTGCGTTTATTTTAGTTGATTTGTTAAAAGTAAATCGAAGAGATTGGAAGATGGTACTTTCTTCTGCTATTGCAGGGATTGCATTAATATTGATGAAAGATCATCTCTAATAATTTTGAGTGCCGGATTTCATAAAGGCATCGCAGGTAAATGGCCTGGCAACTATTATGTATAACATACAAGCGCCCCTACGCAAACACACAGTAGTTGATTTTGATCCTTGGTAAAAAAACAAAAAAACCCGCATCTTTCGACACGGGTTTTAAAATGAATCTTAAAAAGCTTCGAAGAATTTATTCTCCCGCCAATACTGGCGTACTTTTCTCTTGAGCTAACTCTATCTCTTCACCGTCTTTATTCAAAAATTTGTATTCGGTAATGGCGAGTGATGAATCGGTAACTAATTCGACTGCACGTTTGTAGCGGAAGAACCACTTCACACGCTTAGAGATAAGGCCTTTGGTATAGTAGGAAAACAAAAACGGATGCAATGCCAGTACTAGCTTTTTTTCGTTTTGTTTCTCAAACAGATGACGAATATGATCTTCAATTTTGTCGGTAACTAAGATGGAAGCTTCAATTTTACCTGTACCATTGCAGGTTGGGCAAACCTCTTTGGTGGCAATATTCATCTGCGGGCGCACTCGCTCTCGGGTAATTTGCATGAGCCCAAATTTAGAAAGTGGCAAAATGGTGTGTTTGGCTTTGTCGGCCTCCATCTCTTCCTTCACTTTATTGTAAATGAGCTTCTTGCTTTCCAGGCCTCGCATATCAATAAAGTCTACCACAATAATCCCACCCATATCGCGCAAGCGAAACTGACGAGCCACTTCTTTCGCAGCTTCCAGATTCACCGACATGGCTGTTGTTTCTTGGCTTTCTTCGCGATTAGATTTATTGCCGCTATTAACGTCAATCACGTGCAACGCTTCGGTATGCTCAATAATCAAATAGCCTCCTCCTTTCAAACTTACCGTTTGGCCAAAAGCAGATTTGATTTGCTTTTCAACACCTAAGTGTTCGAATATTTTTGCTTTGCCTGTATAGAGCTTAACAATCTTCTCCTTATCGGGAGCGATGTTGTGGATGTAGCTCTTTACCTCATCGAACATTTTTTTATCGTCCACCCACACGCTATCGAACGATTCGTTCAGCACATCGCGCAAAATAGAAGATGTCTTATTCAGCTCGCCAATAACTTTATCGCGGGGGTTGGCTTCTACCATACGGTCGATGCCATCGTCCCACATTTTCACCAAGCTGCGCATGTCTTTGTCTAGCTCGGCCACTTCCTTGCCTTCGGCTACGGTACGAATGATCACACCAAAATTTTCTGGCTTAATAGATTGAATAAGACGCTGCAAGCGCTTGCGCTCTTCATTGCTGGCAATCCGTTTAGAGATGCTCACCCCGGATGAGAAGGGTACCAAAACCAGGTATCGCCCGGCTAAGGATAACTCGCACGAAAGTCGCGGCCCCTTGGTAGAGATGGGCTCTTTCACAACCTGCACCGGTATCAACTGGTTCTTGGAAAGTTGCTGGCTTACTTTGCCATGCTTATCAATGTCTTTCTCAAGTTGAAATTTGTCCAGTTTACCTCCGGTAATCTTCTTGCTACGAACAAGCTTGGTGAATTTCTGTAACGAACCGAATTGCGCTCCTAAATCTAAGTAATGCAGAAAGGCATCTTTCTCATACCCAATGTCGATAAACGCGGCATTCAATCCCGGCACTATTTTTTTAACAGTACCTAAGTAAATATCACCTACTACAAACTTGCTTCCGTCTTGTTCTTCATGAAACTCGGCAAGCTGCTTGTCCTTAAGAAGGGCTATGCGACATCCGTCCTGAGTAGCACTAATAATTAGTTCATTACTCAAAACTTAAAAAATTGGATGTTGTATAAATAGGACTATAAGAGTTTGATTGCTCATATTAATAACAACCAAACAGCAACAGGCACTGGCCCGTCACTATTTCTTCTTATGGCGATTTTTTCTCAAACGCTTCTTGCGCTTGTGAGTAGCCATTTTATGTTTTTTTCTTTTCTTACCACTTGGCATAATGCTTTTTGGTTTTGCCCTAACGATACTGTCAGGACGGGTTTAACATTTATTTATTTAAATCTTTCAAATAACTATCTACCGTGGCTTGCACAGCGGGGTCGTTATCTAACTTTTTTACTTTTCCAAATTGAGCACGGGCTTTTTCCTTATTTCCACTATTCAAATAGGCCACACCCAACAACAAATTTCCCTGAATATGATTGGGGTTCACCGCCATCAACTCTTTCAGGCGATCAACGGCTTTATCATACTGGCCCGATTGAACTGAAAGCATACCCATATTATAAAGTGCGAATTCATTTTTGGGATCTTCTGCTAGCACTTCGCGCATCATTTGAATGCCCTTCATGGGTGATGATGAACTTAAATAAGTCATCGCCATCTTAGTCTTGGCCTCTAGATTTTTAGGATTAGCATCTACTGCTTTCTCCAACCACTCTCTCGCTTTTTCAGCCATCCATTTTTGTTTCTCTGGCTGAAGAGCAAACATGTAGGCTTCGTAATAGCTGTTCCCTGCTTTCAAGTAACTTTTTGTTGTTTTAAAGAACGTTGCTGCTTGCTCTCCGTACCAAGCAGCGCTATCAAATTGACCAGCCTGCGAGTACAGATTTTGCAAAGAGTCGGCAAAGATAGCATTTTTTTGATTTGGCGAACCCTGTAAGTATTGGGCTCTCAAGCTTTTGATGCCCGCTGCTAAAACCTGGGGTACATCGCTATGTCCAGCAGAAGGTATGGGTTGACCCGTTTTAACAGAATCAACAGCTTTTAACTGACTCTCATTTTCTACTACTGCTTTTGGCAAAAGAAATATGAGCCAAATAATAATGGTGCAGGCGGCAAATAGAATGATTCGAGTTTTTAACATTCGTAGGAAGTTATCCGCTATCAGTTATGCGAATAACCGATAACAATACGATTAACTATTTCTCAGCAAGTTGTTTTACCTTATCGCTATTCTTGATTTTGTTAACAAAGATTTTAGCAGGTTTAAAGCTGGGGATATAATGTTCATCTATAACGATGGCGGTATTACGCGAAATGTTGCGGGCAATTTTCTTCTTTCTCTTTTTATTGATGAAGCTGCCGAAGCCGCGGACATAAATATTATGGCCAGACGCCATATTACTTTTAACAATGTTGAAAAATGCCTCTACTGAAGCAGAAACATCTGCTTTGTCGATTCCAGTTTTGTCAGCAATTTGGTTGATTACGTCAGCTTTAGTCACAAGAGTTGAGTTTAATTCTTAAAAAATTTGGGATCGCAAATTTATACGCAGTTGATTCATTTCCAAAATTAATTTATTGACTATCAACCACGTGAAGAGATAAAAAACGATAAAGAGTTGCTCCATTCGATTGAATGCAGTTTTTTGTTGGTTTACTTTGTTTTCTTAAATGATGAAGAAAAAGCTATTTGCCTCCAAAATAGTGGAGTGGTACGAAGAGAATAAGCGAACCTTACCGTGGCGCCAGACAAAAGATCCATATAAAATATGGCTGTCGGAGATTATTCTGCAACAAACCCGCGTTGCACAAGGATTGCCCTACTACCAACAATTTGTAAAAACTTTTCCTATGGTTTTCGATCTGGCGAAAGCCCCCCAACAAGAAGTATTGCGTTTATGGCAAGGATTAGGCTATTACTCGCGCGCACGCAACCTTCATGAGTGTGCTAAAAGCATTGTCGATAATTTTAACGGAAAATTTCCTGACACTTTTGAAGAACTAAAGAAATTAAAAGGCATCGGCTCTTATACGGCCGCAGCCATTTCTTCCTTCGCATTTAAAGAACCAGTTGCAGTAGTAGATGGAAATGTGTTTCGGGTGCTGGCACGAATTTTTGGTATTGAAAAAGATATTTCATCGCCAGAAGGAAAAAGATTTTTCTTTAAGCAAGCCAATGAATTAATATCAATTGAGGCGCCTGACTTATTTAATCAAGCAATGATGGAGTTTGGCGCGCTGCACTGCTTGCCACAAAATCCCAAATGTGAAGACTGCATTTTTGCGAAGACGTGCATTGCCAATATCAATGGCTTACAAAAAGAGCTTCCCATTAAATCCAAAAAATTAAAAGTCCGAAGAAGATATTTGTTCTATTTTTTGATTCAACACAAAGATCAGCTATTGATGAAAGAGCGCGGTGGCAATGACATTTGGCAAGGGCTTTACGATTTCTATTTGATGGAAAGTAAGAAACCCCAAAAAGTAGAGAGTATGTTAAAAGAAAATATTCTTAAAAATTACCAGATAGAAACACGAAGCAAACCAATCAAACATATACTGTCACATCAACAGCTGATCGCAAAATTTTTTCATGTGGAAATAAAATCCAAGAAAGAATTTTTAAAGTTCGCTCAAGCGAATCAACTAAAAGCACATTCTAAAGAAGAAATTGACAGATTGCCTAAGCCGATATTGATTGAAAAATATTTAAAATCGTTTTAGTCAGCTATTTTCTACCCCCACCAATCGAAAATCCAATCTTAATTGAAAAATAATTATTAGAAAGCGATCCATCTGTGGCAGGTGTTTGTGACGATGGTAAAGAGATTTTTGCCTTCGATGCACTGGCAATATTCATTTCAGCTACTAAAGAAAGATGTCCATAATCAAAACCAAGTCGAGGACTAAAGCCAAGCGCGGTCTCTTCTAACCTTGAATTATAACCATAGAAACCTTCGGTTACTATTGGGTGATATTGACTTATTCCTATCCCCGCAAAGGGGCGAAAGTTTTTATTCGAAAAGTAGTATTGTGAATGGATGCCGTAAGAAGAAATGCTGAATCCTTCGTTTAACAAAATACTACCTACATGTTCTAAACGAATTGCTACCAAAAATTTTTGGTTGATTCGGTAGGCCGGTTCAAGAAAAATGAGGCCTTGAGTTTGTTTGTTATAGCTATTGTAATCTGATTTTACAGAGGTATATCCAAAGCCTACCATAACTTTCAATTTTTTAAAATCTTGAGCGTAGCTTGCGATCGAAATGAACAATAACAGAATTGTTAGCCTCACACTATATTGGGGTATCTCTTAGTGATGTAAGAAAGCTATAAATAGTTCTGCTATCACCAAAAAAACGCTTCGCTAGAAATTTGGTATTTTTGCAATCCAACTTAAAAAATAATACTTAAAAATATGTCAGGCGTAAACAAAGTCATTTTAGTAGGAAGGTTAGGCAAAGATCCGGAAGTAAGAAATTTAGAAAGTGGTGCTACCGTGGCCAACTTTTCTATGGCCACCACCGAAACATATAAAGACAAAACTACGGGCGAGCGCAAAGAAATTACCGAATGGCACAATGTGGTGCTGTGGCGCGGCTTGGCCGATATTGCCGCTAAATATTTGCACAAAGGCGACCAAGTTTATATTGAAGGAAAATTGCGCACACGCAGTTGGGAAAAAGATAACGTAACTCGGTACACCACAGAAATTCTAGGAGACAACATGACTTTGTTGGGCAGCAAACCTGGAGGCGGAAGTGGCAACATAGATCACCCCGCTCAAAATGCCCCGGCACGCAATGAAATGGCACCCGCGCCAGATGCCACCGATGATTTACCCTTTTAATTTTATACGAACCAATTGATTCTTGAAAAAGATACTCTTATTAGAAGAACCGACTGGTTTTATGTTATCTGACATTTTCACTGCACCTAACTACTTCTACATTTTTAGTTTTCTGACTATCGCTGTGTTGCTTTTTATGTCAGCGGTGATCTCGGCTTCGGAAGTCGCATTCTTTTCGTTGAAGGCCGATGATCTTGAACGCTGTCGCGATACGGTTGATCCTCACGAGAAAAACATTACACAACTGTTAAAAAAACCTCGCTTACTACTTGCCACCATTTTGATCATGAACAATTTTGTGAACGTGGGCATAGTAACCATTTCTACTTTTTTAATGTGGGAGATGGCCGGCACCCGTAAGCCTACAGAAACAATTGTAGGGTTAGTAACCTTCGGAGCCACTTTCGCTATTACGTTTTTTGGAGAAATTATTCCTAAGGTTTACGCCACGCGCCACAATTGGTCGTTTGCAAAACGCATGGGTGGGCTGTGGCTCATTTTCGAAAATGTGTGGCGGCCGATTTCTTTTCTGCTGTTAAGCATGAGCAATGTTATTGAGCGGAGAATTGAAAAGAAAGGGTATAGTACCACCGTAGAAGAATTAAATCAGGCACTGGATTTAACAACCGAGAATAATGAAACCTCTGCCGAGGAAAAAGATATTTTAAAAAGTATTGTAAACTTTGGAACGCTTACAGTGAAGCGAGTGATGAAATCGCGCATGGATATTTCTGCAGCGGATGTTGAATTAAATTTTAAAGAGTTGATGGAGCAGGTAAACAAATCTGGCTTTTCGCGTATACCAATTTATAAAGAATCGCTCGATCATATTGAAGGGATCTTATACACCAAAGACTTGCTTCCCTTTCTGGAAGAAAAAGAAAACTACAAATGGCAGAAGTTATTAAGGCCAGGCTATTTTGTGCCAGAAACAAAAAAACTTGATTCTCTTTTAAAAGATTTTCAGAGTAAGCGGGTGCATATGGCCGTGGTGGTAGATGAGTATGGCGGAACTGCCGGCTTAATTACCTTAGAAGATTTAATTGAAGAAATTATTGGCGAAATAAACGATGAGTTTGATGAAGTGAATCTGGCCTATCAAAAAATTGATGACAAAACTTTTTTATTTGAAGGCAAAACACTCATTCATGATTTGTGTAAAGCACTTGAGGTGGAATCGTCTGTATTTGATGATGTAAAAGGCGAAAGCGAATCGCTGGGAGGATTAATTTTAGAATTGCATGGTTCGCTTCCTAAAGTGGGAGAGCTCATCACCTTTGATCGTTTTACTTTTCTAATCCTTACGGCCGATCAAAAGAAAATCAATCGGGTGAAGGTGACTGTGGAGAACAAGATTAAGAACGATGAAGAGTAATTCAATTAGTCAATGGCAAATGGCAAATGGTCAATGGCTGTTACTGCTGTTATTTTGCTGTTCATGTAGTACCAACTATCAGCCAAAACCAAAGGGATATAATCGTCTCATATTGCCAGAAAAAAGTTATCATTCATTGCCCGATTCTCTTCCTTACCAATTTGAGTATTCTAAGGCTGCAAAATTATTGAAAGACACCTCGTGGATAAATGAAAAGCATTGGGTAGAAATTTACTATCCGACTTTAAAAGCAAACATTCACATCACGTACAAAAAAATTAATAATCGCGAAGAGCTTCTTAAAGAAATGCTGGACGATGCTTACAAGCTTACTTCCAAGCAGCAAATAAAAGCATCAGGAATTGATGAGGTGAAAGTGGTGACACCCAGTGGCAAAACTGCTTTGATTGCAGAGATCAGTGGCGAAGTACCTAGCCAATTTCAGTTTACGATGACAGACTCCACAAAAAACTTTCTACGAGGTGCTCTTTATTTTAATACTCGTGTGCAAAACGACTCCCTCGCGCCCGCAATCGACTTCATGAAAAAGGAAGTAATGCATTTGATCAATACGCTGGAGTGGAAGGTTAATTAGTTAATTTGAAAATTCGGTGATTGAAAACGAAATTATAGGTGGATGACTAAGGGGGTTGGGGACACTGCAAATTTGTTTAATTCTTTTTCTTAAATTATAGACGGGATTGTGTCGGAGTTAGGCCCAAAATAATTCGCCAATTGTATGAGGGTAATTACAGAATAATTTATGAGGTCACTTCCCTTAAAAGAGTACCATCTTACCAATCTATCATGAAGCAGACTATTGTCTAACAATCCGTTATTCGAAGCGTAAACTTGCTGAATCTCAAATCATAAATGTCTTTCTTCGATACCTCTCTTGAATTTTTAAAAGGTGTTGGACCTCAACGGGCTGCATTACTTCAAAAGGAACTAAAGCTATTTACGTTTGGTGATCTCATTCAACATTATCCTTTTCGATATGAAGATCGTACTCGATTTTATTCGATTAGCGAAGTCAACGAGTCCGTGCCCTTTGTGCAAATCAAAGGTAAAATTACCGACATTGAATTGATTGGCGACAAACACAAAAGAAGATTGGTAGCTTATTTTGCAGATGAAGGCGGTGAGATTGAGTTAGTCTGGTTTCAAGGCATTAATTGGGTAACGCAAAAAATAAAACCCAATATTGAATACGTAGTTTTTGGTAAGCCCTCTCGCTACGGCAGTAAACTCTCTATGGCTCACCCTGAAATCGATTTGATAACGGAAAAAAGTGAGAAGGGTGGTTACCTCCAACCCGTTTATCCACTGAGTGAAAAATTACGCACGCGCTACATCGACAATAAGTTTTTAGTCAAACTTCAGCAAGATGTTTTAAAGGGTGCGATCAGTCACATTCGCGAAACGCTGCCAACTTCTCTCCTGCAACAATTAAAATTAATCGGCAAGAAAGAGGCGATCATTAATATTCACTTTCCCAAAAATCATGATTGGCTTACTAGCGCACTGCGAAGATTAAAGTTTGAAGAGCTTTTCTTCATTCAACTTCGGCTGATTAAAATGAAGTTAGTACGGCAGGGAAAATTTAAAGGCATTGTATTTAATGATACCGCCATACTTACAAATTTTTATAAAGAACATTTGCCTTTCGACTTAACAGAAGCACAAAAAAAAGTAGTGAGAGAAATTTATACCGATATGAAATCGGGCAAGCAGATGAATCGTTTGCTACAGGGAGATGTAGGTAGTGGCAAAACAATCGTAGGCTTTATTTCTATACTCTTAGCAATTGGTGGAGATACACAAGCTGCGCTAATGGCACCCACCGAAATCTTGGCGCAACAACATTATACTAATTTAAAAAAGTATGCAGATAAAATGGGCATATCCATCGCATTGCTAACTGGCTCAGTAAAGAAAAGTGCACGCAAGCCCATTCACGAACAACTTGCCAATGGCACTTTAAAAATTTTAATTGGCACACATGCACTTTTAGAAGAAGAAGTAAAATTCAATCAACTAGGTCTTGCTATTATTGATGAGCAACATCGGTTTGGCGTAGCGCAGCGCTCTAAGCTATGGCAAAAAAACAATCATCTATATCCGCATGTATTGGTAATGACAGCCACACCCATTCCCCGAACATTAGCCATGACACTGTATGGAGATTTAGAAATTTCTGTGATTGACGAATTACCGAAAGGCCGCAAGCCGATTAAGACTACGCATCGTTTCGATTCGCACCGCTTGCAGGTAAATGCATTTATCAAATCCCAAATAGAAACGGGTCGACAAGTTTACATTGTGTATCCACTGATAGAAGAATCAGAAAAATTAGATTTAAAACATTTGATGGATGGGTATGAAAGTATTGCCCGTGCTTTCCCTGAAGTGCCCATCAGCATTTTACACGGCCAGATGAAACCCGAAGCAAAAGATTTTGAAATGGCGCGTTTTGCAAAAGGCGAAACTAAAATTATGGTAGCCACTACTGTAATTGAAGTGGGTGTAGATGTGCCCAATGCTTCGGTGATGATTATTGAAAGCGCGCAGCGCTTTGGCTTATCGCAGCTACATCAACTACGCGGAAGAGTAGGGCGTGGTGCAGAGCAATCGTATTGCATCTTGATGACCGACCATAAGTTAAGTGCAGAATCGAAAACACGAATTGAAACAATGGTACGCACAAACAATGGTTTTGAAATTGCCGAAACAGATTTAAAACTTCGAGGCCCTGGCGATTTAATGGGAACACAACAAAGCGGTGCACTTGATCTTTTAATAGCAGACTTGGGTAAAGATGGTGAGCTTTTAAAGCAGGCGCGCGAGTCAGCCAACACTATTCTCGAAAAAGATCCGCTGCTTGAGTTACCTGAGAATATTCACATTCTACACCAAGTTGAATCTATGAAGAAGACCGCTGTAAATTGGAGTAGGATTAGTTAATCGATTACCTCGCTCAATCATCTGATATCAATGCGTTGAATTAAAATGATTATATTTATCTTATCTAAATTCTATGAACTATGAAGTATTTCTACCCTCTAGCATTTCTCATCTCAACCACTGCTTGGTCGCAAAATGTATCCATTAACAATGTAGAGCTTGCAGGAGATAAGGTAATTGTCTACTACAACTTACAGGATTCTAATGCAGGCAACGAGTACCAATTGGCGCTTTACTGCTCAAATGATAACTACCGTTCTCCACTTATCAAGGTGTCGGGTAATATTGGCAATGAGGTAAAGCCTGGTGCAGACAATAAAATTGAATGGAAAATTGTCGAGGAATACGGTGCATTCAAGGGAAAGATTGCTCTCGAGATTCGCGGGAAGGTATTTGTGCCTTTTGTAAAACTTCAAAATTTTGACGTAGCTAAGAAATACAAGCGCGGCAAGGGCATCGACATTGGCTGGAAAGTAGGTGCCACCAATGCTATTAACATTGAGTTGATGAAAGGCAGTCAACGCGTAGTGGGCGAAAATAATTTGCAGAACAATGGCACTCATACTTTATATATACCATCCTCTGCTCAGACAGGGAAAGATTATCGGTTAAAAATTACAGACACCCGCACCAATGATGTGGTCTATTCTTCTGGTTTTGTAGTGAAACCAAAACTGCCAATGTTGGTGAAGTTATTGCCAGTGTTGGCAATTGGCGGAGTTGTAGCTGCTATTGGTGGTAGTAGCAAAAAAGACACAGGTGGTACAAACTCTACCATTACTTTACCTCCATTCCCCGGTAATTGATTACAAACTCAATCAACGCTCCATGATAATTTTAAATTATATGCAAAAAAAATTATACCTATTCATTTTTCTTTTAACATTTTCGCAATTAGCGCATGCTCAATGGACAGCCACTGGTGGCCCCTATGGTGGAAATATTAGCCGTTTCAAAAAAGCACCTAATGGAAATTTGTACGCTGTTGTAAATCAAAAATTGTGGCGATCAATAAATAATGGAGATTTATGGGCAGAAGTGATCCCTACAAGTCCATCATCATTGTATTTGAATGATATTATGATCGACACCGATGGCAAACTCTATGCTGCTTATTACTCACAGCTATTTGTATCAAGCGACAATGGAGTTAACTGGACAACTATAGCGACTAACACTTTTCAAAACGTGCAGGCAATTGATCGTATTGGACCAGATAATGTTTTTGTGGTCTGGGGATCTTCAGGTGTATATGTTTCAATAAACAAGGGCGTGGCTTGGACACAACTTACAACCTTGGCTTGGAGTGGAACGCCTGGACTCTGGTCAAACACAGCAGGAGATATTTTTTATGGCATACAAGGTGGAGGCTTGTTGAAGCATCCATATCAAGCGTTGACTGCCAATTGGAAGGCAGCAAGCATGACTCAAATTTTTACGGTCGCTCCCAGTAATGTAAACTCAATGGCGATTGACCCTACAACTGCTAAGATTTATTTGTCAGATTTTAATAAGATTTGGACTTCCATTAATGGGGGTACATCATTTACGGATATTACCACCACATCGGCTATAGCGTACACGTATTTTCAAGGACCAATGGCTATATCGCCCGATGGCTCTATCTCGATTTTTAATAACGGCTACAACAAAATACATAAATCAACTAATCAGGGCACATCGTGGACAACTACAGATTCTCCCACCCTGGCAAATGGTGGACAAGTCAATTCCTCTATCTTTAACAGTGCTTCTACCTATTTTTTGGGTACTACATTAGGGGTTTTAAAAACCGGAGACACGGGTGCAACTTGGGCTCAAAAAAATCTCGGGTTAACAGGCGCAACCACAGATCAGATTGTAGTGGCAAATACAACAGGAAAAATTTTTGCCGCACGATACGGCAGCGGTTATACATCATCGATTGACGGTGGCACCACTTGGACTAATACTTCTCTGCCGAATTCAAGTTATAGTTCTAAAATGCTGAAATTATCGAATGGGAATATTCTGCTTTATGGTGCAGCATATACATTTCGATCCACAGATAATGGGGCGACCTTTGTGTCGGATAATATTTACAGAGGGATTGACACTCAAATTGTGGAAGCTGCAAATGGAGATTTGTATTTTTTTTATAGCACATATGTAAACCCTAATCAGGTTGCTAAAATTGCTAAATCTACAGATAGCGGAGCTACTTGGATTGATTTAGCTATAACAGGTATTCCCACTAATTTCTATTTTAATTGGGGGGCTATCGATGCAACTACTAATATTCTCTTTACTGGATATGATATCACTTCTTCATCCTATAAGACTTTTAAGGTAGTTGGCACAACAGCAACCGCACTTACTTTGCCTTATACGGGTTTTTTGAACAACTTATTTTTTCAAAACAATAAGTTTTATGCGGCTCAATTTTCAGCCTATTACTACTCAACTGATTTGGGCACTACATGGACCACTGTAGGTTTTTCGGGCAATAAGGTTTTCCCTATTAAAAACGCTACCTATTCAGGAATAGCAGTGAGCCGACCTGGGTCTTTGTACATTTCACAAGATGAGGGAGGCACATGGGCCAATACTACATTGCCCAATCCCTCAGCGTATATAACCAACGTTGCAGCCGATGCCTCTGGCAATTATTATGCATCTACAGCAGGGGCTACCGTATTAAAATATACAAGTCCTTTGCTAGTTGACCCTGCCACATTGCCGCCCTACATTAATTTTAACTGGCAACCGCTCAAAGGTCCTTACGGTGGTAGAAACATTACAAAAATTCAGAGTACAACCGATGGGAATACTCTTTTTTCTATTGTAAGCAATAAACTTTGGAAATATACTACTGCTTCAAACTCATGGAATTTGATAGACCCTGTTGTGCCGAATGGAATAATTTACGATGTCGAGGTAGACGGTTTGGGAACGGTGTTTGTCTTGCCCAACTCTAATCCTCAAAAAGTTTATAAATCCACTGACCTTGGTGCTACGTGGACGGCTTTGAATTCCACTAGCCTCCCGGGCACAGGTAGTAGTATACGCAGGATCGAAGTATTGAGTGATGCATCTATTTTGGCATTTGGGACTAACGGGAGCTTTGGGAGCATTTACAAATCATCCGATGGGGGAGCCACTTTTAGTTCGCGGTTTACCAGTACAATTAATCAAATTTATGGAAATTCAACTACTGCCCAAAGGAATCCAGCAGTGAGCCCTCTTGGCGGGGGTGGAACCGTTGCAATCTTTGGAAATATAAGTGAGGGAATGGTTGTTTCAACAGATTTCGGTAGTACTTGGACTGCAAAAAGTACGGCTTCAGTGGTAGATCCTGCTAAAGGATTTGTCGGCTCATATATGTATGATAAAGATGGGAATCTAATTATGCATACAATATTTGATACTTCAATTCCTCTCTGGGTTACTGAAATAGTTAAATCTACCAACAATGGAACAAGCTGGACGGTGATCCCCTCTCCAACTATTGCTACACCGAATGGTCTTGCGAATTATAGCAAAAGAATTGTAGTGCTAGGTACGGGTGAATATTTGATGTGTATTCAATCCCGATTCGATTGTTATCGTTCTACAAATGGGGGGGCAACTTGGACAAATATTGGAAATGTGGGTGATGTATTTTTATGGGCATTAACTCAAGGAACGACTTCTTACATTTTGGGTAGCGGTGATGCTGGTATTTTAAAAACAACGGACGGAGGCCTTACCTTTTCTGGTTTCAGCAATGGAATCCCTCACCCCAATGCAAATGAGATTACCCTGTCAAATAATAAGGATATGGTAATTGGAGCTACCCGACCCTATTATTCATCTGATTTTGGACAAACCATCACGTTGGCAACCCTCCAGCCGGCCTCAAAATATTTGCAAGTAGGCGATTCTCTAATTGGTTATGGAGGCAACCGCAGAATGTTAAAATCCAAAGACTTTGGCAAAACTTGGGCTGAATTTGGGGCAGATCAACTGTACTACACCTTTTTAACAAAAGATGCGAGTGGCACAGGCTTTTATGGCTCAGATGGTGCAAGTCTTAAATATTCAACTAACCTAACAACTTGGACAGATATTGTTCTCTCTGGCTTACCTTCAGGCTACACCATTAATAGCTTGGTGATTGATCAAGGGGGTATTATCTATGCGGTAATAAACGGTTTTGATCCAATTACATTTCAAGATTTAGGCACTGATGTTTATAAAATTGTTTTTGGATCGGCTACAAAAATCTCAACTTCCATTGGAACTACCAATCCTTCAAATATACTTTACTTCAATAATAAAATTTATTTATATGATGCCAACGGGATTGTTTATAAATCTACAGATGGCGAAGTGTGGACACAAGTGTCTGCACCAGCTGGTAACTCTTTACTTGTAGCAAATGGCTATTTATTTGTTCCTGCTTATAACTCGGTGCTTTGGGTATCAAGAAATGATGGAGCTACTTGGCAGAGTGTGGGAGATACGCCTCCCGCCACCGGTGCTATCCCGGTTTTTAGAAATGTAGTCATCAATGAATATGACGGTTATGCATACGCAACTCTCTCCAACAGCGTGGCTAAGAAGAGTGCCAATGTGGTAATACCAGACGATAAGACAAAACCTGTTGCCGTTACTTATTTACCTGCAAACAATGCCACGGGTATTAGCATAAAACCGGCCATTACCATTACGTTTAATGAAATCACAAGAGCTGTTTCAGGGAAAAAAATTAGAATTTTTGATTTGGCCGTTCCTGCATTGCCCGTTGAGACAATTGATATGTCAGCTGCGATTCAGAATTACAAATCATGGACGGTAACACCAACCGTTTCGCTAGCTTATAATAAAACCTACTTTGTGGTGATTGATGCCGGAGCTGTTACTGATATTTTTGGCAACGCCTATTTGGGAATTAGCTCCAATGCTACTTGGAGATTTACTACCTCATCACCACCCGATACGCAAGCCCCAAGCATAACCTTCGCCCCTGATTCATTCACTAAAGGCGCTGTGAGTAAAGTTCTTTCTGCTACGATCACCGACAATATAGGTGTTGTACAAGCGAAGATCTTTTACCGATCTATTACAAAAACTAGTGCAGAAACCTCAGTTAACTTAACACTAAATGCGGGTAAATATGAGGCTACTATTCCGGCCGTTGATTTTGGCCCGATGGGGCTAGAGTATTATTTTACAGCTTCAGATGCCGCCAATAATAATGCACGAAGTCCACAATCAGGATATCATTATTCCTATATATCATTTTCAGGGGCTACAAATCCGCAAATCCCTGGCGGGTTGATTGGGGTTGGAGGAGCGGTAGGCAACTGGAAGATGATCACTGTTCCTTACAACTTGATTGACAATAAAATCTCTACGGTTTTTAGTGAGCTGGGCACAAACGATCTGTCTAAGTGGCGAATGATTAGCTATAAAAATCAAACGGCATGGGATGAATTCCCTAATAGTTTTACCACGTTTACACAGGGGAAAGGGTATTTTATAAATGTTAAGGATGTTCCTGCTACTGGCTTGATTGTAGAGGGCGCAACAACACCGTCCAATAATAAGGCCACACCGTTTGTCTTCAATCTTAACTCAGGTTGGAATCAGATTGGAAACCCATACGGCTTCCCTATAAAGTGGAGCGAAGTTCTTGCTTCTAATTCAAACCCGGCCGGAATTGGAACTAAGTTGAAAAAATTCAATGGAGCTTATATTGACGACCCAGATGATAAGCTTGACGTTTTTGAAGGAGCGTTTATTTTAAACAGTAGCACAAGCGCTGTTCAGTTAACTGTACCAATCGCAGGAAGTCTAGCGGGCGGAAGAATACAAAACGATCAAATTCGATATGACATTAGTGGCGACAACTGGATTGCCCCCATGAAGTTGAGACAGGGTGAAATCGAAAATATATTTGGTGGAATAGGAATGAATACAACTGCATCGGTAGGAGTAGATGACCATGATGATTTTAACCCTCCTCGGTTTTTAGATTATGTTGAGATGAGTTTTGCCCATCCAGAGCATTTTCTTGGGAAATCAACTCGAGATGTTGTACCGACAGGTTTGGAATATCAATGGACATTTACAATAGAAAGCAATCACGGCAATCTAGCTGAACTAATTTGGAATAACTCGTTGTTCGGCTCTAACAGTAAGGAACTGTTTCTGTATGATCTGCAAAAAGGCATATTAGTGAATATGCGCGCTCAAAATAGTTATCCGATTGATCCTAAAAAGGGTGCTACTTTTAAAATTTATTTTGGAGAGAGCTTAAAATCAAAAATAAAACCTCAGGAAAATTCTCTGGGTGATACATTCCCTAACCCAAGCAATGGAAATGTTACCATTCCATTCAACCTCTCTGACTCAGCTGGCGAGTACCGAGTGATTTTGGAGGTATATGATTTGTTGGGTAGAAAAATTAGTACGATTGTAGACGATATTTTAAAACCCGGATTCTATTCTTCGCCATGCGAGTTTGGTGAAAATTTGGCGAGTGGGGTCTACATCATTAAAATGAAGTTAAGTAGTCAAACCCAATCGCAAGTGTTTAATGGCAAAATTATATTGAATCGATAAAAAAATAACATTAGCTATATGAAGACATTTATGATTCTTTTTGTTGGACTTTTTGGATGCCTGAACTCTGGCGCTCAAAATGTAACCACGCGCACCAATACCTTCGAGGTTGACTTTACAGATCCCAAAAAAGTAGCCAAAACAATTATTCCGGTTATCAACTGGGTAACTCCTGTGGCAGAAACAAATTTTGTAGGCGATGCAAAGTATAAAATCAAATTTGAGATCGAGTCTAAGTCGCCAATTAAAAATATCACTATCATTATTAAGGATAGCCCAGAATCTAGTTCACGCGGCATGCAATCTATACAGCCAACAACTGAAGCAGAAAAGTTTAAAAACGTGGTGGAAAGGAACCTTACGTTGATGGATGGTCAAAATGTAATTGAGATCATTGCCGAAAACTCAGATGGCACTAAAACTGTGAGTCAGCGAACCATTACAGTTGGGAGTAGTTCGCTCGCAGACGCGAGTAAGTTGGACAGAACCGATTACGCCATTTTGTTTACTACCAACGATTATGACAATTGGCCTGATCTGGTGAACCCTGTCAATGATGGACGCATGATTGCAGATGAGCTCAAGAAGAATTTCAAGTTCAAAGTGGAGGTCATGGAAGGAGGTTCTCAATCGGACATTCTTAAAAAATTAAGAGAGTATGCGGAGAAGAAATACAAGCCACTCGATCAGGTTTTTATTTTCTTCGCAGGACATGGTCAGTTTGACCAAACTTTCGGTGAGGGTTTTGTGGTAACCAAAGAGTCATTGGCAAATGATGAAGCCAAGACCACTTATCTCTCCCATAATCGGTTACGATCAATTATCAACAACATACAGTGCGATCATATTCTGTTAGCGATGGATGTTTGCTTTGGAGGCACCTTTGATCAAGCGATTGCCCACCGTGGCTTAGAAGAAGAGACCTATAAAGAAGCTTCTCAAGCTGAGATGGTGACACGAAAACTCACCTACAAAACAAGGCGTTACTTAACATCTGGAGGAAAAGAATACGTGCCAGATGGACGAGCGGGAATGAACTCGCCTTTTGCGAGGAAAATGTTGGAGGCTTTGAGAAGCAGAGGAGGTAAAGATTTGATTCTCACATTAGGAGAAATAAATACATATGTAGAAGCTTTAAAGCCCCAACCGCGCGCAGGAGAATTTGGCGATAATGCGCCTGGTAGCGATTTTATTTTTGTGGTACGATAAAAAGCGTAAAAATTTAATTAATGAAAAGGGTGGATATCCACCTTTTTTTTATGCTTTGGCAATAAATTATTTTTGAAAGTATTACTTTATGAAAGCATCATATCTTGCATTTTTTATTGCGGCTCTTTCGTTAGATGCCATCGCCCAAACTGGCAATTCGTTCTTAACTCACTATGCTCCTTCTGACGAGCGCATCGATTATCGCAGCATGGGTATGTTGCAAGATAGTAGGGGACTAATTTATTTCACCAACAAAAAAGGAGTTCTTGAATTTGATGGAAGAAACTGGCGGCTCATTCCCACTCCGGGTGCAGTGTACACTTTGTCTATTAAAGAAAATGTGGTTTATGTAGGGGGCGTATTTGGGTTTGGAAAGTTGTCAGAAAAAGGGAGCGAGCGCATGTATGAACCCCTTATCAACAATAAAATAATCTTTTCAAGCGTGGTCGCTAACGGAAAGGTATATGGATGTAGCGAAACCTCAATCGTAAGTATATCGGCCGAAAAAGTAGAAAAGGAAATAAAAGTAGAAGCGGGCAATTCAATAAGAGGCCTATTCGAAATTTATGATCGCGCACTTGTAAAATCAAGTTTGCACAACATACTAGAGGTAAAAACCGATACTTTAGTTAAGGCAGATATTGCCCTGCCAGTAGGCTCTGAAGTTCTATTTTCCAATCAGAATTCAAAATCGCGCGAAGTAATTTTAGGTGATGAATCCGGAAAGGTTTATCTAATCAAAGAGAAATCTTCTCCTATTGAAATTATTCTACAGGATGCTGCTTATGTGCGGCAAAATTCTTTAAGTAACGGTGTTTGGGTAAATGAAAAAATGATTGCCCTTGGTACTTTACTAGGAGGGGTTTTACTAATTGATGTATCTACCGGGGCAACCGTAGATCATTTGGATTTCACTACCGGCTTACCCGACAACGAAGTGTTTGCATTAATGACCGACCAAAGCGAAGGCGTTTGGGTTGCACATGAATATGGCTTCACCCGCATTGCTCCCTCACTTCCATTCCGTTCATTCAATCATTTCCCAGGGCTTACCGGAAACTTGCTCTGCATCCGATCGGTGCAAGGAGAAGTGTATGTGGGCACCACACTCGGTTTATTTAAACTTACTAAAGAAGACAATAAACCTGCTTCGCTTCAAACCATTCGAAGCAATCAGCAAGAGCGTAGAGATCTGTTTAGCTTCTCCAGCAAAAGAAAAAATGAAAAGCCCGCTATAAATGCAATGCCTACTTTCGAAACAAAAATTATAAAGCCCATAGGTTACTCTTATAAAAAAGTTAATGGTATTGAGGGGAAGGTAGTACAAATGATAGAGCTAAACGGCAAATTAATTATTGCGGGGTTAGGTGGTGTTTTTGAAATCAACAGAGACAAAGCAAAATCAATTATCGGCCAGCCTGTTAAAACTATTTTCTTTTCCCCCTCGCTACAGCAGCTAATGGTGGGCACTTACAATAATCAAATAAAAACTTTTCTGGATAAGCCAACCGCGTGGAGTGAAACACATTTACTAGATACCCTTTCGGATCATATCAGTTATGCGTTTGAAGACAATCTTCAAAATATTTGGCTTTGCGGCCGCTCTGAAGTTTATAGAGTAGAAACGGTTGATGGCAAAATTTCAGATGCAGCTTCTTTCCCTGTCAACAATCCTTCGCTAGACGAAATGGTAGGTGTAGCTTATGGCAATGAAGTGTATCTGGCTGCTTCGGGAGAATTTAAAAAGTTTGATCACAAGAATTCTTTCGTGCGATATGATTCTCTTCCAGGCCCACATCGGTATTTTGCATCAGCAGGATATTTCTGGTTTAACGATGGCGCACAATGGCGAACTGTAGATAGTAGATTGGGAACACTTAAATTACAATGGCTCGGACTTTTTCCTAACCTTAGATTTTTAGCACCTGATGAAAATGCCCAAAGCCTATGGGTAATCACGGCAGATAATGAATTGTATAAGTTCACAAATAGTCAATTATTATCAGATGATGTTCACTATCCACTTCTATTACGAGAAGTAAAAGGTCAGAAAATTAAAATTGGTGAGGATAAGGGCGTTACAATGGATCAATCTGAAAATGAATTGTCGTTTGAATTTATTCAACCCGATTACATCAGCAGTTATGCGATGCAATACAGATATCAAGTGAAAGGATTGACCAATGGATGGACCGCCTGGTCAAACACTAATCACGTTGCCAACTTCCCCTATCTTCCACCGGGCAGTTATCAACTGGCTATGCAATCAAGGGATGTGCTGGGGAATGAATCGAAGATTGAATTAATTCCCTTTGAAATTCTACCGCCCTACTGGAAGAGGTGGTGGTTTTATGCACTCGAGTTTTCATTCTTTAGTTTATTAATGATTTTGTCTGTGAAGGTTAGTGTCGCAAATTCAAAGTATCAATTTGTTAGTCAGATCTTATCTTTATTAACCGTAATCATTTTCATTCAATTTATTCAAACGGGCATCAATTCACTATTGAGCTTTAAAAGTAGCCCGGTCATCGATTTTATCATTCAAGTATTTATTGCGTTGGTGGTGTTCCCGCTAGAAGCTTATTTCACTAAATTTATGAGAGGTGCTGCCGAAGGAAAATATCAAATCTGGCTTAAGAAAAATTCGCCTCTAAACAATTAGAATTATGGATCAACGCATCATCAACCTCTTTGACGAGTATACACATAAGCCGCTTTCGCGGGAAGTGTTTCTCAAAAAATTAATTAGCCTAACAGGTAGTTCAGTGGCAGCTATGGCCTTGCTTCCACTACTAGAAGTTAATTATGCCAACGCAGCAACCATACCCAATAGCGATGACCAGCTATTTACAGAGCGCATTACCTATGCAGGCGATGGCACAGAAATGAAAGCCTATGTAGCACGACCAACAGAAGAAAAAAAATATCCGGTGTTAATGGTCATTCACGAAAACAGAGGGTTGAATCCACATATCGAAGATGTTGCCAGAAGAATGGCCTTGGCGGGATTTTTGGCTATTGCACCTGATGCACTATCGCCTGAAGGAGGAACTCCTGCCGATGCAGATAAGGCACGTGAATTATTTGCAAAGCTCGATGCCGCAAAAAATTTGTCGAACTTCATCAAAGGCTTTGAGTATGCCAAAACACGAAAAGACACTACCTCAAAATTTGGCGCCATCGGATTTTGTTGGGGCGGTGCACTTACCAACCAATTGGCCGTAAATATGCCCGACTTAAAAGTGGCAGTACCTTTTTATGGAAGGCAACCCGAAGCGGGAGACGTGCCAAAGATTAAAGCATTTGTACAACTTCATTATGGCGGATTAGACGAACGTGTAAATGCCGGCATCCCTGCCTATGAAGAAGCTTTAAAAAAAGCTGGCACTCGATATGAGCTTTTTATTTACGAAGGTGCACAGCATGCATTTCATAATGACACCGCGCCCACGCGCTACAACGAGGCGGCTGCCAAGCTAGCGTGGAGCCGAGCTATTCAACTTTTTGAAAAAGAACTTAGATAGTATATGCGTAAAAACCTATTTAAAATTCTGGCTCTTATTAACAAACTAATTTTGCCCCGCTACAGCAAGCGCGATATCACCAAGTTGTCTAAATTCGATCAGGCTTTGGTAGCTTACCGGTATTGGATTACCATTAATTCTTTATCCTGAACAGTATAAAAAAAACGGGTGACTAGTTATAGTCACCCGTTTTGCTTCGGGGTTAGTAGTCTACTTTTTCTTTTTTAACTCATCAAACTTATTAGGTTGAGCCACTTTAGGGAATACGTTATCTTCAATTATAATATCAGATGTTTCTTTCATAGGATCGAGTACCACGTTTACCACTTCTTTTTCTTTGGCGAATACTTTCGTCACTTTAGTTTCATTAATGCGCCAGATTTCAGCAGGTAGCCGCTCAATCTCTTTGCTGCCATCTTTAAAAGTCCATTCGATAATTACGGGCATTACCAATCCTCCTTTATTAGAAAGTGTAATCTCATAGAAGTTCTTGTTATCCATTTTTGCCATCACAGCTTTGTCATCAATTCTATTGGCAAACTCACCATAGAAACGATTGTCAGTAGGTATTACAGTGAAGTACTCTGGGCCTTTGCTAAAATCTTCTGCGGGTTTGTCCTTGTCTCCTTCTTTAGGCAAATCTCCCTTCGCTACTTTCTTCTCTTTGTTTTCGATGTTGGTTTTTTCGTTACGTACTTTAAACCACTTCACATTATCGAGCGACATATCAACGTTATCGGTAGTATAGAACCAGCCTTTCCAAAACCAATCTAAATCAACTGCCGATGCATCTTCCATTGTGCGGAAGAAATCTGCGGGCTTAGGATGTTTAAATGCCCAGCGTTGAGCATACTCTTTAAATGATTTATCAAATAGTTCTTTCCCCATTATGCTTTCGCGCAGAATGAAAAGTGCGGTGGCCGCCTTTGCATATTGTTCTGAGCCAAAAGCAATTACTTGTTCTGAGTTAGTCATGAGCGGACGCATAATATTTTTATCGCCTTTCATATAAGGCACCAACCCTGCCGGCTTGCCTCTGCTCCAATCTAATGTGGGGTAACGCTCTAGCTCTGTCATTAACTGCACAAAGCTATCAATGCCTTCATCCATCCAAGTAGTTTGGCGCTCATCGTTATTGATGATCATCGGAAAGAAGTTATGTCCTACTTCATGAATAACTACTCCTAGCATTCTTTGGAGCGTAGCATTATCATACGTTCCATCTTTCTTTGGACGGCCAAAGTTGAAGCAAATCATAGGATACTCCATTCCGATGGATGCAGCATGAACGGAGGTGGCATGCGGATATGGATAATCGATCGTATACTTGGAATAAACTTCGATGGTATTTTTTACCGCCATGGTAGATTCCTTTTCCCAAAGTGGATTTCCTTCTTTCGGGTAAAATGATTGTGCGAGCGGGGTCTTATCTCCAATCTTCACGGTCATAGCATCCCAAATAAATTTGCGCGAAGAAGCGAATGCAAAGTCTCTCACATTAGTGGCTTCAAACTGCCAGGTTCTCTTTTCTGTTGATTTCGTTTTTTCCTTCGCGGTAGCTTCGGCTTGCGTCACAATAATAACGGGTTTATCATAGGTAGTTTTTGCTTTTTCAAAGCGCTCAATTTCCGTTTTAGTTAAAACTTGTTGAGGATTTTTAAGCGCTCCCGTTGCTCCAATAATATGATCTGCCGGTACGGTGATATTCACTTTATAATTTCCGAACGGCAATGTAAACTCACCACGGCCTAAAAATTGTTTGTTCTGCCAGCCCACCACATCGTCATACACGCACATGCGTGGAAAAAATTGAGCAATAGTGTAAACATAGTTTCCATCTTCCGGAAAAAATTCTAATCCACTTCTTCCACCAAATAAGTTGCGATCGTTAATATTGAAAGACCACTCTATCTTAAAAAAATATTTTTCACCTGATTTTAATGGCGTTGGTAAATCAACGCGCATCATTGTTTTATTGATGGTGTACGCCAATACTTTTCCAGCTACGTCTGTAACTGATTTTACTTTATAGCCTCCTTCATAATCATATAAATTAAATTGGCCGGCCATTGATTTTGCAGTAACCGAATCGCGCACCGAATTAGTTTGTGTTTTGGTGGTGTTACTTTCCTTATCTAAAATATTTTGATCTAGCTGAATCCATAAATACTTCAATACATCTGGTGAATTGTTGTGATAAGTAATGGTTTCGCTTCCGCTGATACTTTGATTGAGATCATTCAACTCAACCGACATATCATAATCGGCTTGCTGCTGCCAATACTTAGGCCCGGGAGAGCCAGAGGCCGAACGATACTCATTTGGGGTCGGTAATGTTTGATCCAGTTGCTCAAACTTTCCTTGCCATTTGGGGGCTTCGGCTTTTGGTTGCTCTTGCGAAATCGCCATTAAGGAAGAACATAGAAATAGAAAAAGTAATAATTGTTTCATAGTATAGTTATTCAAAATTCTATTTAAGTTAATAATTGTATTCTTACATCTAAGCAACTTTTACATGCGCTACCTAATTTAAATTTAAATGGTATTAGTTACTACTTCTTGATGAAAATAAACTCACCACCCTCATCACCCGTATCTTGAATAACAGGTTTCCGCTGTCATTGCTTTATGGCTAGGCAAGCTATACAATTTAGCCATCCAAGACAATGCAATAATTGGGTAAAGCAAATCATTTTAAAAAGTGGCAAGCCTATATCTGTTAACCTTCGCAGTATCAAATACTTTAAAAAACCTTCTGACAGTTGGTTTAAAAAAATCGAATAGCTAAAACGTCAATATGCTATATTTGCTTACTTAAATTTTAAATCTTTATCTACCGAAATTTATTAGCCGATGAAGATATTAATAATTGATGACGAGCTTCTGGATTTGTTTATTGCAAAAAAAACATTGTCGGAGGAATTTGAGGTAGAAGGATTCAATACAATTGCCGAGGCTGTTCAATGGGCAAAAAATAATTCTTTTGATATTTTTCTTAGCGATTATTTTTTGGGAGGCGACCAGCATGCCAATCATGCATTAAAGGCAATAATAGATGTAAAGGGCAAAATATTTAAATCTTATGTTTTGACGAATTATATTGATGTTAAAAAGAAAGAGGAGATGCTCCGAGCAGGATTTGACGGAACGATTGATAAACCTATAGATACAACAAAATTTAAGAAGGCCTTGGGTCTCTGATTTTTTTGAAATGAATACACACTCTTTTCAAATCACGGTATCACAAAGCATTGGCACAGTATCAGCAGAAATAATCTCAGGTAATGAAATAAAAACAGTACTCACGCTGGCGCATGGGGCTGGTGCTGGAATGAATCATTCTTTTATGGTGTCATTAGCAAATTCACTTGCAGAAGAAGGAATTGCTACTATTCGGTTTAACTTTCCATACATGGAGCAAAAGAAAATGCGTGTAGATGTTCCCGCAATTGCACACAAGACTGTAGAGGTTGTTCTTAATAAAACGCATGAGTTATTTCCTGCCGCTCAGATTTTTGTTTCTGGTAAATCTTTTGGTGGACGAATGAGTTCTCAATATTTATCTAACCATACGCCAGCATTTGTTAACGGAATTATTTTCTATGGCTTTCCGTTGCATCCTGCTGGTAAGCCTGCCGTTGATCGAGCCGAACATCTAAAGAATATAAAATTGCCGATGGTTTTTTTGCAAGGTACTCGCGATGAATTAGCGAAGTGGCCACTAATCGAACAAGTTACTAAAGACCTTCCTACAGCTACCTTGTTTAAAATCGAAGGAGCCGACCATTCATTTAAAACGGGCAAGCATAATACGATGGAGCAATTGGTAAAGGCTACTAAAAATTGGATAGCTATTCAAAAATAAGCCCCCACTTCTGCCAACATGTCACCGTTTTTGATTGGAACGGCTTTTGTCTTTGAGGGTCTTACTTAATTTTTAACTAAATCCATTCGATTACTATGGCAACCATGACAGAAAAGGGCAGTATCTCCATCCATACCGAAAACATTTTTCCCATCATTAAAAAATTTCTCTACTCAGATCATGAGATTTTTTTGCGAGAACTAGTGAGCAATGCCGTAGATGCTACACAAAAGCTTAAGAAGCTGGCCTCCATTGGCGAGTTCAACGGTGAGTTGGGCGACCTGAAAATTGAAGTCAGTTTTGATAAAAAGAAAAATACTATCACCGTTAGCGACAGAGGGCTTGGCATGACGGGCGAAGAAATTAAAAAATACATTAATCAGATTGCCTTCTCCGGTGCTACCGAGTTTGTAGAAAAATTTAAAGATAAAGGTGATGCAAAAGACATCATCGGAAAGTTTGGATTAGGTTTCTACTCTGCCTTTATGGTGGCAGATAAAGTAGAAGTAATTTCCAAATCTTTTAAAGAAGGAACAGAAGCTGCTCGCTGGGAGTGTGATGGTTCTACTTCGTTCGAGTTAAGTGCAGCAACAAAAGAAGAACGCGGAACAGATGTGGTTCTCCACATCAATAAAGACTCCGAAGAATTTTTGGATGAGTTTAGATTGAAAGGAATATTAGAAAAATATTGCAAATTCTTACCTGTTGAAATTAAATTTGGAACCAAAGACGAAAGCGTAGAAGATGGTGTTGATAAAGACGATAAGCCTAAATACAAAACAGTCACCACGGATCGTATCATTAATAATACTTCGCCTATTTGGGCAAAGGCTCCACTTGATTTAAAAGATGAAGATTATTTAAAGTTCTATAAAGAGTTGTATCCCTTCACAGAAGATCCACTCTTCTGGATTCATTTGAATGTAGATTACCCTTTTAACCTGACTGGCGTTTTATATTTCCCAAAAATTAAAAACGACTTTGAGATTCAACGTAATAAAATTCAGTTATACTCTCGTCAGGTTTTTATTACTGATGAAGTAAAAGATGTAGTGCCTGATTTCTTGATGTTACTACATGGAGTGTTAGACTCACCTGATATTCCGTTGAATGTTTCGCGCAGTTATCTGCAAAGCGATGCTAACGTAAAAAAAATAAGTGCGCACATCACTAAAAAAGTAGCGGATAAACTTATAGACATGTTTATCAAAGACCGTAAAGAGTTTGAAAAGAAGTGGGATGACATCAGTGTGTTTGTTCGCTACGGAATGATCAGTGACGAGAAGTTTAACGAAAAAGCCAAGGAGTTTGCATTATTGAAAAATGTAGACGCACAGTACTTTACACTAAATGAATATGCTGATAAAGTAAAGCCAAATCAAACAGATAAAGAAGGTCAGGTAATTTACTTGTATACGAATGATAAAGGCAAACAAGACGCATTCATCCAAACAGCCAAAAGCAAAGCATATGATGTGTTGATGATGGATGGCGTACTAGATAGCCACTTCATTGGTAACCTAGAACAAAAATTAGAGAAGACTCAACTGAAGCGAGTGGATAGCGATATCATTGATAAGTTGATTACTAAGATAGATGCGATTGCTAGTGTGCTAAGTAAAGAAGAAGAGGAAACGGTAAAAGGAGTTTTTGAAAAGGCAATCAATAATAAAGCAATGAGCCTCGCGATTGAATCCCTTTCACCAGATGATTTACCTGTAACGGTAACCATGAGTGAGTGGATGCGCAGAATGAAAGATATGGCTAAAACCGGAGGAGGTGGAGGCATGAGCTTTATGGGGCCCATGCCCGATAATTATAATGTTGCCATTAATGGTAATCATCCAATCATTCAAAAAGTATTGAAAGCAGAAACGGAAGAGCAGAAAACCAAACTTGCCAAGCAAGCCTATGATTTAGGTTTACTTTCTCAAAGCATGTTAACGGGCGCAGACCTCACAGCTTTTATTAAGAGAAGTGTAGAATTAGTAGGCTAGTAATTAAATCGAGTAATATTGGTGAGGGCTTCTATATCAGAAGCCTTCTTTTTTTAACAAAATAAATTTGAAGTATATTCGTTTTACATTCTGTTAATGAAGTTCTCTCTTTTTATACTGTCCATTTTTTCGGGATCAATTCTTTTTGCACAAGGCACAGAGCCAAATGTAAAAGAAGGACAGTTTACGTTTGATACCGATCGACCTTTTACATTGTTGGAGTTAGAAAAGGAAGAAGAGCCCATCGTAACCAAAAAGAAGAAACCCAAGCGCAAAGTTTTTTACGGCATCAAAACAAAAAAGAAATTTACACGCAGAGGCTATGGCGATAAAGTTACACTTGAGTTATTTTATGTACTCAAGAAACCAGATGTGCCCAATACTTTTGCTAGGGATATTTATTATTACGATTATAAAAGAGCGGAGGTAAGAAAGGTAGAAAAATTTGATCCGAAGAAAGGCGTGTTGCTACACGGCCCATATAAAAAACTGATTGGATTATCGGTTGTGGAAGAAGGCATTTATTATAAAGGAACGCGACATGGCCGCTGGATGCGGCACAACACGCAAGATTTGTTAGAAGACAAAGAGAAATATTATAAAGGCTGGCCGAAGGAATCACGCATAACTTATTACGATCCGGCTGAACGAAAAAAAATAAAAGAAATAACACCTGTTGAGTACAATGAGAAAGAAGGATATTATTATTTACTACATGAAAATGGAGTAGTAGCCGTGCGAGGAGAATATCGCTTCAATGAAAAGGTGGGAGACTGGATTGAGAATTATCCCAACGGAAAACGAAAACGAATTATCACCTACCCGAAAGAACCATTCGAAAAAGAGATAAAACCATTTTTAAGAAAAGAATGGGATGATAAAGGCAAGGAGATTTATTCTAAATAGAATTTGAATCTTAGTAGAATGCGTCCTCAATCTGAATAATCTCAGTCTTATTTTTTAACAGTCGAATGGAGACAATATCGTATCGCACATTTCCCTGCCAGTTATTTTCAAAAGTATATTGCTCGGCACCGTCCATAATGTTTCTTACTTTTTTGTAATCCACAAAATCTTCCGGATACCCATATAAATCGGAAGAGCGCAACTTTACCTCCACAAAAATCAACCAATTATTTTTCTTCACAATCAAATCAATTTCAGATCGCTTGTAGCGGTAGTTGCGCTCCATAATTTCAAACCCTTTTTCGATGAGAAACCGGGCCGCCATGTCTTCGCCTTCCTTTCCTTTTTTAATTTTATCGCTCACAGGAAATAATCTACCTTTGATCGAAGTTAAGAAAGAATGAAGAAATTAATTGAAGACTTTACGTTGCAGCTAGCCAGCGCATTAAAAATTGGTCAATCCGTAGATTTAGTAAGGCCGGGCAGCGATATCCGCAATGTTTTAATTACCGGCATGGGAGGCTCCGGTATTGGTGCCAACCTGGTGGAGTCGCTCACCTTTGGCAGGGTGCCCATTCCCATTACTGTTTCGAAAGGATATAATATTCCACAGTTTGTAAGCCCGCATACTTTATTTATTGCCTGCTCTTATAGCGGAGATACAGAAGAGACATTGGCTGCTATAAACAAAGCTATGTTAAAGCGCGCCCATATTATTTGCATTACATCAGGCGGCAAAATGTTAGAGTTGGCAAAAGAGTATAATTTATTTTGGATTCGGATTCCGGGTGAATCAAAAAGTGCCAGAGGCAATTTAGGGTACATGATGGTTTCGCTGATGTACGCACTTTACCATACTAATTTGATTGGTGCTGCTTTTATTAAAGAAACAGAAAATGCTATTGAATATTTAAATCGCGGAGAAAAAGCTATTCAATCTGAAGCAGAATTAATTTCTAAAAAACTAAAAGGAAAGTTGCCGATTATTTATTGCGATGAACGATTGAAGGCGATGGCCACTCGTTTTCAAAATCAAATAAATGAAAATGCCAAGCAACTGGCTCACATCAATACGTTTCCTGAAATGAACCACAACGAAATTGTGGGCTGGCAATTTCCTGAAAATATTTTGCAACAAGCGCAGGTAATTTATTTGTATTCAGATCATGACCACGAACGTGTAGAGAAAAGAATGGAAATATGCCGACCCATCTTCGAGAAAAAATCAAATCCGATTATTGATATCGTAGGCGAGGGAGCTTCTTTGTTGGAACAGTATTATTATTTGATTCACCTCACAGATTGGATTTCTTATTTCTTAGCAAAAGAAAATGGAGTAGAATCAAATCCGATAGAAGCCATCGACTTTTTGAAAGAGGAGTTGAGTAAACATAAATAATTATTTTGAATTCAGTTTTATCGAAAGAGGTAACATTTATAGACCTTGGCCTGATAGATTATCAGCAAGCTTGGAATTACCAAACCGAGCTATTCAATAAAAACTTAGAAATCAAAAAACGGAATCGCGATCTTTCTGACAACGAACAGCAAGTCACTAATAATTATTTAATCTTCTGCGAGCATCCACATGTTTACACGTTAGGAAAAAGTAGAGATGAGAAAAATTTATTGATTAAGAAAGAAGATCTCCACACTATACAAGCTTCCTTTTATCCAATTAATAGAGGAGGCGATATTACCTACCATGGCCCCGGCCAATTGGTCGTGTACCCGATTCTGGATTTGGAAAATTTCTTTACGGATATCCATCAATACATGCGTTTGTTAGAAGAATCGGTGATACAAACGCTCGCTCACTTCAACATTCCTTCGGGAAGAATTAAAGGTATGACTGGAGCGTGGATTGATTTTGAAGATGAAAAGAAAGCGCGGAAGATCTGTGCATTGGGCGTAAAAACAAGTCGCTGGGTAACTATGCATGGGTTGGCATTTAATGTTAATTTAGATTTAAATTACTTCAAGCACATTGTGCCGTGTGGCATTAATGACAAAGCTGTTACTTCTCTGGAAAAAGAATTAGGTAAAAGAGTAGAGATGAATTTGGTAAAATCAATTTTGAAAGAGAAAATCGTTTCTCTTTTTGAAATGACTCTTTTAAACTAGATAGATGAAACCTATTCTCGTCTTCTTTTTTGTTATCTATTTCTTTTTTGGAAAGGCCCAAAAATTTCCCAAACACCTTTTGCTTTTCAGCAAGAGGCAACATCTTCTAACATTACAACTAACTATTCTTCTAATCGCGTATGGTGGGGAGAATCTGACGAAGGCATTTCAAGAATTACTTTGAGAAATTTGAAAAAAAGTAATTTTTTGGGATGCGCCTTGAATATGGCCGAAAGAAAATCAAAATTTTAAGCCTGCTCCAGCAGTTCGAGCAAACTGTTAATGACTGATATTGATTTCACTCCGTAAGGCAAGCCAGCAGAAAAAATTATGGCAGAATGGTTTGCTAAATAATTTCTAAGCAGCTAATTCTTTCATTGCTTTTGCAAATGTGTCGAGTTCTTCAAGCGTGGTATAAAAATTAGGAGTAATTCTACAGCCATGAACATTGGCGCCATCAATTGCTACTGTCCAGATTTTATATTTCTTTAAAAGAGTTTCGGCAAGTAAACTTGGCTTCATTCCTTCGACACCTACATTGGCAATACCGCAAGATCGATTTGCTTCTTCTGGCGTATTGATGATTATTTTTTTAACATCTTTCAATTTACTAGTCCAGTAATTTTGTAAGAACCGAAGTCGAGCCTCTTTTCTTTCTCCTCCCATTTTCTGATGGAATTCAATAGCATTTAAAATGGTGAGATCAGTATGTACAGGGTGTGTTCCCGTATGATTCAGTTTGAAAATATCATCCTGTTGGCGAGTTTCATCTCCGAACATTGGCCATACGCCTGAAATATTTTCTTTGCTCACATACAGTATCCCCGCACCAAGGGGTACGCCCAACCACTTATGTAAACTGGCTCCGTAATAGTCGCATCGTAAATCAGCAATAGAAAATTGAATATGAGCAAATGCATGCGCACCATCTACCATAACTTTTACACCCTTGCTATGCGCCATATCACAAATTTTTCGGATCGGTAAGATCTGCCCCGTAATATTTACCATGTGGCAAACCATCAGCAGTTTTGTTTTTTCTGTGATTGCGTTAGCGTACAAGTTTATAATCTCATCATCAGATTTAGGATGATTGGGCAACGAAATAATTTTGTTTATTACTCCATGCCTCCGTGCTACTTGTTTAAACATATCCAGCATGGCGCCATAATCCTGCTCGGCCATTATAGCCTCATCTCCCGCTTTCCAATCTTGTCCTGCAATAATGGTGTCAAGCGATTCCGTTGTGTTGCGCGTAATAATTAATTCCTCGGCATTGCATCCTGCCAAAGCGGCAAGTTGATCGGCAGCTTTCTTTTTATTTTCATATTGCACAGTACGCATGTAGTACGAACCTTCATAGTTTATGTCTTTTATATTTTTAACAAAGTGCTCAAGAATCTCCTGTGGCATAAAACTATAATACCCGTTTTCTAGATTGATATAGTCAGGCTTTAACCGATAACCTTTCCGGACTCCTGCCCAAAAAAGTTCATCATCGGCTAGTTCATTGGCAGAGTAATCTTCAAATGGTTTGATCCAATTTGCGAGCGTATCAAACGGCATTAGTCCGGTTAAACCAAGAGTTACTGCGTTTTTTAAAAACATGCGTTTGTTCATTCACGTAAGTTAAATAAAAAGACGTATCATCAAGTAGTGATCATACTGTAAAAAAAATTATTATCTCGTTAAAATGAATTTAACTTTGTGTTAGTTGTTTTAAGTGAATGAAGAAAGACATTAAAATACCCACTGTGCAAAACGTGACTCTGGCAGTAGCGCGCGAAAAAAATTTAATAAATCAATATGAGTGGAAGGTGTACCTGATTAATAACAATCCGTATCCAATAGAAAACACACTAGTCGCAAGCAAAGGCTACGGAGAAAAAGATGGAGAGACACAGCGCACTTCTACTCTCCGGCATTTTTTAGAGACGGTTGCCCCGGAAGCCACCACATCTATAGAGTCGATAGACCCCAATGTATTTCATTTAAACAATGAATATTGGGTGAGTTATTATGTGGGTACACAGATTTACGATAAGAAATTTGTGTTTGTACCTGATTCTATTTGCGAAGCCAACATTACATTTATTAAAGAGTTGCAGCTAGAGGGAGTTTTGCATTCATAATTCATTTAAATAACCATATCTTATCAATTGAGAGTCATCAGTGATTCTGTAGGTTTGCCCATTGGCTAATACGTAAAGTTGATTACAAATTTCGCGAATGTACCGGTGGGAATGATCGGTTAAAATAATTCCTTTTTTACTTTTCTCCTCTGCAAAAATTCTGATTAACCTTTCGATATGAATAGGCATAACTCCTGTAAAGGGTTCATCAAATAAAGAAAAGAGGTGATTTGAATATAGAATAAGAAGAACCTCAAAAAGTCTTCGTTGACCGCCAGATACTTCGTTTGTTTTTTTATTCAAGATTTTCCCCAATTCAGGGAAGGAGCTTTCTAATTTTGAAAAATCAATGTTATATAATTTTAAAGCCGATGAAAAAGTTAAAAAGGATGGAATCAAATCGCATTGAGGGAGATAGCCAATTAATTTCTTTGACAAATAATTACTACATAATCGTTCTTGATTGATCCGAATAGATTTGTTCTCTGTTGAAAGAGTACCAAATACAGATTGAAGCAAGGATGTTTTTCCAGATCCGTTTCGACCAAGCAAACCAACAATATTTCCGGTAATGCATTTCATGTGAACACTACTCAAAATTGTATGCAAGCCATACGATAGGTTGATGCTATCAAATTCAAGAGTATTCATAAGCTTACAGTAAGTAGAAATGATGCAAGTGCAATCAAGACATCTAAGGAAACGATATGGAAATAAATAGACTTTGTTGAAAGGCCTAAATTGTTAAAAAAGTAGAATTCGTGAGCCCTGAAAAAATGGAGATAGATTACCAATAGCCCTGTGGTTATAAGTTTGATCCATAGAACGTAAATGATAAATATGCTGCTTGACAATGAAACACAGCATATAAAAGTAAGAATAAGAGAAGGGATGGCGATGAGTTGATAACAGGCTAGTGCAACTTTTAGTTTATCCATATTTCTGAGTAAACAACTATTATACCATGTTTGGGATGGTCATACTAATGTGTACTTTTATAAACAGATTTTATGAATCAAAATTTAAAAGACATCCTCTTTCTGGATATTGAAACCGTTGGGTGCGTAGATCACTATTCTCGCTTAAGCGAAAGATTAAAATCACAATGGGCACGCAAGGCAAATTTTTTCAAACGCGAAGAAGGCCAGACGGATGAAGATCTCTTTCATGAAAAGGCTGGCATTTATGCTGAGTTTGGTAAAGTAATTGTGATAGCGGTGGGTAAGTACAGTGAAAATGAAAAGGGGGAATTCAGTTTACGCACAAAATTTTTTGCCGATCACGATGAAAAGAAACTGCTCACTGATTTTAAAGGAATGCTTGAAAAGCTAGATCCATCTACTAAACTTTGTGCACATAATGGCAAAGAGTTTGATTTCCCTTATATGAGTAGGCGCATGTTGGTAAACGGAATATCACTTCCTTCTCTTTTAGATTTCGCAGGCCGCAGACCGTGGGAAATTCCTCACCTTGATACCATGGAGCTATGGAAGTTTGGTGATTATAAGCATTATACTTCACTTGATTTACTCGCTGCTATTTTCAACATCCCATCTAGCAAGGGTAGTATGGATGGCTCGATGGTAAACGAAGTATATTATCGAGATAAAGAATTGAATAAGATAGCAAAGTATTGTGTAGAAGATGTGGTGGCCATTGCGCAACTCTATTTGAAGATGAAAGGATTAGAGCTAATAGCAGAAAAAAATATTATCCGGGCGTAAGCCCTATAAAAACAAAGTATGAGCAAAAAAAAATTTAAAGAGAAAAAGGAAACGAAAGATAAGAAGGAGAAAGTAGGGCTTTATGGTTCGCTACTCTCTTTGTTAGATGAGATGGCTGGCAAGGCATATAGTATTCAGCAAATTGCCAAGCGCCTGCAGGTGAAAAAGAAATCAATGATTGAAGATTTGTATAAGTTGCTAGACTCTCTCCTAGAAGAAGGGAAAATTGAACAACTAAGTAATGGGAGTTATAAAACGAAGTCATCTAAATTAGGGAAAAGTGTTGTAGGCATTGTTGATCATGTTAATCCTCGTTTTGCCTATGTGGCCACAGGCGAAGAAGGATCTAAAGACATTTACGTCCAGTTGCGTGATTTGGGATCTGCATTGCACGGAGATACCGTTAAAGTTACTTTACTTGGAAGGAAGAATGGCGCCAGCCCCGAAGGAAAAGTAGTTGAAGTAGTTAAGCGTGGCCGCAATAGGTTTGTAGGTCGCATGGAAATATCCAAAAGCTTTGGATTTATTGTGCCTGATTTCAAAAAAATATATGCCGATTTTTTTGTCTACCCCGAAAATATAAATGGGGCCAACCCCAACGACAAAGTTTTATTTGAGGTAACTAAATGGGCCGAAGGAGATAAAAGCGCGGAAGGAAAAGTAATTGAAGTGCTAGGCAAGACGGGAGAGAACAACGCAGAGATTCACTCCATTATGGCAGAATTTGATTTGCCTTTTCGTTTTCCGGAAGGAGTATTAAAGTTATCTGAGCAAATACCGGAAGGAATTACGAAAGAGGAAATAAGCAAGCGAAGAGATTTTAGAGACATCACCACTTTCACGATCGATCCGGAAGATGCCAAAGATTTTGACGATGCTATTTCATTTCAAAAACTTTCCAATGGCAATTATGAAATTGGTGTTCACATTGCCGATGTAACCCATTACGTTAGGCCGGGTAATGAATTGGACAATGATGCGTTTGATCGGGCGACATCTGTGTACTTGGTTGATAGGACTGTGCCCATGTTGCCAGAGAGATTATCGAACGGGCTTTGTTCTCTTCGGCCTAATGAAGACAAGCTCACATTCGCAGCCGTGTTTGAAATGGATGCCAAAGGAAAAATTTCCAGCGAATGGTTTGGTAGAACAGTTATTCATTCAGATCATCGCTTTTCATATGAACAAGCACAAGAAGTAATTGAAACCGGAACTGGTAAGTTTGCTGAGGAATTAAAAATACTCAATGGCCTTCACGATATTTTGCGGAAAGAAAGATTTAAGAAAGGCGCTGTAAACTTTGAAACTACAGAAGTAAAATTTAAGCTAGATGAACAAGGCAAGCCACTTATGGTGATTCCAAAAATCAGAAAGGAAGCGCACAAGTTAATTGAGGAGTTTATGCTATTGGCCAATCGTGCGGTAGCAACCTTTGTTTACAAAATGAAGAAGGGTGAAGAGAAAAACACGTTTGTTTATAGGACACACGATTTTCCTAATCCTGAGAAAGTAGCAGACTTTGCTTTATTCGCTAAACAATTTGGTCACGCACTAGCCATTGATGATGCTTCTGTTTCTCGTTCGTTAAATAAATTGATGGATGCGATTGAAGGCAAGCCAGAACAAAACGTGTTGCAATCACTGGCGGTGCGCGCGATGGCGAAGGCAAAATATACTACCGATGCAAAACCACATTTCGGTTTAGCATTTGATCACTACACACATTTTACTTCCCCTATTCGTAGGTATCCGGATATGATCGTGCATCGCTTGCTCCAACACTATTTAGATGGGGGTAAATCAGTTTCCAAAAAAGAGTTTGAAGAAAAATGCATTCACTCTTCCGAAAGGGAAAAGCGAGCTGCAGATGCCGAACGTGCGAGTATCAAATACAAACAAGTAGAATTCATGAGCATGGCAGAACATAAGCCATTCGATGGAATTATTACAGGTGTTACCGAGTTTGGAATTTTTGTGGAGATCTCGGAAACCAAGTGCGAAGGCATGGTGCGCATGGCCGATATGAAAGATGATTTTTATGAGTTCGATGAAAAGAATTATCGTGCTATTGGCCGAAGAAGAAAAAAAATCTATCGACTAGGCGATAAGGTAGTGGTAAGAATAAAAAAGACAGATGTTGACAGACGAACGATTGATCTTAGCTTTGAATAGGCTTTATTTCCTCACCTTAAAGGGAATATAAATAATTTACCGGCCAGCATAGAAATAGAATTTTTATTTTTTGCTCCTTATTTAAGTTTATTTAATTAATCAAGATTTGAAATCCTAAGAACGATACAAAGTGATAGTAGATTATAAAAAATTAATTGAATCTGAAATTAGTAATCAATCTTTTGGCACTCAGCCAAAATCACTTTACGAACCCATTCGTTATTTAATGAAATTGGGAGGCAAGCGCTTACGCCCCATGTTGGTTATGCTTGCTTATTCATTGTATAAAAAGAATGTAGAGAAAATTGTTTCGTATGCTGCAGCGGTAGAAGCCTTTCATAATTTCACCTTGATGCATGATGATATTATGGACAAAGCACCTTTGCGAAGGGGTAAAGCTACGGTACATGAAAAATGGAATGTAAATACAGCTATTCTTTCTGGTGATGTGATGTTGGTGCGAGTGTATGATATGTTTTTATCATTAGAAGATAAAAAAATAAAGCAAGTGCTTAAAGCTTTTAACCAATGCGCTGCTGAAGTATGCGAAGGCCAACAGTGGGATATGGAATTTGAAGCAAAATTAAAAGTAACGGAGGCTGAATACATAGAAATGATTCGATTGAAAACCGCAGTGTTACTTGGATTTAGCTTGGAGCTGGGAGCTATTCTAGCTGATGCACCTGAAGCTGATCAAATAGCATTGCGAGAATTTGGCGTAAACATAGGAATTGGATTTCAATTGAAAGATGACTTGCTAGATGTGTATGCCGATCAAGATAAATTCGGGAAACAAGTAGGGGGCGATATTATTTCCAACAAAAAAACTTTTTTGCTAATCAAAGCTTTGCATAGGGCAAAAGGAAACGAAAAGAAAGAACTAGAAATGTGGCTTGCGGCTAAGAAATTCAATGCTAAGAAAAAAGTAAAAGCCGTTACTGAAATTTACGATAGCGTTGGTATTCCTGCTTTGGCAGAAGCAAAAATTAGTGAATATTTTAATTCGGGTTTTGAAAGTCTGAGTAGGGTTAATGCAAATACGTCAGCTATAAAGTCCTTTACTCAAGACTTGATAGCAAGGCAATCTTAATTTCTTTTGTAAAAAAGTAATTTGCCTAGTTTGCCATCTACTTTTTCGCTAAGGGTATAATAACCTGAACCGTCTTGAGCCCAGGTGATTGCTTCACCTTGCTTTTCGCGAGTGTATGGAAGAATATTAGGTTTCTGTTGAAGTAATTTTTCTAGAGAAATTTCTCTTTCATTATTCCAATAATAAATATTATCATAATCTTTTAGCAATACTTCTTTTCCGTTTGCTGAAAAACTTCCCGAAGTGATTTTATAAAAAGGAATAATACCAATCTTTTCGGCTGTCATGATTCCCTTTTTAAAGGGATATGGTACCCGATAGATATGTACGGAGTCTTCCATTTTTGAAACCAGATACAAATCGTTTGAAACTGGATCAATCATCATTGTTTCAGAATCACGAATGCCATCCGGTAATTGAATCTGTAAAGTATCAAATGCGGAAATCTCAATTTCTTTTTCATTACTGATCAATGGTTCTTTAAACCTATAAATCAATTTTGTTTTATATCGTGATAGATTATCTCCTATGTCTCCCACATAGATATAATTCTTAGTGGAGTCGGGTCCAATTCCTAAAGTAACGTCTTCAAAGTCCCGATTCTCAATATCTTTAAGCTTGCAAACTAATTTTGTCTGCGCTTTTTCATCAATCAAAAATACTTCTGCCGGATTGCCGCTGTCATTCAACGTCCATAAATGTTTGGGATAAGAAATACTTTCAACTATTCCAGAAGCCTCTAGTAACCGCTCGTCTACAGTTCCGAGAGAAATGCCCAACGAGAATAAATCGCTATCGCTCCGTTTAGTTTCTGTACAACTAAGAACAGAAATGAAAATCAAAAAATGGATGATGATGCGCATAGATAAATCTTTAGAATAATGTAGCAGAATTAATTTTATCACCTACCTGAATAGCATTCACGACCCTCATCCCTCCTATCACCTCTGCAAAAATAGTGTACCGCCCGTTGAGGTGAGGAGTAGGCGAGTGTGTTATAAACCATTGGGTGCCTTCGGTATCTTTTCCGGCTGAGGCCATGCCTACAGAACCTTCTTTATACCGAGTAAGAGAAAACTCTGAACGAATAGAATAATTTTCACTGCCCAATCCATCTCCGCGGTTACATCCGGTTTGAATAACAAAGTTGGGAACCACCCGATGAAAATATTTTCCATCGAAATATTTTTTCTTTACCAAAGAAACAAAATTAGCAACTGATCCGGGCGCTTCTTCTACTAGTAGTTTAAGAATGACGGTTCCTTTTGTAGTTTCAATTTTAACTTTTTGATTTTTAGAAATAGTTTTAACTAAAGCCCAATCAATTGGATGATTAAATTGATTTTGTGGAGACGGTGGTTTGGGGCTCCCTTCGAAATAAGCAATGGCTTCTTCTAATGGTTGAAGTGCTTCAATATCTTTTGGCAGCGATAATTTCTTCTTCGCTTCAGAAAGGAAAGAAAAATCAGCAATAATTTTTCGATAATCAAGTGCCGGGTCAATCAATGCTGCCGCAATGATTCCAATTACTCCAGGATCGCCAGCTAAGATGGCTTGCTTGTAATTATTGGCAATTTTTGTTTTTAGCACATCGGTAAGTGCAGAATTATGGCTGACATTTACTAACGCTTGTGCTGCCGATGATTTTATCACAAAAGAAGATGAATGAATTAGTTGTTCGTCAATAAATTCAATTGATTTTATACTTGAAGAAAGCGAAAGTAGCAATGAAGCTTTTTGATAATCGTTTGCTGACGAAGTATACAAATCTTTTATTTCCTGAATTAACGAGTCATTACCTGAAATTGTCAAAAGTATTTTATACAAATTACTTTGAATGCGCGTATTTTTTTTTGACTTCGCAATCCGATAAAAATCTTCTTTAAAAATTAGCAGCGGCTTGATAGCTTCAGCAGCAGCGATGCCTACTTGATCTACACTATCTGCTAATGCTTGTAACAATACATTATAAGTTTTTTTAGTTGGCCAACTAGCCAACGAGCGCACAGCATTTATTCTTACCCTATAATCTTTATTATTTTTTGCGATGCTAATAAGAGGAGAAATACTTTTTGCGGAATCTAATTTTCGTAAACCACTGGCGGCTGCCATGCGCACATAGTCAGATTTATCAGAGGTTGCAGCATTGATTAAATTTTCACCTTCAGAGATTTCTAATTTAGATGTCCTGCTAAAAAAATGTGCGGCTCCTAATCGCGTTTGCAAAGAATAAGTTGGAGTAAGAAATTCCAATTGTTTTTTAACGATGGCATTATCAGCTAAGCCGCGTAACCCCACATAATAAAATGCCCAAGCCAATCCTTCAGTCGAAATGGAATCTTTTGTCTTTATATTTTTTAAATTTTGAAGATCAACCGGGTGAATGGTTTTACCCAAACCTTCCAATACTTCGCGAAGCACACTTTTATCACCATCTTCTAATGCGGGAATCAACGCATTAACAGAGGCCGTTCCGTTTGTTTGCCCTAAAGCAAAAGCCGCCATTCTGCGAGCATCAGCTACCGGATCTTCTAACAACATGGTGCCCAGTTGTAATGAGGCGGTAGAATCTTGAACGGAGGCTAACGCAAGAGCTGCTTCAATTCTGTAAACAGGATTTTTATTGAGCAGGTATTTGATAAGACTGTCTGTTTGTCTACGATCTTGGAAGTCTCCTATTTTTATTATGACTGGATCTGAAAATTTATTTGGAGAAGAATGGCAGCTAGCTAATGCTACCAATACAACTAACAATATTGATTTTGGGAAATTCATTTAGCAAATAGAATGTTGGTTGACAATAATTGTCAATTTAAAAAGAGTAAAATAAACTCAGATAAAATTTTTTCTTAAGATTGTTTGGCTCGTGCCACTACATCGTTGAATTCAATCGAAGCCATTTTAATGGAGTACAAAAGTAATCGTACTTCTTTTACGTGAACAGTTCCATCTGCTTCAGACATTTTGTAGAGATGTACGAAGGCGTCCAATTTTTGTTCGTCAGAACACCGATTGATATACTCAATGCCTAGTTGATAAATATCTCGGTCTTTCTTTTGGCGCACTTGGCTTGAAAATTCATCAAAGGTAGCTGCCGGAATGTTCTCGTTATCGCGAATTTTTAAAAGTTGCCTTTGTTCACTTTCATCCACCACTCCGTCTGCGCTAATCAACAAATGAACCAAATAAAGAAGCCCTAGGTGATAATCTTTTTGCGAATCCATAGACAGTAAATATTGCTCTAATATAGAATAAAGAACAAAAATAAATTTGAAAATTTCAATCAGAACATTACCTGATAAACTATGAAGGCCGATAGATACGCTAGCCCCGTCATGTAGGCGAGCTGTAGAAGCGGCCATTTCCATCCTTTAGTTTCACGTTTTACAATGGCAAGCGTACTCATGCATTGCATCGCGAATGTATAAAAAATTAATAGCGACATGCCGACAGCAGGGGTGTAGCGAGGGCCACCTGTTTCAGGATTTATTTCGTTACGAAGTCTTTGTTTAATCGTGGGCTGATCTTCGGCACTGCCAATACTGTAAATCGTGGCGATAGTTCCTACAAAAACTTCTCTTGCCGCAAAAGAGGTTACGAGTGCAATTCCAATTTTCCAATCAAAACCAAGCGGACGAATTAACGGCTCAATCCCTTTACCAAGTTTACCAGCATACGAATGCTCCAGCTTATAAGAAGCTACTCTGTTTTCTATTTCGCCATCAGTTAAATTTAAACTGGCCGTTTGTTCATTCACTACTTTTTTAGCTCCATTCATTTCATCAATTGGGCCATAGCTGGCCAGCACCCAAAGAATAACGGAGATAGCAAGAATAACGCGGCCTGCCTCAAAAACAAATGCTTTCGTTTTTTCTACAATGGTGTAGCCAACATTTGCCCATCGTGGCATTCGGTAAGTAGGCAGCTCCATTATTAAAAAACTACGCTCAGTAGTTTTAATAATAAATTTCATCCCCCATGCAGAAAGTATCGCGGCTAAAAATCCGAGCAGATACAACCCCATCAGCACTAACCCTTGATAATTAAAGAAACCTAGAACTTTTGTGTCTGGTATGATCAGTGCCACTAGTATTGTAAAAACAGGAAGTCGCGCAGAGCAACTCATAAAAGGAGTAACAAAGATGGTGATCAATCTTTCCTTCCAATTATCTATTGTGCGCGTAGCCATGATGGCCGGAATGGCGCAAGCCCAACCCGACATTAAGGGCACTACACTTTTCCCGTTCAAGCCAAATTTTCGCATCACTTTATCCATCAGAAAAACTACGCGAGCCATGTAACCACTCTCTTCTAAAATGGCAATGAAGGCAAATAAGATAGCAATCTGTGGAATGAAAATTACAATGCCGCCTATACCAGGCACAATGCCTTGTGATATCAATTCAAAGAATGGCCCTGCGGGCAATTCTTTCGAAAGCACATTGCTTAATTGTGCAAACGAAGAATCAATAAAATCCATAGGAATCTGCGCCCACGCAAAAATTGCCTGAAAGATGAGGAAGAGCACAGCAAAGAAAATTACATAACCGCCTACTTTGTGTGTAAGCACTTTGTCAATTCCGTGCGATACTCTTTTCCAATCGCGGTGCGAAGGTTTTACAATAGCAGTATTCAGTAGCTCTTGAATAAAGCCATATCGCATTACAGTTTCTGCGCCCTGGTATTTATGCGGAAAGAATTCATGTTCTTTGGCTATCGATCGGATGTAGTGGCGCTGTTCTTCATTTAAGAAAACCAGATTATCTGCCTGTTGTAAAAAATGATAGGCTTCATAATCAGTAGTAAGATTAAAATGATTCTTAATTTTAGAAATCACCCCTTTAATTTCTTCGCTAATCTGAAATACAGATTTCTTAGACGCGTGCAGAGGTGCTGCCATTGCTCGCTTTAGTTCAAAGATGCCGTGTCCCTTTCTGGCATTGATCATTACCACGGGCATGTCTAATGATGATGAGAGTTTTTTTACATCTATACTTAATCCTGATTTTGCCGCAAGATCCATCATGTTGAGCGCTACAATGGTTGGAATTTTTAAATCGATTAACTGGGTGAGTAGCAGCAGACAGTTTTTTAGATTGGTAGCATCGGCAATTAATATAACCTTGTCGGGATAGAGTTCACTTTTTTTATCTGAGAAAATTTCTGTTACAATTTTTTCATCGAGCGTGCGCGGGTACAAGCTATAAATTCCGGGCAGGTCAATTATTTCAGCATTTGTGTGGCTATCGAGTTGACAAAAACCAATGCGCTTATCAACCGTTACGCCCGGAAAGTTTCCTATTTTTTGATTGAGCCCAGTCAGGTGATTAAAAAGTGATGACTTACCTGCATTCGGTTTGCCTGTAAGCGCAATTTTGATTCTGCCTTGATCCATTTAATTGATGATTGAAATAGTGGAGGCTTCGTTTATGCGCAACGATAAATCAACATCAGAAACGCTCACACAGACAGGGTCGCCAAAGGGCGCAGAAAAATTGAATCGAATAGCAGTGCCTGGCAATAATCCCATTTCCAAGAGCTTTAAGCCGATTTGTTCGTCCGAAAAGCCCGCAATAATTGCCGTTTCTCCCGGTAACATTTCCGCTACATTCTTAGCCATCGTTATTTAGACTGATTTTAAATTGTGCGAATATATGAGGGCAATTCTTCCTAAACAATGATTAGGGTCAGTTTCTAAATTTGAAATTATTCCGGTCTGTACTTCGATCCTTTAAAGATCAACTGGGCATCAGAAATCTTCATTAACTCGGGCAATGTTAATTTTGAATTACGCTTTTTGTATGCATCTACAATTTGCCAGCCCACCCACATACCAATTCTGCCGGGGCATTGATCCCCCACCTCAATTGTTTTAGGTCTTTCAGAAATATATTTTTGTTTGGTCTGCTGCGAAGTGTTAAAGAAAACTTCATCCGCCACTAGGCGTTTCCAAATCATATCTTGATTTGTGAGCGCGCCAGAAATTTCTTCGGCAGAGTAGCCAATGAAAACACTATCGGCCACACAGGGCAACATTTGCTTAGCGAAGTGATAGGCCTTGCCGTATGCAAGCATGTCTGCTAAAACTGTTTTGTCTTGCGGATTCACCAAATTAATTCGGCTGTCAATGCCATATAAGAGCATGGCTGAAGGAACGACAAAGTCTTTAGTGTACCGCTTCAACATGTATTCGTACATATTAGGGCGATATTTTGCTTTGCTTCCTAAAAAATAATCTAACCCAACAATGATGAGAGAATCGCTGACGAACAAATCACTTTCTAATCCGGTAATAACTGTTTCTATTCTTGGAATCTGAATCTGTGGATAATAATATTTTAGATTGGTAAATGCCTGCGTAAATTCTTTTTTTAATTCAGCACCATTGCCAAAAACATTTTTAGTTTCGATTAGCAGCGTATCAAAAGCAGGAGTGGTGAAGCGATGAAATAATTCATTTATGAATGCAGAATCACTCGGGTAGCCGGGGCGATTGAAAAACACATCGCGCATCACCGTATGGCGCGTGAAGAAATCGATCAGTTGCTGTTTGCTTTTTATCGAGAGAATGGAATCTTCCAATGATTGAACATCTAATTGTATTTTGATAGAAGATGTTTCGGGTTGAAAGGCGCACTCTTCTTTGGTAGTATTACAAGCCGTAAAAAAGATAAGTGCCGTTACGAATGATAAAAGTTGCTTCATGGTTTCAATTCTAACGCGAAGATGCTTAGAATTTTACAGAATTGTAAACGAATATAATTTCCTTCCATGGTTTAAATAGCATTAAAAAACCGACCTTCGTTTTATAATTATCTCTTGTGACAAAACTCAAACACATAGGCATTGCCGGCAACATAGGTTCGGGCAAAACTACTCTGGCCGAAAAATTAGCCAAGCACTATAACTGGCTTCCCTTATATGAATCGGTAGAGCACAATCCCTACTTGCGCGATTTTTATGACGATATGACCAAATGGGCATTTCATCTTCAGATTTATTTTTTGAACAGTCGCTTTAATCAAGTGCGTCAAATCCGCGACAGCGAAAAGACGATTATTCAAGACAGAACGATTTATGAAGACGCTCACATTTTTGCGGCAAATCTTCATAAGAGCGGGCATATTAACGAGCGCGATTACCAAAGCTATCTCGATATTTTTAACTCGATGATTAACTTTGTGCAACCACCTGACTTGTTGATTTACCTAAAAGCAGACATACCAAAACTCGTTCAGCAAATTCAAAAACGCAATCGCGATTTTGAATTCAATATTAAATTGGAATATTTAAAAACGCTAAACGAGCATTACGAGAAATGGATTGGCAGCTACAAACACGGAAAACTTTTGGTGATTGATGTAAACAAACTAGACTTTGTAGCCAACATCGAAGATTTTTCTACCATAGTTGGAAGAGTAGATTTAGAGTTGAATAGTTTGTTTGGGTAACGCATTCCTTTGGCAAAAAAGTTTACTATCTTTATAAAGAACATGACAACTACATATCAAAATAGAAACTACACAGAGCAAGAATATCTTGAATTAGAAAGAAAATCTGATTATAAAAGCGAATTCTTTAAGGGAGAGATATTTGCGATGTCGGGAGCTTCTAACCTGCATAATGTGATTACAGTCAATCTCATTTCTTTGCTCGTTCAAAAATTGAGAGGCAAGAGCTGTCAGCCATATGGATCAGATATGCGAGTTCATACTCCTATCAATTCGCTTTACAGCTATCCTGATGTAAGTGTAGTGTGTGGCGAAAAAAAATTCTTGGATAATAAATTTGATACGCTCCTCAACCCTGTTTTTATTTGCGAAGTACTTTCAAAATCAACGGCAGATTACGATACAGGTGGGAAATTTATGCGATACCGTTCCATTGAATCCCTAAAAGAGTATTGGGTATTATCTTCTTTGGAATACAGATTACAAAAATTTGTGAAACAAACTAATGCGAACTGGCTCTTATCAGAAACATTTGGTATGCAAGATTCTGTTGCCATTGAATCCCTTGGTATAGACGTTGCTCTAGCGGAAATTTATTTTGGAGTAGATTTTTTGAATATGCAGCCTTAGTGCTAATGATTCTTCACATATCCTTCCCACTTCTCTAATACTTCTTTAAAGTCTGCGGGTAGCTCCGAATCGAATTGTAAAAATTTTCCTGTAGCCGGATGGATGAAGCCTAACGTTTTGGCATGCAGCGCTTGGCGCGGAATAATCTTAAAACAATTATCTACAAATTGTTTGTATTTGCTGAATACTGTTCCTTTTAACACTTCGTTTCCTCCGTAGGTAGCATCGTTAAATAAAGTGTAGCCAATAAATTTCATGTGCGCGCGTATTTGATGCGTTCGACCAGTTTCTAATTTACATTCCAATAACGAAACGTAGCGGAAGTCTTTTAATAATTTATAATGAGTGATGGCCGTTCTGCCCCAATCACCTTCTGGAAAAGCAACTGTTATTCTTCTGTCTTTTAAACTGCGCCCAACATTTACATTAATGGTTCCTTCAGTAAGTTCGGGAACCCCCCACACAATGGCGTTATAGGTTCGTTCAATGCTATGATCAAAAAATTGTTTGGCAAGAGATGTCATAGCCAATTCTGTTTTGGCAATTACCAATAGTCCGGATGTGTCTTTGTCAATACGATGGACTAATCCAGGCCTTCCTTCATTCCCTTTCATTTCGGGCAGGTTTTGAAAATGATAGGTGAGTGCATTTACTAATGTGCCACTCCAATTTTGATAAGCCGGGTGAACGACCATACCCGCTTCTTTATTAACAACTAATAAGTGTTCATCTTCATAAACAATATTGAGCGGAATATTTTCTGGTTTTACATCCGTATCGCGTGGAGGCTGAGGAAGCGAAACGGTGACTACATCGAGCGGATGAATTTTATAACTTGGCTTGATTGCTTGTTCATTTACCTTTACAAACCCATCGCGAATACCGTTTTGGATTTTGTTGCGCGTAACATTAGGCAATCGATCCATCAAAAATTTGTCGATGCGCAGTAGGCTTTGCCCAGGGTCGGCAACTATGCGGTGGTGTTCAAATAAATCGTCTTCGTTATCATTTAAATCTTCTTCGATCATTAATTGCACGTCAAAATTTTTATAACCACTAGTTAAATCAATCCTTTAAGATGAAATTGATTAACTCTAGAACGTGTTTGATAAGATTCTATGCGAGCCTCTATTTTTTATCTGCTAATTAGAATTTGCTGGATACTCAGTTCTTGTCCCTTTAATATGTGTAGATAATATAAGCCATTTTGCAAGTTACTTACGTCAAATACAATTTTGCCGTTTTCACTTTCTCTAGACATTAAGACCAAATTTAATGGGCTAAGCAATTTGACTGAAAAGTCTTCAACCTCACCAGATTTTAATTTTTCCACTAGATTTGCATCGGAAATTGCCAAACTCGACCCCGCTGACTCAATTGTCAAATTATTCGATGTTGGATTTGGATAAACAGAAATTCTTTGTTGCTGTCCACCGCCTCCAATATTTATGATTAAGCTGTGGGTATAACTCGACCCACACAAATTATTAGCAGAACAGTACAAAGTATAAGTTCCACTTATTGTAGAGGTTCGGATTCCCGGAGTTGAGGTATTCTCACCACTGATAAATGAAAATCCCGTTGGTAGTATCCAAGTATAAGATGTAGCACCCTCCACATAGTCAACCAAAAAGTTATATGTACAGCCCGCACATAGGGTTACGGGATCAATACTACGTTGGCCACTAGGATAAATTACAGTTGAATTATTTGCAAGCGGAGCGCCTACAAATGTTTTTATGGTTAAAGGTTGAAAAGAGCCACACCCAGTACTAGTAGCGGTAATTATAACACCTCCATTTAAATTGCTTGGACTTGTGGAAAGACCACTACTTGAGTTTATACTTAAAATAGAAGGGTCACTTGAAGACCAAGTTACGCTACCAGTTGCCTGAAATTGACCAGTGGAGGAGCAAATAAAATTGGAGCCTAATATAGATAAACCTGAAAGTCTTGCATCGGTTGTCATGGTATTAGTTCTACTAGGGTCTAACCAATTACTTAATCGTGTGCTACTTGTTCCATCGCCAGTCCATGAAATGTCAAACCTGCCTCCAAACTTAACTCTATTATCACAAGTTGGGTCAAGGGGTGCTGTGGGAGTAGGACCAGTACCAAAATGCTGGGCTATTATTCTATGATTTTGATCAAAATAAGGACCCCCTGAACTTCCGCCTTGAGTGGCCCCTAGATCTAAGTTTAAACGCCAACATTGAGCATTATTAAAAACATCAAAAACAGGAGCTTTATTATCTCTAGAAATCTTCATTACATCACCGACTGGATGGTGAATAACGGTAGTTTGCTGTACGTTTGTGGTATTTCTAGACCAGCCTGCGGCAGTAATGCACAAGCTGGCAGGTGGAGGGGTATTCATCTGTACGAGACAGAAATCACTTTTAGCGCTCCTTGCTTTTAATGTTGCGCCATTAAATGTGATGCCCTCAGCATTTTGTGTTGGTGTGCAGGTTGGACTCCAAGCCTGAAAAGTAAATTTCCATTCCGATGGGTCATTGTTTCCATCGTTGCTTACAAAACAATGATTAGCAGTAAGAATATATGGAATATCTAGATTAGAAGTATTATTTATCAAAGCACCACTGCAGAAAGATGAACTTGCTCGATTTAGTATTAAGACAGTAGAGTTTCGTTCTTTTTCCCATCCAATGCCAAGCGCACACAAAACATTTATGTTGCAAGGTTCAGAGTTCCCAAAATTGTAAATACCGACCTCGGTTCTATAAATATCTTTGTATCCATAAGCTACACTAGAGATGTGGAGCCTGAGTTCTTCCCTACTGGGAATGGGTACTTTAAAATCCACGGTTAATTTTTCACCTTTGTAAACCCACGTGCCCCAAAAACCGTGATCGTTATTTTCCTTTTCGGTTACAGGACCAGAGATCATTTCACCGTTTTCACTATATATGTATAATTCGGATTGTTTTGGAAGTCTAAATTGATCAAAATTTGCACTGATAGATTTTGCCCCAGCCGCTACGATAGTATATTTACCGTGGGCATATCCATTGTCTTCAACCCATGCTGCCTCTTTAATCACATCAATGTCAACCTTTACTGGCTCAGCAAATTTAAATGGCTTTGCTTCCCCAATGCCATCTTCTTTGACTTCTTTTTCGAGGAGCATCTTAACATCTTTAGAGGGGATAAAGTGAGGCACTTTTTCCTTAAAACTCTTTCGGAATTTGCCTCTTGCATCTATGACCCTAGTACTATTAAAATTGGTGACTACTTGCGCATCTGCGAAATGGAGTACGATGAATAACATCGCTAATAAAAAGATAATTCGCATAGTCAAGGATAAGATTATAGCACTTAGATTATTGGGTTTTAGTAGTAGGGCAAGCTGCAGATATGATCGATGTGATCCTTATATTGATTTTTGGAGGATTACCGACCTCACAAACACCATATTCAGGGTACCTGTTCTTCTCGTATGTGAAGTAAAATATTGAGTCTGAGGTATTGGCTATTTTTCTCAAACCAATTCCATTGTTCAAAATTGTATGAGCCAATACTGTGTTTTTATATGTCTTAACAAGTGTTGTAAAATCTCCTCCGATCGCAGTATCGAATACCTGAATAACTGATAGGTCTGGATCTGGGGTACACCAAGGGTATAGAAATTTACCCTTGGTACACAGGATCACAGTAGTTGGGCTCTCTTTCTTGTCGCAGCTAAAAATAAATAGTACGAGATGACCCATATAAAGATACGTTATAAAAGTTCTCATGGCTGTAAATTTTAAGAACATCGAACAAGTTTCATTTTGTAAGTTAAGCATTTATTGCTTCTTATCAAACTCTTTTGAAAAAGCTCTGTGCTTAACAAAATTGAAATCGCCACATAGGAAAAGTGTTTCTTACTTTTTCTTCTCTTTTAAAATATCATCAATGATGCTGTTGAATATAGACATGATTAAACTGAAGGCGAGCGCCCACCAAAAACCATTTACCGAAAAACCGGTTACGAAATGATCTACCAGTAAAATGATGATGGCATTGATCACCAATAAGAACAACCCCAGCGTCATTACGGTGATGGGGATGGTGAATAGAATTAATAAAGGTTTGATGATGATATTGGCGATGGAAAGCACCAGCGCAGTTATCAAAGCAGTTTGATAGTCTGTTACATCTACACCCGGAAGCAAGTAGGCCGTGGCTAATACGGCTAGGCCGTTCAGAAAAAATCGTAGGATAAGGTTCATAAGATAAATTTGACTAGGTTAAAAATAATGAATTCAAAAGTATATTTAGAATTGATGAGATCATAGCTACATTTGTTATTCATGTATGCCATTGTTGATATTGAGACTACGGGAGGCTACGCTGATAATCACAAGATCACGGAGTTGGCCATCTATCATCACGATGGCACACGTATTACGGATCAGTTTCACACGCTCTTAAATCCGGGCAGAAAAATTCCTTATTTTATTACTGGCCTTACGGGAATCACCTCTCAAATGGTGGAAGAAGCACCCACATTTGAAATTTTAGCAGAAGAAATTTTAAGTTGGCTGAAGGATAGAATTTTTGTGGCACATAATGCCCAATTTGATTTTAGTTTTCTCAAAAAGGAATTTGAAAGCGTTGGCATTAATTGGCAAACAAAAAAATTGTGCACCGTTCGGTTAAGCCGAAAAATTATTCCGGGATTAGAATCATATAGTCTCGGAAGGTTGGCCGAGAGTTTGGGCATTCGCATACCGGATCGTCACAGAGCAGGAGGTGATGCACATGCAACGGCAAAAATTTTCTCCATACTCCTAGCGCGCGATAATTCGGGAGTCATTGAAAAGGCGCTAAAACGCAATTCAGGCGAAACGATTCTTCCCCCTAATTTACCTAAAGAAGATTTTGATAAACTTCCGGCAAAAGCAGGTGTCTATTATTTTTTAGACGCGCGCGGCCAAGTAATTTATGTTGGCAAGGCACTCAACATAAAAAAAAGGATTGCCGGTCATTTTACTGGAGAAGCGCGAGAATGGAATCGCTCAAATATTCGCAATGAAATTCATAACATCACATATGAATTAACCGGCAGCGAATTGATCGCTCTCATTTTAGAATCGCAAGAGATAAGAAGAATTTGGCCAAAATATAATTTGGCACAGAAATATAAAGTAGAAGAGTGGGGCATTTTTGATTATGAAGATCGCAATGGCTACCTACGCTTTTGTGTGAATGTTATTAGTAAAGGCACGAAACCATTAATCACATTTAGTTCGAAAGGTGATGCGTGGAACTTTATGTGGGATAAAGTGAAAGAGTTTGAATTGTGCCCGAAGCTTAGTGGTTTGCAATTAGCAAAAGGACTTTGCTTCAGTCACCAATCGGGCGCATGCAAAGGTGCATGCCAGGAGGTTGAGACTGTAAAAAAATATAATAAGCGAGCACAACAAGCTATTGATACATTTTTTGAAGCAGGGGAATCGGTAGCCATTATTGGCCAAGGAAGAAAGGCAGAAGAAAAATCGTTAGTGTTAATTGAGAACGGAAATTATGTTGGCTTTGGTTTTGTGCCAAAAGAAGAAAGTATTGGCTCTCTTGATCTTGCTCGTAATTTTGTAAAGACAAGTAAAGACAATCGGGTTGTGCAAAATCTAGTGAAATCTTATTTATTAAATCCGAAAGGAGCGGAGGTAGTAGCCTTTGGAAGTTGATTGTTAAGAGTTGTCAGTTAGTAGAAAAACTTACCACTTCAATTAAGGATTAACCGATAACTTACAACTCTCTAAGAGTGTCCCAAACTAATTCTGATTCATATCCTTTACTGATCACAAATCGGGCAATTAAATTTTTTCGCTTGTATTGATTTTGCTCGGTTGTTTGTGCAGCCTTTTTCTCAATTAAATCTTTTAGTGTTTTAAGGTAATCGGTTCGATCAATTTCTTTTAGAGCCGTGGCGAGGTTACGCTTACTTACGCCTATAAACTCAAGCTCATTTTGAATTTTTACTTTGCCCCATTTTTTAATTCTAAATTTTCCTCCCGCAAAGGCTTTAGCAAACCTTTCTTCATTTAAAAACCCATCCGATATTGCTTGCGAGATAAGCTCATCTACTTCACTTGGGTAGAGGCCGTATTCGAAGAGTTTATTTTTAACTTCTTTGTGCGAGCGTTCTTGATAAGCGCAGTAATGCTGAATTTTTACGAGTGCTTCTTTGGGTGATAATCGTATTTTCTTTTTTGGAGATTCGTCTGAGAACATGACCAAAGTTAGCGCCACGGAAACAATAACTTCACGCCTCTTTTATTTTTTCCGGATAGATCAATGAACCCGCGTGTTCCCCGCAAGTTCCCTTGAATATCCCAATAATAGTATGTGCCAAACCGGCCGTTGTTGTACGATTGAGAAGTCACATTATTAATCCAAAAAGAGGAAGATTGATTAAATGTATTTCCAGGCAAAGAGGTTTGGGCTGGTGTTCGATAATTATAAGTTTGTGGTTTGTCGGGCAGAAGTCCGAAAGCAGATGGCGTGGTAGATTTGGGTTCAATCACAGAAGGTATTTCATATTTTAGTGTCGCGTGCTTGGGTCTGAATTGAGCGAATGCGCCAACCCCACTAGCCACCAAAAATAAAAAAGTAAAAATCTTCATGTTCGTAATCTGTATGGAAGATAAACAATTAACATCAAATAAGTAATTTTAGAAATGGATAATATTAATCGCTGCCCTTGGTGCCTGGGTTTTGATCAGTACATAAAATACCACGATGAAGAATGGGGAGTGCCGGTACATAACGATCGCATTCATTTTGAGTTTCTGATTTTAGAAGGCGCTCAGGCAGGTTTGAGTTGGTCCACTATTTTGAAAAAGAGAGAAGGCTACAGAAAAGTATTTGCTGATTTTGATCCCACGAAAGTGGCGCGCTTTACTGAAAAGAAATTAGAAAAACTATTACTAGATCCAAGCATTGTACGCAACCGCTTAAAAGTTTATGCAACTGTAAATAATGCCAAGCAATTTTTAAAAGTGCAAAAGGAGTTTGGTTCGTTCGACAAATACATCTGGCAATTTGTGGGTGCCAAGCCGATTATAAACAAGCGTAAGACATTGAAAGAAGTGCCCGCCACCACATCAGAATCAGATGCGCTTAGTAAAGATTTGATTAAACGTGGATTTAAGTTTGTCGGCAGCACGGTTATCTATGCGCACATGCAAGCATGCGGATTGGTGAACGACCATCTAGTGGATTGCCATCGGTATAAATTGAGTTAAAAATAAATTGTTAAAGCAGTTTCCAATCATCTTCTGCCAATTGCATGATGGGAGAAAAGTCAGCTCGGGCAGGAATGTCCAAATAAGAATAAATTACTTTAGTCAGATAAAGTCCTTGCGGATAGGCAGGCGTGATAAACTCAGGAAGCGCTTTGGTTTCTATACATTTCTCTAATTCGGCAACAGTAAATTTTCCGCGACCGATTTCAAGAAGTGTTCCCACCATGGTGCGTACCATGCTCGACAGAAATCTGTTAGCTGAAACTTGAAAACGGATTCTATTACCCCTTTTATCTACAAAAAGTTTGGCAGACGAAACATTGCAAAGCGTGTGTTTGTATTTAGTAGGTCCTTTATGAAATGCTTTAAAATCTTTATGACCCACAAATAGCCCTACACCTTTTTTCATATCAGTAAGATTCAGATCTCGCTCCATGTATAAAGAGCTGCCCTCACTTAGAAATGGGTTTTTATACGTGTGAATAAAGTAATCGTAGGTACGCTGTGTGGCATCATAACGTGCATGTTGCTTTTCTTGCACCGGAATTATTTCGTACACCGCTACATCAGGAGGCAAAAGTTTATTTAGCCGAAATAACAAATCAAAGTCCCAGCTTTTGTCTACTTCTATATGAAAGAAAAATTGAGTGGCATGTACTTGTGCATCGGTGCGGCCACAGCCCATTACTGTAATCTTAGTTTTTAAGATCTTACTTAGGCAGGTTTCAAAAACTTCTTGTACACTTATTACATTTGGTTGGTATTGCCATCCATGATAGCGATTGCCTTTGTAAGCGATGTGAAAAAAATACTTTTGCATCTTATGAAGAGCAAGATGCCAAGAACTGTTCTAATTATTGAGATAACAATCAATAATTAATTCTGATGAAATGTTTGTCAGAGTAGTTTAATCCCAAATAGTTATCCATTCTTTTTGAAAGAGTGAGACCATTAAACGAACGGGTAAGAACACTAGGCTCCATAAGAAGATTAGTATTTGAAAAAATGCCTGAAAAGATCTCTCCATAAAATTTTAAAAATGTCTCGTATTGTTATGTTTTGTGGAGGCTCCACCAATTTTACTACAAGATTGAGATGTAGACGTAGTTAGTCAACGGGAAAAACCCCGTATTTTTTACGGGGTTTTTCCCGTATTGTTTTATAAAATAAAATGTCATATTGCCGGAATGCTTATTTTCAATTATCGCATCGAAAACGAAGACTAATGGTAACCCTTAGCTATAAATTACCAGTATGCTAATAGCTTCAGCCTTTTTTTTGTTATTGGTCGGCTTGGTGGTACTTTTTTTGTTATACCAGAAAAAACAATTGCAATTTATTATCGAAAAGAAGGAGCTAAGTAATCAATTTCAGAACGAGTTACTTAAAACTAAAATGGAAACTCAGGAAGAAACACTAAGCCAAGTAAGCAAAGAGCTGCATGATAATATCGGACAATTATTGAGCAGTTCAAAATTACTAGTAGCATCAGTAGATCGTTCCTCTCCCTCTAAAACACTTCAGGTAGCAGATAAAACACTAGCGAAGGCAATTACTGAATTGAGAACTCTTAGCAAAACGTTGACTACAGATTGGGTAAAAAAATTTAATCTTATAGAAAACTTAAAAGCGGAGATTGCCCGAATTGGCCGAACGCATCGCGTACAGATTTCTTTTACTCATCCCGATCGTATTTCCATTCCATCTGATAAACAAATTATTTTGTTTAGAATGATCCAGCAAACATTGCAAAACTCAATTAGACTTGGAGACCCCACCACTATTTCAATTTATATTAAGCAAACAGAAGATTTAATTTCTGTTGAAGTATTGGATGATGGAAAGGGGTTGAGCGAAAATGAAAAGAAGCCTGATAGGGGTATAATAAATATCAAACATCGCTCGCAAGTATTAGGTGGTACGGCTCAATGGAAAGCAGATAAGGAAGGAAGATTAGTTTGTATTAAACTACCTACACATGCATAGCAAAGAAAGAAAGATTAGAATTGGATTGGTAGACGACCATCAACTCTTTAGTAAATCATTAAGTTTATTGATTAGTGGCTTTACTAATTTTGAAATACTGGTAGAGGCTTCTAATGGAATTGATCTTCAGGAAAAAATTTCTCGATTGGCAACTCTTCCTGATATCATGCTGGTAGATGTTTCCATGCCTCGTATGGATGGACCACAAACAACAGTTTGGTTAAAGAAAAATTATCCAGACATGCGCCTGATAGCACTTTCTATGAACGACAGGGAGCAGACAATTATTACAATGCTTAAATCTGGCTGCTCAGCTTATTTGTTTAAAGATATTCACCCCACCGAACTGGAGCGCGCGTTAAATGAGGTTTACCAAAAAGGTTTTTACAATGCAGATCTCCATAATCGCAGTATTGCATCCTTTGTAAAATCTAGCCAGGACGAAGCCCCCGATTTTTCAAACCGAGAGGTAGAGTTTCTCAAGTTGTCATGTCAGGATCTTACTTACCTCCAGATTGCCGACCAAATGAATTTGAGTTTACGCACCATCGATGGATACAGAGAAGCATTATTTAAAAAATTGGGAATACAAAGCCGAACCAGCATGGTGTTAGAAGGGCTTCGAAAAGGATTGATAAGTTTAGATTAAGCTGCAGCTGCCTGTCTTGATTTCACCATTTTGGCAATTAGCATCACATCTTTAAAATCTACCTGTGTGGATTTTAAAGAATATAACAGAAATCTAACTTCCCTGATGTGAACCGTGTTATCAGACTCTGCCAATCGGTAGAGATGGACAAATGCTGTTAACTTTTCATCTTCAGTGCAATTGTTTAAAAACTCTACTCCTTGCATGTATATTTCAAATTCACTTCTGGTAGAAATGGCATCTTCAAAATCGTCTAACAGCCAATGTGGTATTTTTTCTTCTTTTTGAAGTTGATAAATTGCCGACTTCTCACGCTCATCTATGTGCCCATCGCTTGTTACCAATAAATGCATGAAATGAAGTAAGCCGAGTTGGTAATTTATTGTTTGTAACATAGAATTAATGCTTTTGAGTTATTAATTATAATTAATCTTTGATTCATCCATTTCTTCCACTTCTTTCATCGTTAACAAATTGGCATTGAGTAGAGAAATCAACCGTGCGTGTTCGGGGGTTTCATTGCCATCGGCCAATAGTATAATGGGAGTTTTTTTATTCAACGAAAAATTTCTGATGGATCGCACCATTTCAATACCGGTAACCACCGGCAGGTCTAAGCCACATAAGATCAAATCAAAATTCTCTAGCCGGGTGGCAAATAATCCGTCAAGACCCGTATGAACTGAGCGGATGTACCAATGCCCTAGCTGTGTTTTGATATTTTCTAAAACGGCCTCCTGCCGATGAACTACCAGTACCTTCATCTTTACTTTTAATTAAACCTTTAAACCGTATCAAACTTCGGTTATCATGCAAGTGGGATCAACGGGGTTTTTCCCGTATTTTTAAAAGGAGGATCAAAACCTTTAAAATTTTAATTTTTTGAGGTTTAGGAGGTTATATTTGATCAAAATATTTTCAAAAATGAGAAAGTCTGTTTCAAAAATTACACAAAGTGTGCATGTTGGCTCTTTCGGAGATCCTTTATTCGGGGGAGTAACGAATCCTATTTACACATCTTCGGCCTACGATTACGACACCGAGGTTCGTTACCCGCGCTACTACAATACACCCAACCAAAAAGCAGTTGTTGAAAAACTCGCAGCTTTAGAAAATGGAGAAGATGGGTTGATGTTCGCATCGGGCATGGCTGCAATTATGACTTCTATGTTCGCTATGCTGAAGCAAGGCGATCATATTCTTTTTCAAAAAGATTTGTACGGAGGCACTCACCATGCCGCTCTCCATGAATTGAATCGCTATGGCATTTCCTTTTCTATGGTAGATACCGATGACTTGGATAAATTTGAAAAGGCTATCAGAAAAGAAACTAAAGTAATTTACATTGAAACGCCTTCCAATCCCTTGCTAAAAATTACAGACATAGCAGCTGTGGTTAAACTTGCAAGAAAGCATGGCATTGTTACCATCATCGATAATACATTTGCCTCACCAGTCAACCAAAACCCAATTGATATGGGGATTGACATAGTTACCCATAGCGGAACCAAATATATTGGAGGGCACAGCGACTTATGCTGTGGGGCAGTTATTTCATCTCGCAAGCTTACCGCTAAAATAAAAGAGAGTGCGTTGCATTTTGGCGGAAGCCTAGATGCCCAAAGCTGTTACTTGGTTGAGCGCAGTTTAAAAACAATTGTATTGCGCGTGCAACAACAAAATAAAAATGCTATGGTCTTGGCTAATTTTCTTCAAGCGGAAAGGAAAATTGGCAATGTATTTTATCCCGGCTTGAAAGATCATCCTCTCCACAAAATTGCCAAGAAACAAATGCCCGGTGGTTTTGGAGGAATGCTTTCGTTTGAAGTGAAGGGAAGCCCAGATAAATTTTTGAAAAAATTGAAAATGATTAAAAAGGCCATCAGCTTAGGTGGTGTGGAGTCTACGATTACCGCGCCCGTAAAAACATCTCATGCTAAATTAAGCGCTGCTGAAAGAGCCAAGGTTGGAATTTCTGATAACCTTCTTCGCTTTTCGGTAGGTATTGAAGATGCTACAGATTTAATGGAAGATATTAAACAAGCTCTTTAGTAATTCTGATTAGAAATTAACTATGACAATAAGAGAAGCTACTAGTACTGATATTCCATCCATCATAGATTTTCAATTAAAGATGGCTCTTGAAACCGAAAATCTTACCTTAGACATAGCCACCCTTTCACAAGGCGTTCACAGACTTTTTAAAGACAGCTCGAAGGGAAGATATTATGTGGCAGAGCAAGATCATCAAATTGCCGGATGTTTAATGACTACTTACGAGTGGAGTGATTGGAGATGCGGCACAGTGTTATGGATACAATCAGTGTATGTGGATGCAAGTTTTCGGGGTAAAGGAGTTTATAAAAAACTGTATGAATACATCCAGCAAATGGTAAAGAGCGATCATGATCTAAGGGGCATTCGACTGTATGTAGATAAAACCAACAAAGTGGCTAAGGATGTCTATCAAAAACTAGGGATGAATGGAGAGCATTATCAGCTGTACGAGTGGATGAAGAAAGATTGACAAATTCAAAAAAATATCTAGTTGCACCGCAACAATCTTAGCCTCACTTTTGTAATTAGGCTATTCCGAAATAACTTTCATGTCAACAAATTCTGCTGCTAAAAAAATCAAAGACCTTTCGGGTCACGATTATATTGAAATAATTGGTGCCCGCGAACATAACCTGAAGAACATTAGTGTTTCGTTTCCCAGAAACAAACTGGTGGTGCTTACGGGCATAAGTGGAAGCGGCAAATCTTCTTTAGCGTTTGATACCATTTATGCAGAAGGGCAGCGGAGGTACATGGAAAGCTTTTCTGCTTACGCGAGAAGTTTTATTGGTAATCTTGAAAGACCGGATGTTGATAAAATAAACGGACTAAGTCCCGTTATTTCCATTGAGCAAAAAACAACTTCTAGAAACCCGCGCTCAACAGTAGGAACCGTAACAGAGATTTACGACTTCATGCGTTTGCTCTTTGCGCGCGCAGGCGAAGCCTTCTCGTATATGAATGGAGACAAAATGGTGCGCCAGAGCGAAGAGCAAATTCTAGATGCCATCATTCATAATTTTACAAACAGGAAATTGCTGGTGCTTGCCCCAGTGATAAAAGGAAGAAAAGGCCACTACCGAGAGTTGTTTGTTCAAATAAGAAAGCAAGGATATTCTAAAGTGCGTGTAGATGGCGAGGTGATGGATATCACTGCCAAAATGCAAGTCGATCGTTTTAAAATTCATGATATTGAAATTGTTGTTGACCGCATTGTTCCGTTAGCCACAGATCGTTTTAGAATTGGCCAATCGGTAAACATTGCATTGAAGGAAGGTAAAGGAATTATTATGGTGCAAGAAGAGAATGGCAGAGTGCACCACTTTTCAAAATTTTTGATGGATCCTAAAACAGGATTGTCTTACGATGAACCGGCTCCCAATAATTTTTCTTTCAATTCGCCTTATGGCGCTTGCCCAATCTGTAATGGCTTAGGCCAGATTGAAGAAATCACAGAAGAGTCTGTAATACCCGATAAAAAATTAAGCATTAGTCGTGGGGGCATTTTGCCGTTGGGCGAATACCGAGACATCTGGATATTTAAAAAGATTGAAGCAATATTAAAGCGATATAAGCTAACATTGACTACACCAATTAAAGATATACCCAAAGAAGCATTAAAGGTTTTGCTCTATGGCGATGAAGAGACGGTGGCGGTACCTTCTATAAAATATCCGGGTACAGAATGGAATACCAAGTTTGAAGGCATCGTTAATTTTTTACAAAAACAAAAAGACGAAGGCAGCGAGTCCATCAAAAAATGGGTAGATGATTTTACCATCACCAAAGTTTGCCCCGAATGCCATGGCGCGCGGTTGAAAAAGGAATCACTTCACTTTAAGATCGATCAAAAAAATATTGCGCAGCTGGCAGAACTCAATATTGATGCGCTAAAGAAATGGTTTGAAGGATTGGAAAGCCGCCTTAACGGAAAACAAAAAATAATTGCCGCAGAAGTATTAAAAGAAATTAGAAAGCGAATTGGCTTTTTATTAGATGTTGGGTTAGATTATCTACACCTAAACAGACCATTGAGAACATTAAGCGGAGGCGAAGCACAACGTATCCGCTTGGCAACTCAAATTGGAACACAACTGGTTGGCGTACTTTATATTTTAGATGAACCCAGCATTGGCTTACATGCAAGAGATAATGCAAAATTGATTAAAGCATTAAAGGACTTACGTGATTTGGGAAATTCTGTAATTGTGGTAGAGCACGATAAAGAGATGATGCTGGAAGCAGACTATATTATTGATGTAGGCCCCGGTGCTGGCAGACATGGTGGAAATATTGTGGCAGAAGGAGACCCACAAACTTTTTTAAAGATCAACAGCACTACGGCAAAGTACCTGAGCGGCAAAATCGGAATCAACTATTCTAAAGAAAGAAGAAAAGGCTCTGGCGAAAAACTTTCGTTGATAGGTTCTACGGGCAATAATTTAAAAAATGTAGATCTTGAATTAGCACTTGGTACTTTCATTTGCATCACGGGTGTGTCGGGCAGTGGCAAATCAACATTGATACACGAAACATTATTTCCAATTTTAAATCAGCACTTCTTTAATTCACGGCAAGAGCCATTGCCTTACAAAAAAGTAGACGGGCTTAAATTGATTGATAAGGTAATAGAAGTAGATCAATCTCCTATTGGCAGAACTCCTCGTTCGAACCCCGCAACGTACACAGGAGTGTTTACAGACATCCGCGATTTGTTTTCGCAAATGCCCGAGGCAAAAATTCGCGGCTATAAAACAGGAAGATTCTCTTTCAACGTTAAAGGCGGTCGATGCGAGACATGTGAAGGTGCTGGCTTGCGCCTGATTGAAATGGAATTTTTACCCGATGTGTATGTGCCTTGCGAAACATGTAAGGGCAAACGCTACAACAGAGAAACATTAGAAGTACGTTTCAAAGGAAAATCGATTTCAGATGTGTTGGATATGACGGTGGAGGAAGCAGTTATTTTCTTTGATAAGCTGCCGCGGATCTTGCGCAAGATTGAAACGTTAAATGAGGTAGGCCTCGGATATATTTCGCTCGGACAACATGCCACAACGCTTTCAGGAGGAGAGGCACAACGCGTAAAATTAGCCACCGAACTTTCTAAACGCGATACAGGCAAAACGCTTTATATTTTAGATGAACCCACAACAGGATTACATTTTCAAGACATTAGCCATTTACTAGATGTGCTACAGAAACTGGTAGATAAAGGTAATACCGTGTTGGTGATTGAACACAATATGGATGTAATTAAATCGGCAGACTATATTATTGATTTAGGACCCGAAGGCGGAGCCGGTGGTGGCCGCATTATTGCGAAAGGCACACCCGAAGAAGTTTCTAAAAATCCGGCCAGCTATACAGGAAAATTTTTGAAGCCTGAGCTTCAAAAGGTTTAGGCATCTCTAAAACCCTCACACTTCTCTTTTGTCGAAGGGAAAGGATGAAGTTATGAGAGTAAGTATTTAGCGCTGCGCTTTATTTACCTCTGATGTAAACTTTCAAAATTCTCGGTTTTGAATCTTTACTTTTGCAGAAATGATCAACAATAAAAACCGATTGTATTGGAGCCTTCAAATAGGCGGTTGGTCATTCTATGCCGCAGTGCAAATAACTGCTTCTATACTCAACTCTTCTTCGGCAGAAGTAAGCACACAAAGAATATTATTTCTGCTGTACGAAGCACTTTTTTGTTTACTGGTAAGTCATTTTTTTAGAAATATCATCTTATCAGCTCGGTGGCTTAATCTTAGCCTACCCAGATTGATACCCAAAATCATTGGCAGTGTTTTCGTTTTGGGCGCATTAATGTATTTGCTTCGTATACCGGTTTCTATTCCGCTAGGTCTTTTTAAACAAGGAGTGGCACTAGACCCTTATGTTTTTTTAGGGCAGTCGGTTTTCTATGCAATTATCTTTTTTTTGTGGTCGGTTCTTTATTTTATCTACAACTATTTTGAGCGCTACAATAAGTCATTAAAATATGAAGCATCTGTAAAAGAGATTGAACTTAATAATTTAAAATCTCAGCTAAATCCTCATTTTATTTTCAATGCGCTGAATAGCATTCGTGCGTTGGTGGATGAAAATCCGCAAAAGTCAAAGATGGCCATCAATCAACTCTCTAATATTCTTCGCGGTTCGCTAACGATGGATAAGCGAGGGCTTACACGCTTTGACGATGAAATAAAGATGGTGAAAGATTATTTGGGGCTGGAAGGTATTCGGTTTGAAGAGCGTTTAAAGGCAGAATTTAATATTCACCCAGACTCACATGATTTTATGGTGCCACCATTAATGATCCAAACTTTAGTTGAGAACGGAGTGAAGCACGGCATTTCAAAGCTAACTCGTGGCGGCATTATACAGGTTTCAACTCAGGCTCTCAATAGTGGTTTGGTAATCCGCATCAGAAACAGTGGCCATTATGTAAACAGCCATCAAAATGAAAATGGTTTAGGCATTAACAATACCATTCAGCGATTAAAATTGTTGTATGGAGATGCCGCTTACTTTAAAATCATCAACGAAAAGGATAATTTTGTTTTAACAGAGGTTTATTTACCCCCTTTACAATCAGACTATAACAATGAAAGCACTGGTAATTGACGATGAGCGTTTGGCTCGCAAAGAACTCATCACACTGTTAGAGGCACATCCTTCTATTGAAGTAGTGGGAGAAGCGATGAATGCCGATGAAGCAGAGAAAATGATAGAAGAATTAAACCCCGATTTACTTTTTCTAGACATTCAGATGCCCGGCCGCACCGGCTTTCAACTGCTTGAATCTTTGGATTCTGCACCACTAGTAGTTTTCACCACTGCCTACGATCAATATGCATTGAAAGCTTTTGAAGTGAGCGCTTTAGATTATTTGTTAAAGCCAATAGTAGCTGAGCGATTGAGTGAGGCGGTAAGTAAAGTAATGGAGAAAGAGCGAGCTAAGTCTGGCAGAAGTGGCGAAAAGAAATTAGGATTAGAAGATCAGGTGTTTGTAAAAGATGGCGAGCGCTGTTGGTTTGTAAGCTTGGCAAACGTGCGCATGTTTGAGTCTGATGGAAATTACATTAAAGTGTATTTTGATGTAAACCGCCCGATGATACATAAATCCCTAAACGCGCTGGATGAAAAACTTGACGAGAGAGCTTTCTTTCGCGCAAGCCGCAAGCATATTGTTAATTTAAGTTGGGTGGAAGGAATTGAGCCTTGGTTTAACGGTGGGCTAATGGTGCGATTAAAAGGCGGAGATAAAGTTGAAGTGAGTCGCAGGCAGGCAGCCAAATTTAAAGATATGATGAGCTTGTAAGTACGAAGCTTACTTAAGAACCAATTCAATCAATTCTTTCTCAACACTCCAATCTTTTGCTAATTTAAGCATAGCGGTTGCTTCCATTTCTGTAACATAGCCCTTTAAGTTATTGGCCTGCCACACCATATTAATGAGTTCAATTCTTTTCTCTTTAGCGTAATCTCCTATAATCGCGTTCAAATAAATTCGCGCTCGATCGAAGGATGTGAGGTAATCTTTAGCTATAAAATCCAATGCCCATTTTAATTGTTCCTTTGCATTTAATTCAACAGAGGTTTCTTCCAAATCTATTTTTTCAGGCTCATCTAATCCATGATAATGATAGATAACTGCCTTTAAAAGCATGTAAACTTTTTTCTCTTCTTCTGTCATGGCAGAAAATTAGTAATTTCTGGTTGATTCCTTCGAATACATTATTCAGAAATAAATAGATCAGAGGCAATTTGATCTGCCAGCAACTTACCTTTCGATGTAAGTCTAATAATATGTTGGTTAGCTACTACCAATCCCTTCTCCAGAAAAGTCTGAAAAAATTGATTTTCAGCTAGGCGATAGTCTAGCTCTTTTTCAAGATAGCCAAGATCTGTTCCCCACATCGTTCTTAGAGTAGTAAAAATGTATTCGTTGATTTTATTAGCGCGAGTTAATACTTCTCTTTCAAAGGGTATCTTTCCGCTTTCAATTGAATTAACATAAAGGTGGTTGTTGCTTATGTTATACTGCCTACTTATGCCATCGTAAGAATGTGCACTGGGGCCAATCCCTAGATATTTTTTTTGCTTCCAATAGCTGCTGTTGTGTTTTGATTCGAATCCCGGCTTGCTAAAATTAGAAATCTCATAGTGTTCGTAGCCGGCTTGTGTCAAAGATTCAATTAACAGTTCAAATTGTTCGGCAGACTCTTTTTCGTCAATAGCCTGAAGTTTGCCTTTCTTTTGCCATTGGCCAAAAGTTGTTTTTTCTTCAATGGTAAGTGAATAAGCAGAAATGTGTTCGGGGCGAAGAGCCAGCGCTTTTTCAATATTCGATTTCCAGGCACTTAAAGATTGGCCAGGTGTAGAGTGAATTAAATCGATACTGATATTATTAAATCCTGCTTCTCTTGCTATTGATATACATTGTTCTGCTTCTACTGAATTATGGGCACGATTAAAAAATTGAAGAATACTATCATCAAAAGATTGAATGCCAATACTCAGCCTATTGGTGCCAATTTTTTTAAGAAGAGCCAGTTTTTCAAAAGTCAAATCATCCGGATTAGCTTCGAGAGTTATTTCAGGATGGGTGACAACCGAAAAATTTTTAAAGATAGAATCCAGAATTATTTCCAACTCATTTCTTAACAAAATGGAGGGTGTTCCCCCACCCCAATAAATTGTCTCGATAGATTCATTATTAAGATATTCACGTTGCCACTTCAATTCTTTACTTATGGCCTCTACTACCCGCTGCCTTAATTCTTGGTTAGTAGAAAAATGAAAATCGCAGTAATGGCATGCCTGCTTGCAAAAAGGAATGTGAATATATAAGCCGGCCATTTAATGCTTATTAGGATTATTTGTAAAACAATAGAAATCGTTTCGGTTATGCCACTCTATTCTGATATTTTTGAGTGATTTAATTTTCGCTTGAAAACAATACTCATCAATTTTCTTCTTTTATCTATAGTCATATTAGCAGCGGCTCAGCCAGGTGCAGATATTCTTGATTTAAAGAGTCGATGGCAAATTAATATTAACGATCAATTTGTCTCTTACCAAAATGAATCAACAAAGGCAATTTATTTTTGGATAACCCCCAAAACAGATAAGCGACATTTTTTGGTAGTTGATGGAAGGAAGCGGTATTCTGTTTTTGTAAATAACAAATTGATAGTACAAAAAGCAGGGAAGACACGTTTATCTGTCGATAGTTTAACTGATCTCTATCCAAACAAATTATTTGTTGGTGTTTATTCAGAGAATGGAGTTCATCACATTATTACCAAACTCCAATCAGATTTAAAGATTGATAAACCACTCACTCTTAGAAAGGGAAATTATTTTTTAGATTTTTCTGTATTGGCTACTCTTATGCTAATTATTTGCGCGGTTCTGTTCTGGCGTACGAACCCTGCATTAACAATTGATTATCTTAACGTGAATAAACTGTTTTCTCTTCAAGATAAAGATGACAGTACCCTTACGCTTCGTATTGCTTCTAGTGTAAACTTGTTGATCTATTTATTTGGAAGTTTTTTTACGGGGCTCATGCTTATCATTGCTTTTCACTTTATAGGAGACCAATTTTGGCTTTCTCAACAGTTTTCAATTACCTCAACTGCGCAGGCCTTTTGGCATTGGGTGGTATTGTCCTTAATTATTTATGCTGGTTTAATGTTCAAATTAATTTGGTTGGTGCTGCTTACCTCATTATTTGCCTTCCGAGACACAGCTAGTTTTCAGTTTTTCAATTTTATGAGAACAATTTTGCTTTCAGTTATCACTCTTGCGATAATTTGTGTGCTTTATTTTGTCTTTGGTGTTCGGGATGAAAATTATTTCTACTTTTTAATTTCTATTCTCTCAACTATTTTCATTGCAGGAACAACGGTTGTCTATTTCAAATTAATGAGCCGGATGCCTTTCCATTTCTTTCATTTATTTTCCTACCTTTGTGTATCCGAAATCATCCCGCTAATGGTCTTGATTAAGGTGTTTTTCTACTAAGCCCAACCCGATACGTGTTGATATGACAGAAACTGCTACGGACAGAATGCGAAAAGTAAAGAGCATTCTAGTCGCACAGGAAGCCCCCACAGATGTTAATTCACCTTACCTTAAACTTGCAGAGAAATACAATTTAAAAATTGACTTTCGACCATTTATTCAGGTTGAGCCAGTTCCGGCTAAAGAGTTTCGCAAGCAGAAAGTAGAAATTATGCAGCACACGGCTATTATTTTTACAAGCCGAAACGCAGTAGACCATTTTTTTGCTCTTTGCGTAGAGTTAAAATTAGAAATGCCTCCCGAAATGAAATACTTCTGTATTTCTGATCAGACTTCAAATTACCTTCAGAAATACATCGTCATCCGAAAACGCAAAATATTTGCCGGCCTAAAGGACACAAAAGATTTACTCGAAATAATTAAGAAGCATAAAAACGAAAAATTTCTTTTCCCTTGTTCTGATATTAGAAAAAATGACATCCCTGATTTTTTAAAAGAAAACGGATTTACGTTTACCGAAGCAATTATTAATCATACAGTTGCTGCTAACCTCAACGATCTTAAAAATGTCTTTTATGATATTTTAGCATTCTTTAGCCCCTCCGGTATAAATTCATTATTTGTTAACTTCCCCGAATACAAACAGAATAATACGAGACTAGCTGCGTTTGGCCCAACTACGGCTAAAGCAGTTAAAGATGCAGGGCTATTTTTGGATATCGAGGCTCCCCTGCCTAATGCGCCCTCGATGACTGGTGCTCTTGAACTTTATATAAAAAAAGCTAACGGAATTAAATAATAGCTTCACCCTTACGTTTTTAGTTAGGTTTATATTTTATTGCACTTTAATTACATTCAGTTGTCTGTTTCTATAAATTTGATTTATCTTTAAGTCTGTTTTAAATTCTAAATGATAAGAAAGTTACTACTGATGAGTCTTTTGATGGTTCTTGGCTTGATCAAAATACAAGCACAGCAAGATCCTCAATTTACCCATTACATGTTCAACACTCTATATTATAATCCTGCCTTTGCAGGAGTAGAAGGTGTTACCAAGCTTACGGCAATACACAGAAGTCAATGGCTAGGTTACACTCCTACATTGGGGGGAGGCGGTGCTCCTACCACACAGATCATCACGATGACTGCTCCAATTTTTAAATTGAATAGTGGATTTGGTGCGTACATAGTAAATGATCAGTTAGGGCCACAAAATAACTTAGAAGCTCAAGCATCTTATGCGTATCATCTTGGCATTAAGGATAGCAAATTAAGCTTTGGAATTCGTACGGGGATATATTCTCAAACTATCAACTTTGATCAGTATAGATACATCGATCCCAATGATCCACTTCTAGGCGATAAGAGAGGCTCTCAATCTCAAATAAGGCCTGATATGGCGTTTGGTGTATTTTGGAGAAAGGAAAAATATTATGTTGGAGTAAGCTTTAACCACTTACTCCGTTCCACTTTTGATTTTGGACTTAGTCAACGAAATGCACTTCAAACTCACCTTTACTTAACTGGTGGATATTATTATGAAGTTAATTTTGATCTCAAATTTCACATTTCGACAATTATACAATCAGACTTTACCAAAACTACAGTTAATGTTGGCGGTTTGGCATATTATAAAGATACTATGTGGGGAGGTTTATCCTTTCGATCTTCAGAAGCTGCCATCTTAATGTTAGGGTATAGTTTGTTAAAAGATAAATCTTTGAAAATTGGATACGGTCTTGATTACGTAATTCAAGATCAGGCTGCAAAACAGGCTACATCCCATGAATTAATGCTTACTTATGAGCTTCCAGTCAATCCCGGAAGCGGTAAAAAAGTAGTCAGAACCCCAAGATACAGGCACTAAGCAAAAAATAATTTTGTTTTTTTAGCGATTTTATTGAATTTGGACGCTTAGTGTTTAATTAAAAGGCGAAAAAAGAATAACTTTCGAGTCTGCTCGTTAGAAAAACTAACAACAGATAAGGAGTGTACTAACAAAAAACCTATGAAGAAAAGTGTTTCTCAGAAAGTTCTGTACTATGCGATAATCTTAGCTACCTCCTCAGTGGTAGGTAGCTGTGGGCTCTTGGGTATAGGAGGTAAAAAAGGTGGCGGAGGTGATGCACAAGGTGAAGTTGTGGGTCAATCTACAATTGAAAGAAAAGAAGGATGGTCAATGGTAATACCGTATGGTATGGTTCCCATTCCAGCCGGAACCTTTCACATGGGGCAGGCAGATGAAGACCCCGCATCAACGCAAATCAATTTCAATAAGCAAATTACAATTGGTCCTCTTTTCATGGATGAGACCGAGATAACCAACGATGAGTATCTTCAATTCACCGCCTTTTTTATGGGTGCTGAAGGGGGTGCGCAGTTAACTAATTTCCCTGCAGTTAGCCAGCAAGAGTTTATGGCTAAGTTCTACCCTGATACAACTGTTTGGATGAAAGACTTTACTCACCACATGGGCGATCCATTGGTAGATTACTATTGGCAGCATCCTGGATATCAAGATTATCCGGTGGTTGGAGTTAGTTGGGAAGCAGCAAATTTCTTTGGTAAGTGGAGGACAGCATTTTTGAATGAGTGGAGACAAGTAAACGGTGGTCAGCCACCTATGCCAGCTTTCCGTCTTCCTTCTGAAGCAGAGTGGGAATATGCCGCGCGTGGCGGAAGAGATATGAATAAATACCCTTGGGGCAATCCGTATATTCGTAACTCTAAAGGATGTATGTTAGCTAACTTCAAGCCAGGCCGTGGTAATTATTACGATGATGGCTTTGCCTATACCTCTCCGGTAGGTATTTATTTTCCTAACGATTATGGTTTGGTGGATATGTCGGGCAATGTTTCAGAGTGGTGTTTAGATGATTTCAACCCTGCCTCTGTTCCAACCGTTTGGGATTTGAATCCACAATTCATTGATAAAAATGCATATGATAAAGAGGGCAACTCAAAAGAAAAGTATAATGCGCGTAAAGTAATTCGTGGAGGTTCTTGGAAAGATGTAGCATACTATCTTGAAACGGGCACTAGAACGTATGAATACAAAGACTCAACACGTGCTTACATTGGCTTTAGATGTGCGATGACTAATTTAGGCCGCTCATCAGGAACAGAATTTCAATAATTGAAAACTACCCTTATATTTATAAAAAACTCAGACTAACCTAAATCTCATAGAACCATGGCAAAGAAAAAAGGCGGATTTGTTGACTTATTATTTACAACCATAATGCCCAAAGTATACGGCATTGGAGCAGCGGTTGTTATTGTTGGTGCACTTTTCAAAATTCAACACTGGGAAGGAGCTAACGAAATGTTGATTTTAGGACTTGGAACAGAAGCAGTCATCTTCTTCTTAAGTTCATTTGAACCTAAACACGCTGAAGCCGATTGGTCTAAAGTTTATCCTGAGTTGGCAGAGGACTATGAGGGACCTGTTAATCAAACAGCTTCTAGAATAAGCAATCGCCCCGCAGCAGGAGAGTCTCCTTTGTTGAAAATTGACGAAATGTTGAAAACCGCAAAGGTAGATCAAAATCTATTGGACAATTTAGGTAAGGGCTTAACTAACCTCGCAACATCGGCCTCGCAGATGAGCAACTTATCAAATGCAGCCGTTGCTACTAATGATTACGCTAAAAATGTACAAGCTGCTTCGGCATCGTTAACTGAAATGAATAAGTCTTATGGTACAGCAATGAAAGCTGTTGGTGCCATGGCAGACGCTTCTAAAGATACAAGTGAGTACCATGCTCAGGTTCAGAAAGTGACCAAAAATTTGACTGCTTTGAATACAGTGTATGAAATGGAGCTTAAAGATGCAGATACTCATGTAAAAAGCCTCAATAAATATTACGAAAGTCTTACAGGTGCTATGCAAGGACTAGCTAAAACAGGTGAGAACACAGCTAAGTTTACTAGTGAATTGGGCACACTTACAAATAATTTGACTGCACTTAATAAAGTGTATGGTAGCATGCTTACTGCAATGAAAGGCAGTAATTAATTACAGGTATTAAGGGTTTAGGATCTTATTCTAACAATTTAAATTAATTAAACATGGCAGGTGGCAAGGAAACACCCAGGCAAAAAATGATCGGTATGATGTACATGGTATTGACAGCGCTTTTGGCTCTCAATGTTAGTAGTGCAGTACTTGAGAAATTTGCCATTATAGATGAAACGCTCGTTGAACTTGTAAAAGATAGCGGAAGTTCAAATGATGCTATTTTGAAATCCATAGATGCTTCGACAGTAAAGAGCGCTGCGGTAGATGAGGCTAAGGAAAAGGCTAAAAAAGTAAGAGAGCTTACAAAAGCTACACTTGTTTATATGGATGACATTAAGAAAAAAATGTCAACAGGTAAAGATGGTCAGCCACTTAAAGATAAAGTTCAAGACACTCACCATGCTGATGAGTTGATGTTGAATGATAAAGATGGTCCAAGTTTAGCTGTGGGTTTTGAAAAAGCTCTTAATAATCATGTCAAACAACTGAATGATATTATGAAGTCTCCAAAGCCTTTTGGAAATATTACTAAAACGGCAGGTCAATATGAAAGCTTTAAAGATGCTAAGGCAGAATTGAAGAACCAACAATACCCAATTTTTGCTTTCCACGGTACTCCAACTATGGGTGCAATTGCATACGTAACTCAGATGGAAACTGAAATGCTTGAATACGAGAGAACCGCACTTAATGAATTGTTTGCATTGACAGAGGGAACAGTTTATAAAGTTGATCAGTTGGTTCCTATGGTTAGAGCAGTATCTAATAGTGTTGTAGCGGGTACTCCTTACGAAGGTGATTTATTTTTGGCTGGAGCTGCTTCTGGTGGTGAAGCCCCGACAATGTTTAAAGGAAGCGAGTCCGTGAAAGTACAAGAAGTTGAAGTTTCTCCAGGTATTAAGATCAAAATGGGCAAAATCAAATTTACAGCAAGTGCTTCTAACTATGATAAAAGCGGAATCGCAAAGATGACTTATGTTGCTAAAATAGTTGTTCCAAATCACGCTCCGATTATTCAGAATATTGAATACAATGTAATTCGTCCAGTAGCAAAATTTGAATCAGAAGGTGCAAGTACTCTTTATTTAGATTGCGGAAATGAAGTTACGGTAAGTGTACAAGGTATGACTGAGTCTTCAGGAATTAGCTTAAGTGTCCCTGGTGATCAAGGCAAAGTAGTACAACAAGGGCCAGGTAAGTTTGTTCTTATTCCAACTCGTCCTCAAATGGATGTGAGAGTTGCAGTGGGTGGAGTACAAATTGATGTGAAGCAATTCAAAGCTAAAGAAGTACCAAAACCAAGTGCCAAATTGATGGTTGGGAATGGTGATTACGATGTTAAAAAAGGTATTCCTCCTGGAACTTCGATCGTGAAATTTGTTCCAGATATTACGGATGATACTTTCAAGAGACAAAATGCAAAGGATGCTGGTTACAGAATCACAAGCATGGTTCTTCAGATCACTGGTAAAACTCCTATCACTTTAAATTCCGGTACAATTGAAATCTCTAAATATGGATTACGTCCTGGTGACAGTTTCTCTATATTTAATGTTCAGGTTGTTCGTTCAACTTGGGATCCAGGTGATGCAGATAATAAACCAGTAAATGCAAAGCTGGAAGGTTCTTACATTATGGGTAGATAAGAAATTATGAAAATGAGGATTGCAACATTAGTTTTTTTGTCTTTAGGCTTTGTAGGTAGTGTGTTTGCTCAGCAGGACACCATTATCAATCCTAATTCTACTGAGAGAATTCCTTTCTACGAACAGCTCTATCGCTTTCGTGTTTGGCGTACGGTAGATTTAAAGGAAAAACAAAATGCCGGCTTTAAATCTGCTAAGTCAGACATTGCAGACTTCTTACTGAAGAATATTTCTAATGGCAATCTGATCGCTTATGATGGTGACTCAGTTAAGAATGCATATGCCCCGTCAGAAGTCTTGGTTAGTAATCAGGCTGTAAATGAGCCTCCATATGATGCTAAAAAATCTTATGTGACTACTGAGACAGCCTATTATTTAGGTAAAAATTATCAATCAACTAGAAATGATAACATTGGTCATTTGCCTAGTGATAACCAATGGTGGGAATTGACATCTAGCCAGACAGAGTCATATACAAAAGATCAACTTGTCGCTCTTACGATAGTTGAAGATATGATTTTTGATAAAAGACGTTCAAGATTGTATTATGATATTCAATACATCGGGATCATGGCTCAAAAAAGTGGCTCTCCTGATATCAACCCAATTGGTTTTATCTACTACAAAGATTTTTTAAGGGTTGTAGAAAAAGCAGCTCACAGCAAAAATCTCGATGAGCGCGATAAAGTGCAATGGAGAAATAGATACAACCCTTCAGAAAATAAGACTTTTACAGATGCATTTAAGTTGAGATTATTCCACGGGATTATAGAGAAAGTAGAGAATCCAGATGATAGAAGTATCCAACAGATTTATGAATTAAATGGAAGAACAATTGGAGAGTCAGTATTTGCTCGTTGGGAAGAAGAAATGAAGATGATGGAGAAGGAGCATAATCTTTGGGAATATTAATTATTTAGAACTTGAAAAAAGGCCACGCAAAACGCGTGGCCTTTTTTATTTGCAAATTTTTGTCATGTGAAGTTATGATTCAGATAAGAGAAGGAAGAAAAGAAGACTTACCAAGAGTTTTAGATTTAGTTAAGGAACTGGCCGTATATGAAAATGCATTGCATGAAGTAAGCAATACCGTTTCTCGAATGGAGATTGACGGCTTCGGTGATAATCCTACTTTTGGTTTTTATGTGGCTGAAGAGGCTGACGTGATTTTGGGAATCTCTGTCTATTATTATCGTTATTCGACATGGAAAGGAAAACGCCTGTATCTTGAGGACATCGTTGTTACTCAGTCGCACAGAGGAAAAGGAATAGGGAATTTATTATTTGAGCGAACGATGCAACATTCTATTAAAATGAATTGCACTGGAATGATGTGGCAAGTTTTGGAATGGAATGAACCTGCTATTAATTTCTACAAAAAATATAATTCAAAACTAGATGCCGAGTGGATTAATTGTCATTTGGAGGCTGCTCAGATTGAAGCTCAACTGAGTGGTAAATAGCCTTACACTTCTTCTAAAAGCGTGTTAAAAATTACATGCCTATCTTTAAATTGTTGGCGGTGCATCTCAATGATTGTGGCAGTGTGAGTATCTAAATATTCTACCACCTTTTCAATCTTATCTGTAAATAATTGTATGCTGTAGGAGACAGATTGCTCGTCATCTTGCATAACAATTTTGTACAATTTTGAATCAAGAAAATACCCAGTAGCAAGAATAGCGGGCAGGTAATTGTTTTTAACCCAAGCCAGCCACTCAATCTCAACTGCTTTATCAATACCAACCGTGATGTTGTATAAAAACATATTTACTAATCGATTTGATCTACATAATCCTGTAGATATTTGAATCCACTGGTTAACTCGCCATTCTCGGCCATTGTTGCTCTGGCCATTATACCTTCTGCATCATCCAGTAAAAGAGGTTTAAGAATTCGATCAATTAGATCGCGACCAAATTCTTCTGAAGCACTTCTCGGAAGTTCGCACGGCAAATTATCCACCGCCATAACAGATATATTATCTAAGTTTTTAAAAGACTCGACTACTTCACCTTCTCGAGCAACGTAGTCATACAGTGGATCAATAATGGTACTGGCTCTTTTTGTACTTGGGATAGAGCCCTTAATATCGCAAGTGATATCAGCAATTACGCGCATTTTGAAATCGCCTGCGAGCATATCTTCTTGCGTAAATAATTTTGGCGCATTCGGATTCCAGAATGCTCCCGCCATTAAAATGTCAGCAACTTTAGTAAATCTGTTAAAGGTTGATGCGTATTTTTCAGGATGTTGGTGAAATTCATCCCTATTAAAATGACCGCTACTGATACGCGAATGATAATCTGCGCTGCTGAGTTGAGTATAAACCGGTTCGTTAAATTTACGCTGAAGAAAATCTTCAGAATTTACTTTTCTAATTCCGGCAGTGTCTAAGGTTTCCATCGCTCCTTTGCCTACGCGCCCAGCTCCCGTAAGAACAATTTTTATAGGCGATAAATTTATTTTTCTTAATTCAAGCTTAAGATCATTTACATCAAAACATTCGTGCGCTCTGCGAAGGTGAAAGAGATTGTACTTTTTTCCGTATGCCCACAGTCCATTGTATGCCCCTACAATACCAGCATAACGACCAAATGCCACCAACCTGTTGCCTTGGTGATCTTTTAGAGTTTCATAGTCGATTAGTCTTATTTTCTTTTTTAAAATTGCTTGAAGAAGCTTTCTATTATATGGTTGTTTTTTTAGTGTGTGTGAAAAAAATAAATAGGTTTTTCCTTCAATAAGATTCTGGATTGGCACTTCTTTGATTCCCATGAGAATATCACAATCTGATAAGTCTTCTTGGATAGAGATCCCTAATTCATGATACTCTTGATCTTTAAAACAGCGGGCTTCACTCGGTTGGCAAACTACTTTTACATGACCAAAACGTTGCTCAATTTCCTCTGTCTGAATGGGTGTGAATGCAACTCTTTTATCGGGTGGAGTTTTTCCTTCTCTTATTAAACCAAGCTTTATTTGTTTCACCATAATTATTTGAAAATCTATAGACTCTCTGACTTGACTTAACCTTCAAATAAATTTCCTAATAATGAACTTCCTTCTTTTCCACTGTTATTTCCGTAAGGCGCAAGGGCTTGAATTAATTTTCTGATTGGCATTGACTGCAACCATACTTTTCCGGTGCCCCTTAGTGTGGCCAGAAAAATTCCTTCTCCACCAAATACCATCGATTTTAAACTGCCTGTTCTTTCCACATCAAAATCAATTTGAGATTCAAAGGCGACCACGCAGCCGGTATCAACACGTAACGTTTCGTTATTCAATGTTCTTTCAATAACTGTTCCACCAGCATGCACGAAAGCAAGACCATCGCCTTGTAGTTTTTGAAGTATGAAACCCTCACCACCAACTAACCCTGCACCAATTTTTCTATTGAATATGATAGAAAGTTTGGTGCCATAGGCTGCACACAAGAAGCCATCTTTCTGCACCACTAATTCATTGCCTGGACTTTTCGCTAAGTCAACAGGTATAACCGTGCCTGGATAAGGGGCAGAGAAACCAACTTTAGCTTTTTTATTTCCACGATTAGTAAAGTGGGTCATAAAAAGTGATTCGCCAGTCAGCATGCGACTTCCTGCGGATAATAATTTATCAAATAAGCCTGCATTTGGATTTGAACCATCTCCCATTTTTGTTTCGAACATAATTCCATCTTCCATAAAGAGCATGGCTCCCGCCTCTGCGATTACGGTTTCGAGCGGATCTAATTCTACTTCAACTATTTGAATGCTTTCACCTTTAATTTGATAATCGATAACATGCGAATTGGCCATAAAATTATTTTTGCTTTTTGCTTTTTTTTAATCTTTCCTTTTCTTCTTTCTCTAATAATTTTTTATCGTCTACATTCTTATCTAAGAATAAATTTATTTTTTCGATGTTCATGCTGGATTTTAATTGACCGAATTGATCGATAGAAACTTCAAACCCGTTGAGTTCTTTATGAACGCGAGGCTTACCTTGCTTCTTGCTCGGCTTATCTTCTTTTTTGGCCATAATTTTTTTATTTTATGGTGATGGTTTGTAAAGCGTAATTTATCCTTTTAGTGGTTTCTTCTGAACCTAAAATTTCAATACTTAACATTAGATCTGGCCCTGAACCTTGTCCAGTGAGAATCATTCTAAGCACCTGAAGTATCTGGCCGGCTTTCAAGCCTAGTTGACTAGCTGTGTTATCTAAAATTATTTTTGCCAATTCAGCGTTGAGATTTTTAGCTGCTTTTATTTCAGTGCTGTAAGCCAATAATAGTTTAGCGGCATCTGCATTCCACTTTTTTAGAATCACTTGTTCATCAAATTGAGTGGGAGCAAAGAAGAAGAAATTGCTTTGTAATCGTAATTCTTGCGGGAAAGAAACTCGTTCTCGTAAACAATGAGCAATTTTTTCGGCCTTTTCTTGAGAGCAAAAAATGTTTTCTTTTTTTAGATCCTCTAACAAGTAAGAAGCTAATTCTGAATTGTTTTTACTCCGTAAGTAATGTTGGTTGTACCATTGTGCTTTGTGAATGTCAAACTTGGCTCCGGCTTTTCCTATCCGCTCGATTGTAAATTCATCAATCAATTCTTGTAAAGAAAAAATTTCTTTTTCGGTTCCCGGATTCCAGCCTAAGAACGCTAGGAAGTTTATCAAAGCTTCGGGTAAATAACCAACTTCTTTATAACCTACTGCAAGCTCATTGGTGGCGGGGTCTTTCCAATTGAGAGGAAAAATAGGGAAGCCCATTTTATCCGCATCACGCTTACTTAATTTGCCATTGCCATCAGGCTTAAGTAGTAAAGGCAGATGAGCAAATTGAGGCATCTCATTTTGCCATCCTAAAGATTGATACAGCAGCACGTGTAACGGGGCTGATGGCAACCATTCTTCTCCGCGAATTACATGAGAAATTTTCATCAGATAATCGTCTACCACATTCGCTAAATGATAAGTGGGCATGCCATCTGATTTCATTAGTACTTTGTCATCTACCTGCGAAGAGTTAACAACAACTTCGCCACGGATTAAATCTGTAAGATAAATTTCTTGATTAACAGGAACCTTAAAACGAATTACATGAGGCTCGCCTGCATTTAATTTTTGTTGTGTCTCTGCCTCTGAAAGCGTTAATGAATTTTTCATTTGCAAGCGAGAGTTGCTACTATATTGTTGATTAGGATCGCCCTGAGCTTTCAGTCGCTCGCGCATTAACTCTAATTCTGCTTCGGTATCAAATGCATAATAAGCATTTCCTTCGTCTACTAATTTTTGAGCGTATTGTTTGTAAATCTCTTTTCTTTCGGACTGGCGATATGGAGCATGTGAACCACCCTTACCAACACCTTCGTCTATCTGAATACCAGCCCACTCTAATGATTTGATAATGTATTCTTCTGCGCCTGGCACGTATCTGCTTTGGTCTGTGTCTTCGATGCGTAAAATCATCGTGCCGTTGTGTTTGCGCGCCAGCAGGTAATTGTACAATGCTGTGCGAACGCCTCCTATGTGTAATGCCCCTGTGGGACTCGGGGCAAATCGTACTCTAACTTCTCTCATTTGTATAAAGTGAGTTCAAAGTTAAACCAAAATCTTCAGGAATAAATTGCTACGGAATGAGCTTTATAGGTAGGGACTTTTGCAAATCAGAAAAGTTCTATTCAACAGCCAGCCAGAGTAGTGAAAGCCTCCCGAATTATAAGTTGAAATTTTAGAATACAGCAATACAAGAAATTTCTACGTTTACATCTTTGGGCAGCCGGCTTACTTCTACGGTTTCGCGTGCGGGTGGTTGAGAAGCAAAACTTTTGCCATAGACTTCATTTACCTGTTGAAAGTTGTTCATGTCTTTTAAAAATATACTGCACTTTACCACGTGCGAAAAATTCATTCCGGCAGAGGTTAAGATCTCGCTTAGGTTTTTCATAACCTGTACAGTTTCTTCAGGAATACTGGATGTAACCATTTGTCCTGTTGAGCGATCAATGGCTATTTGCCCCGAGATGAAAAGCATATTGCCTGCTTTTATTGCTTGGCTATAGGGGCCTATCGGCTCAGGCGCATTTACTGCGTAAATTACTTCTTTGGCCATGGGGTATGTTTTGTTAGTTTTGATTTCAAATATCAGTAAAAATTCTGTTTTAAGAATGACCATTTTAATAATCGGAAATAGAGAAGAAGAGAAAGAGTGCCAGCAAAAATTTGGTATGGAGCACATTTATGTGCTGGCCACTAATCATGGTGATGCAGCGATTGGTTTAGCATCAGCCGATGTGATATTTGATTTTTTGATTGCGGTAAATTCCGTGCAATTAAAAATTTATGAGGGCAAATTAAAAGCAATTATCTTTTTAAATACAACCTCTATTTCTCTTGCTGAATTATTTTATCGCACTTCTGTGGATTGTAAAAATTCATTTTTTGGTTTTTGTGGGATGCCTACTTTTTTGAATAGACCATTGTTTGAAGTGTGTCTGAAGGAAAAGGAAAGTGAAAAAGTATTGACGGAGATTTGTGATAGACTTGCTACAGAATTTTGCGTTGTTGAGGATCGCGTTGGTTTAGTAACGCCTCGGATTATTTGTATGATAATTAACGAAGCGTATTATACTGCTCAGGAAGGAACGGCTACTCCTACCGATATTGATTTGGCTATGAAGTTAGGAACCAATTATCCGTTTGGACCTTTCGAGTGGTGCAAAAAAATTGAAATTAGCAATGTCTATAAGCTGCTCTCCGCAGTTTATGAAGACACTAAGGATGAGCGATATAAAATATGTGCGTTGTTAAAAAAAGAATTCTTGACTACTCAACCGTAACACTCTTAGCTAAATTTCTTGGTTGATCTACATTGCAGCCCCTCATTACTGCGATGTGATAGGAAAGAAGCTGCAAAGGCACAACTGAAACGAGTGGCATCAATGGCTCTAACGTTGCCGGTACTTCAATAACAAACTCAGCCATTTTAGAAATAAGATTATCACCTTCAGTCACCACAGCAATTACACGACCCTTTCTAGCTTTTACTTCCTGGATGTTGGAAACTACTTTTTCGTAGGAGCTATCTTTGGTAGCAATAAATACTACAGGCATTTCTTCATCAATCAAAGCGATAGGTCCGTGCTTCATTTCGGCAGCTGGATAGCCCTCTGCATGGATATAAGAAATCTCTTTTAACTTAAGCGCACCTTCTAATGCTACCGGAAAATTATATCCTCTTCCTAAATATAAGAAGTTGGTTGCATCTTTAAACTCATCTGCAATGGCTTCAATCTGTTTATTGAGCTGGAGAGCTTTCTCTACTTTAGCAGGAATGTTTTCCATCTCTACTAACAACTCATGAAATTTTTGTTCTGTGATTGTGCCTTTCCGTTGCGCTACGATCAGGGCAATCATATTAAGCACTGTTAACTGTGCAGTAAATGCTTTGGTGCTGGCTACTCCAATTTCAGGACCTGCATGCGTGTATGCACCTGCATGTGTGTTGCGCGGGATGGAAGAACCCACCACATTACAAACTCCGAAAATGATAGCGCCTTTTGATTTTGCTAATTCAATAGCCGCCAGCGTATCGGCAGTTTCACCAGATTGGGAAATGGCAATGACCACATCACCTTCTCTGATAACAGGATTGCGATAACGAAATTCTGAAGCATATTCTACCTCTACCGGAATGCGGCAAAACTCTTCGAAGAAATATTCAGCTACTAACCCGGCATGCCAAGAAGTTCCGCAGGCTACTATGAGAATACGATCTGCGTTAACTAACTTATTTAAATATTCACGTAGTCCACCTAAAATTAATCTGCCTGAATCTGAATCTAACCGACCTCTCATGCAATCTTTAATAGAGCGCGGCTGTTCAAAAATTTCTTTAATCATGAAATGTTCAAATCCTCCCTTTTCAATTGCCTCTAATTCTAAATCTACCGTTTGAACATAAGGTGTTAGGGGCAGGTTAGCGGTATTTTTAATGGTTAGTTCACCATTATTTATAATTGCAATTTCCTGATCATTTAAATAAACCACTTCGTTGGTATACTCAATAATAGGGGTAGCATCTGATGCCATAAAATACTCTCCTTTACCAATACCTAATACTAACGGGCTTCCCTTGCGCGCAGCAATCAACAAAGTTGGGTCTTCTAGTGACATTACTACAATTGCGTAAGCCCCCACAACTTTTGTTAAAGCCAATCGAACGGCTTCATCTAAAGAGCAGTTTTCTTTTTCTTTGATGTCTTCAATAAAGTGGATAAAAACCTCCGTATCGGTTTCGCTTAAAAATCGATGCCCTTTTCTTAACAGATCTTGCTTAAGAGAACTATAATTTTCGATAATGCCATTGTGTATGACGGCTAATTTTTTTGTGGCGGAATAATGCGGATGAGCATTTTCATCGTTAGGCTCACCATGCGTTGCCCAGCGTGTGTGCCCCATACCGATGGTACTAGTTAGGTTTTGCCCTTGAAGAAAGGTCTCTAGTTCTGAAACCTTGCCTTTCTTTTTGTAGACATTTAGGCTGCCGTTAAGAAGTGCAATACCAGCACTATCGTAGCCACGATACTCTAATCTTTTTAAACCCTTGATGATAATTTCACTTGCTTGTCGATGGCCTACATAGGCAACAATCCCACACATAGACTTAAAAAGTTAGTTTAAAATGCTGTCAGGTTACCCAACCAGTTCTGTATATAAATTAAAAAATGAATCTGAGTGATCATCGTCTTTTGCATACGACTCCACCTTTTTCTCTTTTAGTTTCTTTACTAAGCCTTCTAATTTTTTATTATCACCGGCCACGTTTACCACGTCTGCGAATTCAGCACCTAACTTAATGAAGCCTTCATAATCGGCTGTCTTTAAATGACCAAGCATGTTATCTTCAATATCAAGCATTCTCACTTTGCCCATTAAATCTCCTTTAAATTTATGAGTAAAGGGATTGTTATAAATGGTAAAAACAGTTTTTGTGTTTTTGAAAAGAGGATCTTTTTTGTAAGTAGTTTTCAAATACAGCGGAATGAAGCTCGTGATCCAATCATTACAATGAACGATGTCAGGTGACCAACCTAGTTTACGAACGGTTTCAATAACTCCTTTGCAGAAGAAGATGGCGCGCTCATCATTATCTTCGAAAAATTTATTTTCCTTATCGTGAAAAACAGATTTGCGGTGGAAGTAATCTTCGTTGTCGATAAAGTATACCTGCAATTTTGCAGTAGGAATGGATGCTACCTTAATAATTAATGGCTTCTCCTCATCACCTACGGCTATGTTTATTCCAGAAAGCCTAACCACTTCATGTAGGCGATTTTTTCTTTCGTTGATCAAACCAAAGCGAGGAACCAAAATGCGTATCTCCATGCCTCTTTCTTGCATCGCCTGTGGCAGCTTTCGAACAAAATCAGCTACCTCTGTGGTCTGGAGGAATGGGTTGATCTCACTGGCTACATAGAGGATGCGGATTTTTGACATATTATGAATTTTTTAAAAAGATAGGAGAACCGAGGTGCAAAAGTACGCAAAATTCACCCCGCATTCAAGTAAACATAACTTAGTAAGGTCTATATTTGCGACCCTTTAAAAGAGCCCTAGAATGGATATTTTCAGCGAAATTAAGCCGCTAAGGGCTTTTTTAGATACTAAAAGGGATCTTCATCTTTCTATTGGGTTGGTGCCTACCATGGGTGCTTTACACCGGGGGCACCTAGATCTTATCAGGGTATCAGCACAAGAAAATGACATAACGGTTTGCAGTATTTATGTTAATCCTACACAGTTTAATAACCCCTCTGACCTAGCAAAATATCCTCGCACTTTTGAGGAGGATAAAGAGATGCTTTTATCAGCTGGCTGTAATGTAATCTTTGCGCCCTTAAATACGGAGATGTACAAGGTGCCCAGCAATCTGCGTTTTGATTTTGGGTACTTAGATAAAATCTTAGAGGGAGAATTTAGACCTGGCCATTTTAGTGGGGTGGCATTAGTGGTTTCCAAACTTTTTAACATTGTAAAGCCAACCAAAGCTTATTTCGGACAAAAGGATTTTCAGCAATACAAAGTAATTTCAAAATTAGCAGAAGAACTTCTGTTCGATTTAATCCTTTCATCGGTGCCCATAGTCCGTGAAGAAAGTGGGTTGGCAATGTCATCGCGTAATAAAAGACTAAGTGAATCTGAAAAACAGGATGCAACTGTATTTTATCAGTCGTTGTTATTAGCTAAACAATTATTGCTAAGTGGAGAATCTATTGAAGCAGTTAAAATAAAATCAAAGCAGAAATGTGAGGCGATACCTGGCGTACGATTAGAATACTTAGAATTGGCTGACACTGAAAATTTAAAACCAACTCAACTCGTTTCTGGCAATGCCATTTTGTTGATTGCGGGCTATGTAGGTGAAGTAAGGTTGATTGATAATTTATTAATAGGATGAGAATAGAAGTTTTAAAATCAAAAATTCACCGGGTAAAAATTACTCAGGCAGAATTACATTATGTGGGCAGTATTACCATTGACGAAACATTAATGGATGCCGCCAATTTGATAGAGGGCGAAAAAGTGCAAGTAGTAAACATTAATAATGGCGAGCGACTAGAAACCTATGTGATAAAAGGTGCTCGTAATAGCGGAACAGTTTGCCTCAATGGACCTGCAGCTCGCAAAGCGCAAGTTGGCGATATTGTTATTGTAATTTCTTATGCCTCTATGGAGTTTGAAGAAGCTAAGCAGTTTAAACCATCTTTGATATTTCCTGATCCTGAAAATAAATTGAGCTGATTACTTTGAACAAGACGTTGAAATCCATTTTACAGTATTTAGGCATGATTGGCCTTACTGTTATTTTGTTGTGGCTTTCATTGCGAGGGTTAGCGCTGGGAGAAGGTGAAAACAAAACTGATTTTCTTTGGAAAGCATGGAAGAGCTCTAACAAAGGATATTTAGGATTAATGGCCTTTGTAGCAATTCTTAGTCACGTACTAAGGGCAGAAAGATGGCGCATGTTGTTGGTACCCACAGGTAATAAAGTAGGGTTAACAAATAGTTTTATTTCTTTAATGATTGGCTACTTAATAAATTTGGCGGTTCCGCGTGGCGGAGAAGTTTCGCGTTGCTATAATTTATTTAAACTCGAAAAAACTCCTGTCGAAGTTTCTTTTGGAACGGTGGTGGTTGAAAGAATAGTAGATGTGATTTGTCTTTTGGTACTTATTGCCATATCATTTTTCGTTGAGTGGGACAAACTGAAAGCATTTATTGATTCATTGAATTTTTCTTCCAACGGGGGCTTTACTATTCCTCCATGGGTATTTGTACTAGCGTTGGCCGGCATAGCTTTTTTGGTGGCGATTTATTTGCTTAGAAAAAACGAGAAATTTTTAAAGATTCTTAACGGATTTAAAGATGGATTGCTCTCGCTATTTCAAATGAAAAACAAAGGGCTTTTTATAGTCTATTCTTTAGGCATCTGGTTCTTATATTTTATCACGAGCTATTTAGTTATTAAAGCTTTTCCGGAGACAGAAAAGCTGGGCTTTAGCGCAGTGCTTACCTTATTCGCGCTTGGTTCTATTGCTATGGCCGCCCCCCTTCCTGGCGGTGCAGGATCGTACCATACGCTAGTTCCGTTAGGATTAGTGATGCTGTATAATTTGCCGAAAGCAGATGCTGTTGCATTTGTATTTATTTTTCACGGTTGGCAAACGGCCTTGATGATCGTAATGGGCCTGTTATCTTTGATGGCTAGTTATTGCATTATCAAATGGAAAGAACCGAAGGAAAAATAAAATCTGTTGCTGAAGCCCGCATTGCCGTAAAAGCGTGGCAATCCAAAAATGAAAAAGTAGTTTTTACCAACGGCTGTTTCGATTTGCTTCACCTCGGTCATGTGGATTACCTAGAAAAAGCGCGCGCCTTGGGCGATCGTCTGGTAATAGGATTAAATACAGACGACTCTGTAAGTAGATTTAAAGGACCGGAAAGGCCGCTGCAAGATCAACATTCAAGAGCCAGAATATTGGCGGCTCTCCAATTCGTTGATCTGGTTGTTTTTTTTAATGAAGACACTCCTTTAAATTTGATTTCAGAGTTGGTGCCCAATGTATTAGTAAAGGGCAGTGACTATTTGGCAGAAAATATCGTTGGCGCAGATGTTGTTAAAAAGGCAGGAGGGAAAGTGGAGACCATCGAATTTGTGCCGGGCTATTCCACCACTCGCATTGTAGAAAAAATTAAACGAACGTAAAATTTAAAAACTATGAATTTTGGTGCATTAATTATCGGGGGCTTTTTCATGCTTATTGGCTGGATGGTTAGCTCTCGCCTGAAAAGCAAATTCAAACAATACTCACAAACTCATTTAACAAAAGATTTGACCGGTGCCGAGATAGCGCGCTTAATGCTGGCTGATCACGGTATTAATGATGTTAAAGTTATTTGCGTAGAAGGTCAGTTGACAGATCATTACAATCCTGCAGATAAAACAGTAAACCTTAGCCAAGAAGTTTATCACGGTCGCAACGCGGCTGCCACCGCTATTGCCGCACATGAGTGTGGCCACGCTGTGCAACATGCTAAGGCTTACAGTATGCTTCAATTTAGATCGGCTATGGTACCAGTGCAAAATGTTACTGCAAGTGTTCTTAATTTTATGACAATGGCAATGATGTTTGGTGCTTTTTTCGCATCCAGTATATTGCCGTGGAAAACTGCTCTATTAATTATTATTGTTTGCTACGCAGTTTTCGCTTTGTTTGCATTGGTTACTTTGCCTGTTGAGTTTGATGCTAGCAAAAGAGCATTGGCTTGGGTAAAAACCAGAAACATTGTTACAACAGGTGAATATGATATGGCTCAAGACGCACTTAAATGGGCAGCCATGACATATGTTGTAGCAGCTATTGGCGCTGTAACTACCTTGGTTTATTATGTAATGATGTATTTAGGTATGGATCGAGACTAACTAAAATTGAAAAGGTTAAACAAAAGGCTTGGGGTAACTCAAGCTTTTTTTGTGCACAATGATTTTGAACATTTTTTGAGACCCTAACGATTATTCAAATCAATTTAACCATTATCATTGCCAATGATTTCAACCGATAGAAAACTATGAATTTTGAACTTACCGAAGAACAACTTTCAGTACAACAAGCAGCCAGAGACTTTGCGCAAAATGAATTATTACCCGGAGTAATTGAGCGCGATACTGAACAAAAGTTTCCGGCAGAGCAGATTAAGAAAATGGGGGAGCTGGGCTTTATGGGCATGATGACAGACCCTAAATACAATGGTGGAGGAATGGATTCCATTTCATATGTGTTGGCGATGGAAGAAATTTCAAAAATTGATGCCTCTGCTTCTGTTTGTATGTCTGTAAACAATTCATTGGTGTGTTGGGGGTTAGAACGTTTTGGCAGTGAAGAACAAAAAGAGAAATATTTAAAACGTTTGACAACAGGTGAGCTGATTGGCGCATTTTGTTTGTCGGAGCCAGAAGCAGGATCAGATGCTACTAGTCAACGAACCATTGCTGAAGATAAAGGAGATCATTACATTTTGAACGGAACCAAGAATTGGATTACCAACGGAAAGAGCGCCAGCGTTTATATTGTTATAGCTCAAACCCATCCTGAAAAAAAGCATAAAGGCATTAATGCATTAATTGTAGAAAGAGGAATGCCTGGCTTTATGGTAGGGAAGAAAGAAGATAAAATGGGTATCCGCGGAAGCGATACCCATTCACTTATGTTTACCGATGTGAAAGTGCCAAAGGCAAACCGGATAGGTGAAGATGGTTTTGGTTTTACATTTGCGATGACTACTTTGAATGGCGGAAGAATTGGTATTGCGGCACAAGCATTAGGCATTGCTGCTGGAGCTTATGAACTTGCGTTAAAATATTCTAAAGAAAGAAAAGCGTTTGGCAAACTTTTATCAGAGCATCAATCAACTCAATTTAAACTGGCCGACATGGCAACAAAAATTGATGCTGCAAGATTATTAATCTGGCAAGCAGCTTTATTGAAAGATCAGAAAAAAGATTTTGTAAAAGCCGCGGCAATGGCAAAATTGTTTGCTTCACAAATTGCTCAAGAAGTAACAACTGAAGCCGTGCAAATACACGGAGGCTATGGCTATGTAAAAGAGTTTCACGTTGAGAGATTGATGCGCGATGCCAAGATTACACAGATTTATGAAGGCACTACTGAAATCCAGAAAATGGTAATTTCGCGTGAGCTGTTGCGTTAAACCCGCGACAACCACTGATACCAACCGCTTGTAAAAATTAAATAACCTTTGGTATCCATTGGGAGTATCTTATCAAGCTTTAAATACAAATTAATACCATGAATAAAGTTTACGCTTCAGCTTTGGTCTTTCTCTTTTGGGGAAACGCCCTGTTCGCACAGGAACCTAAAAAAGAAACCAAGGCAGACACAACCAAAAAGGAAAAACCAAAAAAGAAACAAGACCTTCCGTTGGAAGTAGGAAGACGGATTCCCATCAAAACAACTGAAGGTACCTGGATGTCATTAGATGTAAGCCCCGATGGTAAAACAATTGCCTTTGATTTTTTAGGCGACATTTTTACTATGCCCATCACAGGTGGCAAGCCTGTTCAGTTTACTAAAGGGATGTCTTTTGATTCACATCCAAAATTTAGCCCCGATGGAACCAAGTTACTTTTTGTTTCTGATAGAAGTGGAGGCGAAAATATTTGGTGGTTTGCAATCGATAAAAAAGATTCTCTTCAAGTAACAAAAGGAAGTACAGATCATTATCAATCTGCTGAATGGACCCCCGATGGAAATTATATTGTAGGCTCTCGTGGAGTGCGTAATTTAAAGTTATGGATCTTTCATAAAGATGGAGGTTCAGGCGCGCAGTTGATTAGCAAACCCGATAACCTTAAAGTAGTAGAGCCAGCATTTGGCAACGATGGACGTTATGTTTGGTATGCACAGCGCAATGCTGCATGGAACTACAATGCACAGTTCCCACAATATCAATTGGGGGTTTATGATCGCGAAACAGGAGAGACAGATAGAAGAACTCAACGCTACGGTTCTGCATTTACTCCTACGCTATCGCCAGATGGAAAATGGTTAGTGTACGGAACACGTTACAACGATCAAACCGGATTGATTCTTCGAGATATAAAATCAGGTGACGAAAAATGGTTGGCATATCCTGTTCAGCATGATGAGCAAGAGTCCATCGCACCAATGGGTGTGTTACCTGCCATGTCATTTACACCTGATAGCAAAGAACTAGTTGCTTCTTATGGAGGAAAGTTTTATAGAATTCCTGTGGCAGGTGGAGATGCGATCAATATTCCATTTGAAATGGAAACAGAATTATTGGTTGGGCCGAGAGTTGATTTTAAATATCCTATCAAAGATGACAAGGATATGATTGCTACTCAAATTCGCGATGCTGCAGTTTCACCTGATGGGAAACAAGTAGCATTTACGGCATTGAACCGTTTGTATTTGTACGACATTCAAAAAGCGACTTACAAAAAACTAACCTCCTTTAATTATACCGAAGCGCAACCCAGTTGGAGTCCCGATGGAAGCCAGTTGACTTGGGTAACTTGGGAAAATAATGCAGGTCATATTTATAAACTAAATTTTAAAGCGAAAGATGCTAAGCCAGTTCGCTTAACCGCTGTCGCGGGATTGTATACCGAACCTGTGTGGGCATTGCAGGGAAATAAGATTGTTTTCTTCCGTGGGGCAGCGCAGACATTTAAAGATGCAGCAGATCCATTTTTTGCCGGAGCACAAGAAGACTTACTTTGGATTTCTGGAGATGGAGGAGCAATCAACTTCATCGCGAAAGCGAAAGGAAGAAGCAACCCGCACTTCACAAAAGCAGACGATCGCATTTATTTATACCACGGACAAAAAGGATTACTCTCAATTCGGTGGGATGGAACAGATGAGAAAGCTCTCTTAAAAGTTACCGGTATTACCGTCTATGGTTCAATACCAGACGAAAATAATTGCATGTTAGTAGAGTCTGAAATGGAGCCGGCACAAGAGCCATCTATTGCTGATGTAATTAAAATTGCACCCGAAGGCGACAAAGCATTGGCGCAGATCAACAACGAAATTTATGTTGTTACGATTCCTAAAGTTGGAGGCGAAACACCAAAGGTTTCTGTGGCCGATGCCGACAAAGCTCAGTTCCCATCGCGCAAGTTAACAAAGTTGGGTGGCGAGTTTGCGAGTTGGAGTAGCAATGCTAAAAATGTTTACTTCACTTTAGGAAATGCCTTCTTCACTTACAATCTAGATTCTGCAAAGTCAAAGGAAGATTTCTTGAAAAAGAAGAAAGCAGACGAAGAGAAAGCAAAGGAATCTGCTGATAAGAAAGAGGAAAAGAAGGATGATAATGACAAGGCAGCAAAAGATAAAAAAGATGAAGGCTACAAGCCTTCAGAAGTAAGAATTAAAGTAACGGTTCAAAAAGATATTCCTCAAGGAAAAATTTTATTGCAGAACGCTCGCATCATAACCATGAAGGGAGACGAGGTGATTGAGCGCGGAGATGTGCTGATTGAAAATGCGCGCATCAAGCAAGTAGGGGCAGCGGGTTCGATTACGACAGATGCTTCTGTGCAAAAAATGGATTTGAACGGAAAGACAATCGTTCCTGGTTTTATTGATACGCACGCCCATATGTGGCCAGCGTGGGGTGTCCATAAAAATCAAGTGTGGATGTACGCAGCTAACTTGGCTTATGGCGTAACTACTACACGCGATCCGCAGACTGCAACTACAGATGTTTTAACCTATGGAGACATGGTTGAAACAGGTCAAATCATAGGCCCTAGAATTTATTCTACAGGCCCCGGAGTGGGCTATTGGGCATACAACTTAAAAGATGCTGATCAGGCAAAAGATATTTTGAAACAATATTCAGAGTATTATAACACCAAGACCATCAAAATGTATTTGACAGGAAATCGTCAGCATCGCCAATGGATTATTCAGGCTGCAAAAGAACAGAGTTTGATGCCCACAACAGAAGGCGGGTTAGATTTTAAATTGAACTTAACTAATTTGATTGATGGATATCCAGGTCATGAACATGCGCTGCCAATCTATCCGTTATATAAAGATTTAGCTACTTCCATAGCCGAGGCTAAAATGACCTACACGCCAACACTACTTGTTGCGTATGGTGGACCGTGGGCAGAGAATTTTTATTATGCTACTGAAAATGTAAATGGAGATCCTAAATTAAATCACTTCACTGCAAAATCAGAATTGGATGAAAAATCAAGAAGACGCCCGGGATGGTTTATGAAGGAAGAACATGTATTTGAAGATCACGCAAAGTTTGTAAACGATTTGGTGAAGGCTGGTGGCAATGCAGGCGTTGGTTCGCACGGTCAGTTGCAAGGTTTAGGATATCATTGGGAGCTGTGGAGTATTGCATCTGGCGGCATGAGAAACTTGGACGCTTTAAAAGTAGCAACCATCCATGGAGCCAGAGCGATTGGATTAGATGGCGACATAGGAAGTATTGAAGCTGGTAAACTTGCTGATCTGGTCATCCTAGATAAAAACCCATTGGAGAATCTTCGTAATTCTAATTCTGTGAATAAAGTAATGAAGAACGGAAGATTGTATGATGGCAATACATTGGATGAGATTTATCCTACTGTGCGCAAAGCTCCAGATTTCGCAAAAGATCAGGCAGCACCATTGGGGGTTCCAGGTATCAAGTAAAACAGTTTGATTTTATATCGATAGGAGAAGAAATCACCAGTAGCACCCAAAGAAAGGCACGATATCAAAACAAAATTACGAGAAGGGTTTAAAAGAAGGATAGCAATTGAACCTCGGATGGAAATTTAAAACAAGACCACCGCTTGGAAAGTAATTTTTATAACCGCATCAAAAGGAGATGGCTTCAATATAATGCTTGCCCCTGCTGCTTTAACTTTAAAAGGATAATCAATAAATGGGGGTTCAATCCCCATTTATTTTTAACTCAATTTTTTCTGACCCTAACCCACTTCCGTAAAAACATAATACACCATACTTTTTAAAATCCAAGCCCGCAAAATTAGTTTTAAGGGACGACTAGTTAGCTTTGCTGACGAACCACATTTAACAGGTTAGACGTTAGTAATTACCGATGAGGTTACTTACTAGAATTACTCCACTTCTTCTACCTGCATTTGCTTATCGTACAATTCTTTATAAACCCCATCGTGGGTAAGTAAACTATCGTGAGTACCTTCTTCCACCATGACTCCATCATCCAATACAATAATTTTGTTAGCAAGTTTAGCAGATGAAACACGATGAGAAATAATAATGCTGGTACGGCCTTGCATGATTTTTTTCATGCTGTTTAAAATGGTGTTTTCCGTTTTCGTGTCAACGGCAGACAGTGCATCATCTAATATTAAAATCTTTGGCTCGCGCGCAACAGCACGAGCAATAGAAACCCGTTGCTTTTGCCCGCCCGATAAAGTAATGCCTCTTTCACCCACACGAGTAGCAAAAGTATTTGGGAATGTCATAATGTTATCGTACACATCAGCATCTTTTGCAGCCTGCATTACTTTAGCTTCGTCAGGTGTTTTTAGGCCAAAGGCAATGTTATTAAAAATGGTATCGCTAAATAGAAAAACATCTTGTGGCACAATGCCTAGTTGACTACGCAGACTAACCAATTCAAAATCTTTAATGGGAATGTCATCAATTCGAATTTGTCCATCTGTCGCATCGTATAATCGAGCAATTAAATTGGAGACAGTGCTTTTACCTGAGCCAGTTGTTCCAATGATAGCAAGCGATTCTCCTTCGTTGATAGTGAACGAAATATTTTTTAAGGCTTTTATTTCAGTATCTGGATACGTAAAAGAAACCTTTTTAAATTCAATTTTCCCAACAAGCTCTTTTATAAGATTCTTTTCAGATACTATGTCAGTCTTTGTTTTTAAAAACTCGTTGATCCGCTTTTGAGACGCTTCTGCACGCTGCACCAAGCTGCTCGTCCAGCCAAGCGAAGTCACAGGCCAAGTAAGAAGATTTACGTAAATGATAAACTCGGCAATATTACCGAACGTGAGTCTGCCATTAATTACTTCTACGCTTCCGGCATACACCGTAAATACTGTGCTCAGGCCGATTAATCCCATGATCAATGGAAAGAACAAAGATTGCACGCGCGTTAATTTTAATGACTGATGTTTATACTCATTACTCTCTTTGGTGAAATTAGTAATGGATTCATTTTCTCTTGTAAAAGATTTTAAAACCCTAATTCCAGAAAAAGCTTCCTGCACAAATGTGCTTAATCTCGATTGACTTTTTTGAATCATCTCTGAGCGATGTTCAATAATGTTATTCACGTAAAAAATACTGAGAGATAGTATAGGCAAAGGTATAAGTGCATACCAAGTTAGTTTGGTGCTAATGCTAAACATAACAGGTATCAGCATAATGAACAACGTGATTAGCGTAATGCCATACATGATGCTGGGGCCGAGGTACATTCGCACGCGCCCCACATCTTCGCTGATGCGGTTCATCAAATCACCCGTATTATTTCTTCTGTAAAAACTCAGCGGAAGGGTTTCGTAATGTTCAAAAATTTCATTCTTCAAATCATATTCGATTAACCGGCTCATTACAATAAGTGTCTGCCTTACCAGATAAAGAAAAAATCCGCGCAATAGCGCCATGGCGAGAATCAACAACGCGTAAATGAGAATGCCTTTTGCGAAAACATGGAAGAAATCGCCTTGTGCGTTAGACGTTTCAAAGGAGCGATAAAGCCGGATATTGTCCACCACCAAATCAATCGAGTGCCTTACCATTTGAGCTGGTAAAATCTGGAATACGTTAGAGATGATTACCCAGATTATGCCTAAGATTAGAGGCTTTCGATATTTGAATAGGTATTTATTTAGGTAACTAAGTTCTTGCATGTTGCGATAAAAACGAAAGGTACTGGTTTTGGTTCACAGCGGTTTTTAAAATTTTAAATTTTATATGTTGAATGGACATTGTAATTTGCACCCTCATTCAAACGTTCTTTATCTCATGCTTAACAGACGCACCATTCGCATTAAAATCATGCAAAGCCTTTTTGCTTTCGAGCAATGCAAAGAAGCTGACTATCAACTAGCCCTTGATTTTATTGAAGAACGCTTTAAACCAGATTTAAACAGCATGGAGGTACAAGACAAAAACCTTCTAAAGCAGCAACACAAAGCAAGCCGTGTGCTGTTCGAAAAAAGATTTAAGGGAACGGACAAAGGAACTGAAGTAGACGAGAAGATTTCTAGAGTTGCCAATGAGGCAATTGATTTTTACAACAAACAGGTTAAGAGAGATCAGAATTTTTTAGCCCGAAATATTACCATTGAAATTCAAAAACTTACTGAAACGTATCATCATGCCTTAGGGCTTATCATCGCTTTGGCGGAAACGGTTAGTGCCGATAAAAAACCAATCCATGGTAAGCTAGTTAACTTACCAATCATAAAAGCACTTCAAGAAAATCCTGATCTTAAAAAAGAATTATTACGGTCGGCAGGGTGGAATGGAGAAATGGAGATCGTGCGCGATTGGGGACGCGAAATATTAAAGGAAGACAAAGAGTATCAGAAATTTATCGAGACAAAAGAATCTGACGAAGACTCTCAAAAGGCATTTCTAAAACACTTGCTTCGCAAAATTATTTTAGGCTCAAATGCCATCAACGATTACTTTGATGAACAAGACATTCGCTGGGCCGAAGATAAAGACATCATAAAAAGTTTAGCAGATAAAACGCTGAAGTCATTTGAAAATGGCAAGGTGGAATTGCAAAAGGTTTCGCTCGATTGGGAAGACGACAAATCTTTTATCGACAAATTGTTTGAAGGAACAGTGAGTTTGGCAGATGAATTTAAAGAACTAATTGCTAATAATACCAAAAACTGGGAAGTGGATAGATTGCCCCTTACTGACAGAGTAATTTTGGAGATGGCCATAACTGAAATGATCACCTTCCCCAACATCCCCGTAAAGGTTACGATTAACGAATATATTGAGTTGGCTAAAGAATACAGTACACCTAAGAGTCGCCAGTTTATCAATGGTATTTTAGATGTGATGTCAAAAAAAATGAAAGAGTCTGGCACGATGAAGAAAAGTGGACGAGGGTTGATTGACAATAAATAGCTGGGTTTTTTCTGATTGAGGTAGCTCTAAATTTTTTATCTTTACAGTTCTAATGTTAATGATATGAGCAAAAAAGGAAGTAATGCATTAATGATCTTTTTGGCTGGTGCTGCGGCTGGTGCCGTTCTAGGTATTTTATATGCACCCGATAAGGGTACAAATACTCGCGAAAAACTTTCTTACAAACTTGATAAGTATAAGAAGATACTAGAAGATTATATGGCCGATCTTGTTTCAGGCAAAGAAACACCGTTGACTACAGAAGCAAAATCGCAAGGGCAAAAAGTAGTTTCTGAAGCGCAAGGCAAGGCACAGCGATTATTGGACGATGTTGACGCATTGCTGGAGCAGATAAGAGGCAACCAGAACAGTTAATGATTTGTTAATCTTAGTAATAAATTGGTTCGAACCTTTACTTACTTATAATTTTACGTCCGAAAATTAGATCAAGCAATATGAAAACAATATCAAGAGTAATTTGGATTTTAACTTTAGTAGCAACTATTTCAAGTTGCCGCGATAAAGCTTCTGAAAAGAGAATAGCTGAACTAGAAAGTAGACTGGCACAAATTGAAGGGAATAAAGCAGCCACACCCGCAGCTGTAACTCCTGCTGCTACACCTGCTCCGGCTGTTGAAGAGAAGCCCGAAGGCCCACTTCCAACGATGGATTTTGCTACAACAGATCATGATTTTGGAACTGTAGAAGAAGGAAAAAAGGTGTCTTACACATATAAAGTAAAGAATACTGGCCAGGCTCCTTTAATTATTCAGAATGCCCAGCCTTCTTGCGGTTGCACGGTTCCAGATTGGACTAAGAATCCCATTCCAGTTGGTGGAGAGGGTTTTGTAAAAGCAGAATTTGATACCAAAGGCAAGCATGGAATTAACAATAAAACAATTACCGTTACAGCCAATACTTGGCCGAAATCAGTTTCGCTAAAATTTAAAGCAATGGTTACTCCAATGCCAGATGGAGCCAACGGGCCGGTAGTAAAGTAAATAGGCACACTGCCTACAGTTTACCGCGTACTGATTTGATAACTTACTCATCCCATTCCTTTTCGGTTTGGGATGTTTGCGTTTTAAGGAATAACTTGCGCCTCTAAAATTTATTTATGAATTCAATTTTATTACAAGCGGCATCCGGTAGCGGTGCATACATGCAAATCATTTTAATGGTTGCTATTGTGGGTATTTTCTATTTCTTTATGATTCGTCCTCAACAAAAAAAGGCAAAGGACGCAAAGAAATTTTCTGAAGAAGTTAAGAAAGGAGATTATGTGGTAACTATAGGTGGAGCTCACGGGCGCGTGGCTGAAATGGAAGGAGACACTTTTATCTTAGAGGTAGAAAAGGGGGGGAGAATCAAATTCTCTAAATCAGCAATTTCTATGGAATCAACTGCTGCATATAACAAAAAAGCGTCAGCTTAATTCAAACCAGAAAGACACCAGCAATTGTGTGCCGGTGTCTTTCTTTATTTGAAAGTTGATCTATTCAACTTTTGATTTTACGAGATACAGATCAGTATCTTTATTATATGAATCTGCTTAGAGCAATCGGAAATTTATTACGATTTGACCGCGCCAATTGGAAAGCGGTGATGCTCTGTTTTGTAGCGGCAGTTATTTTTTGGTTATTTAATTCCTTCAATAAAAAGTACGCCAGCAATGTGCGGTTTCCACTACACTTTGAGTACGATCATGATTTGTTCGTTCCTGTAAAGTCATTGCCTAGTCACATTAATATTAATGTTACCGGGAATGGTTGGGAGCTTTTCCGTGACCAATTGGCAATTAAATTACCAGAGTTAAGACTTTCGCTTGAAAGACCATTAGAAACAAAGCGTATCATTGGCGCTACACTACCTCCATTTTTAGCACACCAACTCGGCAAGCTTTCTATTAACTACGTAGTGACAGATACTTTGCATCTGCAGCTCGATAAAAGAGACTCGCATCGATTTAAAGTAGCAGTCAACCAGCACAATTTTTTATTTAAGAAAGGTTTTGGAAGAATAAGCCCAGTGGTGATTTTACCAGATTCGGTTTTGCTCGATGGACCAAAGAGTTTGCTGCACTCATTACCCGACTCGATCGTTCTTGAACTGACGGCCGAAGAGGCAGATCAAAATTTTAACAACGAAGTAGAGATTCGATTACCATTGGGAAGTGAAAATATTAAAAGAGATCCTCCGTTGGTAAAAGTGATTTTTGAAGTTGGGCCAATTGTAGAAATTGAAAAGCGGTTGAAATTAACAGGAAGTGCTATTGGTTATGCTTTACCAGATAGCGTAAGCGTTTGGTTCAGCATTCCTGCAAAACATCAAAATGATTTCAACCTTACCTCAGATCAGATCAAAGCTGAAGTAAAAATCAATAAGAAGCGTATTCAAAAAATAATTCTACCTACTATTCTTAACGTACCTGCATTTGCTTTTATTAAAAGAGTAGATACGGTGTATCTTCAATCAAAAAAACAATGAGAAGTAAGCCTACTCAAGTTGGAATTACCGGAGGAATTGGCTCGGGAAAGAGTATGGTGTGTAGAATTTTTGCCACACTAGGTATTCTTATTTACGATGCGGACACACGTGCAAAGGCGTTAATGACTTCGGATTTAATTTTGATAGAAAATATTAAAGCTGAGTTTGGAAATCTATCTTACTCCAATGATGGTTCTCTCAATAGAGAGTATCTGTCTAAAGAAGCCTTTGGAGAAAATGAAAAGCTTAAGAAGTTAAATAACCTGGTGCATCCCAGGGTTCAGGTTGACTACGAAAAATGGTTAACACAGAATAGTGAAAGTTCATACATTGTTAAAGAAGCCGCTTTACTTTTTGAATCGGGTTCGGACAGAAGTCTTGATTACATTATCGTTGTATCAGCTTCACTTGCGTTAAGGGTAGAACGAGTACTAGCCCGCGATAAACATAGAACAAAAGATGACATTCTTAAAATCATCAGCAAACAATTGCCAGAAGAGGAGAAACTTAAAAAAGCATCGTTTGTAATAGTCAATGATGAGACTGACTTAGTGATTCCACAAGTGCTGAAATTACATGAGCGGTTTATTCATGGCAATAACTTATGAACTCGCTGGCTCATATTTTCGTAGATTTGAAATCTAAATCTTAATTAAAAATTATAATTGTGAGAATCTTTGTTCTTTTAATATTCGGATCCATTCTAATAGTTGGTTGCAAGAGTAAATCAACCAAGATGATACCAACTAGAAATTCGGGCTCGCTTACGGTAGAGGGTTTTGTGGTTCAACCTCATTCGGTAAGTGAAGATATTGAAGTACCAGGTTCACTCTTGTCGTTAGAAGAAACACAGATTCGAGCCGAAGTAGGAGGTAGGATTGTGCAGCTAAATATTCAAGAAGGTGCGGCCGTTAAGAAAGGTCAAATGCTAGCAAAACTTTTTGATCAGGATCTTCAGGCTTCCTTGAGAAAATTGAAAGTTCAATTGCAGATCAATCAAAAAACAGTTGACAGGCAAAAGGATTTATTAGCCATTAACGGAATTAGCCAACAAGATTTTGACTTGGCGGCATTGGCGGTTGATAATTTAAAAGCAGATATTGAATCTACCGTAATCGCCATTTCAAAAACTGAAATCCGCGCACCATATGATGGTAAGTTGGGATTGAGAAATGTAAGCATGGGTGCATATGTTTCACCTTCTGACATTATCACCAGTGTTCGTCAAGTAGATAATTTAAAGTTAGAATTCGCCATTCCTGAAAAGTACGCAAAAAATATTAGTGTAGGATACGCGGTTAAATTCAAAGTGGATGGAGGAGGAGTTGGCCACACAGCCACTGTAATTGCTACCGAAGGAAGCGTTGATCAGGCAACCCGAACCATGAGAGTGAAAGCGCTAGTAAAAGAAAAGAATGCTGAACTAGTGCCGGGCGTTTTTGCAACAGTAAATCTGCAAATGGGATTTAACCCCGCTGCGTTGATGGTGCCCACTCAGGCAATTATTCCGCAAGCAAGAAACAAACAATTGCTTTTACTTAGAAAGGACAGCGTTCAGTTTTTGGTAGTTCAAACAGGGATAAGAGATTCTTCATACATCCAAATTTTAAATGGAGTAAAAGCGGGCGATACCATAATTATTACTGGCCTTATGTCCATTCGGCCAAAGAGTAAATTGAAGATATCAAAGGTCTCTAAGATTTAGAGATACAAATTAGAGGGTATGAATATTTCAGAGCTTAGTTTAAGAAGACCGGTACTGGCATTTGTGCTAAGTATTGTGCTGGTATTATTTGGTTTGATTGGGTTTAAATTTTTAGGTGTACGAGATTACCCAGCAATTGATCCACCCAATGTTAACGTTAGCACATCATATTCGGGTGCAAATGCCGACATCATTGAATCTCAGATTACTGAGCCGATTGAAAAATCTATCAACGGTATTGCAGGCATTCGAAATATTTCATCTACTTCCAGCTTAGGAAGAAGCAACATCAATGTAGAATTTGAATTAGGAGTTGATTTAGAAGCGGCAGCAAATGATGTGCGCGATAAAGTTTCTCAATCACTTCGATCTTTGCCACAAGATTTAACGCAACCTCCAGTTGTTGCAAAAGCCGATGCTAACTCAGATCCTATTATCAGCATGACGGTGCAGAGCAGCACAAAAAATCCGTTGCAATTAACTGAGTATGCCGCCAACGTTTTGGTAGAAAGACTTCAAACCATTAAAGGTGTAAGCAGCGTACAGATTTGGGGAGAGAAAAAATTCGCCATGCGCGTTTGGCTCGACCCGGCAAAATTAAGCGCGTATAATCTAACAGCACTTGATGTTCAAAACGCACTAGCACGCGAAAATGTGGAATTGCCATCAGGTAAAATAGCAGGCAACGCAACAGAACTAACCGTTCGCACTTTTGGTCGTTTGTATTCGGAAGAAGATTTTAATAACGTAATTGTTAAAGCATCTAATACCGGTGACATTCGCTTGCAAGATGTTGGTAATGCTATACTGGGGCCAGAGAATGAAGAGTCTATTTTAAAAGACAGAAGTATTCCTATGGTAGGCATGGCTTTAGTTCCTTTGCCGGGTGCCAATTATGTTGAAATTGCCGATGAGTTTTATAAACGAATGGATCAGTTGAAGAAGGAAGTTCCCGCTGATATAAAACTTAACATCGCACTAGATCAAACCGTATTTATCATAAGAGCTATTTCAGAGGTGCAGGAAACGCTATTGATTTCGTTTTTGCTCGTGGTACTAATCATCTACCTTTTCTTCCGCGATATTCTGATTGCGATGCGGCCCTTGATTGATATTCCGGTTTCTCTCATCGCTACATTTTTTCTAATGTACTTATTTGGATTTTCCATTAATGTACTTACCATGTTGGGAATTGTATTGGCAACCGGATTGGTAGTAGATGATGGAATTGTGGTAACGGAAAATATCTATAAGAAATTAGAGCAGGGCATGAACAAATATCGTGCAGCCAAAGAAGGCTCACGAGAAATTTTCTTTGCTGTAATATCTACCTCCATCACGCTGGCGGTAGTGTTTTTGCCCATTGTTTTTTTAGAAGGATTTGTGGGCAGACTCTTTCGCGAATTTGGTATTGTTGTAGCTGGTGCAGTTCTTATCTCCGCATTTGTATCACTAACGTTAACCCCCGTGCTGAGCGTTAAGTTAACAAAAGATAATCATAAACATTCCTGGTTCTATAATTTTAGCGAGCCATTTTTTGTAGGAATGGAGAACGGGTATAGCCGTTGGCTTGCCAGCTTCATGAAGATTAGGTGGATGGCATTTTTGATTATTACATTTTGCGTTGCTTCTGTGTATTTCTTAAGCGGAATGATCCAATCTGAACTAGCTCCGCTGGAAGACCGAAGTCAATATAGATTAGCTGTTTCTGCCCCTGAGGGAACCAGTTATGATTACATGGAATCATATGTGGAAAAGATTTCAAAATTTACCGAAGACTCTGTTCCAGAGGCTAGAATAGTTCTATCTGTTGTAGCCCCTTCCTTTGCGGGGTCGGGTTCAGTTAATTCAGCTTTTGTTCGAGTTTCATTGGTAGATCCAAAAGACAGAGATAGATCGCAGCAGCAAATTGTGGATATGGTCAATCGCAATTTACCACGCTTTCCTGAAGGCAGAGCTTTTGCGTTACAAGAGCAAACTATTTCGGTAAACAGAAGGGGCGGATTGCCCGTGCAATTTGTAATTCAGAATAATAGCTTCGAAAAACTTCAATCTGCTTTACCTAAGATTTTAGAGAAAGCAAATGCGAATCCTACTTTTCAAGGAGTAGACGTAGATTTGAAATTTAATAAGCCCGAATTAAAAATTAGAATTAATAGACTCAAGGCAACGCAATTGGGAATTAGCGTACAAGACATTTCTCAAACGCTTCAACTTGCCTATAGTAATTTACGATTTGGATATTTTACACGCGAGGGAAAACAATATCAAGTAATTGGGCAGGTTACCCGATTGGATAGGGATGACCCAGAAGATTTAAAAAAATTGTATGTACGTACTAATTCAGGCCAGCTCGTGTCAATCGATAATGTTGTAACAATTGAAGAATCGACTACACCACCTTCTTTGTATCACTTTAACCGATACAAGTCCGCCACTATTTCTGCTGGCTTGGCACCAGGCAAAACTGTTGGTGATGGTATTGAGGCCATGCAAGAATTGACTAACCCATTGTTAGATGATTCGTTCTCTACATCTTTAACAGGTACATCGCGTGATTTTGCGGAGAGTTCTGGCAATACTTTGTTTGCTTTTATTTTAGCCATTATACTTATCTACTTGGTATTGGCCGCACAATTCGAAAGCTTCATCGATCCATTTACTATTATTTGTACGGTGCCGTTAGCGATTAGTGGTGCCTTTATTTCGCTGTGGTTATTCGGACAAACCATTAATATCTTCTCCCAGATCGGTATGATTATGTTGATAGGCCTCGTAACAAAAAACGGAATCCTGATTGTGGAATTTGCTAATCAAAAAAGGGAAGAAGGCCTATCTAAAATAGATGCAGTGTTAGTGGCATCGCGCATGCGCCTGCGCCCAATTTTGATGACTAGTTTAGCTATGGCGCTAGGATCACTTCCGTTGGCGTTATCATTGGGCGATGCCAGCACCAGTAGAATTCCGTTGGGAATTGTAATTGTAGGTGGAATAATGTTTTCTTTAATCCTTACTCTTTTTGTGATTCCCGCTGTGTATTCTTATTTGTCAAGAAAAAGAAGTCATGAAGCAGAAGCAATGGATGAACCAGAAGTAATCGTTGAACCCAGCAAGGAACCTGTTTATGAAGCGTAGTTTTTTTTCTTTCACTTTCTTATTTTTCACTATTGCTTCTCACGCTCAAGAGAAAGTTTCCTTGGATCAGGTAATAAAAACTTCGCTTGAAAAAAATTACGATGTTGTTTTGGCACGAAATAACGCCAGATCAAAAGAAACAGACAACCAATTTTCTTATGGTGCATACTTGCCACAAGTAAATGCTGCTGGTGTTTTGGGGTGGTCAAATACCAATCAAGTATTACAATTTGTAAATACAGTAAATAATAAAGAAGGCAAAGCAGAATCTAATAACGCTAATGCCTCCGTTGTATTAAACTGGACTCTGTTTGATGGAACAAAAATGTTTGCCACCAAAATGCGAATAGGGGCGATTGCCAAGCAAAGTGAGCTTCAGTTAAAAGATCAAATGGTGAATACCATTGCTGCTACAATCGTTAATTATTATAATATAGTAAGGCAGAAACAACAGTTAAATGCTACAAAGGAGCAAATGGCTGTTAACGAAGAGCGAGTAAAGTTGGCAGATAGAAAATTAGCTGTAGGGATTGGAGCCAAGCCCGAATTGCTACAAGCTAAGGTAGATTTGAATGCGCAAAGGGCATTGGTAATTCAGCAAGAAGCAACTATCGCGCAACTTAAAGAGCAGTTAAATTTGCAAACAGGTCGGAGTCTACAATCAGAGTTTGATGTATCGGATACAATTGAGATAAACTTGAACTTAACGTTGGAAGAATTATCCGATAATATTGAGATGAATAACTACTCGCTTAAAGCATCTAAGTGGAATTTAGTAATAGCAGAGAAATTACTTTATGAAAGCCGTGCTGGGTTGTCGCCAGTAGTAAATTTAAATGGAGCCTATACCTACGGCACTACAGATAATACAAAACTTCTCAATCCGTTTGGGTCAACCTATTTTAAGAATGAAGGATTTACCTACGGACTCTCTGCTTCATTTCCTCTGTTAGCTGGTTTAAATAATAGAAGACTGATAGAGCAATCAAAAATAGGACTGAGCAGGCAACATTTATTGTACGAACAGCAAAAGCTAACAATCAATACCAATCTTAAGAATGCATTTACTAATTATGAAAATGCTAAGAAGATTTTGTTAGTAGAAGAAGAAAATATCTTGTTGGCCAAGGAGAATGTTACGATTGCGTTGGAAGCTTTTAAAAGAGGCGTTAGCACATTTATTGAATTGAGAACCGCGCAGCAAAGTTTGTCAGATGCATACAATCAGTTAATTGCAGCTCGCTACAATGCAAAAACATCAGAAGCAGAATTGCTTAGACTCAGCGGAAAGCTTTTGCAATAATTTTCTATTGAGCTGCCTCAATAGTAGCATCCACATTTTCACCCTTCTTCATTACCCAAAAATTATTGAAGCCTTCACCTTGCTGGATAGAAATCATATCGTATGCAAGCATTTCAAGAATAGCTAAGAAATTAAAGATCAATGCAATTCGGGTAGGCGCATTTTGAAAGAGTTCCATAAACGGAACTCTTGGCTTAGTCAATATTTCGTTCATAATATAATCCTTCTGCCCCTCAATGGTGAAGGGATATTGAATAACTTGATGAACTGGTTTATTTTTTTCCTCCTCTTGTCTTTTTAAGACTTTTTCAAAAACCATTAACAATTTAAAAAGATCAACGTCCTGTAATTCTGCCTCTACGTTGGTGCTTTCGGCCAGTTGACGAAGTTCTTTCATTAAATTACCGCGCTTCTCTTTCATCAACTCCCCCTCTTCCATTTTATGGAAATGCTCCACTACTGATTTGTACTTTTTGTACTCCATCAGGTGTTTTATCAATTCCTCTCGCGGATCAATTTCATTACCCTGTTCATCTATTTGAGGTCTTGGCAATAGCATTTTTGATTTAATACGCATTAATGTAGCCGCTACCAGAATAAATTCGCTGGCTACTTCAATATTCATTGTTTCCAGCTTGCGCAGATATTCTAAAAAATCGTTCGTGATTTTAGAAATAGGAATGTCATTGATTTCTAGTTCATCGCGCTCAATGAAGAAAAGCAGCAAATCAAAAGGCCCCTCAAATAGAGGGAGGTGAATCTCAAAAGGTTGTTGTTCCATAAAATTTAAGGAATGCAAAACTATCTAAAACCGGCTATAAATTTGTAGTAATTTTCAATAAGGTAAATTTGTGCCTAAATCAGCCAAAACCATTCAAAAACACTTACCTTGACTCTGCGTTTTAACTAGTGCTAAACGAAATAGATCAACAATGCTTATCACACCCGGAAAATTACTTTCAGCGATCAATAATCCAGATGATTTAAAAAAATTAGATCAGATTCAGTTGGTGCAGCTATGTGAAGAATTGCGGCAGTTTATTGTCGATAATGTTTCGGTTTACGGAGGCCACTTTGGCGCCAGCTTAGGGGTGGTGGAATTAACAGTGGCCCTCCATTATGTTTATAATACGCCCTACGATCAATTGGTTTGGGATGTGGGCCATCAGGCATATGGCCACAAAATATTAACAGGCAGAAGAGATGATTTTTATAGCAACCGCGTCTACAAAGGTATCTCGGGGTTTCCTAAAAGAAAGGAAAGCATTTACGATACGTTTGGTGTGGGGCATTCATCCACTTCTATTTCTGCCGCTTTGGGCATGGCCATGGCATCCAAATACCAAGGTATTGAAGACAAGCAACATGTTGCCATTATTGGCGATGGAGCTTTGACAGGCGGTATGGCATTTGAAGCATTAAATCATGCCGGAGTCTCAGATACCAATCTGTTAATTATTTTGAATGATAATTGTATGTCCATCGATCCGAACGTTGGGGCTCTTAAAGATTATCTAACTGACATTACTACTTCTAAGACCTACAATAGATTTAAAGACGATGTTTGGAATCTGCTTGGTAAATTATCTACGATAGGAAAAAGTGCACAAGAGATTGTATCAAAAGTTGAGACAGGGTTGAAATCAGCATTATTAGGTCAGAGTAATCTATTTGAGTCGCTTAACCTGCGTTACTTCGGCCCTGTAGATGGCCATGATGTAGATCATATGGTTGCTGTTTTACGAGACTTAAAGCAGATCAAAGGCCCTAAAATTCTGCATTGCATTACCACTAAGGGCAAAGGATATGGACCCGCAGAGAAAGGCAACGCCACCACTTGGCACGCACCCGGCACGTTCGATAAAATCACAGGTGAAATCCACAAGAAAGTGTATGATAAACCACAGGCTCCTAAATATCAGGACGTATTTGGTTATACCCTAGTAGAGCTTGCAAAGTCTAACGATAAAATAATCGGAATTACTCCCGCTATGCCTTCAGGCTCATCGATGAATATGATGATGATGGAAATGCCAGATCGTGCTTTTGATGTGGGTATTGCAGAGCAACATGCAGTAACTTTTTCGGCTGGTTTGGCTACGCAAGGGTTGGTTCCGTTTTGCAATATATACAGCTCGTTTATGCAACGTGCCTACGATCAGGTGATTCACGATGTGTGCATTCAGAATTTGCCGGTAAACTTCTGTTTAGATAGAGCGGGTTTTGCTGGAGCAGATGGCCCTACACATCATGGCGCGTATGACATTGCTTTTTTCCGATGCATACCTAACATGATTGTAGCAGCCCCGATGAATGAATCAGAACTCAGGAATTTAATGTATACGGCACAGCTACCCAGAAAGGGTCAGGCCTTTTCAATCAGATACCCGCGCGGCCAAGGGGTAATGCCCAATTGGAAAACACCTTTTGAGGAAATTAAAGTTGGAACAGGAAGAAAAATTAAAGAAGGTGAAGAGTTAGCGATACTTACCATCGGCCATATTGGTAATTATGCTGTGGATGTTTGTGAAAAATTGTTAAAGCAGGGTATTCATATTGGTCATTACGATCTTCGTTTTGCCAAGCCACTAGATGAAACGCTACTGCATGAAGTATTTACTAAATACAGTAAAATTATTACAATAGAAGATGGCTGTATACAAGGCGGAATTGGAAGTGCTGTATTAGAATTTATGGCTGATAACAATTATTCCGCACAACTAAAACGCTTAGGAATACCGGATTTGATTATTGAACATGGCGAGCAGTTAGAGCTTCACAAAGAATGTGGATTTGATCCCGAAGGAATAGAACAATCTGTTTTAATAATGTTAGAAAGGGCAAAAGTAGTTGCCTGAAATGAGTGCTTTGTTTAGTCGGCAGTTAGGGAAAGGCTCTCCCCTTGTTTTGCTTCACGGGTTTTGCGAGAACCACCATATATGGGATGGATTTGTAAAGGAATTGGCAAAAGACCACCATGTAATTGTTTTTGACTTACCCGGGTTTGGTTCAAGTAATTTACCTTCTGATAATATTAGCATAGACGAAGTTGGCGCATTGATGACTCAAGAGCTAAATCGCCTTCAGATAAACAATTCAATTTTGATAGGTCATTCCCTTGGCGGGTATGTTGCACTCGCCATGATGGTTTTCTCTCCCTTACTATTTACCGGAGTAGTTTTATTTCACTCTACTTCGCATTCAGATTCAGAAGAAAAGAAGGGAAATAGAAATAAGACAATAGCCTTTGTTCAAAATAATGGAGTAGCCCCATTTGTAGAGACTTTTGTTCCAGGATTATTTAGAGATAAAGCTCATCCATCAATACCATTTGTCCAAAAAATGGCCCTCTCTACTCCAATGAAAACACTGATTGCCTATACAAAAGCGATGAGAGACAGGCCTGCCAGAAGCAATAAAATTGTGGAATTGAATTTTCCACTATTGGTTTTAGCGGGTGCTTATGACACTTTTGTTCCACTTTCGGATTCAACGGAAATCAGTAAACTGTCTAGGCTTGGAACCTTAACGGTATTGAAAAATGCAGCACATATGGGCATGCTAGAAGATCAGGAGGTTGCCATTCAGGCAATTAAAGAATTTGCGAAATAGCTTTAAAACCACTACGCAGAATTAATTTTGGTACATTTTAATATTATTTTGTAACAAAATTTGATGTTTTACCTATATTTGAAATTGTTAACTTTATGAGGATTGTTTAACGCCTAAGCTCAAATACTATTCTAACCCTATAAAAATAATATGCAACTAGACGACATAGACCCACACAAATACGATGCATGGAATAACATGGCAGCCAATCTTGCCTTTGTTTTTTGGGCAGTAGGTATCCTGATCGCAATAGGTTATTTCATCAAATTAAATGCTACTAGCGGTAATAAGAATAAGTATGATTTCATCAATAGGCATGAGATTAAAACTCTTTGGGTTGCTGCTATTGTTGTGGTGATAGGCCTTTGTTTCTTCGGCAATTCTAATATTGAAAAATTCAGCGCGGTATTATTTTTCGTGAGAGCTTTTATGACCATTGCCTTTGGTCTTATCGTAGGGCTTATTCTTCAAAATCTTTTAAAGTTTTACTATCCCTTCTACATCGAAAAAAGATTGAAGGTGTTGAGATACAAACCACGGATTTCTCCTAAAACTGGCAAACCAATGAAGTTGCTAAGTGAGGAGGAAGAAGATTCTTACTTAGATGAGGGTATGCAAGCAGAGGAAAATGTGTTTTCGGTAGATTATGATGTTTGGAAAGATGAGGAGAGTGGTCATATTGAAATTGAGAAATATGCTGGACATTTGCATGCCATCCAATGTCCTGAGTGTAACTATCAAACGTTTAAAGTAGCAAAAGAAGAAATCACAAGAAATCCAACAGCAACAGAAGAAGGAGAAATTATTAAGCATTACCTGTGCGGATATTGCGGATATAAAGCCAAAAAGATTGTTGTTTTAAAGCAACAAAACAAAGTTGAAGGAGCAACTGCGGTTCCGGCTTAATTTTTATAATAAATTCATTTAAAAGGGATCTAATTAGATCCCTTTTTTTATTGCTAATCGCAACACGGATACTCTTTTTTGCGCAAACGTTTTTTTTCAGAACGTATAATTGATAGTTTTGCAGTCCAATTAAAAGCCTTGTTCGGACTGCAATGAAAAAGCCCTTTTTAGTACCTAAAAAACCATTTTTGGCATTAATTATCGCTGCTTTTTCATTTTTTAATATGTACACAGCAGATGCCCAAGAAAGCGAATCGCAAGAGAAAGCTCATGCAGAAGAATTTATAATAAGCGATGTGATTTTAGATCACGTAATGGATAGTCACGAATGGCACTTGACAGAGGGTCTTGTTATTCCCCTGCCCATTATAGTTTATTCAAAGGAAAAAGGTCTGGACTTTTTCTCATCCGCCAATTTCTTTGAGCATCATCATCCAGTTGAATACAATGGATATAAATTAGAGAATAACCATATTTTACTTTCTAATTCAGGCGAACCAGTTCTTGATCTATCTATTACTAAGAATGTGGCAATGCTATTTATTAATACAACCATTTTATTGTTTGTTTTTTTATCTGTTGCAAAAGCCTACAAGACTAACGCTGGAAAAGCACCAAAAGGAATTCAGTCTTTATTTGAGCCGATTATTATTTTCGTTCGCGATGAAATTGTAAAGCCAAACATCTCTCATCATCATGAAAGATATTTGCCTTATTTATTAACACTCTTTTTTGTCGTATTGTTTGGTAACTTATTAGGGCTTTTACCAGGAGCCGGAAACTTGACTGGCAATATTACGTTCACGTTATTTCTAGCCCTAATTACCTTCTTCATTACAAACTTTTCAGGAAACAAAAATTACTGGTCTCATATTTTCTGGACTCCTGGTGTGCCATTGGCGTTGAGGCCAATTATCTTGCCAGTAGAAATCATTGGTATTTTCACAAAGCCCTTTTCACTTACAATTCGTTTGTTCGTGGCAATCACGGCTGGGCACATAGTATTACTGAGTTTGATCTGCTTAACGTTCATCTTTAACAGTTACTTTGTTGGGATTGGTGCTTCGTTGGTAGTGGTATTTATTAACATGATTGAGTTGCTGGTGGCTGGAATTCAGGCTTACGTGTTCACGTTGTTTACAGCGTTGTATATAGGCATGGCTACGGCAGACGAGCATCATTAAGAGTTTTGATTTGAATTTTTTTTGTTTCACTTAAACTATAGTTTCTATGTTGTTTTCCTTAATTCTTGAAATGAGCTATGCTATCGCAGGTGCAGGCATTGGCGCGGGTCTCGTAGCAATTGGCGCGGGTATCGGTGTGGGTCGCATTGGTGGTTCCGCTATGGATGCCATCGCTCGTCAACCTGAAGCATCGGGCAAGATTCAAGGTGCGATGTTGGTGATTGCAGCCCTTGTAGAGGTTGCCGCCCTCTTCGGCCTCGTTATTTGCTTGTTGATTTCATTCAAAGGCTAAAAAGCCACAGAGTTGAAACTTGCCTTAAGCAATTGGCTGGGCAAGTTTCTCTTTACTTTCAGAATTAGAATTGTAGAATAGCATAATCAAATAGAATTATGGAATTACTTACCCCTAAAACAGGCCTTCTTTTTTGGCAACTCGTCATCTTTGTTCCATTTGTATTCCTATTAATTAAGTTTGGATGGAAGCCGATCCTTGCTTCATTACAAGAGCGAGAAGAATCCATTCAGAAAGCATTAGATGCTGCGGAGAAAGCTAAGATTGAAATGACTTCATTAAAGTCTGACAATGAGAAGCTATTGAAAGAAGCACGAGAAGAACGTGACCGCGTTTTGCGTGAAGCAAGGGAAGCAGCTAACCGCCTTCACGAGGAGGCACAAGTGGCAGCTAAGAAAAATGCCGATAAAATTATAGAAGATGCTAAATCAATTATCCAAATAGAAAAGCAGGCAGCTTTGCGCGATGTGAAAGCGCAGGTGGCCATGTTTTCATTAGAGATTTCTGAAAAATTGATTAAGAAGAATTTATCGGAAGATAAGCAGCAAAAGGAATTGGTTAACACACTCATCAAAGATTTAAAGCTAAACTAAGTCATGGCCGATTCTAGAGTTGCCTCCAGATATGTAAAGTCTCTCTTAGGATTAGCCGAAGAGCAAAAAGTGCTTGAGCAAGTTCATGCAGATATGCTTTTGTTTGCCAGCGTTTGTAAATCCAATCACGATTTTACTAACATGCTGAAGAGTCCAATTATTAAGCACGATAAGAAGCTGGCTATTTTAGAAGCTATTTTCAAAACCAAAGTCAATAAGTTAACAATGGCAATTATTGCCATGCTTACCCGCAAAAATCGTGAGCCTCTTTTGCCCGCTATTGCTACCGAATTTCATAATGCATACAATGTATACAAAGGGATTCAGCGCGCTTCGGTTGCTACCACTTTTGCATTAGATGAAAAACTAAAGGCAGAAGTAGAAACTCTGATCAAGAAAATTAGTGGAAAGAATCAAATTGAATTAGATCAAAAAATTAATAAAGATTTAATTGGAGGATTTATTTTAAATGTTGGAGACAAGCAGATAGATGCATCGATCAAAAGCAAATTGAAATCTTTACAAACCAAGTTTAGTGAAAACCCTTACCTCAAAGAATTTTAAAAACCTCGATTAACGATAACTACTAATAAATAACCGAATCATGGCAGAAATTAGACCCGAAGAAATTTCATCAATACTACGAGAGCAACTTTCGCAATCGCGCACCGATGCAGAATTAGAAGAAGTAGGCACCGTGCTTACCGTGGGTGATGGTGTTGCCCGCATTTATGGTTTAACACAGGCGCAAGCAGGTGAGTTGATTCAATTTGAAAATGGATTAAGAGCAATGATTCTTAACCTAGAGGAAGATAACGTTGGAGCTGTTTTGCTTGGCGAATCAAAGGAAATAAAGGAAGGCGATACTGTTAAAAGAACTGGAAAGATTGCCTCTGTTAATGTAGGTGATGGTTTATTAGGTCGTGTAGTAGATACACTAGCATCCCCTATTGATGGCAAAGGACCAATCGCAGGTTCTCTTTATGAAATGCCCTTAGAGCGCAAAGCTCCGGGTGTTATCTTCCGCCAACCGGTAAACGAGCCATTACAAACTGGTATCAAAGCAATTGATGCCATGATTCCGATTGGTCGCGGGCAGCGAGAGTTGATTATTGGCGATCGTCAAACAGGAAAGACAGCTGTTGCCATTGATACCATCATCAACCAAAAAGAATTTTACGAAGCGGGCAAACCTGTTTATTGTATTTATGTAGCTATTGGCCAAAAAGCTTCAACCGTTGCTGGCGTTGCTGCAACTCTTGAGAAAGCCGGAGCGATGCAGTATACCGTTATTGTTTCAGCATCCGCGGCAGACCCCGCGCCAATGCAATTCTTTGCCCCCTTCACAGGAGCTTCTATAGGTGAATTTTTTAGAGATACAGGAAGGCCAGCCTTGGTTATTTATGATGACCTCTCTAAGCAGGCAGTTGCTTATCGCGAAGTTTCATTGTTATTGAGACGACCGCCAGGTCGCGAGGCATATCCTGGAGATGTATTTTACCTTCACTCTCGTTTGCTTGAGCGTGCTGCTAAGGTGATTAACAATGATGAGATTGCAGCTAAGATGAATGATTTGCCTGCGTCTATCAAGCATTTGGTAAAAGGAGGTGGATCGTTAACAGCTCTTCCAATTATTGAAACACAAGCGAATGATGTTTCAGCATATATACCAACCAATGTAATCTCAATTACAGACGGACAAATATTCCTAGAGACAAACTTATTCAACTCAGGTATTCGCCCAGCCATTAACGTGGGTATATCTGTGTCTCGTGTTGGGGGATCGGCTCAGATCAAATCTATGAAGAAAGTAGCCGGCACTTTAAAATTAGATCAGGCACAGTTCCGCGAATTGGAAGCGTTTGCAAAATTCGGTTCTGATCTAGATGCGGCCACTAAACTGGTGATTGAAAGAGGACGCAGAAACGTGGAAGTATTAAAGCAACCACAGTATCAGCCGGTGCCAGTAGAAGAGCAAGTAGCGATGATCTTAGCTTCTACCAAAGGTTATATTGATAAAGTTCCCGTTCCAAAAGTAAAAGAGTTTGAGATAGAATTTATCGGACTTTTAAAAGCTCAATATAAATCTGTGTTGGATAATTTCCGTGTTGGTAAATTTGAAGATGCTGATGCAGACACCGTGAAGAGAGTAGCATTGGAACTTGCTTCTAAATACTAATTCGTTAATTAAATAATTCGTTGATTCGTTAATGAGCTCAAACTTCACAACGAATTAAAGAATCGTCAAATCAAACAATTGAAATGGCCAGTTTAAAAGAAGTTAAAAGTAGAATTACGTCTGTTATCTCAACGCAACAGATTACCAAAGCCATGAAGATGGTGGCGGCAGCTAAATTGCGTAAGTCGCAAGACAAGATTATGCAAATGCGCCCGTTTGCAAAAAAGATGAATTCGCTTTTGCAGAATCTCTCTTCAGCGGAAACCGATGGTCAGGCTTGGTACAGTAGCGTAAGAGAGGAGAAGAACATCTTGATTATTCCGATTACGTCAGATAGAGGTCTCTGTGGATCTTTTAATAGCTCTGTACTGAAGGCAGTGAATAGACTAACAGAAGAAAAATATTCTAAGCAAGCCAAGGCAGGCAATATCACTTACATGCCAATCGGCAAAAAGGCTTTAGAGTATTTTGAGAAACGCAGACAGAAATCAATTAGCGGATATTGGAATCTTTTTCAGAACCTGACTTTTGATAATGTGGCAAAGGCAGCAGAGTACGCTTTGGAAGCTTTTCAAAAAGGAGAGTTTGATAAGATTGAGATTGTCTACAACGAATTTAAAAATGTGGCAACTCAAATTTTAAGAGTAGAGCAGTTGCTTCCCGTCCTTCCTGTGGCAAACACTAATTCTTCAGTTACTCAAACAGATTATATCTATCAGCCCAATCAAGAAGAAATTTTATCAGGATTAATACCAAAGTCATTAAAAGTACAGTTGTACAAAGCAGTTTTAGATTCAAATGCATCTGAGAATGGTGCACGGATGACGGCCATGGATAAGGCAACTGAAAATGCAGGCGATTTATTGAAGGAATTAAAATTGACTTATAATCGCACTCGTCAGGCAGCTATAACAAAAGAAATTTTGGAAATTGTGGCCGGAGCTGAAGCGTTAAAATCCGCTTAGTTCTGAAAAGGAATATTGAAAAGACCCTTGAAATAACGTCAAGGGTTTTTTTTGTGAGAGGCTGATTGAAAATAATATATCAACTTATGATCTTCTCACTTTTATTATTGTGGTTTAGCTCGTTTCGCGAGCCTATTATTTCTGATGGTTATGTAAATCATCTTTCCGTTTACCCTGGCGATTCTCTTACTATTTTCCTTAATGCATATAAAAGGCAGGATGACTACTCTGTAAGAATTTATAACCTAAAGGGAAATGCAGTTGCTAAATATGTGGCTGCTGTTTTCCCCCAAGAGAAAAATTCACAAGAGCCATGGAAAAATGGTTTTGGGTACAAGCCCACTTTAAAAATAAAAGTGCCCTATTTAAAAAGTGGTGTCTATCTAATCGATGATCAAATTCCATTAATCATAAAAGCGAGACATCCGAAAATTATTATTGTGTATTCTTCCAACACAGAGAATGCTTATTGCAATGCTGGCGGCAAGAGTTTGTACAGCTATAATTCAAGCGACCGTAAAGCAGCCACGGTAGTTTCTTTTCTTCGCCCTATTAATTTGCCGAAACATTCTGAAGCCTTTCTGAGATGGTTTAATAAGTTAGGAATGGCAGAGGTTGGATATATTACTGATCATGATTTAGACGACTATGAAGCAATTGTTCATTCTAAACTATTAATGATTGTGGGCCATAGCGAATACTGGTCTTTGCAAGCGCGTAAAAACTTTGATCGTTTCGTTGATGAGGGTAATGATGCGCTAGTACTTTCAGGTAATACCATGTGGTGGCAAGTAAGATACGAACGCAACGGAACTCAACTGGTTTGTTATAAATCTGAAAGTGGTGATCCGGAAAGATCCTTGCATCTTAAAACTATCAATTGGGATAATCCCGTTTTAAAATATTCAATCATTTCTTCTATTGGTGCCGATTTTCCGAGAGCAGGCTTTGGACAAAAAACAGATAAAGGATGGGATGGATATAAAATTATTAATCCCAAATCTCCATTGTTGAAAGATATCAGAGCGAGAAATGGAAAAATCATTTCGTTGCCTACAGATGAAGCAGATGGTACACCTTTAAGCAATCCCTCGTCTACAGGTTTACCGCAGCCTGATCGTAAAGTTTTGAGTTTTAATAAAATTGAGATTGTTGGGTATGACAGCACCTTTCGGGAAAAAGATGGCATTGCCACTTGGATTGTATTTAAGAAAAATGAAAAATCAGGTATTGTTATTAACACAGCCTCCACAGATTGGTGTTCGCAACGAGGAATGAATATCCCTGAAATAAAAGAGATCACCTTAACGATGATCTCTTTGCTTCTTAAAAAGAAAAATGTTTTTTCTGAGTGAAGTTAACCCAACGCTACTTTAGGGGCAACAGTTTGAGGTTTACGCCCCAATATTTTTAACTGCTGTGCGTGCGCACCAATTGCTTCAAAAAATGTTTCTTTAGATTTATAAGGTAAATTAAACTCCTTAGTAGTTTGCTCTACAATCTTTGCAATATCGCGATAATGAACGTGACAAATATTGGGAAACAGATGATGCTCTACTTGATAGTTCAAGCCACCCACATACCAAGAAAATAATTTTTCTTTGTGCCCGAAGTTGGTAGTAGTGTGCAACTGATGAATCGCCCAATTATTTTCAAGATTTCCATTCTCATCAGGCATCGGATATTCAGTTCCATCAATGACGTGCGCTGGTTGAAAGATTACTGCTAAAATAAAACCTGCCACATAGTGCATGATTAAAAAACCTACCAACACTTGCCAGAAAGAAACAGGCAGCAAAACCATCGGGATTACAAACATGTAGCTTAAATAAAATAGTTTAGTGAAGAGCAGCACAACCCATTCTACTGCTATTGATCCCTTTTGTTTTTTCACCAATCCTTCATTATAATATTTTGTAAGACGATAATAATCCTTAATCACAATCCACACGAAAGTCATTAGGCCATACAAAAACCAAGCATATAAATGCTGGTATTGATGTATGGGTCTCCAAGTAGAGGCTGGAGCCATACGTATCACGCCTCGTGGGCTAATGTCTTCATCAACCTCGTGCACATTGGTGAAGGTGTGGTGAAGGACATTGTGTTGAATTTTCCAATTAAAAGCTGTGCCACCAATTAAATTTAATGACATACCAAATAGAGTATTGACCCATTTTTTGTTTGAGTATGCTCCATGGTTAGCATCGTGCATAACAGATAAGCCAATTCCCGCTTTACCTAAACCCATCACAACGCATAAACCAGCCATCACCCAAGCTGAGGTAAACATGCCACTGAGAAGAAGTGCATAAGGAGAAAAATAAAGCGAAAACATAAAAATGGTTTTTATAACCATTTCAGTATTGGCGGTGCGTTCGATATTATTTGATTTGAAATAGGAATTCACTCGCTGGCTGAGAGTACCAAAAAAATCTTGCTGCCGGGCAGAGAATTTAAGATTTAAATTTATCATCGGAATTAATTATTAACTGTAAGACAATGAATGAGCGATTTTGTGACAATGCTTAAAACTTTACGTGATAGAACTCTTTAACATCCTAAGTTAGTAAAGGTTTCCATGGCTACAAAGGTAAGCAATGCCCTATTGAATAACACCCGTTCGGCAAACAAAAAGCGGGTTAGGCTCTAATCAAAGCGGATTGGCTATAGTTCTGCAATCACTGTTTTTCCGCCCTTCGTAATATCATCAATATTGACTAAAATTTTTGCGTTTAAAGGAAGAAAAATATCAACACGCGAACCGAATTTAATGAAACCGAATTCATCGCCCTGATCTAATTTTTGCCCTTCTTTTACATACCACTTTATTCTTCTGGCTAATGCGCCCGCTATTTGTCTGAAAAGAATTTCTGTTCCGTCTTTCATCTTAGCAACTACTGTGGTGCGTTCATTTTCTGTACTTGATTTAGGATGCCATGCTACTAAATATTTTCCTGGATGATATTTAAAATAAGAAATGGAACCCGCCACAGGCATTCTGTTAATGTGCACATTAATGGGCGACATAAAAATGGAAATCTGTTTTCTTTTTCCTTTTAAGTATTCTGTTTCTTCCGTCTCTTCAATCACTACCACTTTACCATCAGCAGGCGCTAAAATCTGTTTTTCATTTTTTGCAATCTTAAAAATCGGAATTCTAAAAAATTGAAGAATCAGCAAATAGAAAATAATACTCGCACCTATTACAATATTCTGAATAGCAGGTTGCGCAGTAAATGCACTCACTAACCAATTAATGAGAAATAGAATTACGAGTAAAACAAAAAGGATGGTGCGACCCTCGCGATGAATAGTCATGTATAATCAATTAAAAATTTGCCTACAAAGGTAAGCATTAGTACCCATTTCGGATTTAAAACTTAGTACATTTGTGGCAGTAATAGGGGTGCCAAAAACACGGGCTGAGATTATACCCATAGAACCTGATGCCGATAATGCGGACGAAGGGAGGCAAAATAAACTTGTAAGTAAGGTACATTCCCCAATGTGCCTGCGGGTTTAAATTTTTTAAAACAATGTTAAAAGTTCTATCAGCTGTAATAGGCTGCATGCTGTCGCTACAAGCGATGGCTCAAATCAATGTGCGTGGTGTGGTGCGCGATGCTAAAACCAAAGAGGCGCTGATTGGTGCAACGGTGCAAGTAGAAAATCAAAACCGCTATGCCGTTACCGATGATCAAGGATGGTTTGAGCTAAAGAATCTGACAGAAGAAAAGCAAACAGCCATTATTAATTTTCTTGGATTCAAAGAGTCGAGACAAGAATTTATTCCAAGCGAACGAGATCTCGAATTTTTTTTGGAGGAAAGTGCAGAGTTGACAGATGAAGTAGTGGTGTATGCCACTCGCGTTTCCGAAAAAAGCCCAACCACTTTTTCTACCATCAATAAGCTTACGCTGCAAAAGCAAAACTTTGGGCAAGATTTGCCTTTTGTTTTAAACTGGTCGCCTTCGCTGGTTACCACCTCTGATGCCGGGACAGGAGTGGGTTACACAGGGTTGCGCATTCGCGGAAGCGATGCCACACGTATTAATGTTACCATCAATGGTATTTCTTTGAATGATAGTGAAGAGCATGGGGTTTACTGGGTAGATGTGCCAGACATTGCCACCTCTGCGCAAAGTGTGCAAGTGCAGCGCGGGGTGGGTAATTCAACTAATGGAGCTGGCGCATTTGGCGCATCTATTAATTTACAAACCAATACACGCAATGATCTACCTTATGCTGATGTAATCAACTCAGTAGGATCGTTTGGCACGCACCGCCACACGCTTGGGTTTGGTACCGGTCTAAAAAATAATTTTGCGTTTGATGCTCGTATGTCGCTTATAAAATCGGATGGATTTATCGATCGCGCCTCTTCCGATCTTAAATCGTATTATGTAGCAGGAGGATATTACGGTAAGCAGACATTTGTAAAAGCGATTATGTTTGGCGGCCAAGAAACAACCTATCAAAGTTGGTATGGTGTGCCCGAATCAAGATTGAATAATGATGTGATGGCCATGAACGAAACAGCAGATGCAGAAGGCTGGAATGCCGAGCAGCGTGCTAATCTTTTAAATTCAAATAGTCGTATGTTTAATACCTACCAATATAAAAATCAGGTGGATAACTATCAGCAAGATAATTATCAATTGCACTTTTCTCACCGATTTAATAATTACGTAACTGCTAACGTAGCCCTGCATTATACGCATGGAAGAGGATATTATGAGGAGTTTAAATACGATGCTGCTTTCAAAAAATATCGGATTGATACACTTCTCATCGGAACGCAGAAAATTGGTTCAAGCGATTTGGTAAGAAGGCGCTGGTTGGATAATCATTTTTACGGAGCTACTTATTCCGTTAGTTATGAAAAAGATAAAATAATTTCAGTAGTGGGTGGATCATTGAATCGATATCTGGGAGATCATTATGGGGAGATAACGTGGGCGAAGATTTCAAATTTTCCTAAGGACTACCGATACTATTTTAATAAGGGCGACAAAACTGATTTTAATATTTTCGGGAAAACAAATTATCAGCTTACCGAAAAAATCAATGCGTTTGTAGACTTACAGTATAGAAGAATTGATTATGTGGCCAATGGAGTTGAAAATGAATTAAATAATTTTAGTTTGAATGTAAACTACAACTTCTTTAATCCAAAGCTAGGTCTTACGTATGCGCTTTCAGAAAATCAAAATGTATACGCCTCTTATGCCGTAGCTAATCGAGAACCGGTGCGAAGCGATTTTGTAAATAGCTTTAGTAGCCAAGCGCCTAAACCAGAAACATTACGAAATGTGGAAGCGGGTTGGAGGCTTCGAAAAAATAATTTTAATCTTACAATCAATTATTATTGGATGGATTACACAGATCAACTAGTGGCTACAGGAAAGCTTAACGATGTAGGCGGAGCTATTCGAACCAATGTAGCCAGCAGTTATCGTACAGGTATTGAAATAGATGGAGCCATTCGATTTAATAAAAGTTTTTCGTGGGTAGCTAATCTTACAGTAAGCCAAAATAAGATAGCAGATTTTGGTGAAGTACTTTATGATTACGGAGTAAATTATGATGAATACAATGAAGTGGTTAGAAACTACAAGAATACAAACATTGCTTTTTCACCTAATTTAATAGCGGGATCTACTTTTTTGTATCACCCAATTTCGAATGTAGAAATAGGATTATTAACCAAATATGTTGGCAAGCAATACCTCGATAATACAACCAATGAAAAACGAAAAATGGATGCCTATTTTATTAATGACATTCGGGTAACGTACACAGTGAAGCCTGCTTTTATGAGAGAGATTTCGCTGAGTGTATTGGCTAGTAATATTTTTGATATGCGGTATTCTTCTAATGGGTATACCTATGGCTATTTAGGTGGCGGGGCAGAGGTAAGACAAAACTATTATTACCCGCAGGCGGGCACCAACTTTTTGGCAATGTTGGCATTGCGGTTTTAGATTACAAAATTAAAACATGTCGCAAGAGTGATTTAATAGTACTTTTGTGACATGCGTTTAATTACCATTTTAGCTCTCTTTCGCCTTACCCGCTTTTGGAACTTGGTAATTATTGCTTTTGCACAATTTTTTGCTGCTGCATTTTTGCTTGATTTACATCTTTCAGTTTTTAGAGACTGGCACCTTTTTGCACTATCGATATCTACCCTTTTAATTGCGGCTGCAGGATATATCATCAACGATTATTACGACATAAAAATTGATTTAATTAATAAGCCCGACCGAGTAGTGATTGGCAAATCGATTACCAGAAGATATGCCATTCTGTTCCATACATTTATCTCTTCAACTGGAATTTTGCTAGGCGTTGTGGTGGGTTGGAAAATTGGAGCAATCAATTTTCTTTGTGTTTTTCTATTATGGCTTTACTCCAACAACTTAAAGCGACAACCCTTTATAGGTAACCTAGCAGTAGCCGTTCTTACAGGGCTTTCTATTGACATGATCAATCTGCTTTATAATTTACATAATACGCTTGTTATAATTTATTCGCTCTTTGCTTTTTTTATGACACTTGTGAGAGAGATTGTAAAAGATATGGAAGACATGAAAGGCGATACCACTTTTGGATGTCGCACCCTGCCAATTGTGTGGGGCATTAGAAAAACAAAAAATTTGTTGTATGTAATCATTCTATTTTTTGCAATTGAGGTAATAGCCATCAATAAATATTATCTGCTAATGCCAGCTTATTATTTCATTCTAATTTTATTTTTTCCGCTTGCTATATTAATCTTCCGATTGATTAGGGCGGATACAAAGAAAGAATTTTACCAATTAAGCCAATTGTGTAAACTGATTTTGTTGATGGGCATTATGAGTATGATTTTCATTTAGTTGATTTTTAAAGATGAGTTCATTTGCACAGATTGCCATTTTTGCCTCGGGAAGCGGAACCAACGCGCAAGCCGTGATTCAATACTTTCAGCATCATCCTTTCATTAAAATCAATTTATTGCTAAGTAATAATGCCGAAGCTAAAGTATTAGAAAGAGCTATGGCATTAGGTGTAGATACATTTGTGTTTACGAAATCACAATTCCGCGAAAGCGATGAAGTATTGAATGAACTGAAAAGAAGAAAAATTACGCATATGGTTTTAGCAGGATTTCTTTTACAGGTACCTACTCATTTCATTAAAGCTTTCCCAGATAGAATAATCAATATTCATCCTTCTTTGTTACCAAAATTTGGCGGCAAAGGAATGTACGGAATAAAAGTACAAGAGGCGGTGAAAGTGGCTGGGGAGTATGAGACAGGCATTACCATCCACGAGGTGAATGAACATTATGATGAAGGTAAAATTATTTTTCAGGCGGCTTGTAAGGTAGAATCTGCCGATACGCATTTTGATATTGCAAAAAGAGTACAAGAGCTAGAGCATCAACATTTCCCCAGAATAATAGAACAATGGCTTAAAAATTAATTACCATGAAAAACATTTGCACTATCTGCCTGATTGGAATAATAATATTAGTGATTGCTTGCCAACCCAAAGCGAGGCGTGTTGAAAATAAAATTGAAACGATTAGTAACGATTATTTAACTCCTTACTTTGAAGATACAGCAAGGGCAAACAAGATTCTTAAATATGTTTCTGTAGCTGATTCCATTTTTGCGAGATCGGCAAGAGCCAATCACAATCCATCAATTGCCTACGGAATTGTTGTGGATGACAAGTTAATATACTCTAATGCCGTTGGCTTTTCTAATTTTGAAAAAAAGATTAAGACTGATAATAAATCTCGTTTTCGGATTGCTTCCATGACAAAAAGTTTTACCGCCATGGCCATTTTAAAACTACGCGATGAAGGCAAACTACAAATCTCAGATGCTGCTGCGCAGTACATTCCAGAGATGAAAGCATTGCAATATCCTACCAGCGATGGCAAGCCAATCACAATTTTTAATTTACTCACGATGTCCGCTGGTTTTCCTGAAGATAACCCGTGGGGCGATCGTCAACTTTCTGATTCGGATGAAGATTTAATGACACTCGTAAAAAGCGGAATCTCTTTTTCAAATAATCCAGGTGTTGATTTTGAATACAGCAATTTGGGCTATGCCTTGCTAGGCAGAATCATTGCAAATGTTTCGGGCAAAAGTTATCAGCAATATGTTACTGAAAATATTTTATCTCCGTTGGGTATGAAGGATTGTGGTTATGAATATACCAAAATGCCTTCCGACCAAGTAGCCGTTGGCTATAGATGGGAAGATCAACAATGGAAGGCTGAAGAATTGTTGAAAGATGGTTCATATGCATCGATGGGAGGAATGATTTGCACGATTGATGATTTTGCAAAGTATATGAGTTTTTTACTTTTGGCCACGCCCCCACGCAATGGAATTGAAATTGGACCAATAAGCAGAAGCAGCGTGCGCGAAATGCAACAGCCTTGGAAGTTTAGAGGGCTTGCAGCCAATAGAAGAATCCACAACGGTGAGCTTTGCCCTGCTACAGGTAGCTATGGATTTGGATTAGGTTGGAGACAAGATTGCCACGGAACAATAACTGTTTCTCATAGTGGAGGTTTACCAGGCTTTGGTAGTGTGCATCAATTATTGCCCGAGCTTGGCATTGGCGTATTAGCATTTAGTAATCTTACCTATGCAAATATGGGCTCACCCGTTTCGCAGGTTGTGGATACGCTTATCGTATTAGCCGATTTGAAGAAAAGAGTTTTTCCTGTTTCAAGCGTATTAAAATCTAAACAAGAGCAATTGACTAAAGTGTTACCCACATGGAATGCTGATTGCGATAGTTTGTTTGCCGAAAACTTTTTCCCTGATAAATCAAAAGAGAGATGGAAGAATGAAACCACTGCATTATTGCAACAAATAGGAACGATAAAAAATGTGTCTTCAATCCACCCTGAAAATTTATTGCGTGGGACTTTTACAATTACCGGGGAGAAAGGAGCGATCGAAGTTTTCTTTACGTTAACACCCGAAACCAAGCCGCTAATTCAGGAGTTGGTGGTACTTATAACTAATCAATAGGTATTAAAATATGAGTTTACAGAAAGAGGTCTTGATTGAATATTTGAGAAATAATAAGATTCAATTAATTCCGTCCCATGAAAAATTGTGTTTCCCAATAATAGAAAGGATATTCAAAAAAATGTCAATTGGTCTAAAGTTTTCCTCTATTAGGGTCAGCGATCAATTGATCATTGATGGTCATCACAGATATTTAGCATCATTATTAGCTAGTTATAGTTTAGAGCAGACGGATTGCATAAAATCATCCACTAAAACTGCTTTTAAGTGGGAATCTATTGAATTAGTAGACATGGATTGGGATACAGAAGCTAAAATAGAAATGCTCAACAGAGAAGATGCAAAGTATAACGATATGACTTTCGAAGAGCTTTTAAAGAAATTGAAAAACGGCTTAAATAAATAATTCATACCTTTACAACATGTTGATTTTCTTAGACATAGACGGTGTAATGGTTCCATCTGCGAGCTGGAAGCCTTCGCAAATGTTGGAGGACGGATTTGCTGTGTTCAGTCAAAAAGCCATTAACGCCTTAAACACCTTGATTGCAGATAAAGCTAAGATCATTCTGACAACTTCTCATAAGTCAAGATTCACAATTGATGAATGGAAAAAAATTTTCAAAAGAAGAGGTATTGAGGTAGAAAAAATGGAGCGTTTAGAGGCAAATGCTGATTTTGCTCTTAAAAGGAAAGATGAAATTTTAAGATGGTTTAATACTCATAGTAGTTATGGTGATTTTATCATCATTGATGATGATAAATCCCTTAATGCTCTTCCTCCCCATTTGAAGTCGCGCCTAATTCTTACGAGTCCTTTAGTTGGACTCACTTATGAACACCTTACTGAGGCTCGAACTATGCTTGGGCAGAGTCCTCATTTAGCCTAGATACAGGAGGTAAGTGCTAGAAAAACGTAATAGGTAATTTTAGCCAACTGCTCCTGTGTACTATTTCAACCAGCAACTTCCAAACGAAATCCAACTCCATGATAATTGACAATCTCCACTCTTGGATCTTCCTTTAAATATTTACGAAGTTTGGAAATAAAAACATCTAAACTTCTACCCATAAAATAATCATCATCGCCCCACACTGAAGTTAGAATTTCTTCACGCTTCATTACGCGCTCTTTGTTAGCGCATAGCAGTTTCAATACTTCTGCCTCTTTTTGTGTAAGTGTTTTCGTACCCATAGAGTGTTGCAGTGTTAGTGTGCTGCAGTCAAAAATATAATCTCCAACCGTAAAAGAAGTTTCGGTTACTACTACTGCTGACCTTTTTAGAAATACTTCGATGCGCAAATCAAGTTCTTCCATGCTAAATGGCTTAACTATGTAGTCATCGCCACCGGCATGGAAGCCAGCAATTTTATCTTCCAACATGGATTTAGCGGTGATGAATAAAATTGGAACCTGTTTATTCTTTTCGCGCACCGCTTGGGCTAAACTGAAGCCATCTTTTTTGGGCATCATCACATCAAAAATGCAGATGTCAAACTGTCCTTTTTGAAAAGTTGTAAACCCTTCTTCTCCATCAGAGCAAAGCGTAACTTCGTATCCTTTGTGAGCAAGGTTATCTTTTATAACAAAGCCTAAGCTTGGATCATCTTCTACCAATAAAATTCGTGTCATGCTTTTGGTAATACGATTGTAAAGGTGCTTCCGTTACCAAGAGTGCTATCAACAGAAATTTTTCCTTTGTGTGCTTCCACAATCAGTTTCACATAGTTTAATCCTAATCCAAATCCTTTTACATCGTGAAGATTGCCAGTTGGTACTCGGTAAAAGCGATGGAATATTTTACGCTGGTTTTCTACACCAATGCCAATGCCGTTATCTTTTATCGCGATACTTAAATTTCCATTTTGATTGTGTGTCGTAATGGATATCACGGGAAATCCTTGTGTGTATTTGATAGCATTGTCTAGTAAATTATAAATCACATTGGTGAAATGAAGTTTATCAACTGCTGCAAAGCTATTTTCAGCTTGAAGATTGAGCTTAATATTTCCCTGCTTGCTATTGAGTAACATAGAAATATTTTTTACCGCTTCTTGAATTAGAGTATGCAAATCAAGGGTTTCTTTTTTAAGACCAGCATCATTTTTTTCAAGACGAGCCATTTGCAACACCCGCTCTACTTGCTGCTTCAAGCGATTACTTTCATTTTCAATAATGGTAGCGTAGTTCAACAGCCGCTCAGGGTGTTGAGTGATAGATGGATCTTTTAATACTCTGGTAGAGATAGCAATGGTAGACAGCGGAGTTTTAAACTCGTGTGTCATGTTATTAATAAAATCTTTCTGCACTTCCGATAACCTTCTCTGTTTTAAAATAACAAAAAGAGTATATGCGAAAAAGAAAATTACAACTACGAGTACGATGGAAGAGAACCCCCAAATGCCCATTTGGCTAATAAGATTCGCTTCTATTTTTGGGAACCGCACTCCAAAATAATAGCCATCCATTTTTAAGGCGGGTAACTCGCCCCAGCTGACGGGAATTTTATTTTTTGTTGGCGAAATATAATTGCCACCCATCATGCACTGATCAGAGCAATCGTACACGCCATACTCGTAATCGGCTGTGATATTTTGTTTATCGAATTCATTTTTCAAAAAGAAGCCGAGCAGGTTAGAATCGATAGGGCCGTTTACTAATACTGTAAAATAGTTGCTAGATTCTTGTTTGACTAACCCGTTGGCAGGAACTGCCATTTTATTTATTTCAAAAATTTGAGATGCCACATTTTCTAGCGCACGATTTACATCATCATTAAATTGATTTTCTTTTAAATCAAAAGCTTTGCGTACCCAATAAATCTGGGTGGTGGCAATGCCCCCAATGCTGATGGCTGCCAAGGCAATAACAATTCGAAGAGTTAAACGACTCACTTTACAAAGGTAGGGAGTATTCAGATCGGCAAAGCGAGCCCAATGGTATTTTAACAAGCCATTAACATCTTTTAAGTCAATTTTAACATTGAAGTGAATTTTAGGCAGTAATTTTGTGTAATTAAAAATGAAATAAACAGTTAACCTTAAATCAATAAAAAAATGAAAAAATTACTCTTCATCGCGGCATTTGCAATGGCTACCAGCCTTACTATAGCGCAAGAAAAAACAACCCTTGGCAAAAGCGAAGTTAACGTGAACACGGAAGTAGGTGCTTTTAGTTGGGATGCTGCCTCACATGATTTCGGAAAAATTAAACAAGGGGTGCCCGTAACACACGAATTTAAATTTACTAATACAGGTAAGTCTGCTTTGGTGATTGTAAATGCGCAACCATCTTGCGGATGCACTACACCAGATTGGACAAAGACTCCAGTGCCTCCAGGGGGTTCAGGTTTTATCAAAGCAACTTTTAACGCTGCTGCAGCAGGACCATTCAATAAAACCATTACGGTTACTGCTAATACACAAGAAGGTGCTACTTACTTAACTATTAAAGGCGAAGTATTAGTTACGGAATAAAGATTACAATTAGTTTTCAGGGTATAAAAAAAGTCAGGCGCCAGCCTGACTTTTTTGTTTTTATCAATGTCGGTTGGAGGTTGTTGTTTTGATACGCTGAACTAAATTTAGTATCACGTTGAGCTTGCTTAAACGTGGCTTAGAACTTAGTAGAACAATGTTGCTTAAGCAATCACCTCGTCAAAAGCTTTCACGAAATTTTTCATTTCGTCTTGCGTGCCAATGCTTACACGGCACCACTCTTTGCCTTGATAATCCCAGATGCGAATTAAAAATCCTTTCTCATCTAATTGAGATAAAATTTTCTTGCCATCCTTAGGCGCAGGAAACAGAACTACGTTAGTCATTGACTTTCCGTAAAATATCTTTTTCTGATCGAGATAATCTGTTAACACTTTTCTGGCGATAGCATTTTTATCGCGTGTCAACTTCATAAAGTCTTCATCGCCCATGCTGGCTTTGGCAGCAGCAATAGCAGTTTGGCTAGGAGAAATAGTATCGCCAAACTGACCGATCTTTTTCAACGTATCGGGGTGGCCAATAACATAGCCGATGCGCAATCCGGCTAAGCCGTAAATTTTTGAAAAAGTTTTTGACACGATTACGTTGGGGTTATTTTGCACTAAGCCCACCATCGATTGTTGTTGAGCGGGCTCTAAAAATTCTAAGTATGCTTCATCGGCATAGACCAACGTTTTTTTAGATGCTTCTTCGCAAAAAGATTTTACAATAGATTCTCTTACTACTGTACCGGTTGGATTATTTGGGTTACACGAAAAAACCAAACGCGTATCGCTTTTAATAGCCGAAACTAAAGCTTCGTAGTTGTGTTCGAGTTTATCATTCAAATCTACTTTATCCCAATTGGCTTTCATCTGCGTGGCATAGTTCATCAACAATGGAAAAGTAGGATAAGCAGAAAGAACGCGACCACCTTCCAGCCCATAAGCAATACCCGTCTGGCATAATAATTCGCCAGAGCCAGCACCCAATAAAATATAAGAAGCATCAACACCCTCTTTGGCGGCAATCAGTTTTTTTAATTCTTCTAACTCATCAAACGCATACCGATTACCTTTTGAGAGCACATCTAATACTGCCTTCTTCGCTTTTTCAGATGGGCCGTATGGATTTTCATTCGAGTTCAACCGTACTTTGTGATTGGTGCTTAACCCCATATCAAAGAATGCACGCTCGGCATCACTCATGGGGGCGGCCATCAATTTAGAAGTGAAAGAAGAAGCAAAAGTTGCACCGGCTGTAATGGCCAGTGTAGATTTAAACCAATCTCTGCGCGATAGTGGTGTTTTCATAATTTGGTGAATTTATGAAATCTAAGATAGTAAGATATTTCATTGAAACATGGCCAGATTTTATGAATGGAAAATGTAATGAGTTCGCGGTTGATATGCTTCCCCCACTTATAAATCTGATCGAGGATTGGTAAAACAGAAATAAGGATCTCTCTGCAAATTAATTTACCTCACTATTCTGCAACAGAAACACAATTCACATTTTTAATATGTGAATTATGTATGGTTTTTTTAACAATTGCATAACGGCTTTCCTTCTTAAACGGGTCAATATTGTAATACGATTTTTTAAGATAGCTGGAAGTTAAAAAATACGGAGAGCCGCTAAACGGAAACCTATCGAAAATACTGGATTATAGATTCCAAAAGCGCAACTGTAAAAACTTTGGTATATATTTGATTGCACGTTCATGACTGCACACCGCGCAAACTTGAATTGACCTTATGTATTTACATCTGGTATTAAACCTTTAAATAAAAAAAAGTGAATAAGAAAGGAGCCATTATTATTGTTGAGGATGACCCTGACGACCAAGCGATGTTTAGCATAGTATTTAAAGAGCTCAATTATAAAAACGAAATTATTTTTTTCAATGACGGGCAAGAAGCTCTTGCGTATTTAACCGCAGAAAGCACAGAACCCTTCATTGTTTTTTCTGATATTAATATGCCTAAGTTAAATGGCATAGAATTAAGAAAGCAAATTCATGAAAACGAAAACATTCGAATAAAAACCATTCCCTATTTATTTTTTACAACAAGTGCAGAGCAAAGTGCCGTTATTGATGCATACTCAAAATCCATTCAAGGATTTTTTATTAAGCCTGTAAGTTTCCAAGATTTAAGAGAGCTAGTCAAAGTTATAGTTGAGTATTGGCAAAGGTGTGAGTCTCCTAACTATGTTAAGTAATTTGGCTGTTCGATGTTTGTATGTCAACTAGATATGAAGAGGATTTTAAATCCTTCTAATCTGACTTTTGGATTAGAAAATTCGCAAAAGTAAAATTTCAAAACCTGCTCAGCTGTCATCTTACAGGCTAACCCATCAAAACTGGGAATTGTGTAACTTTTTTACATATAGATGTAAGCAATGTTCTTTTTTATGGAATGATATTCACACGTTTAAGTGGCTGCTCTATTCACGAATGTGTTTATTGATACTCTGCCAGTTAAATAGCCATGAAAATAGAACAATCAGAAATTCCAATTAAAATTCTATTTGCTGATGATGATGTTGATGACCGCCTCCTGTTTAAAAATGCAATAAAGGGAATATCTATTTCTACTGAGCTTACAACGGTGAATAATGGAGAGGAGTTAATGAATTATCTTTTTAAGAATTATAAAAATTTACCTGATATACTTTTTCTTGATTTAAGCATGCCACGCAAAACAGGTTTTGAATGTTTAACCGAGATGAATGAAGATGAACAACTAAAAAATATTTCGGTGGTTGTGTTCACAACTTCATTTAGGAGAGATGGAGAGTTTGAGCTGAATTTGGCAAATACACTTATAAATATGGGTGCTAAGAACTATATTCCGAAACCATCTGATTTTGTAAAACTTAAAGAAGTTGTACACCAAGAACTTATTTCAGTGTTGCAGAAACCCCGAACAATAAAAGAATCAAAGCTTCACCAAACAGACCCAGAGCAATAACAACTATGAGCAAAGATAAAATTAATACACTACTGGCAGATGATGATGTGGATGATCGTACTTTTTTTAAAAACGCATTGGAAGCCATTCCCCTACAAACGCATCTATCGATAGTTTCTGATGGTTATCAATTAATGGATTTTCTGATGGATAATATTGAACAGCTTCCGCATGTGCTTTTTCTTGACATAAATATGCCAGGCAAAAACGGGTACGAATGCTTGGCTGAAATAAAGAAAAATGAAAGGCAGAAAGATATTCCGGTGGTAATGTATTCAACTTCTAAAGAGCAGGATAAAATAAGTATATTATTTAATACGGGAGCAGAGATTTATATTCATAAGCCCTCTCATTTTTCAGAGCTTATTCAGGTTATCTACTATGCACTTCCTATAGCGGCTGAAAATGTATTCTCAAATGGTAAAATAAAATATATTCTTAATGCATGAGTCTAAAGCATTTGAACATACTGCTTGCTGATGACGATCCTGATGATTGCCTTTTCTTTAAAGAAGCACTGAATGGCTTGGTGCTTACAACACATCTTGCAATCGTGACTAATGGAGAGCATCTGATGGAGCTACTTATGGGTGATATTAGCCCCCGGCCGGATGTACTTTTTCTCGATCTCAATATGCCTCGCAAAAATGGATTCGAGTGTTTGTCGGAAATAAAATTGAGCCCTATGCTTCAGTTACTTCCCGTAATCGTGTTTTCAACATCCTTCGAACAAGAAGTTGTGAACTTGCTTTACCAGAATGGAGCAACATATTTTATTCGTAAGCCTTCAGAATTTCCTCTGTTTAAAAAAATAATTCAACACACGGTAGCCTTTATTGCGAAAAAGGAACAAACAACATCTACCGAAGAGGACTTTGTGATTACTTCAAAAAGTTTATGAGCCGTTTAAAAAAACCCCAATTAGAAAATAATCACGAAATTATTTTTGTTACTAAAAGTTATGGCTACTAAAAATGATTCAGAGAAATTAATTAATGCTATTCAAGAACTCGCTTTTGAAAAAAAAGAGAGAAAAAAATTGGTAGCAGAATTAGTAATTGCTAATAAAGAAATTCTTTTTCACAAAGAAGAAAAAAGTAAAAGAGCCGAAGAGTTAGTAATTGCTAATAAAGAATTGGCATTTCAAAAAGTAGAGAAAGGAAAGCGTGCAGACGAATTGGGTATTGCGAATATAGAACTTGCCTACCAAGATGAAGAGAAAGGAAAACGCGCAACTGAGTTGGGCATTGCAAACATAGAACTTGCCTATCAAGATGAAGAGAAGGGAAAGAGGGCAAAGGAATTGGGTATTGCCAATACTGAAAAGGGAAAAAGGGCAGCAGAGTTAGGTATTGCAAACATAGAACTCGCCTATCAGGATGAAGAGAAGGGAAAACGGGCAGAAGAGTTAATCATTGCTAACAAAGAACTTATATTTCAAAACAAAGAAAAAGAAAAACGTGCTGCTGAATTGGGTATTGCCAACAAAGAACTGGCCTTTCAAAACGAATTGAAAGAAAAAAAGGCGGAAGAATTAATAATTGCCAATAAAGAACTGGCCTTTCAAAATGAATTGAAAGAAAAAAGGGCAGAAGAATTAATAATTGCCAATAAAGAACTGGCATTTCAAAACGAAGAGAAAGAAAAACGAGCAGCGGAGTTAATCATAGCCAACAAAGAATTAGCCTTTCAAAACGAAGAAAAAGAAAAACGTGCTGCTGAATTGGGTATTGCCAACAAAGAACTGGCCTTTCAAAATGAATTGAAAGAAAAAAAGGCGGAGGAATTAATAATTGCCAATAAAGAACTAGCGTTTCAAAACGAAGAGAAGGAGAAACGAGCAGCGGAGTTAATCATTGCTAACAAAGAACTCGCCTTTCAAAACGAAGAGAAAGGAAAGCGAGCCGCAGAGCTTATTATAGCCAATGAAGAACTGGCCTTTCAAAATGAAGAAAAGGAAAAACGGGCAGAAGAACTAAGTAATGCCAACAAAGAGTTGCTGGCGTTTACCTATATATCAAGCCATGATTTACAAGAGCCACTGCGCAAGATACAAACCTTTGCTTCTATTATACTTGAAAAAGAAAAGCTTACTGAAAATGGCAAATACAATTTTGAACGTATGCAATTGTCGGCAAGGAGAATGCAACTGCTTATTGACGATTTACTTGCCTTCTCGCGAATAGCCACTATCGAACTTAAATTTGAAAAAACAGAACTTAGTAAGATTGTAGATGAAGTAAAAGCCGAATTGAAAGATACTATTTACGAAAAACAAGCAACTATAGAAGCAACTGAACTTTGTGTTGCCAATATCATCCCTTTCCAATTTCGCCAGCTCATGTACAACCTCATAAGTAACTCGCTCAAGTTTTCTCAACCAGATCTACCATGTCACATCACTGTGAAGAGTAGAATTCTTAAGGGTAGTAAATTAAACTATGAAAAACTTTCGCCCGAAAAAATCTATTGCCACATCACTGTAAAAGACAATGGCATCGGCTTTGAACCTCATTTCAGCGAGCGAATTTTTGGTGTGTTTCAAAAACTTCATGGTAAAGAAGTATACGCAGGTACGGGTATAGGTCTTGCCATTGTAAAAAAAATAGTAGAGAATCATAATGGCTTCATCACTGCTACCAGCGAACTGAAAAAAGGTGCCACGTTTGATATTTATATTCCAGCTAATTAGATAACTGGAGTTACGCAGAGCGTATTCAGTAATCCGTGGCTGTTCGTCAGCGTATTCTAACATAGTGTGCGCTGCCTTTTTATTTTACTCCACACGCTCCTTAGAAAGTGACGAGGTAATTTGAACGAAAAAATAGAAAACGTAGATAACGATAAAAGCATAGACTATTTTCATTTCCAGCTTTTTAATTTCAGGCTCTTTCAACTACAGAACAAAATGAATACTAATAAAATTTTAATGATCGTGGAGGATGACGCGGACGACCGACTTTATTTCCGCAATGCCGTTAAGCAAATTGATGCATCGTATGAGTGTATTGAATCATGGAACGGTGCACAGGCCATCAAACTATTACACAACCTAAAGCAGCTACCCGATTTTATTTTTATTGACCTCAACATGCCGCTGATGAATGGGCTGGATTGTTTGGAACAATTAAAAGAGGACGAAAAACTAAAAAACATTCCCGTCATTATTTATTCCACTTCCCAATACCAGAAGAATAGTGATTACACTAGCGAACTTGGAGCATCTTATTTTCTCACCAAGCCAACAGATACAAAGCAACTTCCCCAACTACTAATTTCAGCAATAGAAAAGGTAAGGCAAAATATTCGTCCTCTATAATTATTTTTTAAATTAATGGACGCACCCAAAAAGAACAAAACGAAATTACAACCGCCTGCCACGATGCAGAACTTTCCCATTGTAGGCATTGGCGCGAGCGCGGGAGGGCTTGATGCCTTTAAGCGGTTGCTAGTAGCAATACCCGAAAGCTCAGGAATGGCGTATGTGCTAGTGCAGCATCTTGATCCTTCACACGAAAGTCATTTGCCAGAAATTTTACAACGAGTAACAAAAATTCCGGTGTTAGAAATTACAGATAATATACATCTTGCTCCCGACCATATCTATGTAATTCCCTCCAGCAAAATGCTTTTTTCAACAGATGGTGTGCTCAAACTCATTGAACGCGAGAAGAAAACGCTCAATCTATCCATTGATGTTTTTTTTACCTCTCTTGCCGATGCGCATAAGTAGTTTGCCGTAGGTGTTGTACTATCGGGCACTGGCAGCGATGGCACACTTGGATTGAAAGCCATTAAAGAACACGGAGGCATTAGCATTGCGCAAGACTCGGATTCTGCTGCATACAATAGCATGCCGCAAAGTGCGGTGAATGCAGGAGTAGTCGATTTTATTTTAGCTCCAGAAAAAATCCCCGCTCAGCTTTCGCAAATCAACAGCGCATACCAAAAAAGCCATTTTTATAAAAACGAAGAAGAGCTTCCGAAAGACGATGAGAATATTTTCAAGCAAATTCTTTTGTTACTTCGCCAGCGCAGCGGAGTAGATTTTACATACTATAAGCAGCCAACTTTTCACAGGCGCATAGCGCGCAGAATAGCTATTCTAAAAAATACAAACATTGCCGACTACTTAAATTTTTTACGCATAGATAAAGCCGAACAAGATGCGCTTTTTCAGGATGTGCTTATTCCCGTCACATCTTTTTTTCGCGACCCGAAAACTTTTCAGGCATTAACAGAAACTGTTTTTCCTGCGCTATTCAAAAATAGAAAAGCGGATGAACCCATTCGCATTTGGATTGCAGGGTGTTCTACAGGCGAAGAAGCATTTTCTACAGCCATCTGCCTACATGAATTTCTAGGAGAGAATGCCAACGGCTATTGGAAACAAATAAAAATTCAAATCTTTGCTTCCGATATTTCTGATATAGCAATCAAGAAAGCACGTGCAGCAATTTACTCTAAAGCCGATGTAGAAAAACTTTCGGCAACGCAACTGAATAATTATTTTAAAAAAAATAATGATAATTACGAAGTGTGTAAGCTCATTCGCGATATGTGCGTATTTGCTCCTCACAATTTTTTAAAAGATCCCCCTTTTGCAAAAATGGATTTAATCAGTTGCTGCAATGTGCTCATCTACATGGATACTTTTTTACAGAAGAAAGCCTTTGCCACGTTTCATTATGCACTCAAAGAAAACGGTTTTCTTCTTCTCGGAAAATCCGAAACTACTGGCGCATCATCCGAATTGTTCACACAAATTTCCAAGCACGATAAAATTTATTCGCGCAAGCCCGCGCCAGGTCGGTTCATGCATATGGCCACCGAACCCGCCTACCCCACAGGCAGGCGCAGGGAAGAAGAGTTGACAACAAGAGATCAACCTGCCGGCAAGGCAAGCAAAGCCATATACAAATACGAAGTCGTTCACACTGATTTCAGAAAAAGTGCAGAGGCAGTAATGATTTCAAAATCGCCTGCGAGTGTGGTAGTAAATGAAGCAATGGACATTGTTCATATTCACGGCAACATTAACCCGTTTTTAGAAGCACCACAGGGCAAACCCACGCACAACCTTATCAAAATGGCGCGCCAAGGTTTAGCGGTTGAATTACGCAACGCAATTCACAAAGCTATCAAGGAACAGGCAATCGTCATTAAAGAAAATATTTCTGTAAAAATCAACAGCCAGCAATTTTTAGTTAACATAGAAATTATTCCGCTCACCGATACAGTTGTACCACATTACTTAATCTTATTTGAAAAAAAAGTAACAGCGCCCACTCCCTCTCTAAAGCAGCGGGCTGGGGTGAGGTCACAAAATAATGAATCGCAAAATAGAAACGAACAATTAGAAAAAGAACTTGCGCAAACCCACAAAGACATGCGCTCCATAACCGAAGATATGGAGGCCACTAATGAAGAACTCCAAAGCGCTAATGAAGAATTGCAGAGCAGCAACGAGGAGACGCAAAGTTTGAACGAAGAATTGGAAACATCAAAAGAAGAACTGCAATCAACCAACGAAGAACTCATCATAGTAAATCAAGAGTTGATAGACAAGCAGGAGCAACTCAATATCTCGCGTTTTTATTCTGAAGCCATCGTTACCACCATGCGCGAGCCTCTTGTGGTTCTTGACAAAACATTGCGTGTAAAAACTGCCAACGCTTCTTTTTACAAAAACTTTAATATAGAAGAAAAAGAAACCGAGGATAAATTATTTTACGAGATACAAAATCATCAGTTCGATGATACCTTGCTTCGCTCGTTGAGCGCATTATCCTGATCAATGCACGGCAAATTGTAAATGAAAATAAGGCAGAACAGTTGATACTGCTTGCCATGGAAGATATTACGGAACAGGTACATTCAGACAATAAAATTAAAGAAAGCGAAACTCAATTCCGTAACCTTATATTGCAGGCTCCGGTGCTTATCTGCACCTTTATTGGTCCTTCTTTTATCGTAGAAACAATTAATAACACAGCACTTGAAATTTGGGAGAAATCTTACGAGGAGATAATCAACAAACCGCTGTTTGAAGTGTCGCCTGAATTGGAAGATGGGTTAAAAAAAATACTCAAAGATGTTTATACTACAGGTGAACCTTTTATCTCTACTGAAATATCTGTTCAATTTAATCGCACAAGAGAATCGGATACCGCTTATTTCAATTTGGTTTATCAGCCAATGCGTGATTTGAATAATAAAATTTACGGAATTATATTAATAGGAACGGAAGTAACTGTAGCAGTAAATGCCCGAAAGCAAATTGAAGCAAGCGAAAGGAAACAGAAAAAATTAGCCACGCAATTAAAACTTGCAACGGATTCCGCCAAGGTGGGCATTTGGTCTCTCGACCTTGCTACATCGAAACTGGAGTGGTCTAATATTCATAAAAAATTATGGGGATATGACGAACATAGTGAGAACCTAACTTATGAAGACTGGCATAAAGTGATTGTGCCAGAGGATAAAGAATTAGCGTTTCGAAGATTAGAAGAGGCAAAGGTTAATCGTTGCGTTTATGAATTGGAGTACCGAATTAATCGTGCGAATGATTGGGCTATGGTTTGGATAAAATCAACGGGGCATTATCAATATGATAAATTTGGAGTAGCACTTATGCTTACCGGTATTAGTATTGATATAACCGAACAGAAAAGTTTTACAGAAGAATTAGAAACTAAAGTAAAGGAACGAACAGAAGAACTGCAAAATTTAAACGAAGGACTCAATCAAACCAATAGGCAGTTAGACCAGTTTGCACACGTAGCCAGCCACGATTTGCAAGAACCATTGAGAAAAATTATTACCTTTTCTATGCGCTTGCGAGATATGCATAAAGAAGAGGTAAACACAGAAGTAACCTCCTATCTTAAAAAAATTGAAAGCGCTTCTTCTCGCATGTCAACTCTTATACACGACCTGCTTAACTATTCACGTTTGCTTCAGCACGAAAAATTATTTGTGCAAACAAATTTAAATGAAACATTAAAAAATGTTTTAAACGATTTTGAATTACTTATTCAGGAGCAGAAAGCTCAAATAAAATGTGATGAAATGCCAATCATTGATGCAATCCCACTGCAGATGAACCAGCTTTTTTATAACCTCATCAGCAATGCTCTTAAATTCTCTAAAATAAATGTGCCACCAGTAATTACCATTACATCGCGCACACTTTCAGCCGCAGAAATTCAAAAATACCCCGCCTTCAATCCGCATGCATCTTATGTGGAAATAACTTTTAAAGACAACGGTATAGGTTTTGAACAACAATATGCCAAACAAATATTTACTACCTTTCAGCGCCTTCACAATAAAGAAGCCTTCACAGGCACAGGCATTGGCTTAGCATTGGTAAAGAAAATTGTTGAAAACCATTATGGAGAAGTATTTACAGAGAGCCAAGAAAACAAGGGAGCAGAGTTTCATGTCATACTTCCAATCAAAACAATCAGTATAGAATGAAAAAGCTTTTCATGATAATTGATGATGATAAAGACGACAGGCTCTTTTTCAGAGAAGCATTAACAGGATTGCTTTCTACCTCTTCCTGTTTAGAAGCACATAATGGTGAAGAAGCCCTTAACCAACTACGAAAAGTAGAGCAGTTACCTGATTTTATTTTCCTTGATGTAAACATGCACCGCATGGATGGTAAGGAATGTTTAAAGGAATTGAAGAAAGACGCCAAGCTCAGAAGCATTCCCGTTATTATGTATTCAACTTCTTTTTCCAAAGAATCTATTGAAGAATTCCGCACTCTTGGTTCGTCACACTATCTGGAGAAACCAACCGACATGAGCAAACTTCCAGAGCAAATCTTACTAGCAATTACAAGAGACATAAATCTGGCTAAATAACACTGTCACTAACTCCAGCGTATGGCAGGTGAATTTTTTCCCTGACTTCTCAATGGCTTAGGAATATTTTTCGTTACAGCTATTTTGTAGGCGCAAGACAAACATTTAAAATTCAGAACTCTACATTAGGTATAATCCCCATCTTTCGCATTAAGAAAGTAGCGTTCGCCTTTTGGGCAAGACCTGTGTTTAATTTATAATCGAATGTTAACTGATCGTTTTCTATTTTACCTTCGAAGCACGCATTTGAAATTTGGTTTGGGAATTGTTGCTCCATATTGCCCAAAGCAATATCGTGTGTCGCAATTATAACCAATGCTTTTTGTTGAATCAGTTGTTTGATTAACTCGCGTGATCCGATTTGCTTATCGGTAGAGTTTGTACCTTTTAAAATTTCATCTAACAAAATTACCATCGGGTTTCCGCTGCGCAATTCTTGAATGATGGACTGCAGCCGATTTAATTCAGCAAAGAAATAAGACTGATTTTCTTGCAGCGAGTCTGAGGTGCGCATGCCGGTGCGCAGAGCGGCCAAAGGTGTTGTCCATTTTATAGCGCACACGGGCGAGCCATTTAAGGCTAAAATATAATTTACCCCTATGGCTCGAAGAAAGGTACTCTTGCCTGCCATGTTCGCCCCGGTAATCAACATTAGGCCGGCAGGGTTACCCAACTCAAGTGAATTGTTAACTCTTATGCTAGAATGAATAAGTATGTGACCGACTTCATTTCCGGATAAGGAAAAATTTTCACCTACTTCGGCAAATGCGTATGTTGGATGATTGTAGTGTAGTGTACTGAAAGATAGCAACGCATCCCATTCGGCTAGCGACTCTAGCCACTTGGGCAAATCATTCGAAAACTTCTTACGCCATACTTCTAAATTACCTACGGTGTGAAAATCGTAAAGAAATAATCCGTTGCCCACTAATCGCGCAATCAAATTCATTCGCGATTCTAACGAGTTAACCAATCTAGAAAACTCAAGAACATGATCGGCTGCTGCTTGGGCAAACCGATGATGTGTTTGCATGAGTGGTGTAGAAAACTTCTCAGCTTTTAATAACCTAAATAGTTGTGAGTAATTGTCTAGAATAACTTTGTAGTTGGCCAACTTACCCTGAAGCAAACCGATGGGTTTAGAATAAATAGCACACAATGTTAACTGAACAATAAACAGAAAAAAGAAAATGGATTGAAATATAGGAGAGAATGATACTGCTATAAGAGAACCGCACGTAAGTACAGGTAGTAGCCATTTGATAATGAAGAAAAAACTTTTTCCTAAAAATAAATCAGGCTCTTTCAACCAAGCGTGCACAGATTCTAACGGATATTTTTCGTCATGAATTTGTTTGCCAACAGCCCAACACTGCTGACGGAATTCAATTTCCTTTGCCAACTCTCGAATCGCTTCCTGTCTTTCTAAAACTGAAGCTTTGCTAAAACTTAAATGAGTTAACCCATAGGCTAAATTCATTTCGCCTAAATGTGTGGCACATCGATTTATGTATTGAAAGACAGACCCCTTTCCAAAAATATCAAGATCGTGTGTGTAGGCATGATGAGGATCTATAAACCCTTCTCCGGTAGAAAAATTATTGAAGTCGTGATGGAGTGATGCAGTTTCATATCCATTTAGATTTACAAGTAGTTTAAGAATCTTTCTCTCATTTTCTTTTTTTAGTTGAATACGAACGAGGTAAAAGAACAGAATGAATAATGGAAGAAGGGCAAAGAAGAAAAGTGAATTGCCGAATCCAAGATAGCCACACGAAATAATAGCTACGGCCGCCAGCACTCTTGCCCAAGCATACTTTCGTATAATTTTATCGCTCAGTAAAACCTTCTCTTGAAAATTAGTTACGCGTTGCTGATAGAATTCCGCGGAAGCCATCTAAATAAACTGTTCGATCATCCGCATTACCTGAAGCAGGTATTTTTCATCTGTGCTGTCGAAATCATTTAGTTGATCACTGTCAACATCTAGTACGAGCGCTACTTCATTATTCTTAAATGCGGGCAAAACAATTTCCGATTTAGAATCTGAACTGCAAGCAATGTGACCAGGAAACGCTTCCACATCGGGCACGAGCATCACTTTTTTTTCTTTCCAGCATGCACCACACACTCCTTTGCCGAAGCCAATTCGCGTGCAAGCAATTGGCCCCTGAAACGGCCCGAGAACGAGTTCTTGCCTGTCCGCGAGCGCGGCATTATTTTTTACGATGTAGAATCCTACCCAAAAGAAATTCATAGATTGCCTTAGTGCAGCGGCAATGTTTGAAAGATTGGCAACTACATCTGCTTCGCCATGAGTAAGCGCTTCAATCTGCGGAATCAGTGTTTGATATTTTGTCGCTTTATTAGCCGAGGTGTCGATAATCAATTGCTCTGCCATGAATTTAGATGTTAGATGGCGGAGGTTGTATCTCGGTAGTTGAAATGGATGTCGATTCGATATTTGATTCTGATTTAATTTCCTCGGTAGCAGTTTCTTCTTTTTCTTGAAAGAATCTTTTTTGAAAAATTAAAATGGAAACTACTCCAATAAAAATAGAAGAGTCGGCAATGTTGAACACAGGGCTAAAGAATAAAAAATATTCTCCGCCTAAAAACGGAACCCATTCTGGCCAGATGAAATCTGCTATCGGGAAAAACAACATATCGATTACCTGCCCATGAAACCACTTAGTGGGAGAATCGATGGGTGCATTATCTAAAAACACGCCATAGAAAGTGCTATCAATTACATTGCCGATGGCACCACCTAAAATGAGAGCAAGGCAAACTAAAAAGCCTGCATGAGATTTTTTGCGTTCCATTTGAAAAAGATAGTAGCCAATTCCAAACATGGCAAAGATTCTAAAAACAGTCAGCGCTAATTTACCAAACTCACTATCCCACCTGATTCCGAAAGCCATGCCCGGATTAAGCAGGTAGTGAAATTTAAACCACTCGCCTATCACATTTACTTCTTCGTGCAAGTACATGTATTTATGAACGAGAAGTTTGCTGGTCTGATCCAAACAGATAACCAATATAGCAATTAAAAAATATTTTAAAACTTTCATTAGGCTAGAGAAGTTGAACGGGATAGAGTTTAAATTTTTGATCTATTGAGATGATAGAGAAGTTATGATTAATAGCTTGACTGATTATTAATCTATCGAAGGGGTCGTTGTGGTGAAAAGGTAATTGAGATAAAATTTCTAAGTCCCTAAAACTGAAATCTAGAACATGTATTAATTTTTTAGACAAGTAATTTTCTAATTCTAAAAACGGCATTGTTAACTGTAACTTTCCAGTGCTAATCTTTATGGCTATTTCCCAAAGGCTAGCTTTGCTAATAAAAATTGTGCTATTTCTATTTTCGATTTCGCTGATAGCTTTTGCTGATAGCCTTGAATTATTCTCCATGTACCAGAGCAAGACATGCGTATCAACTAAAAGCGTCATGGTCTAGTATCTTCATCGAAATGATCAATAGGCTCATCAAAATCCTCCGCTATATATTTGATCAAGTATTTTCCATCACCTGCCTTACGCTTGGGATCATAGAATTGCTCTTTTTTTTCCGTTTCATTCTTGAGAAGAAAGATTTTGTGAATTACTTCATTATCCTTCAATTTTTGTAGCCACTGTAGAATTTCTGATTTTTCAACCTCTATATCCATAAGCTCAAAGATAAATTATTTCTTACTTAAACGCACTTGCAGCATAAACTCGTCCATATCTACCTCCACAGCGTTTGCGACTTTATCTTTAAACTCTAAAGTGAGCGATTGAGTTTCAGTACAGATATAATCTTTAAATTCTTGTAAAGCAGAAGTGCCCAATTCATTATTATTTTCTACTTCTATTGAAATCTTATCCAGCACTTCCATACCCATGTCTTTACGCAGGTTTTGAATGCGGTTAACAAAATCGCGTGCAATGCCTTCGCGTTTTAAATCATCGGTGATGGTAATATCCAAGGCTACCGTAATTCCTCCTTCTGCGGCCACAGCCCAACCCGGAATATCTTCTGAGCTGATGAGCACATCTTCTAACACTACATCAAAACCATCTTTAAAAAGTTTTCCTGTTTTTTCGAGAGTAGATATTTCTTCTTTCACCAGCGCATTTATAACAGCAGATACTTCTTTCATCTTCGGGCCATA
>JANYHI010000018.1 GCA_025359125.1 Cytophagales bacterium
CTTCGCATTACGAATGAATTTTAAGGATTTGTGCAAAGGTTTTGTGGCGCAAGGTGAACAGGTATGCCGAGTTTTACTTTGCAAGATGAACATCCTGAAACAAGGGCATTTATAACTCAACATGGCAAAGTTGTGTGCCGCTTCGGTAGCCTAAAAATCGTTCCGGTTAAAACTGCTCAAAAATCAATTAAGCTGCCTTCTTGGCCTCTTCTTCTTTCAAAGTTCTTCTTAAAATTTTGCCCACGTTGGTTTTAGGAAGTTCATTTCTAAACTCAATATGCTTAGGTACTTTATAGTTGGTAAGATTCTCATGACAGAATATTTTCACCTCTTCTTCACTAAGACTTTGATCTTTCTTAACAATAAATACTTTAATCACTTCACCAGATTTAGCATCGGGTACCCCTATAGCAGCTACTTCTAATATTTTAGGGTGAGAAGCGAGTACATTTTCAATTTCATTAGGGAAAACATTAAAGCCAGATACTTTGATCATGTCCTTTTTTCGATCAACAATTTTGAAATATCCATCTGCATCCATCAACCCAATATCTCCTGTACGAAACCACTCTTTATTGAAGAAGACACCTTCTGTATCTTTTTGCCAATAGCCTCGCATTACTTGAGGGCCGCGGGCGCAAATCTCACCAGTTTCTCCCTGGCTCAACATATTTCCATCATCATCAAAAATTGCCACTTCAGTACTCGGCATTGGAATTCCTATTGTACCTCTTCTATGATTTCCGGTTAACGGATTGCAACACAGCACAGGTGAAGTTTCACTTAAACCATAGCCTTCTACCAAAGGGCTTTTCGTAATTTCCTGCCACTTAATAGCAACTGCATCTTGCACAGCCATTCCTCCGCCCACGGCTCCTTTCAATTCAGAAAAATCGCACGAAGCAAAATCGGGGTTATGAATCAACCCATTGAAGAGGGTATTAACTCCCGTAATAATTGAGAATTTATATTTCTTAATCTCTTTTACAAAACCAGGTATATCTCTGGGGTTTGTGATCAACACATTTCTCAATCCTTTATGAAACATCAACACGCCATTGACTGTAAATGCAAAAATGTGATAGAGCGGTAAGGCAGTAATAACAACTTGCTGCTCTGAAGGATCAATCAGTGGGCCAAACCAATATGAAATCATCATATTGTGCGCAATGATATTTCTATGAGATAGTTGTGCGCCCTTCGAAATGCCAGTTGTTCCCCCTGTGTATTGTAGCACGGCAACATCTTCTACATCTATAACTGGTTTGTTAAGCTTAAGAGTAGCTCCTTTTTCTAAAGTTGACTTAAATGATATTGCCGTTGGAAGATAATAATCGGGCACAAGTTTCTTGATTCGCTTCACCACAAAATTGGTAATTGCGCCCTTCACAAAACCAAGCATATCACCCACCTGTGTTACAATAACATGCTTCACATTTATCTTGTCAATAATTTGCTCTAGGTTGTGAGCAAAGTTTGCCACGATTACAATGGCTGATATTTCCGCATCTTTAAATTGATGCTCCATTTCTCGGGGGGTGTAGAGAGGATTTGTGTTTACTACTATCAAACCAGCCTTTAGCGAACCAATCATAGCAATTGGAAATTGAAGAAGGTTTGGCATTTGTATAGCTATGCGTTCTCCTTTCTTTAAGCCCAACTCATTTTGGAGGTAAGCAGCAAAGTTGCTCGATAGTCGGTCTACTTCACCGTAGGTAATTTTTCCGCCCAGATTTTCAAATGCAATGCGATCTGAATATTTCTTACAAGCAGCATCAAACAATTCTGGCAGTGAGTTAAATTCTAAAGAACCCAATTGATGTGGTATACCGGCAGGGTAATTTTTAAACCAAGGAAAATCTTGCATAATAATGGATTTTGAAAGAGAGCCACAATTAGGGTAAAAATGTTGCTCAAAGCAATCGTTTGTTTTGCATCGGGTAAAATAAAAAATCCTGACGCTGTGGTCAGGATTTTAATGCTGTAGAGGAAGGGCTCGAACCTTCACGGGGAAGTTAGCTGCAAGGCAAAAAGAAAACATTTAGTGGTCAACCCATTACCTTGCGTTTATCCTTTGCTCCCCACCCCCGAGACAGGAGGGCTTGTCTGCCAATTTCAACACCCTACATTGTAAATAATGATACAAATTAAAGGTAATACTGCTTATCATGTCAATGATATGATATAAAGTTTACATTATTTTTAATAATTTAAGTTTTTATCTATATTTTTAATAAATAATAAAACCCACCATGCCTAAGAATTATCAACTCGACAATACTGACCTAAAGATTCTCGAGATTTTAATGCAAGATGCTAAACGGCCGTATACGGAAGTGGCTAAGAAAGTAAATGTTTCGCAAGGAACCATTCACGTAAGGATGTCTAAAATGGAACAAGCTGGGATTCTTGATAAGACTACGTTAAAGATTAAATATGCCAACTTAGGATATGACATCACTGCATTTATAGGCATTTACCTTGAAAAGAGTGCCCTTTACGATCAAGTGCTAACCAAACTCAAGGACATCCCTGAGATTGTAAACATCCACTATACCACCGGCAATTACTCCATGTTTGTAAAAATTCACTGTAGAGATACCAATCATTTAAAAGAGGTCTTGCACGATAAGATGCAGCAGGTTGAAGGTATTGAGAGGACGGAGACAATGATATCGCTAGAAGAGAGTCTCGATAGGAACCTAAAGCTGTCGAATTAAATAATTTACTCATGATAAGAACCTTAAAACCCGTTTATTGTTCTTATTTTTGACTTTCTATTTAAATTTAGTCTAAATAGGTGGAGATGAGTAAAGACAATCAGGTACTGGAGGAGTTTACATCCAAAGAATATGAACACGGTTGGAATGTAAACTTAGAAGCGGATGAAGCCCCCAAGGGTTTGAGTGAAGATATCGTGCGCTTTATCTCAGCTAAAAAAAACGAACCAACTTGGCTCTTAGATTGGAGATTAAAGGCATTTAGACTTTGGGAGAAAATGAAGGAGCCAACCTGGGCCAATGTTCATTATTCTAAAATCAATTATCAAGATATCATTTACTACTCAGCCCCAAAGCAAAAGAAAAGCCTTACGGGATTAGATGAAGTTGATCCTGAATTAATCAAGACTTTCGAAAAACTTGGAATCTCAATTACAGAACAAAAGAGACTGACTGGCGTGGCGGTTGATGCTGTTATTGACAGCGTGTCTGTCGCCACTACTTTTAAATCTACATTAGGCGAGCTCGGAATTATCTTTTGCTCATTTAGCGAAGCTGTAAAAGAACATCCTGAGTTGATTAGAAAATATTTAGGTTCCGTAGTTCCTATCACAGATAATTATTTTGCAGCATTAAATTCTGCCGTCTTCTCAGATGGTTCATTTTGCTACATCCCGAAAGGCGTGCGTTGCCCAATGGAACTATCAACTTATTTCCGAATTAATGCTGCTAATACAGGTCAATTCGAAAGAACATTAATCATAGCTGATGAAGGTGCCTACGTAAGCTACCTTGAAGGGTGCACCGCTCCTATGCGAGACGAAAATCAATTGCATGCTGCGGTGGTTGAGCTTTACGCGATGAAAGATGCCGAAATAAAATATTCTACTGTGCAGAATTGGTATCCTGGCGATAAGAATGGAAAAGGTGGTATTTACAATTTTGTTACTAAGCGCGGACTGTGCTTTGGCGATCACTCCAAAATTTCATGGACACAAGTTGAGACAGGTTCTGCCATTACCTGGAAGTATCCATCTTGTATTTTGAAAGGAGATTATTCGATGGGTGAATTTTATTCTGTTGCAGTTACTAATAATTATCAGCAAGCAGACACCGGAACAAAAATGATTCACATTGGTAAAAATACTAAATCAAGAATTGTTTCTAAGGGCATTTCTGCAGGTAAATCTCAGAATAGTTATAGAGGTCAGGTTCACATCATGAAGCGTGCTTCTAATGCAAGAAATTTTTCGCAGTGCGATTCTCTTTTAATGGGAGATCAATGTGGAGCACATACTTTTCCCTATATAGATGTAGAAAACCAGACAGCACGCATTGAACACGAGGCGACTACTTCAAAGATTGGTGAGGATCAAATTTTCTATTGTTTACAGCGTGGAATTGACGAAGAAGCTGCAGTTGCCCTGATAGTAAATGGCTATGCAAAAGAAGTGTTGAATCAATTGCCCATGGAATTTGCAGTGGAAGCTCAAAAACTTTTGGCATTAACACTGGAGGGAAGTGTAGGGTAATACAACTTAAGATTTAAGATTTTAGAATTAAGAATAATGATGTTATCAATAAAAAATTTGCAAGCAAAGATTGGGAAGAAGCAAATCCTTAACGGGATTGATTTACAAGTGAACGCAGGCGAAGTACATGCTATTATGGGGCCAAACGGTTCAGGCAAAAGCACACTTGCTTCTGTATTAGCTGGTCGAGAGGATTACGAAGTTACTGAAGGCGAAGTATTGTTTAATGGAAAAAATCTATTTGACTTTGAACCAAGTGATCGTGCAGCAGAAGGAATATTTTTAGCCTTTCAATATCCGGTAGAAATTCCAGGCGTAAGCACCATCAATTTCATGAAGACAGCTGTAAATAAGATTCGTCAATATCGCGGACAAAGTCCACTCGATGCTGTTGCCTTTTTGCAGCTCATGAAAGAGAAAATGAAATTGGTTGAAATTGATCAATCATTATTAAGTCGTTCTTTAAACGAAGGATTTTCTGGAGGAGAAAAAAAACGCAATGAGATTTTTCAAATGGCGATGTTAGAGCCGAAGCTTTCGATTTTAGATGAAACAGATTCTGGTTTAGATATCGATGCTTTAAAAATTGTTGCGAACGGGGTTAACTCACTTCGTTCTAAAAACAATGCCACCATTGTAGTAACACACTATCAACGATTGCTAGACTACATCGTACCTGATTTTGTTCATGTGCTCTACAAAGGAAAAATTGTAAAATCGGGAACAAAAGAATTAGCGAAAGAACTAGAGGCGAAAGGATATGATTGGATTAAGAACGAGGCTGCGTTAGTTTAAAGTATGAATACTGCAACAGAAACGTCACTACTTAAAAATATTATCGCCAGTTTCAACTCAACAAAATCTGCTGAAGATATTCTTAGACAGAAGGCTATTGAACTGCTTGAGGAGACAGGGCTTCCCTCTGCCAAATCAGAAGAATATAAGTTTACCCCGATCACAAAAATTTTAGAAAAAAAAATAAACTGGACATCAACAACTCCGGCATCTTCCCTTTCATCTATTAATTCTTTTTTAATTAAAGATCTAGCTGCTTATCTGGTAGTTCTTGTGAATGGGAAATATTCTAAAGAGCTTTCTAAAATAGGCGACTTACAAAACAATTTAATTATTACATCTTTCAGCGAAGCAAACGCATCCGCGAAAGCAACAATTAAATCTCATTTAGAAACAGTTGTTAAATCAGAAGATTCTTTCGCACTGATCAATAATGCTTTTTGGCAAGAAGGAATTTTTATTCAAGTGCTTCAAAATATAATTGTAGAAAAACCAATTCTTGTGCTTCACATTAACGATGCTAATCAAGAACAGGTTATCAGCCATACAAGACTATTAGTACTTCTTGAAAAAGAAAGTCAGGTATCAATTATTGAAAAATCTGAATCTATTGGCGAGCAGCCATGTCTGCACACATTTACTGAAGAGATTATTGTTAAGGAGAGCGCCACATTTGAATATTGCAAAATCCAGAATGATCACGGTCAAATTCATCAGGTATCTAACACCACCATTTTACAAGCTACTTCTAGTAAGGTGAACACCTTTACACTTACGCTGGATGGCAAATTAATCAGGAACAATCTAACCATCATCATCGATGGCGAGCAGTGCGAATCTCATTTCAATGGTCTGTATTTATTAAATGGGAATACGATTGCAGACAATCATACCGTAGTAGATCATCAAAAGCCCAACTCATTCAGCAATGAATTGTATAAGGGCATAATGGATGATAACGCAAAAGGAGTTTTTAATGGTAAGATTTATGTTCGGCCCAACGCACAAAAAACAAATGCCTTCCAATCAAATCGTAATATTTTAATGAGTGAATCATCCACCATTAATACCAAACCACAATTAGAAATTTGGGCAGATGATGTAAAATGCTCTCACGGATGCACAACTGGTCAGTTAGATGAAGAAGCTTTATTCTACTTACAAGCACGAGGCATTCCGCATCAATCAGCGAAATCAATGTTGTTGTACGCTTTTGCTTTAGATGTACTTGCTTCCATTAAAAACGAAAATCTGAAGACTTATCTGGATCAATTAATTTCTGAAAGACTTCATAAAAACTTTTGAGATGAATGCAGTATTAACACCTAAAATTGATATTGAAAAAATTCGGGGAGAGTTTCCGATTCTTCATCAACAAATAAATGGAAAGCCGCTTGTTTATTTTGATAATGCCGCTACCAATCAAAAACCAAAAAGAGTAATTAAAGCACTTACTGATTATTATCAGGGTTACAACGCCAACATTCATAGAGGTATTCATACGCTCGCTGAAAAAGCCACTAGTGCCTATGAAGATACCCGAGTAGCAATGTGGAAATTTATAAATGCACAGCACGTTGAAGAAATTATTTTTACCAGTGGCGTGACTGAAAGCATAAATTTAGTTGCATCCTCGTATGGAAGAGCTTTTCTAAAGGAAGGAGATGAAATTATTATTTCAGGTTTAGAGCATCATTCAAACATTGTGCCTTGGCAAATGATTGCCGAGGAGAAGAAAGCAATTCTAAAAGTAATCAGTATCACCCCTGCCGGAGAAATAGATTTAGATCATTATAAAAAACTTCTTTCCGACCGCACAAAAATTGTAGCAGTCAATCATGCTTCAAATAGTTTGGGTACAATTAATCCTGTGAAGGAAATTATTTCAATGGCTCACGCTGTGGAAGCATTTGTTCTAATTGATGGCGCACAAGCCTCTGCTCATTTACCAATTGATGTGCAAGATTTGGATTGTGATTTCTATTGTATCTCATCGCATAAAATGTATGGCCCCACAGGTACCGGTATTTTGTACGGCAAAAAAAAACTGTTAGAAAAAATGCCTCCGTATATGGGCGGTGGCGAAATGATCAAAGACGTTACGTTTGCCAAAACTACCTATAATGATCTTCCATATAAATTTGAAGCGGGCACTCCTAATATTGCAGATGTGGTGGCTCTTAAAGAAGCTGTTTTATTTATCAATGAATTAGGAAAAGAAAATATTGCAGCACATGAGCATAATCTTTTGCAATATGCTACCGCAAAACTATCTGCTCTTCCGCAGGTAAAACTTATTGGAACGGCTTCAAATAAAGTAAGCGTTCAATCATTTATTATTGATAGAATTCATCCGTTTGACATTGGCCAAATGCTTGATGCGAGAGGAATTGCGGTGCGAACAGGACACCACTGCACCCAACCACTAATGGACAGTTTTGGAATAGAAGGAACTGTAAGAGCATCATTTGCTGTTTATAATACCAGAGAAGAGATTGATCAAATGATTGAAGGATTAAAAAGGATTATTGGCTTCTTGATCAAATGAGCATTAACCTAATACAAGACGAAATCATTAGTGAGTTTTCTCTTTTAGACGGAGACATGGAAATGACCGTTTTCTATATTATGGAACTCGGGCAAAAACTTCCAGAAATGTCAAGTGAAGAAAAATCAGAAATGAATGAAGTAAAAGGTTGCCAATCAAAAGTTTGGATGACTGCTCGATTAGAAAAAAATGCAATTTATTTTTCGGCTGATAGTAATACAGCCATCACAAAAGGTTTGGTTAGTTTATTAGTTAGAATATTTAATAATCAAAGCCCTGAATCAATTTTGAGTGCCGATCTTTACTTCATGAAAAAAATTGGGATGGAGCGTTTCATAGGCACACAGCGTTCGAATGGATTTGCAGCTATGACTAAGCAGATCAAACTTTATGCGCTTGCTTTTAAAACTCAATTAGCTACACACTAATGGAAGAAGTAAAAGAAAATAATGTAAGTAGTGAAACTCAAACAGGAGACAATAATCTTAGAGATAAGGTATTGGCCGCTATAAAAACAGTTTACGATCCCGAAATTCCAGTTGATGTTTATGAGCTTGGATTGATTTACGAAATCAATATCTTTCCTGTTAATAATGTTTTTATTTTAATGACGCTTACTTCACCTTCTTGCCCTTCGGCAGAAGTAATTCCGGGCGAAGTGGAGCAACGCATTAAGGAAATAGAAGGCATTAATGATGTAAAGGTCGAAATTACATTTGATCCTCCCTACTCACAGGACATGATGAGCGAAGCAGCAAAATTGGAACTAGGCTTTATGTAATCTTGTTTAAAGTGTAATTTTGTATTTGAACTAAATCTTAAAATAATATAAAGTATGTATCCCGAACATTTAGTAGCCCCCATGCGCAACGACCTAACAGTTGCAGGCTTTTCAGAATTAAAATCAGCTGAAGCTGTAGATAAAGAATTAAAAGATCACAAAGGAACAACGCTTTTAGTTGTTAATTCAGTTTGTGGTTGTGCTGCAGGTGCTGCCCGCCCGGGAATTAAGTGGGCATTAGAACATTCCGCAAAAAAACCTGGACATCTTACTACCGTATTTGCAGGTGTAGATAAAGAGGCTGTGTCAAAAGCAAGAGAATACACGCTGCCTTACCCACCCTCATCTCCTGCAATAGCTTTATTTAAAGATGGCGAGCTCGTTCACTTTGTAGAGCGTCATCACATCGAAGGAAGAAATGCGCAAATGATTGGGCAGCACTTGGTAGAAGTGTTTGAGGAGTTCTGCTAAAAAAAGTATTTTCAAATAGTAAGGCGAAAGGCTCTAAGTAATTAGAGTCTTTATTTTTTTAACTATTGATGAGCCGTTCAACTCAATTGGTTTGTCATCTTATTTACTGATTCTAATTTTTATGCTAATTAATACGGGCGTTGCAATGAGTGCAATCAATGTAGCCGATATACTTGTTACTATTATTTGGCGATAATTTAAAATAGAGTGTACATCAACAACCTCAGGTAATACAAGAGCTATAAAAATTAAACTAAAAAACAGCCAGTACTTTAAGCTGATTTTATTATTGACTCTTTTATCGATTGGCATTCTAAAAATACCAATGGCAATTATAAGTCCGCCAATCAATGTACTGATGTGCTGAGCTACTCTATAAATAGGAATTTGTATTCCAAATACTTCAACTTTGTATCTAAG
>JANYHI010000054.1 GCA_025359125.1 Cytophagales bacterium
GCAAAATGGAGATTGCCATAAGCGATCTCTCAACTTGTCGGGCTTCTCTACTTTGTCATAATCGATTACCACTAGGCCAGAGTAATCAATCAAATCCCAATCACACCGTATGCGAAAAGTTCCGCTAGGTGTAAAGCATGGTAAGTGTTTCTTATTAGCATCCCAACCACCACGTTTAGTTTTGGCATGATTAATTTTATCTAGCCAACTTTGCTTTTTAATGGCTTTCAGTATAGATTCAATTGAAACATTTTTAAAAGCAAAGTGAACGTATTGCCGATCGGGCGGAGCGGATTCGATATAGAAAGCTGGGCGTGTAGCCGATTGAAAAGAGGAGACTTTCATTTCTAATGAAGATCGTTGGACTTGCGCCCAACGTTCTTCACCTAATGCTTCGGATAGCTTGGCTTTCATTATTTGAACTCTTTAATTTGGTTCAACGTCATGCTTTTACCGTACTTCTTTTCTCCGCTTTCTTTTTCGGTGTATTCGTAGCCATTTAAATACGCTTGCGTTACAATCACTTTTTTACCAACCAAAGAAGTTAGCAGATTGGGGTCTACTTTTTTGTTCACTACATCTAATTCGTAAAATTCGGGATTGAGGGTTTTTGAACCGCCCCAGCCGTCATCAATAGTTCTGGCCGGTAACTCGATCATTACAATTTGTTTCGTGCCTGTAGAGCCTTCTTTTTCGCTCAATTTTTTTTCGGCACTTACTGATTTCAGGATTCCTTTAAATTCGGGAAGTTTCATAATTGATAATTGGTTAGTTGTTATTACTTTTTTTTTAAAATGGACAATCAGAATCGAGCAAGGAGGGAGGGGCATTACTACAATTACTTGTTTTCTTTACTCTAAATCTTCTATGCTCCAGACAGAAATAAATCTTCGCCTTAATTACGTTTTGGCGATTTGTTAAAACCTGTATGTTGTCTATACGATATCCATTGGCAGGATCAACCCTATCAATCGTTAATGATTTAGAGGTCTGCCCTTTCTTCTTTATATAGTCAGTTTCGTAAGCGAAATTTTTAAATTGATCTAAGGTTAACTCAAAAGATATACCTCGCCTTTTTGAATTAGTGCGCAGCGTATCAAAGGCATATAAGTAAGGGTTTGTCTCTTTGGTTCTCTTTCTAAAACAAGTGTAACATATAGTTCTATTTTTTCCAGCCTTGTTAGTACAGTTCGTGCATTTCTTTCTCATGCTACTCTGAGTTTAGAAATTGAAATTGTATCTCTTAAATGTTCTATTTTCGAAGTATCGAACTTCCCAAAGCAATCGGCTTCACCGTAGTTGATTAATTTAATATGGAGGTCTTGAACTTGGCTGAATAGATGATCTAATCTATGCCTACGGATAGTATCTGTAGAAGAAATGCGCCCTGTATTGCGATATGATTTAATTAACGCTTTGCTATGATCGCAAAACTTTTTGAGATCAATAAAAGTGAAGTAATTACCTTCCTTCCAAGTAGATCTATCGTAAGCTTGTTTTATAAAGTGTTCTAAAGAACTATGATCGATAGCTTTGCAATCGGGTTGAATCAACCAAATCTCACGACCATGCTGATAGAGTTCAATTAAAATAGAATTGCACCGATATGTAAACTCGGTTAAGAAGCGGTTGGTATCCGCTAAAAACTTTTTTGTTGCTTTCTCCGATTTGAATTTGTGAATAGTGCCGTTACCCAGCTGAACAATGTATTCACCATTTTCTTTCGTGAAAGTCTTAATTAAAACCTCTCTCATAAGTTGTAATTGACTTTTGGTCGATTCACAACTTGCTCGATATAAATCTTTTAGAAAACGGGTTAAACCCCGTTTTCAGATCGCTTAAGTCCTATAAATTGTTATATAATTTATATTATGTTAATTAATATAAAAATCAGATTCTCATAGCGTAATGCGCATTTTAAAATGTACCATAAAAATGTCTAAGTTCGATTATCACTCTAATTGACAATTAATTACACTCTTTGAAGAAGTTTCAAAACTTAAAATTAAAACAAGGTAAGCTGGTTATTATCAAGTAACCTAGAATGATTTCTTAAGTACTGTATGACGACTCTAAGATCTGCGGAACTATTTGCGATTTGCTCACAAAGATTTTTATCCTTGAGTCCAAATGATTTACAAAACTCAACCACATCATTTGGACGGATTGGGGTTATTGTTTTTCGTTCAAACTGTATCAAACTTGCATAAATTTCAGGAAAATTATTTCGAATGAACTCGATATGGCTTTTGTTAGTTCTAATTATAATCCCTCCTTTGAATTTTATTTCATAAATAAACCGTAAGCATCTATTCAGGGATGCTTCTGTTTTAAGTTTTTCAAAACGATCAAAAATTAAAATCACCTTTCTTCCACGGAGGTCCAATTTCGCACGATTATTCAAATGAAAAAGAAACTCTCCTAAACTTATCCTTTTGTAATTTTTATTGGAAATTTTTAGTATACTACCAATTTCGTGAAACATATTAATGGCAACATCATGATCTAAATCGTTCGCCAACGAGATCGTTGCAAACTTTATGTCGGGGAAAGTGTAATTGAATTTTTTTAATGCAAAGCTCATACCACTACCATGCTTGTCAAGAACACAAACAATTTTATTATTTCGGGTTGCATATTGAAATACCTGCATCAACTCTGTTTGGCCGGGAAGGTCTAACTGATACAATTGTTTCATTGATGTTAAATAGTATCATTAAATGTTACCCCGATATCACCTAGATTTGTTTTCAATCTGCGTTGATGTCGTGATTTATTGACATTAAATAGAATTGGTTCTTCCCTCCTATCTGTTAATCCTATTTGAATTGCCATGTCAGCATCTTCCAGTTCTTTTTTGTATATCGCGCGCATTTGTAACTCTTGAAATTCTTTTCCTGTGGCATTTTTAAAACGCTTCAAACGGTTCTTGTCATTTTCTTCTAAAGAATTCCTGATCTTCTGACTATCAATAATAAACTCTTTCACCGACTCACGATCCTCAATATTCCTATCATATTGCGCTACAGGTCTTCGGATCTCTAATTTCATTTCTGCCTGTTTGTTATGCGTGTCTGGTAAATATAGGTGGGCAATTTCAGGATTTGCGACATCCACATAAATATCAAACACGCGACCATTTATATCTTCAAGGCTACGATTACGATAAATGTTCCCAGATCTATTTTTCCTAGGTCTCCAATTTCTTGGGTTTTTGATTGTGTTACTATCGGATCTTTTCTTTTCATGCTCATCTAAGCGAATTTCAACAGAGCGGCCAGTCACTTTAATTGATCGATGACATTCAAAAAATAAATACGGAATATAGGACTCTAAATCCTTAATAAATCCAACCGGATTTCTAGCATTATTTAAAAAGCGTGACTCAGGCACTTCAAAGTCATCTCCAACATGTCTTTTATTATATCTTACAGACCAAATAGTCGTTAATAATCTATTCATTTCATACTTATTTAATGCGAATCTCTTTGAAGAAAGCATCAGCTTATAAGCTCTCGGCGGGTGAATAAGCGGAGTTTTTGATTTGACCCCAGGTCCTAAATAATAAATAGATTTTGGCATTACTATTTGTTGCAATTGGCCTAGGAAACGCTCAATCTTACTTTTAAAGTTGGGGTTGGAGCTTTCATTTACTTCAACGCCATTATTAATTAAAAATTGAAATATTTTGGGTAAGCAAGTTTTAAGCAACTTGTAGGTATACTTATCCATGCAAAGTTCTCTAGGCAACTCCCCTTTTGTTTTTCGCAAAAAATTTAAAAATGCGTTCCGTAAAGAATTTGCATTTTCTGAATCATCCAAGTTAAAATCAAAAACATATTCGGATTGATCGTCGTAAAAACAGATCCCTACAAATCCCTTTGATTTACCTTCGTCATCTTTATATTGAGTTTGGAAATAATATCCATCAACATAAACTTTTACCATTATCGCAGAAGCACGCGTAAACCTCATGAAGCCAGCCACCTTCCTTTGAAAATTAAGAGGTTCAGCCAAAGCGTAGTGTAGAGCATCATGACCCTCGCCTGTTCGAAGATATTTTGAAATCTTACTTACCGAAATCGGGGACAAACCTACGCTATCTGCATTAGGAAGATTATCAATAATATGAAGAATTTCAAGTTCAATAAGACTAGCGCTCAGACCAGTTGTCTGTTTAGTAGCTGCCAATATTATCAAATCCTTCATAAGGCTAGATATCTCTCCATTATTTGAGGGCTTACCAGTTAAACCATGCTTTAAAGCTTTTGGAAGTCCAATTCTCTTTTTTCGACTTACATACTTTCGAAATGCGTGAAAAGTTGTAGTTCGTACTAAAGTCCCATGCGTGTAGTTGGTCAACTTTTGGTATATAACTTTCATTTTTTCTGGATCATTGTTGTACCTAAAAATTAACAGTAATATGGCATGGGTTCTCGCAAGTTGTTGAATTTCACATATGGAAAGGCGAGTATCAGTTGCATAATGAATTTGGAAATCGACAAAGGATCTTTCAAGACAATCTTTCAATAAAATATTGAAAGAGATATCAAATGGTAGCACCAATTCGTTACTCTGAGTTTCTAAGCCTACCACTTTTTGTAAGGAAGGAGATAATTTCTCAGTTGAGATAAAATCAATTGGTTTAGTTAAATCAGATCTATTCTTTGAAGTCGGTCCTGCTAAAAGTTGGCCGATATTTGATATAATTAGAAATTGATCGACATCGATTTTAGAAAATAATGCATCATGTATCCTGTCGTGAAATGTTAGTTTTTTCATAATGAAGAATCAATTAATGACTTTAGAATCCCTACTTTTTTATAGGTATAAATTATTATTCTAAAGCTCTTGACATCTTGTCGCAAGAGCTCGCATTCTGGGAAATTTTGATTTAAATAGTTGATCGATGTCCGTAGGTATTTATCATCATCTAGCTTATAATATAAATTGTTTATTACGCACACGCTTTTTGCTTTTTGCATTGCTAGGTCACAATCGCAAAAAATATCTTTAAAATAATCAATATATACAGCCCATTTTCGTAGGGAAGATTCTAAGTTAAAATGTGGTGATGAACCACTCTTCTCGATATCTCTTGCTTTGAACTTTTTAGAATGTTCAGGAGCACGTATCTTGTTTAAAAGTAAGAATTCAGTAATTTCATTTTGGATGATAGTCGGAAGTGCGCTCAAACAAATCCAACGATCATTAATACTACCCTCGCTAAACCTATCACCAAAATAATCCGGAATATCGCGAGTAACGAGTTCCGCCAAATCTCTAGACACGTAAGTGGTTGATTCCTTCTCAAGAATATGCCTTGCAATAATTTTTTCTACTATCTTATCCCTAGATGCTAATGGTAGTATACTCTCAGATTGTCTCAATATTTCAAATAATTTTTTTTGAATTATGGCTGATTAAAAAAATGACTGTGTAGCATTATTGTTCCCACCAACTTAAGATTAGGTACCAAGTCAATTTTTATAAAAAAATCGAAATTAAAATTTTCATAAATTCCTATTCTTTTTTCTACCTTTCTCGTATCAACACGTCCAAAGAACAATAATTCGGTAAAAAGACAAGTTTTTAATACATATGTATATATAAAAATATATACATATGTATTAAAAACCTATTTATTTTAAATTTTTTTTCCTTTGTCACTGTGTTGCAATGAAAAAAATAAAGAAATGAAACCGGTCAAACAGAAGGACAGCTTCGGATTACGAGTAAAAAATCTTAGGCTTGAAAAAGGATTATCTCAGAGTGATCTAGCTGAAATAATGGGTACTTCGAACATAATGATAAGTCGCTACGAACGAAATGAAGTTAAACCAACAATTGACGTTCTGATTCGCTTTGCATATGCCTTAGAAACCAAAGTGGCGTATTTGGTGGGTGAATCTAAAATTACATTAGATCCTGAATTAAGTAAGATTGTTGAAGATATACTTTCATTCCCAGAAGATCGACAAAGACTGTTGAGGAGCATGATAGCTTCGCTTCTGAGGACATCTAAAGAGGACTTTGCTCCCACTATTTAGGAGGCTAAATATCCTTAATCATTTATTCAAAAAATTTGATTACTAGTAAAAATTTTCGAAACAAATGATCCATTAAACCTTAATAGGTTAAGGTTGTATTTATTTACAACCCTCTGCTCTGAAATATTGGGTTCATTGTCTAAATGTCATTGAAACCAAAAACTCTGTTTGCAAAACAAATGGGAAAGCAGTTAAGACAAATTCGTCTAGACAAGGGAATAAGTCTAAAACATTTTGAAGCATTGGAGAATTCAATTGACAGACATGCACTATCAAACATAGAACAAGGAAAAAAGGTACCAAACCTCTACACGATTTACAGAATAGCGGTAGTATTGAATGTGTCTTTAGAGGATATTTTTAGAGATCAAAAGTAGCCATCCTCTTATTTATACCTTGACTTTAGTGCTTAAAGGTTGCAAAAATTTAATCGAATCCGGCTCAATAAGTTTAACACTGCCATCCGTAAGTTCTATTAAAGCGAAAGTCTTCGTCAGGTATGTCCCAGAGTCATTGTAGAACGGCTCTTTACACCAGGAATGAAAAACACCGGTCATTCCGGATGCAGGGTATCCCATCTTAATGACGATTGGTCTCACATCGTCTACCTTTTGTTTCATACGATTACTTGGAAAGGTTGTTCAATTATACAACCACGTTTTTAGAAATTCAAGTGGTCTTCATAAAATTCATAGCTATGGGACAATTTTGGAAGGTCAGCTAAGGCACGTAAATGCTGAATCTGTGTTATTTGCAGAATTAGGAGGTATAGATAGGCCTCGAGTAAACACCATGAGAATATTTAAAACGCTGGTTAGCGCCACACAACAATTATTCGATGGTGAGTTTATAGTTAAGAAGTATTACAAAATTAAAATCTTGAGTCATGAAAGTAATGTTGTGAACAAGATAAAATCCGGTGCGTCTGGAGAACGAGTTAAAGTAATTGATTTACCAGAAAGTTTTAATAGGGTGTTAGCCGTTTCAGGTGCTCGGGAATTCTATTTAATTCAATTTGAAGACGAGTTTCGAACCATATTGAATCCAGCGGAATTTTTACAAGATGAAATCAAACACCACCTTAAATTCAATCGAAGAAAATTCGCTAAATACATTAATCAGTTTCTTCCTTACCGGTATAACGAAGTGACTGTAGAAAAAATAGCCAAGTTATATTCTGTGCTATGCGTTTTCGATAAGTATATTAGACTTACCTCGAACTATTCTTTAGTTCTTAGTTCATTTCACAAATCTGACCTCTCCATCGGAATTGATATATATTCTATCGAGGATTTATTTTATCTTATTTATTATTTTAGAAAATATGGGTTATTAATTACTCAAAACACAGATCTTGAGTCGATTACTTCTTCGTAAAATATTTACCCCATGAAATACAGAACTGTAATAGTATACTTTCAACTATTGATCTCTCCAACCACTTGAGCTATGATTCCCTAACTCAACTGAAAGAAAAGTCGCTCTTCACCAACGGAAGCCTCCCTCCTACACTGACTTGCTTGCTAAACCAAAAGGTGTTGAGTGCTTTTCTAAAATCAGACAAAAGGCTTTTGCAACTGTGCACCGTTACTAAGATGTTTAAAGATTATAAAACGTCCTCAACGTATAAAATTTGGCAATTTTTCCAGTAATACTTTGTTATCAAGTACTAATGAAGTTTTGCTGCTCAATAAAACTTGCATTAATGTTGTCTATCAATTTTGGATCTACTTTAACTTCTGCAAAATCCCTCCATTCGGAAACTTCTCCGGTGTCTTCTATCATTTCTAAAGTTTTTTCCTTTCATAAATTTTATAATTTTAAACCCCTCGAGGCTACCCATATCCTTGTACATCCTACTTTATATTTTATACCTTGGTTCTGTGTAAATTTCATAGTAAAAGCAAGGCTTATGTGTTATCATAAATCGTTAGCTCAAAAAGAGCAAGAACTGCTCGATCATTACAGAGCATCTTTTCAATCCATCACTGAAGAATTAGAAATCGTTAAAGATCGATTCACCCTATTGATGAAGAAAGACGAAAAGTTGAATTCATTAGGCTTACAATATCCTGATCAGGCACATTCTGTCTTAGCTGCCTACTCTCAAAAGGATTCGTTGCCTGCCTACTATAGTAAACAAGAATTAGCAGAGCTTAAATATTGTCTTAAGACTCTTTCTGGATTTGGAGGAAATAACCTTTCCCGTTATTACGAAAATGGATTTGACTATTTGCTAACACCGATCATAACCGCTGGACATCCTTCGAATTTCAAATTATTCAAGTGGGGATTGATTCCCTTTTATATGAGTGATAAAGAAAAGGCGATGCAGTTTCGTGCACAGACACTCAATTGCATCTCCGAGGAAATGTATGAGAAACCGTCCTTCAGAGATGCGGCAAAAAATGCACAGCGGTGTTTGATTCCGGTGACGGGATTTTTTGAGTGGCGGTGGCTAGATGAACTAGGTACCGTCAAGATTCCATATTACATCACATCCAGGGATCAAAGGGTACGCTCATAGCAGGGCTTTACAGCCGATGGAAACATAAAGAGAGCGGTGTGAATACTATTATAGTTATACATTACTTACCACACGTGCTAACAGCATTCTGGAGTATGTACACAATAATAAAAAGCGGATGCCGGTGTTCATTGCCAAAGAAGATGAGAAGGCCTGGTTGAATAAAGAGTTAAGCTCGAAAGATGTTCTTGAATTATGTCAGCCCTCGCAAGACCAAGCGATGCGAGCTTACACTATTTCAAAGTTACTGACCACCCGGAACATTGTTACCAACGTTCCGAACGTGTTGGAGCCGATGAATTACAACGTTGCCATCGAAGAAGCCAACCACTTCCTTCAAGCAGGTGATAAGAAGAAAGCTCTTGAAGCTTTTAAGAATGCAGTGGCTGGAGAGAAAATAAAACTTGAGAACCTTTCCAAAGCTGCTAAACAAGAGATCAGGGCAGAACTGAGCATTGGTTGATTTATTTGAAGTTTCTGCCTTTTGGATAAACGCGTGAATCTGATTTTGATCCTGTGGTTTCGTCACTGCGTGAATGTGTCTCGAAGAGTGCAGTTTGCTGCAATCCAGGAACAAGCTGTTTCAGTAAGGGAGAAAAATTGAAACACCTTTTTACAATTACATGAATCACTTCTCCTTCTCTCTGTAGTTTTCCTTCCACCATCAATACACGGGATTGAATGATTTCTTTTCTGTATTGATCGAATAATTGAGGATAAACCACGAGGTTTGCATTTCCTGTTTCATCTTCTATGGTAATGAAGCAGATTCCATTTGCCGTTCCGGGACGTTGACGCACTAAAATAAGTCCGGCTACTTTTACCATTTCCCCGTCCCTTGCTTTTTTCAGGTCGGTTGTTGTGTGTGCATGAAGTTGCGTTAGTTGCTCGCGCAAAAAACTGATCGGGTGAGCTTTCAGTGAGAGAGCCATTGCACTGTAATCGTGAACGACATGCTCCGAGAGTTCCATCTGCGGGAGTGAAATATTTTTCTCTGCTGCTTCTTGTTGACCATCCGTGAAAACAGATTGCTTTTGAAAATCTTTAGCTGACACTTTCCAAAGTGCACTGCGCCTGTCCATTTGCATTGATCGGAACGCATCTGCTTCTGCTAAACGTTCCAATGCAGCTTCTGACATGCCTGTTTCGCGAAGATCGTTTACGGTTTCGTATCTATTCGTCCTGCTGATTATCAGTTTGGAAATTTCATCCGCTTTCAATCCTTTCACCTGACGAAATCCCAATCGTATAGCCCAATACTTTTCGTTTTTCTTTTCGAGTTTATTATCCCACTCAGATTCATTCACGTCCACAGGAAGTATTTCCACTCCATGGTTCTTTGCATCTTGCACGATCTGTGCGGGTTGATAAAATCCCATCGGCAAACTGTTTAGCAAGGCACAAGCAAATACATCGGGGTAATAGCATTTTAGCCACGATGAAACATACACTAACAATGCAAAACTAACTGCGTGACTCTCCGGAAAACCGTAGCTTCCAAAACCTTCGAGCTGGCGGAAGACGCGTCTTGCGTACTCCATGGTATAACCATTCCGAATCATTCCATTGATGAGTTTGTCTTCAAAGTGGGATATCATTCCATTTGCTTTGAAGGTGGCCATGCTCCTTCTCAACTGATCCGCTTCAGCCGGAGTAAATCCGGCTGCCACAATTGCAATCTTCATGGCTTGCTCTTGAAACAATGGAACTCCCAACGTTCGGCTTAAGATTTCCTTCAGTTCCTTTGAAGGATATTCTACAGGTTCTTCTCCATTTCGTCTCCTCAGATAAGGATGAACCATGTCACCCTGAATAGGCCCCGGACGGACGATGGCCACTTCAATAACGAGATCATAAAAGCATTTTGGTTTCAACCTTGGTAACATCGACATCTGTGCGCGGCTTTCAATTTGAAAGACACCAATTGTGTCTGCATGTGTTACCATATCATATACTTTTGGATCATCCTGTGGAATGTTGGCCAATGTGAGATCAAGACCGTAGTGAAGTTTTGCAAGATCAAACGCTTTGCGAATGCAGGTGAGCATGCCCAGTGCCAGTACATCTATTTTCATAAAGCCTAGTGCATCGATGTCGTCTTTATTCCACTCGATGTTGGTGCGGTCTTCCATGCGTGCGTTGATGATTGGGCAGAGGTCTGAAAGTTTTCCATCGGTTATCACAAAGCCCCCGGTATGCTGACCAAGCTGGCGAGGGAAGCCAATGAATTCAGAAGTGAGCTGCAATACTTTTTGAATGTTGGCATCCTCGGGATTGATGCCTTGTGAGCGAATGCGATTACGATCAAAGCCTTCGTCTTTGAAATCCCAGATCAACCCGGAAAGACGGTTGATGGTGTCTACTGACAAGCCCATCGCTTTACCCACATCCCGGATGGCACCTTTGTGATGAAGTTGCGTAACCGTGGCAACCACTGCGGCACGATCGCGCCCGTATTTAGTATAAATGTATTGCATTACTTCCTCTCTGCGTTCGTGTTCGAAATCCACATCAATGTCGGGGGGCTCGTTGCGGGCAGATGAAATGAAGCGTTCGAACAGTAAGTCAAATTTAGAAGGATCTACGGAAGTAATTCCGAGACAATAACATACTGTTGAGTTGGCAGCAGAGCCTCTTCCCTGACAAAGAATCTTTCTTTCACGAGCAAACTTTACAATGTCATACACGGTGAGAAAGTATTCTGCATAGTTTACTTCACCAATAAATTTTAATTCGTATTCGATGTTGTTGATTACTTTCTGTGGTATTTTTTCACCGAACATAGTATGAGCCCCTTGCCAGGTAAGAAAAGTCAACTCTTCTTGCGGGGTGCGGTCAGTGTTGATGATTTCTTTTGGATACCGATAGGTAAGCTGGTCGAGTGAGAACATACAGGACTGCGCAATGCGCTGAGCCTGTTCTATTGCCTGCGGGTATTGGCGATAGAGGCGATGCATTTCTTCCACTGGTTTCAAGTAACGTTCTGCATTTGGATGAAGTCGAAAACCCGCATTGTGGATGGTGCATTTTTCGCGTACGCAGGTGACTACATCCTGAAGTTCTCTTCGTGATGAATGATGGTAGTGCACATCATTGGTAGCTACCATTGGGATGCCGAGCTTTCTTTCCAGTTCAGCTAATCGAAATAGAAATTTTGCATCACTGCCTTTGTAGTAGCGCGAGGCGGCCATGTGCAAGTGATTACCAAAAACTTCACGGTATTCGTTTAGCTCTTTGATGAATCCTTTTTCGAATTCATACTTGTCATTCAGCGGTGGAGGAATGGCAATGAAGAGCAATCCCTCAGCATATTCATATACATCTGTTTTGTATAATTCACACTTGCCTTTTTCTGTTCTTCGGTTTCCGAGGGTAAGGAGGTTTGAGAGCTTTGCATATGATGCAATGTCTGTTGGATAAGCTAACAGGCTTGGACCGTTCACTAGATCAAGACGGCAAGCAGGAATGAAGCGGACACTCATTTTCTTTGCTGCTGTATGAGCGCGTACGATTCCTGCCAATGTATTTCGATCGGTGATGGCGATTGCTTCATATTCAAAGGCTGCTGCTTGTTTCACTAACTCTTCCGGGTGTGAGGCGCCACGGAGAAAAGAGAAGTTGCTTGTGGTTTGTAATTCGGAGTAGACCATATCAAGCAAAAAATCCGTGAAGGAACCATTGGTAGATTTTGTCATGATAATGGCCGAGGCGGAAAAGCCAGTAGCGATTTCCGCTTTCGTCTTCTACTCTGTAATAATCGCGGTGCTGTCCTTGCTGGATCCACCATTCTTGTTCGATGCGCTCAGGACCATCGGCACGAACTACACGGTGCTCGCTGCCCTGATAGCGAAAGACCATTGGTGGATAATCGGGTATAGGTGCGGTTACTTCAATTGGAACTGGTGAACTAAGAAGTTGTACTGGTCTTGGTTCATCCACGCGCCAATTTGTTGTTGACTTCTCTTGCAAGGAAGTAGTTTGCCTGATCGATCGTTCCGGCCAATAATGTTCATCCGGCAGATAACGGTGGATGGTGTTTGTACCTACTTTGTTTGAAATGCGATCCAATAATTCTGCGAGCTGCTCGTCCTCCAGGTTTTTTGCTTCGCTCCACATTTTTTTCTGTAAGGGTAAATGATCTTCCACGTTAGATGCTTCTAATACAAACAACTCAATGCCAAGTGCAGGCTCGATGGTTGAGAGTTTTATTTCAAAAAGTTGGAAGAGATGTTTTACATGATGCGATGGTCTATTCGTGGCAATACTAATTTGCTCGACCTTTCTATCCACGCGGTAGCATGTGAAAGTCGCTGTGCGCACACCCTTTTGTTCCTGCTGCAAGCGAGTGCAAAGAGACTCCAGCAACTGCTGCAAAGCAATGGCAATACCTGTTGCAGTTGCAATCGGTTCAATGCAAGATAAGCGTTGCTGGTAAGGTTCTGTAGGTTGAATGGGTTCGATCAGTTCTAATTCGTATCCCAGTGCTTTATCCAATTGCGTCAGGAATTGCTGACCAAATCTTCTGCGTAACGATTGCCTTGGTAAGGAAATTACCTGACTGATTTTATGCAATCCAAGCTTATGTAATCGCTCACTGATTTCAATTTCAATGCGGAGTGCTTCCGGTGGTAGCTGCATAAGTGCTTCAGTGTGTTGACCGATTGTTATTACTTCATTTTGAGAGAAGCGAGCAACAGCCCACGCTACTCCAATTGTATCGGCCATCGCTATCCGAACTGAGAAGCCACGCTCCCTGATTTTATTGCTAATGAATTGAATGTATTTTTCTTCACCGCCCCAAAGATGAGTACAACCGGAAGCATCGAGAATAATGCCATCGGGCAGATCAACAGATGCAACGGGTGTGAATCGAATGCACCATTCAGCAATTCGTTTTAGTAAGCGCTCACGAAGATCAGGTTGATCGTCTTCTACCTGGAGGCCTTGAACCAACGCTCTTGCATCTGCGAGCACCATTCCAGTGGAAATACCCTGACTCACTGCGATTGCATTGGCTGCCGTGATGACCATGCGCCCATGAGACGAAGTGCGGAGTACTAACGGTAAATTTTTGTACGAAGGCTGGCGGTGGGTGAACCAGTCCGTAGCGAGGTAACGGAACCAGATGGACACAAAACGCTTTTGCATATCATCCAGCTTTCTTGATTGGCGATACAGTTGGTTGGATATCTGAATTCAGATGATCGGCAATGGTTACAAACTTCCCGTTGATGCATTGGGTGATCCATGCTCCTGGTCTACCGTTCCTGATTTTTAAAAGTTCCACCTGCCATCGTGGAAAGCCGATGCCTGGCAACTCATCAATTGGTTCGCTTGGTAACGATGTGATCCGCCATCGCGATACACAGGCAGATGCTTCCGTGGATTTAAAACTATTTCGGATTACAAAACCAGTGACTCCACTTTGCTCTACTGCGAGTTGCAGCTTGCGCGAAGCGATAAAATCCAATGAATGCATTTCTGCTATCACTGCTGCAAGAGCCTCGCACTTGAGAGCTTCGTTCATAGACCATAGAACATCCTTTTCTCTTTGCAGATCTAGAAAAATGAAATGATCAGGCTCAAGGCCAAAACTCTTGAGAGCTGGTGGAAATAGTGTGCGTGAAGCACTGATCCATAAAGTAGTGCCTGAACCAATCAATGATGAAAGTAAACCCGCGATGAACCCACTGGTGGACGAGGCATCTTCTTTTTTTGAAGCGATGAATTCATGCACTGCACCGATCGGGAACGATTCGTTTGGAAAAGCTGATTTGATGATACCAAGTCCTGCATCAACCGATGTATTGGTTGATTGCCTGAACCCTTGCATGCGAAGGATGCCGGCTTGCAGCCGCGCAATGATTTCGGATTTTTGCAGGGGTAACATGGTGACTCATTCTTTATTGATTGAACTTTATTTCGTGTTCTGATACGAATGCAAGCAAGCACTCGTCAATTTCTTTATAGAAAGGTTCGTTGGTGAGATGAACGACTGCCCGGTTGAGAAGTAATTGAACAATGTTATCATAAGCTTTCAAATCCACACTTCCATTCTTCAAATCCTGCAACTTTTCCTTTGCTTTTACGAGCTGGTCTTTGCTCGCCTTGGTTTCAAACCTATAATTAAGGTAGGTGGGTAGATCGGAGATCAGCCGGGTGATTACCAGCGCGCGATGCTCTTTGATGATTTCGCGCAATTGCAGCAGGATCACTTCTGCATTGGTGTCAATCAGGTTTTTAGTTCCGAGAAGGGCTGATTTTACGGTTTTCATAGGCTTTGTGACTGGCTAGGTCACAAATCTATAAAAACTAATATATTTAGTATTAAATACTAATAAAATTAGTTTTAATGTGCGAAATTTTGCTGGAAATGGATATTTTACATACTATCCTGCTCTACTTGAACAGTGTAGTGGAATTCGAATTAGCTAATTTTTTAATTCGGGATCGATGATTTATATCAGATTTTAGCTCAAAATTTATTTCTGGGTCTATTTCACCAAGCACTTTTAGAATTGTTTTTGAATATTTAGTTGAGCCACTTTTATAATGGTCACTACTCCTTTTATTTTACCTCCGTTTTTGGATTTGTTGATGAGTCTGTCTTTGTCAGATTGATACCATTAGTCAGCGAGTAAGTAGCTTGTGTATTGACAACGAATTTTTAGAACGCTGAGTGTACTCAATGGTCAATAGAATAATAATCAGTTCGATGTATCTCAATTAATCAATTTAGCTTTTTCAAAAAAATTACTTTGTCTTCTCCGTCATTTTCCTAATGGTAATTTCCTAATAGTAATTTCCTAATAGTAATTTCCATTTAGTAAATTACCAAGTGGAAAACATGATTTTCTGGAAGGTACTTATTAAGGGTTGTAGATCTAATCCATTTCCGATGCCGGCTTGATGTTAGGAGGGCATAACCCCCCTTCATTGAAAACAACCGTTGCACCCGTATAATTTTCGGGAATTCTCAAGCATTCGCTTAGAGTAGTGTGTTTATGGAATGTATCTCCCAAATATGAAATTTCACAACACTCAGGTTGTTCCGCTTCAGCTAACATAGCGACACCTTGTGGTGGACAGTTTACGCCAGGGGTAAACTCTGTCTGAGCACCCGGGTAATTCTCCGGATATTTATCACATTCTTTCCGGGTTATCCGTTTATGGAACGTTGTGTTGTAATAGGTGATCGTACTGCAACCCATTTCATTGGCATGAAGCTCCGCAGCTTCCACCAAGCTATTCACCAAAGGTTTCTTTTTGGCGGCAGTGGTTTTCCCTTTTTTAGTAGGTGTAATTTTTTTCTTGCTCGCTTTTGGTAAAAACCTTACTTAAACTTTTTTTGAATCCACTCGTCTTTTTAGCCTTACTGGGCGCGCTCTATAGTCATCAAAAAAAAATTAAATTTTAGTTAAAAAATTTACTAAAAAATAAATGTACATTTATAATATTCAGTAAATATAAATTTATAAAAGAATTACCCCTTGGCATGTGAACTTTTATGGGAACACTAACAATAAAAGGTAAGAGTATCTCAAAATCAATTCCTAAAGCTTCCCAAGTATTAGTAGATTATGAATACTGGCTGAATCGGAGGTTTGGAGTAACAGGTTCTTATTTGGCAAATGCTAAAGCTTTCCTTCGATCCTACCGTCCGGGTGGTGACCTCATTTCTCAGTTAGAAGACTATGCGGGGATCCGTTCCGCCTCTCTCCGATCGATGCTCGGCCGTTTTAATAATTTTCTTGAACTACGCGGCATTTACGCAGTTATCAACGATTTGAACGAGCCAAAACTTCCGGTTTCAAACATCTACGTGAAGGTTTTTCTGGCTTCGGTGCAGGATAGGCTTCGATCAAAAGGAAGTGTTAGCACATATGCTACTGTACTCAATGGTTACTTCCTAATGATCAAAGGTGATATCTCCCGTTTAAATAAACGTACTGCTTCTAAATACGTACTATCCCCTTCCCTATCAGATTACTCGAAACGGTTGTATAAAACGGTAGTCAAAGCATTTTGTGATTGGGCGCTCTTATACCAATCCACTGACCCTGCCGATCTCTCCCATGAACAGAAGATAATACGAAGGGCCTTGCGGAAGATAAGTGCTCAGTCGTTACGCGAAGTGACTTCTATTAAGGTGACATTACCACGTAGCTTATCGTCAACCTATCACAAGGACAGTCTCACTCTGAGACAACGTGATCGCATGTTGAAATTGACTAAAAAGCCAATCGAGCGTGCCATACTCGCCTTAATGGCATGGAATGGGCTACGGTCAATAGAAGTACTTAGAATCACAGTTCAAGATGTTAAATTGAATCAAGGTAAATTATTAGTGTGGGGAAAAGGTAAAAGTGAGAAGTCAAAAGATGCAATAAAGTTAGCCTCAGTTGCAAAGCGCGAGCTGACTAATTACCTCAATAAATCAAAGATCAAAAAGGGCAGGCTATTCCCTACCCTAGATCGCCCTACTTTAGGATTAATAGTAAAGCGAAGTTTCAAAAAACTGAAAATTCACGGAAAATACACACCTCATAGCCTACGTCATACTGCTGGGCAACTCATGTATGAAAAGAAAATTCCACTGGAACTTATTCAGAAAACGTTACGACATGCAGATATGCGCACCACCATGATTTACTCACAGAAAGCAATTGACTTAGGTTATTTTAAAAGAATGAAAAGGTTTTGAGATTATAAAAATACTGTTCCAAAATGCCTCAAGAAGATCTGAAATGAGGCATTAGTGATAGTGAGTCCATTAGTTTATTAAGCCAATCGAAGCGAACATTTACACTGTTAAGTTAGACTAATTTCCAGATAAACTGGCAGGTTTGTGAAGTTTGCTTTAAATAGGACTAACAGAAAAAAAATTAATCCTAAGTCTAGAAAGTTAGAGTTTATTAATTCTGTTTTAGCTAACTACTTTTTCCTTTTCTTCATCGGAAACTCAAATCCCATTCTGATGATAAATCTATCCGGATACGGAGTTTTGTCATGATCGCTCCAGATTCGGTACATCGTTTGAACATTTCCGGTAACGGATTTATAAACTTTGAATTCCTTCTTTAACCCTACTATGATGTTCCATTCCCAATCTCGCTTACCATCGTCCGGTTGGCTAAGAATCAGCGGTGGAATTTTTGCATTTAGTATCTCTATATCTCCCCGTACATTAAATCCTTTGGGCAACGATACTTCGTTGTATGTTCTTATTCCATAAACACGATCTGGTACAGTAGGCTTCCAATTATCAAAAGTGATTCGTTCCGTCCATCCTAATCCTGCTTTCCAGCGTGGATAGATCCTGTAAGCTATGGATGGATTTAAATCCAATAGAATATTTTTACCATTTATGAACTGGAGTGTGAATGCCGGAACGAGTCGCTCGATTAGTGGCTTTCCCTTTAGCGGGTTTGGCAAACGCTTGGGTAAATCGGCCATACTTTTTACTTCACTGTAGCGCGTTTTAAGCTTTGTCATTTTTTCCATAGCACTTTTCAAAACTTCTTCTTTACCCGCAAAATGATTCACAGCCTCGTTCTTCACCTGATCTTTGGCCATAGTCAGCATGGCACTATCGGGGCGATTGCTTAGTTGCTTTTTGTATTTTTCTAATTCTGTATTTTTCCCGGTAAGCTCTTTGATCTGCTCGGATTTATTCAACTCTTTCTCTGCTGCATTTTCCACCGCTTTGGCATCCGGTATTTCTCCTTTAGAAATAGCCTTTACCTCTTTGCCGTACTCGCCCAATTGTTGAGTTGGATTGATCGCCTGGTTCACATCCGGAATAGATTGCCCCGCAGGTACTCCTGATATATTCACCGGGTTCGCCCCTATTCCATTTACACCGGGGATAGTTGGCGTACCGGATGACAAGTTGCTCGCGCTAGGTAATTGAAAACTCGAAATAGGTTTGTTCACTCCAACATCAGGTATTTTTCCGCTTACCATTGGAATGTTGAATTTGTTAATGGTCTGCTCTAGTTGAGCGGTTTGTCCTTGCATCTCACCAGGCAGTTGCAATTCTCTCAATTTTTTAGTTGCCTTGCTTTTGAGTGCTTCTACTTTTTGTGTGAGCTCAACTGTCTTTGCCGCACTGAGGCGCCCCACACTATCCAGCTTGGACGTATACTTATCCGTGGGCAGTTTGAAGCGACTTAGACTATCGATTTTCTGTTGAAGTTGGGCTCTTTGTTCATGCAGTTCATTGATGGGTTGCTGGTACGCATGTTGCAAACTATCGGTCTTCCTTTGAAAATTATTTCGGATCGACTCGGCTTTGCGAGCAGCCGCACGCATAGTGCTATCTCCCGGTAGGTGCAGACTATCCAACTTTGTTTTTAATTG
>JANYHI010000068.1 GCA_025359125.1 Cytophagales bacterium
CATCGATAAAACTATTGTGGAAGATACCTTGCGCGATGTGAAGTTCAGTGGATTATCATGGAAAGGAAATGAAGGTTTCTATTATAGTAGTTACGATAAACCTAAAGGAAGTGAACTATCTGCGAAAACGCAGTACCATAAATTATATTTCCATAAACTAGGCGCCAAACAAAACACTGATCAACTGATTTTTGGAGGAGAGAGAACACCACGCAGGTACGTTGGGGCTAGTCTTACGGAAGACGAACGATTCTTAGTAGTATCTGCCGCAACAAGCACTACCGGGAATGAATTGTATGTTCAGGATTTGAAAGATCCAAAAGGAAAGTTGGTAACAGTAGCAGGCAATTTTGATAACGACCACAACTTGATTGACAATGATGGTTCTCGTTTGATCATCCAAACAAATTTAAATGCGCCCAACAATAAAATTGTTGAAGTTGACTTTGCAAAGTCAGGCATTGAAAATTGGAAAGACATTGTGCCCGAAACAGAAAATGCGATGCAGGGGGTGGGCACTGCAAATAAAAAAATGTTTGTCAACTATTTGAAAGATGCAAAAACGCTTATCAAGCAATTTGATTTCGCTGGAAAGCTAGAAAGAGAAGTAGAATTACCAGGCATTGGCACTGCCGGTGGATTTGGCGGTAAAGTTTCAGACCAACAAATTTACTACACGTTTACTTCTTTCACGTATCCTACCTCTATATTTAAATATGATATCGCGTCAGGAAAATCTTCACTTTATGAAAAACCCAAAGTAGATTTTAACCCTGATGACTACGAAACCAAACAAGTATTTTATACCAGTAAAGACAGCACGAAGGTTCCGATGTTTATCGTTTATAAAAAGGGAATTGAACTTACTGGTAAAAATCCAACTATGCTTTATGCCTATGGTGGGTTTGGCATTAGCTTAACTCCATCTTTCAATACCTCTCGAATTGTTTGGTTAGAAAATGGTGGCGTTTACGCGCAGCCTAATTTGCGTGGCGGTGGCGAGTATGGGGAGAAGTGGCATTTGGCCGGAACAAAAATGAATAAGCAAAATGTGTTTGATGATTTCATTGCTGCAGGAGAATACCTGATCAGCGAGAAATATACGTCTAGTCAATACTTAGCAATTTCGGGCGGATCTAACGGAGGTTTATTAGTAGGTGCAACGATGGCACAACGGCCTGACTTGATGAAGGTAGCATTGCCTGCCGTTGGTGTGATGGATATGTTGCGCTATCATAAATTTACCGCTGGGGCGGGATGGGCTTATGACTATGGAACCGCAGATGATTCGAAAGAAATGTTTGAGTATTTAAGAAAATATTCTCCTGTGCATGCGCTGAAGCCCAACACTTCTTATCCGGCTACCATGGTGACTACCGCAGATCATGATGATAGAGTAGTTCCAGCGCACTCGTTTAAGTTTGCAGCCAATCTTCAGCAAAACCATGTTGGCGATAATCCGGTATTGATTCGTATTGAAACAAAATCAGGACACGGCTCATCTAACTTATCAAAAGCGATTGAAGGCACTGCCGATCAATATGCATTTACTTGGTATAATATGGGAGTAATTCCTCCGTTGGCGAAGAAGGATATGTAGATTTAGTTGTTGGTTAATAGTTACTAATTAAAAGCCTTGAATAATGAAAAGTTATTCAAGGCTTTTTGTTTAATGCTATTCTGAGTAGTTTACGTTCAAACACAACACCAATCAATAAATCATTTTTGTATTGCACAGCTATACTGGAGCCAGAAATTTCTGTTCCATCATTTACATATACATCTTCTACTCTGTAAGAATTTTTATAAGGCGTTAATTTAAAAACTTGGCTGGGAGATTTTTTTGTGGAGTCTTTAGCGTGGCCAACAAACTTTAACATTTTCGGGTGGGCAGCAATCCACAGATTATCGAGATCATCTACATGAATATTGTCTAATCCGCTAGCAAGATTTAAAGTATTTAGCAATTCAATTTTTCCGGTTTCACTATTTCTGTTGAATGTTAGTAGTTTCCTGCCTGTAGTTTGGGTAAGATATAACTTTGAGCCATCCTTCGAAATATTAACACCATTGCCATAGTTCAAGTCATCATACGCTTTTGAAAAAGTAGTTCCATCAAAATAAAGTAAATAAGATTTTGGAATTCTTAAATAGTCTTCCGCCACCCTCATCATACCGCTTTTATTACCATGATCATTTGTAACGTAAAATTTATTCGTATCAACTCCTACCACATCATTTGGGCAACACATACTTGCATCAGCAAAAGTTTTTTGATGAAAGAGCGTGTCATTTCTAACTTGAAACAATTCAACAAAATTTCCTTTTTCATTATGGTTGACAACAAATAAATAATCAACTGAATGTTTTGAGATAAATGAAATTCCGTGCGGCTGAAATACTCCTATATAAGTGTGTGCTAATTTTTTCGGAGTATTTCCTGAGTCTAATTGTAAAATATAAATCCCCCCGTTAGATGACCCTCCTTTTAATTGTTTCCACCGATCGGTGGAAGAAATAAAAAGTAAGCCTTTACTATAATCAATATCCATATCTTCTGTTCCTGGCATAGTGGTGTATAATTCCTTAACACGACCCTCGGTATGCGAAATTATTTGTTTGAATACACCTGCACTGTAAAGTGTGTTGATGATAAAGAGAACTAAAACCGCTATTAAAAACCCGAGAGTAAGCTTGATAATCTTTTTAATCATTTAATAGATTTTTTGAAGATATTAAATCTACAATAGAATATTTTTAAACCACAATATTTCTTATTTTGTGATGATAAATAAATACCTTGTATAAACTTACTCTCATTGCCGTATTTCTTCCAGCAATTGTTTTTTGTCAAACTGAAATAACGGCCAGCACTGGCTTAGCAGGTGCAAATGCCGAAAATACTTACTCCATTTCAATTACCGTAACGAACATTCGTAATACTAATGGCGTCATTCGATTTAAATTTTTTGACGATACCACTCCATTTCCACACGACACTGGTTTTCTAAAAAGAGTAGTTCCAAAATCTGAGATGAGAGGAGATTCTCTAACGGTTACCTATCACGGATTTTTATCTAGAAATATGGGTATTGCTTTACAGGACGATGAAAATAACAACGTAAAATTGGATATGGGTTGGTTCTTACCAAAAGAAGGTCATGCCTTTTCTGACTACTATCATTCTTCTATGGTGCGCAAACCTGTATATGGCGACTTTGATTTTGTATTAACGGGTAACAAAAAAGTGGTGATGAAGATGCGCTACTATTAGTTAGTTCGCACTTCAAACCATTTGTGAAAGAGATATTTCTTTACACCTACTTTTTGGTAATTACAAGATTGAATTTTTTCTTACTTCAAAGGCAGACACCTTTCTCTGTTTATTACTAAAATAAATTCTTCGATTTTAAATAATTAAGCAAGATTTTAAATCTCGTGTTCTATTATTATGCCCCTAATCAATGTAGAACCTTAACACTTTCTAAGTAATTTTCTTGTGGTTTTTTGAAAAAGGTACACGAAAAAATACGGGGTTTTTCCCGTTGATCGCTTTTACACGACAATCTAATTTTAATCTATGAGTAAACATCTACCTCGCTTGAATTAACGGTATCAAAAATAATTTTAATCAATTTTGAAAACGATGGAACGAAGAGTGCGGGTACTTTTAGCAATTTCAAAAATACTGCAATGGACTATTGTTGCTCTTTCCTTTATTAGTTTAGTGGGGTGGCAAATCAATAGCGATTTATTAAAACGGTTGGTTATAGGTTCTAATTTTATTAACCCCCTAACTGCCATTCTTTTTTTAGTAACAGCATTAGTAACCGTAAGGCATTTAAAACGCTTTACTATAGCATTTTTATTTTTACAATCCGTTTTTATTCTGTTGTGCGTTTTTAAACTAATTGATTTCACAACGCCATTGCCGTTTAAAGTGGATCATTTGTTTTTTGGGGATTTCCTTTCTGGAAATGATCAAGTCAATTCAATGGCACCCTCATCTGCAATTTTATTTATATTGATTGGGATTGCTCAGACAGCAACTTATTTTAATAATTGGAAAGTTAGGGAAGGTGCATTGGTAACGCTACTACTTTTAGATACATTTTTGATTGCAGGTTATTTGATGAGTGTGCCTGAATTCCATTTGTCCATTCCGCTCTTTCCGGCACTTCAAAGTTGTATTCTTTTTCTTCTGACGATTTCTTCAATTTACTTAGCTGAGCCAGATAAAGGATTGCCATCATTATTGATAAAAGATTTGGAGGGAGCAAAAGTAGGACGCCTTATAATTCCTTTAATTGTATTAATTCCATTTGCTATTGGCTATTTGAGATTGATGACAGTACGAGCGGATATCTTCTCTAATGAGTTGGGTATTTCTTTGGTTGTGCTCTGCTACATCATCATTTTCTCTGCTATATTTTTTATTACGGTAAAATATCTCAATAAGAAAAATCAAATTAGAAACCATTATATCGGGGCGATAAAAGCTTTGAATAATGATTTGAATGATTCAAATAATCAACAGCTCGCATTGAATGAAGAATTGGCAGCCTCCAACGAAGAAGCGCAAGCTTCTAATGAGGAGCTAACCGCTATGAATGAAAAGTTGAGCGAGGCATTGCAAACTATTCGAGAGCAAAATGCAGTTATCCTTCAGCAAAAGGAGGAGGCTCTCCTTCGCTCCAAGCAACATATGGATATTATTTTTTCTAACACTACAGAAGAAATTTTATTGCTGGATGCAGACGGTCGCATCATTGCGTACAATGATGCGCTCAGAAAATTTATTGCAATGGCCACTGGCAAACCTCCTAAAGTTGGTATGTATGTGTGGGATATGACGGTGCCTGAGCGTTCGGCCGAATCGCAGCGAATTTTTAAGTTGGTGTTGCAAGGTCAAACAGTTGTGCAAGAAGTTCCGTTAACTACTCCAAAAGGAAAAGTAGTTCACTTACTAAAGTATGAACCCGTGATTGTCGAAGGCGAGGTTACCCATGTCACGCTTATTTCGAGAGATATTACAGAGCAGGTTTCATCCTCCGAAAAACTAAAACAGAATTTTGAAGAACTGGAGAAAACAAATCATGAGCTCGACAGATTTGTCTATAGTGCCTCTCATGATTTGCGTGCGCCACTTTCTTCTATTTTGGGTCTGATAAACCTGGCCGAGCTAGAAGCGAACGGTAAAGAATCTACCTATCTGCAAATGATCAAAGGAAGAATTCATCGTTTAGATGGATTTATAAAAGATATTTTAGATTATTCGCGCAATGCCCGTTCCGAAATCTCTTTTCAAGAAATAGATTTTAATACACTCTTGCATGAGTCTGATATTTCGTTGCGCCTAATCAGCTCGTTTGAAAAATTAAAAGTGACTTTTGATGCGCAAGTAGAGTCTGCTTTCTACTCAGATCCAATCCGGCTTTCTATAATTTTTAACAACCTGATTTCGAACGCCATTAAATTTCAAGATCAAAATAAATCAGAATCGTTCCTTTCGGTGATAGTAAACGCTACAGAGCAAGAGGCATACGTACAGGTAAAAGATAATGGAATTGGAATAGATGAACATCATATGCCGAAAATATTTAATATGTTCTATAGAGGTACTGAGCGCTCCAGCGGTTCGGGCATTGGATTATACATTGTAAAAGAAACGGTTGAGAAACTGGGAGGTAGTATTTCCGTTGAATCAATAGTTGGAGCATATACTTTATTTGAAATGAAAATTCCGAATGCGATACAACAAGCGACTGAGGATAATCTGATTAACAGTCAAAATAGTATGATTGAAAAATAAATTAATCTACTTCTTTCGAAGACCGAATTTTTTCGGCTGCCGTTTTGCCAGCAATTTTTTCAAGTTCTTCAACACTCGCTTCTTTTATTTTTTTGAACGACTTGAAATGTGCTAATAATTTATCGGCTGTTTTTTTACCAATGCCGGGAATATTTTCTAGTTCTGTCACAAAGGTAGAATTGCTTCGCTTTAGCCGATGAAAAGTAATTCCAAATCGATGTGCTTCATCTCGTATACGTTGAATTAGCAACAAGCCAGGAGATTTTTTGTTGATTAAAAGAGGAATTGAATCATCTGGATAATAAATTTCTTCCAGCCTTTTTGCGATACCTACAATGGGAATTTTTCCATACAACTTCAACTCTTGCAATGCTTCGCACGCGCTGCTCAGTTGTCCCTTGCCACCGTCAACAATAATCAGCTGCGGATACTCGCCTTCCTCTTCCATTATTCGTTTGTATCTTCTGCCAACAATCTCTTTCATAGAAGCGAAGTCGTTGGCACCAACTACTGTTTTGATATTAAAATGCCGATAGCCTTTTTTATCTGGCTTACCATCTACAAAACGAACCATCGCAGCCACGGGGTTAGTGCCTTGAAAATTGGAATTATCGAAGCACTCAATAATTTTTGGGTATTGAGATAAATGCAAGTTATCCATCAAAATATGAAGCACTTCATTCTTTTTTGTTTTGCGCTCTTCTTTGTTAATCTCGCGCTCGCGTTTTAGATACAATGCATTTTTCAGCGAGAGGTCAACTAATTTTTTCTTGTCACCAATTAGAGGCACCACATTTTCAAATGCATCTGACTTTACACTGAGCGCAATGTTGGTATATACTTCTGCATTATTGCTTTTGTATTCACTGCGAATCTCTTCAACAGCCATATTTAGAATGTCCTCATCGGCCTCATCTAATTTCTTTTTAATCTCCAGATTTTTAGAAAAAATAATAGCACCTTCTTTTATTTGCAGGTAATTGACGAACGCATCCGTTTCGCTGCTGGCAATTGTGACCACATCAATACCTGTAAGCTTTCGGTTTACCACCAACGATTTGCTTTGGAAATTCTCCAGTTTCTCTAATTTGAATTTATAATACCCAGCTTTTTCAAACTCCAATTTTTCAGAAGCGTCTTTCATTTGCGCTTCGAAGTATTCTTCTACCACACTGAGGTTGCCCTTGAGAACATATCTTGCTTGCGCGATTTCCTCCAAGTACAATTGTTCTTCTTGCTGTCCTTCGCACGGCCCTTTACAATTTCCTATGTGATATTCTAAACATACTTTGAATTTTTTCTCTTCAATGCTTTCTTGCGAAAGCAAAAGTGAACAGGTACGAATTGAATATAATTGACGTACTAATTCCAGCACACTATTCATGGAGCCTACACTTGAATAAGGCCCAAAGTATTCGCCTTGTTTAGGAATATATTTTCGAGTGGAAATAATCCGCGGAAAGCGTTCTTTTAGTATGCAGAGGTATGGAAATGTTTTATCGTCTTTCAGCAGAATGTTATACTTCGGCTGATTCTGTTTGATGAGGTTGTTTTCTAAAAGTAATGCATCAAACTCACTGTTGGCTAATGTATATTCTAATTTAAAAATTTCGGAAACGAGCTTTTCTGTTTTTCGATTGTATTGTGATTGCTTGGTGAAATAACTGCTAACTCTTTTCTTCAGGCTTTTTGCTTTGCCTACATAAATCAGAATGTCTTCTTTGTTATAATATCGATAAACTCCTGGTGAGTCGGGCAGGGAGGCGACTTGATCTTTTAAATCTGACATTTGCTCGGTTAATAGTTATCTGTGATCAGTTATTTGTTTCCAGGCGCAGCGATTAACCGATTAACTAATAACCGATAACTGTTAACTTAATTCTTAATGTCCCACTCATCTTCATCTTTTACTTTTACTGAGTCAGAGACGATTACATATTTTCCGCAATCAAAAGAAACATCTACGCCATTGGTAGGTCGTCTAAAATATCCTTTCAGAATTCCAGTTTTAGGGTCAGCATATGCTTTTAACATATATTTTCCCCAAATAGGTAGTGCTGTTTTGCCACCTTGCCCGAAATCCCACGAGGGGAAATGCACAGCGCGTTCATCGCCACCTACCCAAACGCCTGTTACCAAATTATGAGTTACGCCCATGTACCAACCGTCTGATGCATCATTCGTGGTTCCTGTCTTCCCTCCAATTTCATTATCAACTCGTAGTTCATAAGGCAAGCCAAGTGATGTTCCACCTTGTTCTTCAACACCACCTTTCAACATATAAATCATTCTGTAAGCGGTTTCTTCGTTCAACGCTTGCTTGGTTTTAGGAACAAAATTTTCAATTACATTTCCGTTTTTATCTTCAATGCGAGTGATAAAAAATGGTTGTGTGTTAATGCCACCATTAACAAATGTGCTATAGGCACCCACCATTTCAAATAAGCTCACATCACTGGTGCCAAGACAAAGTGAAGGTACAGCATCCAATTTACTTTCAACGCCCATACGATGTGCAAACTCTACAACATTTTCTTCTCCTAATGCTTGCATCAATTGGGCAGTAATTGCATTGACAGATTGCGCCATGGCTTGCCTTATTGTCATTGATTTGCCTGAGCCTTTCGATGGCCCGCTTGAATTAGCGGGATACCACGCAGGTTGCCCTGGCATGGTAAATTGCGGTGAAATATCTTTTAACTTATAGCAAGGTGAATAATTATTTTCCATGGCTAAACCATAAATAAAAGCTTTGAAAGTTGAGCCAGGTTGGCGCTTGCCTTGGCGAACGTGATCAAATTTAAAATATTTGTGATTGAAGCCACCTACCCACGCTTTGATATGCCCCGTGTTAGGATCCATCGACATTAAACCTGTTTGTAAAAAGCGCTTGTAATAATTGAGTGAATCAAAACTGCTAAGCGTAGAATCTCTCTCGCCATTCCATGTGAAAATAGTCATGGGCTTCTTCAGGTTCAGCATGATCTTCAACGAATCCGAATCTTCTCCATACTTCTCCGCATAGATTTTATACGCATCGGTTTGCTTGATTCTACGTTGTAAAAAATCTTTAATTTCCACACCGTCTTCATCTACCCAAGGGTTTCGATTTCTTTTTTTCCATTCTGCATAAAATCGTTCTTGCAAAACCTTCATATGTTCGCTCACAGCTTCTTCCGCATACTTTTGTAAGCGGCTATCAATAGTGGTATAAATTTTTAAACCTGAGTTATAAAGGTCAATTCCCTTTTCGTTGCAATACCTTGTCAAGTAATTACCAAGTACAGTTCTAAAATAAGTAGCAAGCCCTTCGTTTTGATTTTGAACATTATAAGTTAATTCAATCGGAAGTTCTTTAATAGAATCGTATTGTTCTCTGGTCTTTAAAATATATCCTTGCTTGTAAACTTTGTAGAGCACTTCGTTTCTTTTGCTCAACGCATTTTCAGGATTGCGTTTAGGGTTGTATTTCGAAGGCGCTTGCAACATACCAACTAAAATAGCAGACTCCAATAAGTTGAGGCTATCGGGGCCTTTATCGAAATAAGTTTCTGCGGCAATTTTTATTCCGAAAGACCCACTGCTGAAATCGCATGTGTTTAAATACATGGCAATGATTTCTTTCTTCGTAAAATTCTCTTCCAGTTTTATAGCGATAATCCACTCTTTTGTTTTTTGAATAATTCTTCGTGGATATTTTCCGAGTTTGGCTAATAAGCCATCCAATCCTTTATCAGGATTTATTGTGTAGAGATTTTTGGCTAATTGTTGTGTGATCGTGCTGCCACCTCCTGCGGGCGAGAAAGTGATTAATCCTTTTATTACGCGTAAGAAAGCTTGCAGATCGAGGCCTGAGTGCTCATAGAAGCGATGATCTTCTGAAATCAATAAAGTATTTACTAGTTCGGGAGATAGATCTTCATAGCGTACCTGACTTCGGTTGTACCGAAAGTAACGCCCAAGTGAAACGCCATCGGAAGAGAGGATTTCGGAAGACAAATCATTATCAGGATTTTCAATTTCGGCTAGACTTGGCATCCCCCCAAAGAGCCCGAACAAATCGGCCTTAACAGAAAAGATATAAAGCGGAAAGCCAATCACAAAACACAAGAAGCCAATCCAGATGTACTTGATTGCTTTGGGTATCCAGGTTTTTTTTACCTGAAAGAATTTATTGATTTTGCTTTTGGTAGTTCCGGTCGAAGAACGTGAGGTACTCATCGAGTGCTTTGGTTCGGTAAAAAGTTTGAAAATTATCTTTAGTTATAACAAAATTATAGAATTTATAATTGGAAAACGGCTTTGCGTTGGATAGTTGAACGAGAAATTTGTCGAAATAACTTAAGGCACTCTCCCGATCTGGAAATTCCACAATCATCGTCACAATCTTTTCATCAGTAAGAGCCAAATTGCTAGTGGTGAGTTTTAGTTTGCTCCATAAGGTAGAATTGAATTTTTCAAGGGCATCCACCACTGAATTAGTAATTCGGTCAGCATTATTATACACCGTAACAAAATAGTGCGTACCACTCAGGGTAGTACTATATTGAATTCCTTTTGCTTTTTCAATTCGCTCCAGTAGCGACTTAGAAGTTGCCAGTAATTGTTCGGCATAAGATTTTATAGGTTCGGTTGGATATTTTTTAATAAATAATTCCAACTCTAACTGGTAGCGAGTTACATCTTCTGTTCTTCCGGCAATTAATATTTTTAGTAAGTCTAACTGTGGAGTAAAACCTGTCTCACCCACCTGCGTTGCTTCAGATAACTTTTCTTGTGCGGCTCGTAAATTATTTTGTTGAAAGAAACGATAGGCCTCTTTGTAAATAAGTTTTTGTTTTTCGGCAGCCACGCTTGTCTCTTTTAAGTAGTTGGGGTTGATTAAGATTTTTGCATAAGTGGAAGTTGGATATTTTGATTTTAGTAGATCAGCGTATTGCGCAGCTTTTACTGCATCTGTTTCTAAATAAATAAGGTAGAGTTTGTAAAGTGCCTCAGCCGTTAATTCAGATTCAGGAAATCTGTCTAGTAATTTTTCGTACGATTCCGCAGCATTTTTTCTTTCGTTCAAGTTAAAATAATATAAATCTCCCAACTTAAAATACGCTTTTTCAATTTTTGCCAATGCCTCTGCTTTTTGTTTTTCTGTTCTCGGCAGTTGCTGCATAAATTTCCCTACTTCATCTTGCTTTTGTTCGGACTTTGCTTCCACTACTTCTTCTGTCTTTCCATTTTTTTGTTCGGTGGGTTGTTGGGCAGTCACTGTTCGTTCACTTAACAGAACTGATTTATTTGATCTTCTCCAGTTATCTTCTAAAGGGACTGGCCCCCATATTCGTTGAAATTCAGTTTGTCCAGATGCTACCAATGTTGAATTATCAAAATACCAATCGCTGGTTGTGGTGGATTCTGTGTTGTTAAAGAAAGGATTGTTGCCGGCCTGGGTATCGTTTGATGCATTCCTTTTCTTTTTCTTTTTTACCGAAGCAATTTTCTTATCGCGAATAGCAAAGATAGAATCTAGTTGTTTCCGTACCGTTAACGAATCGAAAGAGGCGAGCCTCAATAGGCTATCATTTAAGGTAATGGTTTCGGTGTGGGTTACAAATTCTCCTAATACTTCTTGTCTCTTTTTAATAGCATCATAATTTTCAAAATCTTTAGGCAAGACTGACACAGCGCTGTCGTAATATCTTTTGGCTAGACTATATTTTTTTAATGAATCAAAAGTCAATTGACCTACACGCAAAAACGAATGACCCTGAATGCGTTTGCTCTTACCTGCATGTGCAGCAAGTTTGTAATTAGAAATAGCTTCTGTAACGTACCCTTGTTTCCTTTCAAATTCTCCCCACTCAAAGTAAATCTTGTCTTTGAACTCCTGATTCTTAGTATCTGTCAAAAGTTTTTCAAATTGTTTGCGCACTAGTTTCACATCTCGTTTATCATCGATTTGTGCTACTTGTGCCATATTTAATCGTGCATAAAAATCAATTTCATATTCAGGATTGGTAGTCAAACACTTTCTGTAGAAGTTATACGCTTCTGAATTGAAGCCAAGTTTTTGATATACCTGACCAATGATAAAATAAATTCTTCCTCTTCTATCTTTTCTTACGAGCAACGAATCTGCGGCTGATAAATTTTGAACCATGTTATCATAATCATTGCGCAGTTGGTAGAAGTAAGCTTTTTCTAAATACAAGTTTTTTGCATTTACCTTACTTAATTTTTCTTTCCCTAAAAAACGAAAAACTTCCTCAGCCCGATCGTAGTCACCTTGTTCTGTAAATGTTCTCAGTAAATAAATAAGAGCCGTGTGTCGTGTATCGGGTGACGGACTTTTTGTATTTACAAATTTGAAAGTGAGAATGGCATTTTGAAAATCGCAGGCATATAATCGCGCACGGCCTACCATTACGTAATTATCATCTACCCATTTGCTGTTAGGATGGCGTTGAATAGAAATGGACGCCATCTTAATAATCTCCTCTGTATCTTTTGAATAACTTTTTGCCTTGGTAGTATCTAATGACGGAAAAATGCGAAGCACTTGAGTAGGATCGTCATCCAATGTTTTAAGGATAATGCCTTCTACTTCACGTGCTTTTTCGCGCGCATAGTAATAGCCATTGTAGTGTGCAGTAAGATTATGAAATGTATTGCTAGTAAAACTTTTTTGCTCAAGCGAGCAACTCCAAAAAATGATGGCAAAGAGCGCGATAATAGAAGCTCCGCTGCCTCTTGAAATGAGAGAATTTTTTTTGAAATAAAATGCGGTGGAAAGCCAATTCATGAATTGATAATAACGGGCAATTTTAAGCCATATTGTAAAGGTAGAAAACGCACTTCAATAAATAAGATTTTCACGTTTCGTAACCCATGTCATGTTGGGCATCTCTTTCAGTAAAACAAATTGTTAAGAGTCGGGGGGAATGTCTAGTTTTGTGGCAAAATGTGATCTTTTGAATAGTAGCTAGCACATGAAGCCGAAGAAAACCTTATCAGAAAAACTTACCAATAAGTATCAATTGGTAATTCGCAATGAAGATAATCTGGCAGAAAAAACTTCTATTGGATTTACGTACGCTAAACTGTTGGTGGTATCAGCAGCTTTATTCTTATTGATATTTGTAGGCAGTCTTTTTCTTTCCAAAACATTGCTAGCAAAATGGTTTGATCCGAAGTATGAACAAACCGAACAAAATAAAAAATTATATGGATTGGCAGTTAAGGTTGATTCGCTCTCTACAGAGGTAGATAGAAAAGATCAATTCATTCAAAATCTGCAGCGGATATTAAGAGGAGATACTTCAAATGGTTTTGTTGACCCTGCCATGGTTTTGAAGGTGAGCAATGAGCCTATAAAACCGATAGGTAGTTTTAAATTGGCCGCCTCTGATTCTCAGTTTCGCAAAGAGTTTGAGCAATCAGAGTTTGCGCTGGTATCGCTGAAAGAACAAAAGTATCACGACATGGAAGGTGTATTTTTCTTTACACCCATTACCGGATTTATCAGCGATAAGTATGATGCAAAGAAGTCGCACTTTGGTATTGACATCGTAGCAAAAACAAATGAGCCAGTTAAGTGCGTAGCAGATGGAACGGTAGTAATGGCTTCGTGGACACAAGATTCTGGCTATGTAATTGCGGTGCAGCACCGGGGCAACTTGGTGTCGGTTTATAAGCACAATGCAGGATTATTAAAAAAAGTTGGTAGTTTTGTGAACGCAGGCGACATTATCTCTATAGTTGGCAATAGTGGAGAGATGACAGATGGACCACACTTGCATTTTGAATTGTGGCACAATGGAAACTCGCTTAATCCGGAAGAATTTGTAACTTTTTAAACACTACTAGCCATGTTAACTTCTAAAGAACAAAAAAGAGCAGCAGACGAAATTAGTAACTCGAGCAACGTAATCGGAAAAGGAACGGTGTTAGAGGGCAACATCGAAACCTATGGTAACATTCGCATTGAAGGAAAGGTAATCGGTAACATAAAGTCTAAATCAAAAATTGCCTTGGGTAATTCAAGCCAAGTGGAAGGAAATATTGCTGCACAAAATGCAGATATTGAAGGCGAAGTAAAAGGAAAAATTGAAATCAGTGAATTACTGGTTCTAAAATCAACAGCAGTTATTAATGGCGATATTATTACTAGTAAATTAGTAGTGGAGCCGGGTGCAGTATTTAACGGAAGCTGTAAGATGGGTGCAGCTATTAAGGATATTAAGATGGGTGAAAATGGAATGCGAGCACCGCATTCTCAAGAAGCGAGAATGAATTAATTATTTTTGAAATAAATAAACAGGCCGCGGGTAAATTCACCAGCGGCTTTTTTTTTGAAAAGAAATGAGCAACCAAAATGCTGGTAATGGTTTTTTAAAGTATGGAAGCTTAAGTCTTCAATTACTTATTACTATCGCTGTTGCGGGATGGCTTGGTCATCTGCTGGACGATTATCTAGACTTAAAATTTCCGGCCTTCTTACTGACTTTTATTTTATTTGCCTTTGGCGCAATGATGTATAGAGTTTTTAAATCGTTGAATAATGAATAAGTATTCGATTAGATTTATAATCGCACTATTTTTTACTTCTGTAGTATTAGTATTGGGTGTTCATATACTTCATGCCTTGTATCGAATACCCACTCCTTCTTTTTACTTAGAAATCGTTATTTATTTTTTTTGCTCAGCACTATTTAGCTTTTACAAATTAAATACACCGAAACGGAATGAGCCATTACGCTTTGTTCAAATCTTGATGGCTTCAATCGTTCTTAAAATCATTATCGGTTGTGTTCTCGTTTATATTTTATTCCGGTTCAACCCCAACGGGGCTAATAGTAACGCGTTTTTTTTTGTAATTAGCTATTTGTTATTTACGGCTTGCGAAGTAACGGTGTTAACAATAAAGAAAAATAAAGAATGAAGTGGTTGAGTTTATTATTTCTGCTTGCCGCGATGCAAGTGCAATCTCAAAGTGTTGATCCTACTGGTATTGATATCATACGCGATAAATGGGGCGTTCCACATATTTATTCAAAGACAGATGCCGGAGTAGCGTATGGTTTAGCTTGGGCAAATTCGGAAGACGATTTTAAAACTATTCAACAAGGATTCTTAGCTGGAAAAGCCATGCTTGGTTTATACTCTGGTAAATCAGGAGCAACTATTGATTACGTGGTACAACTTTTACAGTGTCGTAAAATAGTAGATCAAAGATATGAAATCGATATCGCGCCTGATTATAAGCGTGTATTGGAGGGATATGCAGCCGGCATTAATGCGTATGCGCAAAATCATGCCGATGAAATTTTAGTGAAACACCTTTTTCCTATTACACCAAAAGATATGCTCACCTATTCAGTTTTGCAGTTGGCAATTTCCAGCGGTGTAGATAAGGCTTTGAAAGAAATAACACAGGGAACAATCGCAAAGACGCTTCCACCTCTAGGTGGCTCAAATGCGTATGCGTTCAATTCTAAAATAACAGAAGATGGAAACGTGTATCTCGCTATAAATTCACATCAGCCGCTAGAGGGGCCAGTTGCTTGGTATGAAGCGCACTTGATGAGTGATGAAGGTTGGAATATTTTGGGAGCACTTTTTCCTGGGGCGCCAAGTATTTTGCATGGATGCAATGAAAATCTCGGATGGGCGCACACCGTTAATTACCCCGATAAGTTAGATGTGTATCAACTAGAGTTAAATCCTGAAAACAAAAATCAATATAAGTTGGATGGAAAGTGGGAAGAACTGATAACTACTAAAATTAAACTTCGTGTGAAGGTGGCGGGTATTACAATTGGGGTGAAGAAGAAAATTTGGGAAAGTAAATTCGGGCCAACCATGCTTACTAAGAATGGAGCCTTTGCTATTCGTACTGGCGCGCTAATGGAAATTCGCGCATTAGAGCAATGGTATAGAATGAACAAGTCAAAAAACTTTACGGAGTTTAAGAATGCATTAAATATGAATGCCATCTCGGGCTACAACATCATGTATGCCGATCGGTTTGATACGATTTATTATTTGAGCAATGCGAAGCTGCCAATTCGAAATCCAAACTATAAATGGAATACTACCTTACCGGGAAATATCAGTACCACATTGTGGACAGATTTTCATCCGATAAAAGATTTGCCGCAAGTACTGAACCCCTCTTCGGGTTATCTTTTTAATAGCAATCACTCACCATTCAATGCAACTTCTTCCATCGATAATATAAAAACTTCTGAGTATGACCATACCATGGGATACGAAACAAATAATAACAATAGAAGTTTGCGTTTTATGGAATTGATTAGTCAGTTTCCAAAACTTAGTTATAATAATTTTAAAAGGATAAAATACGATTTACAACTTCCTATAAAGCTGGCGTATGAAACAAATACTGACTCGCTCTTTCTGCTTTCGGCAAATGAGTTACCATCATTAAAAGATCTCATCACAACGTTAAAAGAGTGGGATCATAAAGCAGATATCAACAGCAAGGGTGCAGCCCTCTTTGCTATTATTTACTATCAAGTAGTAAAAGAGCAAAGCGAAGGAGCTACCTATCGATCGTTGTCAAAGAAAAAATGTGTTGAACTATTAGAGTTCACTAAACAATATTTGATAACAAATTTCGGTAAAACAAATATTGTATTGGGCGAGTACCAGAAATTAGCGAGAGGCAATAAGCAAGTAGCACTACAGGGAATTCCAGATGTTATTTCCGCCATGCGATCAGTGCCTTTTGAAAATGGCAGAATAAAAGGAGAGCAAGGAGAATCGTATATTGAATTGGTAAAATTTACAAAGCAAGGTCCTGACATAGAAACCATCAATTGTTACGGTGCTTCTACCAATCCGGCTAGCCCACACTATGCCGATCAGATGAATTTGTTTACCGAACAAAAAACAAAGCCGATGACTTTAAATAAAGAACAAGTCTATAAAGAAGCCAGTCGGATTTATCATCCTCAATGATAAAAAGAAAAGGCAGGCTCAGTAAAAGTTAACAATGCGTTCTTTTCTTACTAACTTCACTGCCCAAAAGAATTTGTCCAATGAGAAAGTTTATTTTGCCAATAATCATTTTTTCACTTTTATTTTCATGCGATAAGAAAAATGATTTTGAAACGAAGAATTCTAAATTATTTTTAGACTCTCTTTCGAGAGAAACATTTAATTTTTTTTGGGAACAGGCCGATTCTGTTACAGGTAATCATCCGGATAGGTGGCCCACACAATCTTTTTCAAGTATTGCCTCTACTGGTTTTGGATTGACTTCTTATTTAGTAGGAGTGGAGCGCGGATACATTACGCGCGCACAAGCCGCAGAAAGAGTATTGAAGACGTTACAATTTTTTCAGCATTCGAAAAAAGGTGCCACCCCCGAAGGCGTTACTGGGTACAAAGGTTTTTTTTACCATTTTATTGATATGAGATCGGGCGAGCGATTTCGGGAGGTAGAACTTTCAACAATTGATACCGGATTACTGATGATGGGCGTGCTGGCATGCCAAACTTATTTTGATAAAGAAGATGAATCTGAAAAAGCAATAAGACGCTATTCAGATTCTTTATATCAGGCAGTTGACTGGCAGTGGGCGATGAATGGTAAGACTACCATGAGCATGGGTTGGAAACCCGAATCAGGATTTTTAGATGCATCATGGAAAGGCTATAACGAGGCCATGATACTTTATATACTTGGTGCGGCTTCTCCCACACATTCCATTTCTGCTGATACGTGGAATGCGTGGACATCCACCTATCAATGGGGAACCTACTACCAACAAGAGCACGTAAACTTTGGGCCGTTATTTGGTCATCAATATTCTCACGTGTGGATAGACTTCAGAGGAATTCAAGACTTATACATGAAGCAAAAGGGGATTGATTATTTTGAAAATTCGCGCAGAGCTACGTATGCAAATAAATCATATTGTGTAAATAATTCTGGGGGCTATTTAGGTTACGAAGAAAATATATGGGGCTTAACAGCTTGCGATGGCCCCGAAAATAATGGTAAATTAAATGTCAACGTCAGTTTCGGTGGATATTCTGCCAGGGGCGCAGCCCAATGGTATGTAAATGACGATGGCACGATTGCACCCACTGCAGCAGGCGGATCAATTGCTTTTGCTCCTGAAATTTGTATTCCCGCATTGCAGAATATGAAATATCAATTTAAAGATAAACTCTATGGAAGGTATGGTTTTAAAGATGCCTTCAATCTCACCATTGAACGATCGGGCGGAGTGAAAGGATGGTTTGATCAGGATTATTTAGGGATCGATCAAGGGCCTATTTTACTCCAAACTGAAAATTATCAAACGCAATTCATTTGGAAATTGATGCGGAAAAATAAGTACATAAAAACCGGATTGAAAAAGATTGGCTTTGAAGGTGGGTGGCTGAACGGATGAAATGGATCAAAAATAATTTTCTTTTTTTTATACTATTGGGTGGTGAGTTAGCCAATGCTCAACAACCCGTTGTGGTGCTCGATAGTGTGGAAGAGCGAAACTTCATGCCGAACGAGTTAATGTACTATCAAGATGTAACTAATAAAATTTCTTTCCTTCACGTATCCTCTCAAGAATTCTCCAATCGATTTCAACAACACACCGATTATCGTAACAAGGATTTTATTCCGAATGCTTCGTATTGGGTGCGATTGCCCATCCGCCACAAGTCAGACACAGAGAAGGCGTGGCTTCTTGAATTTTATGATCAAACCATCGATAAAATAGACGCCTATATTCCACAACCCGATGGAAGTTATCAGCTCATCCAACTGGGCGATCAACAACCATTTACGCATCGATTATTCAGACATAAGAATTTTGAGTTGATGCTTAATATGAAGCACGATACGGTGATGCTCTATTATTTTAGAATTCAATCTCACGAGTTTGCCGATATACGGATTGCATTTCGGTCTACCAATCGGTTTATCTATTATTCGCTGAACGAATATTTTCTGTTTGGCACCTTCTACGGAATGATTTTGATTATCGCTTTATACAATTTTCTAACCTTTTTAGCGATACGAGAAATAAAATATATCTATTACATTTTCTACATTCTTAGCGTTGCACTTTATGCATTGAGTTTAGATGGAATTGGGTTTCAATATCTGTGGTCAGGCTTACCGGCATTAAATACCTATGCCACGGGTGTCTCTCTTTATTTAGTAATTTTTTGGTCCTTAGTTTTTACAAAACGATTTTTAAGTTTAGCTGCGAAAGCTCCAGTATTAAATACAATCTTTAAGTGGGTAATTATTCTTCGAACGCTTGTCTTTTTGGTTGCACTCTTTTTAGTGCCCTCTCTCTTTAGCCAACGAATAATTGAAATTGCTCCTTTGTCTCTTATTTTCTATTCCGCCATTCGCGTGTGGAGAAATGGCTATCAGCCTGCTAGGTTTTTCGTAATTGCTTATGGAATTTTATTTTCAGGGTTTTTTCTCCGGGCAATGGTTTATTTCAACCTTTTGCCTTTTACCATTCTCTCGCATTACAGTCTTCACTTAAGTTTTGTTTTGGAAATGCTTTTTCTTACGCTCGCCTTAGGCGATCGTATTCGAATTTTAAAAGATAACCGCGATAGAGCACTGCGCAAAATAATTCACCAGCATGAGGCTAATATGAAGTTGAAAGACAAAGTGAATAGAGAGCTAGAGTTGCGGGTGAAGGAGCGAACCATAGAATTAGATTCTAACAATTTAGCTCTTGAAGAGAGCAACCAAAAATTAGTGAAGCAGGCTACTGAGATAAACCAAATTAACTCATTATTGGATTTAGATAATTGGAAGCTGAAGAACAGAGTGAAAGAAGTATTGAATGAAATGTTGATGGAGAAAACCATGAACTATGCGGAATTCAAAACACTTTATCAAGATACTCTCAGCGCCTATCGCTTTTTAGAAGAAATGAAGTGGGTTAATGGATTTAGATGCCCTAAGTGTAGAAATGAAAAGTATTTTGACGGAGCAGTTAAATTTTCGCGTAGATGTACCAAGTGTGGGTACAACGAATCGATTACAGCTTTCACCATTTTTCAAGGAATCAAGTTTCCGATTGAGAAAGCCTTCTACATTGCTTACTTAACGGTGGTTGGTAAAAAAGAGGGCACTCTAGTAGCCTTCTCTAAACAATTAGAGCTTGGACTTAACACGGTTTGGGCTTTTCGATCAAAAGTTCAAAGCAGAATGAAGGAAATGGAGGAATCTGGGGTTAGACCTACTGCATCGAGGTGGGAAGAAATAATACTTTCGGCTGACTACCATCCGAAAGCTAAGGAGTCAAATAGGAGATTTAGTTCAATTAACCAGAAGTCACCCCAGCCTTAAAAATCAGGCACTTCTTTGAGATGTTTTTATCAGAGGAAAACATCTGGCTGAACAAGTTAAAAATAGCCAGAAAACGGTTGTAATCAATGTTTTTATTCGGTGAAAAAGAACCTTTACTGTGAACCTATAAGATTGCCATTTATTCAAGTAATTCTTAAAAAAAGATGTAATGGGTTTTGTATTTTATAAATTCACCTACATAGATTTTAACTATTCTAAGGGCATGAGCAGAAAAAGCATCTGTAAAGTATTGTTAATAACCGTTTTAGGTCTTTTTTTCTTGGAGTCTAACGCTCAGAATAGGAATATTTCAGGTAAGGTAACATCTATTGAAGATGGTAAGAGCGTTGAATTGCCTGGTGTAAATGTTACGATCCTCGGAACAAGCAAAGGTACCACCACCGATGTAGAGGGCAATTTTAGTCTTGAATTAGCTCCAGCTGAAACATCTATCTCCTTTTCCTTTATAGGATATAAGACCCAAACAATTGCCATTACAAATCAGACATTCTTAAGTATCACACTTCAAACAGATACAGAACAGCTGGAAGAAGTGGTGGTAGTTGGTTATGGAGTGCAGAAGAAATCAGATATAACCGGAGCAACTGCAAGTGTAAAAGGCGATGAGCTGTATAGGCAGCCAGTTCTTACAGCCTCTCAAGCGCTGCAAGGTAAAGTAGCTGGCATACAAATTATAAGTAGTGGGCAACCGGGCTCTTCGCCTCAAATTAGGGTAAGGGGAATAGGAACAACACTGGGTGGTACCACTTCGCTTTATGTGGTAGATGGAGTGCTCACAGATGATATTTCAAACATAAACACGGCCGATATAGTGGATATGAATATTTTGAAAGATGCTTCTGCTGCCGCGATTTATGGATCGCGCGGTGCGAATGGAGTAATTATCATTACTACTCGTAAGGGAAAGGAAGGGAAGCTGGTTATTAATTACAACAATAGTGTCGGATTTAGGCAGGCATCTAATCTAGTTGAAATGGCCAATAGTGCAGAGTATAGTAACTATGTGCAGGCAGCTACTGGCTTTGCCCCGCCATCGTCTAGTTATGATACAGATTGGTATAAAACAATTTTAAGAAATGCCGTTCAACAAAATCATAATCTTTCCTTTTCGGCAGGCACAAATAAGTCTACCTATTTATTTAATGTGGGGTACTTGACAGATGAGGGTATTGTTATCGACAATTCATTCAAACGCTTTACTATGCGCTTGAACAACGATTATAAAATTACAGATCAGGTAAAATTCGGGTTTCAAGCTTCGTATGCAAATAGTGCTAATCAAAATGGTTTTAATAATTTGGATATAGATCCGTTTGGTAATGTAGGCAGTGTGTATAATGATGCCTACAGAGCTGCGCCTTTTATACCCAGTATCGTAAATAGTAAATATGGAAATACCTCTACCTACCAAAATGTTGGCAATCCATTATTAGATATTAAAAATAACAGTGTAAAAGTAAAAGAAGACAGACTGCAAGGCTCCACCTATTTAGAGGTGAAGCCAATTAGTTGGCTCACACTTAAAACCTCTTTCGGTGTAGACGTTCGTAATTCTTTGAACAGAGCCTACAACTATCAATTCGAGAGCGATGAAACCACGTTTATAATAGCTGGAGGTAATCAGCGAAATCCGTTGAGCGGACTCAACGTAAAAAATACCCAATCTACCCGCTGGGTATGGGACAATACGTTTACGATCTCTAAAAAAATAAATGATCACGACTTTACGTTTTTAGGAGGAACTACCGCTGAAGAATTTAATCTTACTTCTTTTTCGGCATTTAGAAAAGATGTTCCGGCCGACCCTAGCTTGTGGTACATAGGTGTGGGCGATGCAAATACTTCTCAAAACGGAGGAGGAGGAGATGCTTGGACAAGAAATTCTTATTTAGCTAGACTCAACTATTCCTATGCAGGGAAATACCTTTTGACAGCTACTGTGCGCAGAGATGGTAGCTCGCGCTTGCCGAGCAAAAACCGTTGGCAAAATTATCCGTCCGTTGGTTTGGCATGGGTAGCCTCTAAGGAATCTTTCATGCAAAATCAAAATATTTTTGATTTGCTAAAAGTGAGAGCTTCCTACGGGAAAGTAGGAAATGACCAAATTCCATCAGACTCGTACATTAATACAGTAGCAATTAACATCCCCTATCCATTTACAGGCAATAGCGCACCTGCTACCAATGGCGCTCAGATTAATCAATTTAAAGATCCCAATATTACGTGGGAGGTAACGGAAGAATATGACCTAGCGGTTGAATTTGGAATTTTAAATTCAAAACTGTCGGGAGAAATAAATTATTATGATAAGAAGGTAAACAACGCCTTAATTTTTAAGCCAGTTTTTTCTACTATCTATGACCTCGATCACCTGGTGTTAACAAATGCAGCAATCATTCAAAATAAAGGATTAGAAGTAGTATTGAATTGGAAAGATCGCCTCAGCGATGATTTCTCTTACACCATAAGTGCAAACGCAACCTTTAATAATAATAACGTGGTTGCATTAAATGGTGGGCTGCCAGTGTCTGGTGGATTTGTAGGTTCTCAAGGACCTGTCACCAATACAAATGTTGGCCAATCGGTCGGAAGCTTTTATGTGCTCAAAACCACAGGTGTTTTTAATTCTGATGCAGAGGCTGCAAACTATGTTGACCAAAACGGAAAACAAATTCAACCAACTGCTAAGGCGGGCGATTTTAAATACCAAGATGTAAATGGTGATGGCGTTATCGATACGAAAGATCGTCAATATATGGGCTCGTACCAACCCATAGCTTATTTTGGTTTAAATCTGGGAGCCACCTACAAACGCTGGGATTTTAGTTTAAGCATTTATGGAAACATTGGCAACAAAGTTTATAACGGCAAAAAGGGTGTTCGCATATTAGGAACGGATAATATTGAGAAGAGTATGGTGTACAATCGCTGGACAGCAGGCGGCAAATCACAAACCGAACCCGCAGCCAATACTGGCAATTTGCCCGCTTCAGATTATTTTGTGGAGTCTGGTTCCTTTGTGCGAATCAATAATCTAACAATTGGTTATACTCTTTCGCCCGATGTCTTAACCCGCTTACACCTTTCGAGCTGCAGAGTGTTTTTAACTTCTCAGAATCTTTTTACCCTTAAAGCATACAGTGGCTTTACCTCTGAGTTGCCTGGCGATGTAATTAATTCTGGAATTGAATTATCAGCTTACCCAACTACTAGAACAGTTGCCGTAGGCGTAAATATTGGTTTTTAAAACAAAATTAAATGAAACGGAGCGTTAACAGAATTGCTGTTTTATTAGTGACCCTAAGCATTGCCATCGCTTGCAGCGAAGATTTTTTGAATGTGAAAGTGCAGGGCGGTGTTACCCTAGATACCGATCCGGCCTTAGCACAAAAATTGGTAACGGGCGTATACAATAGTCTTTTGCAAGGCGATTGTTTTGGCAACGGAGACGTTCACGGATGGGGATTGATTTCCGTAACCTGTACTATTTCTGATGATGCAGACAAAGGAAGTACGGCTGGAGATCAGGCAGTGCCTATTGGCGACTTAGACAACTTCACCACCACTTCTACCAATAAGTTTTGTGAAACTATGTGGAGCGGACATTTTAATGGAATTGGTGCAGCCAACCAAGCGCTAGCAGCCTTGGTAAAATCTTCCAGTATTCCACCCGCACAACTCAAGCAATATCAAGCAGAAGTAAAATTTATTAGAGGATACTTATACTTTAATATGGTGCGCATGTTTGGCGATGTCCCACTCGTGCTACGTGTACCCAAAGATTTGGAAGATGCTGCCAGTGATCTCTCTCTCATTACACGAGCAGCCTCTTCATTAGTGTATGATAGCATTGCCAGAGACTTGCAATTTGCGATAGACAATCTTCCTCTAAAAGCACAATCTCAAGCCGGCCATGTTAGCAAGGGTACTGCGCAAACTCTATTGGCAAAAGTTTACATGTACAGGCAGCAATGGAACAAGGTGCAACTACTGACAGATGCAGTGATTGCCTCTGGGCAATATTCTTTGGTGCCTGATTATGCAACTATTTGGCGACAAGTGGGTGACAACAATGTAGAATCAATTTTTGAAATTGAAACCGGAAAATTTAACAATAGTAATCTAGCGATTGATAATTACATTGTTTCCCAAGGTGTGCGTGTAGGGGGCAAAGGTGGCTGGGATGATTTGGGCTATGGATTCAATAATCCTACTCCTGATTTAATTAACACCTATGAAGCAGGCGATAAAAGAAAAGATGCCACCATTTTATTCATTGATAATTCGGGCACACATAAAGGCACTATTCTTTGGGATGGTAAGAGAATACCAAGTTCAGATTCTGTTCAAAATCTATATTATAACTATAAAGCATATACTAGCGCAACTAAAGAAGAATTTGCCAATAAGCTCGACAAAAATAGACCTAAAAATGTCCGCATTTTAAGATATGCCGAAGTGTTGTTAATAAATGCGGAAGCAGCCTTCCATACGGGCGGAGATGTACTCACTAATTTAAACAAGGTGCGCCAACGTGCAGGGCTTGCACCAAAGGGGAGTGCCACACTTGATGACATTTGGAAAGAGCGCAGATTGGAATTTGCGATGGAACACGATCGCTTCTGGGATTTGGTGCGGCAAGGCCGCGCGGGGCAAGTGATGCGCTCCTCTGGTAAAACTAATTTTGTAGATGGTAAGCACGAACTATTACCCGTGCCCAATTCTCAAATTCTATTAAGCGGAGGAAAACTTTTGCAAAATAATGGATACTAAAATATGGCCTATGAATGCAGAATTAGATACACGAGGCTCACCACTTGTCTGGCTTTTTTAATGTGAATTTTTACTTTTTAACTTTTAAACATAAAACAAATGAAACGAACACTAAATTTTTTAACAGGAGGCGCTATTGTAGTAGCGCTATTCACTTTTGCAGGATGTAGCAAAGATGATGCGAAACTTCCGGCAATTGATGGATACAACAACTCGAATGAAGTAGCCTCTACCAATCTTTTAGCGAATTGGACTTTTGATGACACTAATAATGAGCGGATTTCAAGTACCCCGCCAACTAAAACCTATGGAACCGTTGGGTTTACCACTGGACAAATTGGTAAGGCATTACAATTAACGAAAGGCGCTTTAGTTTATCCTGCTATTACAAAAATAAATACCGCTAATGCATTAAATAACTTTACCATTAGTTTATGGGTTAATGTTAAAGGTAGAAAAGGAGGTGATGGTGGTTTTACTGCATTTTTTGGTCTAATACCAACGGGGGTTACTGATGTTTGGGGTGATGCAATGGCCTTAGCAGAAACAGGACGCCATCTGCCAACATCAGATACATTGGAACTAAAGAATATTTTGAATACTCATCCAGCGGGGGGTGGCAATAGTCTTCAAGATAATATTGCGCAATTAAATTTAGGATCAGGATTAGGTAAATATTTCTTAGGAGCTAATAAATGGTCACATTATGTTCTTACTTGGAATGCATCTACTCATAAATTTAAAATTTATGGTAATGGTGTTTCAGTAGGTGCTTATGATGATCGGGGAACCACTGCGGAGTTAATTATGGCACCTCCTGTACAAGCAGTATTTGGTAGTTTAGCTTCTAGCGATATTGGATTTACTGGTGCACCTGCACAACAACCTTGGAATCCATGGGCTACTGCATCAATTGATGATGTGAGAGTTTATAATACTGTTTTGGCCGATAAGGATATTACAGCATTATTTAATTTAGGAACCGCAGGCAGATAATTTTTTAAATTTTTAGGAGCATCTTAGAATAAGATGCTCCTTTTTTTCTTTAGAATTCTTACTTGGTATGACAAATAAATACTTACTCTTACTAGTTTTTCAAGCAAGTATTTTTTGTTTTTCTTGTACCTCCACCAACCCAACACCTAAAAATCAAGATCCGTTTGCCTTAAATAACTTTTCACTAGATAACCGGCCCACTTCCTATACCTATCCGAGCACCTCTATAAATCCCATTTTGAAGATTAGATTTTCAGAACCTGTAGATAAGTCAACCGCAATGTCTGGAATTACTTTATCCAACTCCTTTGGAGATATTCCCTTGCAATTTTCTTACAGTAATCAGGACAGCACGGTTGTCATTCAAACCGTTAGCCCATTAAACTATTTAAGTATTTATTTTTTTACTGTTTCAAAATATTTTAAATCGGCTTCTCAAAAAGCATTTGATTCAAATACCGTTATTAAAATCATAACTCAAATTGATCCTGCACCAAAATTTCCAACCATCACAGATGATGAGCTTCTTACCAAAACTCAACAAAAGACATTTCAATATTTTTATGACTTTGCCCACCCGGCCAGTGGCATGGCGCGCGAGCGAAATACTTCTGGTAATACGGTAACTACTGGGGGCACCGGCTTCGGCATTATGGCCTTAGTGGTAGGCATGGAGCGTAATTTTATTACACGCCAACAAGGCGTTCAACAAATCAATAAGATTGTAACTTTTCTGCAAAAGGCCGATCGCTTTCATGGAGCGTGGTCGCATTGGGTAGATGGCAATACCGGCAAAGTAATTCCCTTCAGCACCAAAGATAACGGTGGCGATTTAGTGGAGACCTCCTTTTTAGTTCAAGGCTTGCTCACCGCGCGTCAATATTTAAACTCAACCGATACGGTCGGAAATAATCTGATCAATAGAATCAGCACCTTATGGCAAACCGTTGAGTGGGACTGGTATAGAAAAAACAATGAACAAGTGTTGTACTGGCATTGGTCGCCCAACTACAATTGGGATATGAACTTTCCGCTGTACGGATATTTTGAGGAACAAATCACGTATGTGTTAGCGGCCTCATCGCCCACCCACAGTATACCGAAGAGTGTATACACAAATGGGTTTGCAAAAAATGGGGCCATTAAAACAGGCAACACCTACTACGGAATAAAATTACCACTGGGCACACCCAGCCCACTTTTTTGGGTGCAATACTCTTACCTCGGTTTAAACCCGCACTTTACGGATGACTATGTCAACTATTGGGAACAAAATGTAAATGCATCAAAGATTAATTATGCGTATTGTGTAGCAAATCCTAAAAAGTATCCCAACTATAGTGCTGATTGTTGGGGCTTAACAGCTAGTGATAATCAAGTAGGGTATAATGCACATTCGCCCGAAAATGATTTGGGAGTAATTACACCAACGGCTGCATTATCTTCTTTTCCTTACACACCGGTAGAATCGATGCGCGCGCTCAAGTTTTTTTATTATACTTTAGGCGATAAGATGTGGGGCACATATGGTTTCTATGATGCTTTTAACATTTCAGAAGCCTGGACGGCTACTTCTTATTTGGCAATCGATCAGGGCCCGATTGTGGTGATGATTGAAAATTATAGAACAGGCCTTTTGTGGAATTTATTTATGTCGGCACCCGAAGTGCAGGCAGGCACGGTGAAGTTGGGATTTGTTTATTGAGATTTTTTTGGGCAGTAAAAGAAAGTCAATAGTGCTTCAATGCTAACAATAGTATCATCTCACCTCTAACTAAACGTACAGAGTTATGCACACCCGAATTCTTTCCATCATCATTTTATTTTTCCTAATCGCGTCTTGCTCCAAGCCTTCTAAGCCAACCGATCGCATGACTTTTGTTGTCGACTCGATTATGAACCAACTTACGTTGGATGAAAAAATCGGACAACTAAATTTACCTTCATCGGGCGATATGATTACCGGAGAAACTGGTAGCTCTGACATTGCAAAAAAAATTGAGAAGGGTATGGTGGGCGGTTTGTTCAATATCAAATCAGTTGCTAAGATCAAAGAAGTGCAAAAGATAGCAGTTGAAAAAAGTCGGACAAAAATTCCTCTCATTTTTGGGATGGATGTAATTCATGGTTACGAAAGTGTATTTCCGATTCCGCTAGGGTTAAGCTGCTCTTGGGATATGAAGTTGATTGAGCAAAGTGCACGCATTGCCGCACAAGAAGCAAGTGCCGATGGAATTAATTGGACGTATTCTCCTATGGTAGATATTTCTCGCGATGCACGCTGGGGAAGAATTTCGGAAGGCAGTGGAGAAGATCCCTATCTCGGTTCTGAAATTGCCAGTGCTATGGTGAGAGGTTATCAGGGCAACGATCTTACTGCAAATAACACGATCATGTCTTGCGTAAAGCATTACGCGTTGTATGGTGCTGCCGAATCGGGTCGTGATTACAACACCGTTGATATGAGTAAGCATCGAATGTACAATGAATATCTACCTCCCTATAAAGCAGCTATTGATGCCGGGGCGGGAAGTATCATGGCTTCATTTAATGAGATTGATGCCGTGCCGGCCACTGCGAATAGATGGTTGCTCACAGATGTGCTACGAAATGAATGGGGCTTTAAAGGATTTGTAGTTTCAGATTATACTGGTGTGAGTGAGATGGTGAATCATGGATACGGAGATCTTCAGTATGTTTCTGCAAAGGCATTAGAAGCAGGCTTAGATATGGATATGGTAAGCGAAGGATTATTAACTACGCTGACCAAATCTGTAAAAGAAGGAAAGATATCAGAAAAGCAAATTAATGAGGCGTGCAGGCGAATATTGGAAGCAAAATATAAGTTAGGATTATTTAAAGATCCGTATAAATATTGTGACGATGTTCGAGCGAAGTCAGAAGTGTTTACTGCCGCTAATAGAGCAACAGCACGAAGTACTGCGGCACAAAGTTTTGTATTGTTGAAAAACGAAGGGCAAATTCTTCCCATAAAAAAATCAAGTACTATTGCTTTGATAGGACCATTGGCAGATTCAAAAGAAAATATGACTGGCACCTGGAGCGTGGCCGCTCGCTTTGCTGAATCTATTTCAGTACGCGATGGATTACAAAAAGCTGTTGGAGCAAATGTAAAAATCTTATATGCAAAGGGATCTAATTTAGATGAAGATGAGGCTATTGAAGAACGAGCAACTATGTTTGGCAAAACGTTACATCGCGATAAAAGGTCAGCAGAAGAGATGCGCAACGAAGCCATTAAGATTGCAAAAAGTGCAGATGTAATTGTAGCCGCAGTTGGCGAAGCGGCAGAAATGAGTGGCGAAGCATCGAGCCGAGTGAATATTCAAATACCGGAAGCTCAAAAGGATTTATTAAAAGCATTACTAAAAACAGGAAAACCGGTGGTGCTTGTATTATTTACTGGTCGCCCACTCATTTTAAAATGGGAGTCTGAAAATATTCCAGCCATTTTAAATGTTTGGTTTGGCGGCAGCGAAGCAGGCGATGCGATTGCAGATGTATTGTTTGGCGATGTAAATCCTTCAGGGAAGTTGACAACCACTTTTCCACAGCATGTGGGTCAGTTGCCTATGTATTATGCTCAAAAAAACACGGGCCGCCCATTAGGTAACGATAAGTGGTTTCAAAAATTCAGATCTAATTACTTAGATGTTTCAAACGAACCCGTTTATCCATTTGGATTTGGGTTAAGTTATACTAATTTCTCTTATGGAGATATTAAATTGAGTAAGACGGAAATGTCTGCGGAAGATTCCGTCAGCGTATCGATCGATGTTACTAATAACGGATCCTATGAGGGAGCAGAAGTGGTACAGCTTTACATTCGTGATTTAGTAGGTTCTGTTACGCGCCCTGTAAAAGAATTGAAGGGCTTTCAAAAAATTAATTTGAAAGCCGGAGAAACCAAGCATGTGAGTTTTATGATTTTAAACAAAACACTCTCGTTTTATAGACAAGACTTAACCTTTGGCAGCGAGCCCGGAAAATTCCTGTTTATGATAGGAGGAAACTCAAGAGATGTGAAGCAGCTAGAATTTACATTGAGGCCATAGCCATTGCCTAAATAATATAATCCGTACTTAAAAATGCAGATTCTCTGTTGCGGATAATATTGTTGATGATCAATTTATTTTTATCTGTACTTTTAGTTGCCACAATCGTTCGGATAGAAAATACTCGCAGTGCATCGGCAATAGAAAGGGTACCTTCGGCAGAATCTTTTCTTCCATTGAAGGGAAACGTATCGGGCCCGCGTTGCGACTGTGTATTCAAATTAATTCTGCCAACTTGATTGACAAATGCATCCATCATCTTGGCCAATCGCTTTGAATCCTTTCCAAATAAACTTACCTGTTGCCCAAAGTGCGAGTTGACAACATAGTTAATGGGTTCATCATCATCTTTAAAAGGAACGATTGGCACTACAGGGCCAAATTGCTCTTCGCTATAAATATTCATTTTTTCATTTACCGGATAAAGTACGGCCGGGTAGAAAAATGATTCCAAAATTTCTCCGCCATTTTCATTTAATACTTTCGCGCCATACAGTTTGGCATTATCTACCAATCCTTTCAGGTAATCTGTTTTACCTGGCTCAGGCAATGGAGTGAGTCCTACGCCCGCATCCCATGGCATGCCGGGTTTTAATTTTTTTAATTCCGCCAAATAGCGTTGAGTAAATTCTTCTACAATAGATTGATGAACAAACAATATTTTCAGTGCCGTACATCGCTGTCCGTTAAAAGAAAGAGAACCTGTTATACACTCGGCCACAGCATTAGTCAAATCAGCATCAGATAAAACAATAGCTGGATTTTTAGCGTCTAATCCTAAAATAGATTTTAACCGATGTGGTTTAGGATGAAGCCTTTTTAATTCATTCGCGCCTTTGTTCGTTCCGATGAAAGCAAAGACATCTATTTTTCCCGTTTCCATTAGCGCACCCACGGTATCGCGGCCACGACCGTAAATAATATTAATTACACCAGACGGAAAACTATCGCGGAATGCTTCTAGCAACGGCCTAATTAAAAGTACACCATACTTTGCTGGCTTAAAAACTACTGTGTTGCCCATGATGAGCGCAGGGATTAACGTTGTAAAGGTTTCGTTAAGCGGATAATTGAACGGCCCCATACATAAAGCAACACCCAATGGCACTCTTCTTATCTGAGCCATAAACCCTTGCTCTTCTATTAAATTAGCGGCACGCTTGTCTTGGTCTTTAAGAGCTTTGATCGTGTCAACAATGTAATCGCACGTGCGATCAAATTCTTTTTCTGAATCTTTTAATGATTTACCGATTTCCCACATCAATAGTTTTACTACATCAGCACGTTTCGTGCGCATAGCCAGTAAAAAATTTTCTACGTGTTCAATGCGCTTGGCAACGCTCATAGTAGGCCATGCACCGTGTCCTAAATCGTAAGCCGCAACGGCTGCGTCCAACGCTTCAAGTGCCTCGTATTTTGTTAGCAGGGGTGTGCTTCCAATAATTTTTTGAGAAAGTTTATTTTCACTTTTAATATAAACGGGGCTTGCCACCGGATTTAAAGTTCCCTTCCATTGGCGTAGCGTTCCGTTGATAAGATATTCTCTTTGTTCTAAATAAGAATCTAGTTGATATTGTTCAGGTATAGAAGATTCTTCCGGAAACAGGTTTGATAAAAAATTGTTCATGGTGTCAGTTTAGTGACCCCAAGTTAATGATCTTACATCAAACTCCCACAAGGGAAATTCCAGATGAAGTACCCAATCGATCGGCACCGGCTTCGATCAATTCAATGGCTTGTTCCTTTGTTTTGATTCCTCCCGATGCTTTAATGCCAACATGTGGTGGAACGGAATTTCGCATTAGTTTAACATGTTCTGCTGTGGCACCATTTGGCGCAAAGCCTGTTGATGTTTTAACAAAATCCGCTCCGGCATCTGCGCAAAGCTTGCTGGCTTCTATTATTTCTTTATCAGATAAATAAGCCGTTTCGATAATTACTTTTAAAATTTTTTGATAATCGTGAGCGAGCTTACTGCATTTGGCAATTTCTATTTTCGTCCACGGAATGCCTGTTTTAAAAGATGATAAATTCATTACTACATCAATCTCATCGGCTCCATTATCAATGGCGCGTTGTATTTCATCCAGTTTTGTCTCTGCCATAGAATAACCCAGCGGAAATCCAGCAACGGTTACGAGTAAAACTTTTTCATTTCCAATTTCTCGTTGTGCTCTCTTTACCCAGAAAGGAGGAACACAAATCCCTAAAAAATTATATTGCTTTGCTTCTTCTACAAGTTGATCAATATTTTTACCTGTAAGCGTAGGGCTAAGGTTCGTGTGTTCAATATAGAGGCAGAGATTTTGCAACAGAAAATATTTTTTTGCTTTACAAAGATAGTGATCCGATTATCAAGTTCTTTTACTCTCAAGTAGCTAATGCCGAATGCTACACTCTTTGCAATATTTCATTTCGTACGGTTTGTGTTTTTTAGGTTTGTTTTTGTGGCCGAAATAGGTGAAGTCTGCATATTGAGGCTTTGCCAATTTTTTCAGTATGCGTTGTTTCTCTTTAGCGGCTTCTTCTACACGTTGATAAAATTCGTAGCGGGCGGTGTTTTCAACTTTTGGTTTCCGAAATAGAAGTCTTTGTCTTCTTTTGTCTTTACGAGATACGTGCACTCGATGTGTTTTTTCCTCTGCCACGTTTGGTTGAGGAACCCTGTCGCCCTTCGTATTAGTTTGGCCAACCGCATACAAAGGCAACGCCAATGTTGCGAAGGCATAAAAAAACCTCCACTTATTTTGCATAGTGGAGGTATAACGGGTTTTACTAAATAATATTTTAGGTGGGGCTCATCAGCTTGTTTTAAACTGCGTCATAGTTTGTTGTCTTCTAAAAATCCAAGGAGGCGTAGGCTCTTGTTCTTTCCAAAGACCCTTGCCTTTTTCGCGCGATTTTTCTTTGATGGCTTCCAGTTCGGCTATGGGATTTCTTTCTGCAGTCCATGCTAATCCAGCCTCCAACAATTTTTCTCTTGTATCTTCTCCATTCACTGTTAATATCCCTAATCTATTTCCTAGTCTGTCTTTACCTTGTATTTCAATATTTACACTTTTATTCAGAATAAGTTTTTCTAAAAATTTCTTTGCCTCTTCACCATATTCTTGATTTAGTTCGGGGCTATCTATTCCAAAAAGAAGAATCTTGTAGGTTTCGTTTTCAGCAGTAAAAACTTCTAAGGTATTACCATCTACTATTGTAATTACTTTTCCGGTGATTGTTTCTGCCCACAATATGGAAGACATCAACAATCCTAAAATGGCGAACCCTACACACCTCATAATCATTTTCATTTTAGTGTTCATGCTGTAAAGATGATACCTGTAACCTACAATTCACCGACCAAAACAACCGTTTGCTGACCAGTGTAAGATTGAACCTTGAAAATCATTTCAAGTGTTACCAAACGACCTTTTTTGACGGAAATGATTAAACAAAAGAGTGAAGGAATGGCAACGGATGTACTTTCTTTTTCGCAAAAAAGAAGAATAGAAAAAATTATTTTCCCGAAAAGGAAAAAGTTAATCTCAAATAGAGATAATTCTACTTACAATATTGATCCAGTGAAAATTTGGCTTTGGCATCACCTAGCTCATGGGCTTTTTTCCAATCGGTACAAGCTTGACTTTTATTTTCTAATTGATAGTAGAAGTTGCCACGCTGTTTGTAGTAGGACGCATTTTTAGGGTTGATTAAAATCGCTTCGTCCAAATCAGAAACGCCAGCGCCATAGTCTCCTAATTCTCCTTTGCAGCCTGCCCTCCCATAAAATGCTGCTGCATCTTTAGGATTAAATTTGATGGCTTTGTCATAGTCCGTCCTGGCAGACTCAAACTCTCCATTTTCCTCTTTAATCAGACCGCTATTATAATACAAGTCAGCGTTATTTGGATCCAATGCGATTGCCTTAGCGATATTATCTAATGCGCTTTTTCTATTTCCTAATCCAAGGTAAGCTCTGGCTTTCTCTTGAAATAGAGTGATTGTATTTTCTCCGGCTTTCAAGGCTTCATCAAAATCTTTTATGGCTAACTGAAAATCTTGTTGCTCAGAAAGAGATTTTCCTCTTTTAAAGAAATTTCCTTTATCGCGGTTGCCACCCTGAATGGCTTTATCTAAATACTCTTGTGTGAGTGGGTAATTTTTCATTTCAAAATAGGCCTCACCCAATTTTTGATAAAAATTTACATCTGGTTTTTCAGTAAGTTTTTCTACTGTGCGTAAATCTTTAATAGCCTCGTCAAACTTTTTAATTTTTAAGTATGCTGCCGCACGATTTTCAAACGCTCTGGTGTAATTTTCTTTTTTTGCAATTGCCACTCCAAAATCTGTTATGGCGTCATCGTACTTTTCTAAATTGAGATAAGCTTTTCCGCGGTTGTTATATAAAACAGGATCTGCGATTCCACCATTAACTGCCTGCGAATAATCTTGCAATGCCCCCTGAAAGTTGCCAGCTAGAAATTTCGCATCGCCTCGGTGATAATAAACAGTTAATAGTTTCGGATTTTTTTCAATGGCGACATCAAAATCTGCAAGAGCACCTTCCATATCTTTATTATTCAATTTGCAGAGACCTCTCATATCATAAACAGTAGCATCCGTATACCCGTTCACAATTGCTTTTTCAAAATCGGGTAGGGCGGTTTTGTAATCTTGTGCATTGAATTTACAAGCACCTCGCTTGAAATAGACGTCCGCAGAATTTTCTCCCAGCTCAATTGCTTTGGTTAGGTCAATAATAGCCTTCGTAAAATCTTGGGTTTCATAATAAGAATCTCCCCGCGCAACGTAGGCTTGCTTTTCTTTTACGCCACCGTCAATCGATTTGCTCAAATCATCGATAGCAGTTTTATAATCTTTTAAATGATAGCGTGCACTGCCACTTAATAAAAAATCTTCGGGTGTTCCTTGCCCGTTTGCGGTAACGAATGCCTCGTCTACAATTACTTTAGACCATTCTTTTAAAGCAGAATTTGCTGTGGCTCTATTTCGCAAGGCTTGCGGGTAGTTAGATTTGAGTTGAAGAGATTTGTCAAAATCTGCAATAGATTCTTTAATAAGATTTGAATTAAGTTTTGCCTTCCCTCGGTTGTTGTAAATAACTTCATCATTTGCGCCAAGCGAAATAGCGTTGTCATAAGCTTCAATGGCTCCTGCAAAATTAGAGTCTTTAAATCTTCCGTTACCAACCTGAAAGTATACTTCTTTATTTTTGCTTCCGGCTATTATTGCTTTTTCAAGATTAAGAAGAGCCTCTTTATTTTTTTGAATTTGCATGTATGAAAGGCCAAGAGCTTCAAACACAGCCACATCTTGCGAGCCGCTAAGAATTACTTTTTCTAAATCTTTTATCGCACTTCCATAATCCTGCGTTTGAAAAAAAGCTTTTCCTCTTTTTTCATAAAGACTATTTTCTTTTTCACCTCCTGCTTCGGCTACCGTCAGGGCTTCAATCGCAGGTTTAAATTCAGTGGCATCAAAACGCAAATAGCCAACATATAAGTTTGCCTTCACATCTTTCAAGCCTGCTTTCAATCCACTCTCTAAAAAGCTTTTGGCCGCTGGCTTTTCGTTAAGTTGATATTTGGATATCCCTAGCATTTTTAAAACCTCTGCAGATTCTCCTTCGGTAGCTCTTACCCGATCTAAATCCTCTACTGCGCCTTTGTAATTCAGTAAATTAAAACGTACTGTTCCACGATTTAAAAGCGCTTTGCCATAATCTGGTTTTAGTTGAATGGCTTTATCAAAATCGACTAAGGCATTTTGTAAATCGCCCAATGTCATTTTTGCTTTACCTCTGTTATTAAATAAAATGGCATCCGCGGTTGAAAACGTTGCGGCCTTGTCGTAGAATTGAATGGCAGCGGCAAAATCATTTTTAATAAATTTGGCATCGCCTACATTTTTTAAAGCTTCATAGTCATTCGCGCCAAGCGAAATGGCTTTTTCTAAATCTTTAATCGCATTGTCAATATCTTTTTGATTGAATTCGGAATTACCCTTATAGAGAAAGACTTCCTTGGTATTTACCCCAAGTGTGATGGCTCTACTCAACGATTCTATAGCACTTTTATAATCTTTAGTTTGATATTGCGCGGTACCTAGGTATTCAAAAACTTCTTTATCGGTTGCCCCCAACGAGACAGCCGCAGCCAATGCATTTGCCGCCCCGGTATAATCATTTGTTTTTGCTTGACTAATACCCAACATTCTAAATACATTTTTATCTTTAACACCTTTGCCAACTACTTTATTCAACGATTCGGCAGCTCCTTTGAAATCATTTAAATTGAATTTAGCGGTGCCAATGTTTTGGAATAGATCTTCATCACTTCTGCCTGATGAAATAATTTTTTGAAAATCTTCAATACTTCCTTTCCAATCTTTTAATTGAAAGCGGGTGTTGGCTCTATTTTCAAGCGCTTTATCATAGTCAGGTTTGAGTGTGAGAGCTTCATCAAAATCCGCGACAGCGCCCTGTAAGTCTTTTAAGTTTATTTTGGCTTTGCCGCGATTATTGAAAAGAACCGGATCCTTTTTGCCGGTAGCAAATGCTTTATCATAATTACTAATAGCTTCTTTATAATTTTCTAATCTAAATTTTGCATTGCCCAGGTTAGCAAAAGTTTCGAATTGATTTACACCCATTAGAATGGCTTTTTCTAAATCGGCAATACAACCCCGAAAATCTTCTAACTTATATTTTGCGTTGCCGCGATATTGAAATATTTCGCTGGTGTTGATTCTGTTTTTTACAGCTTCATCTAAATCGGCCTTAGCTTTTTCAAATTCATTTAGTTGGAAATAAGCAATACCGCGCTTGCTATATACTTCTTTATTACTAAATCCGGTGGTAATCAATTGAGAGAATTGAATCGAGGCCTCTTGATAACTTCCTTCCTTCATTTTATCTAATGCCGATTGATAAATGATTTGCCGCAGTGAATCTTGGTTTTGAGCAACCGATAAAAACGGAAATAAAAAGAAAAGTAGTATAACTATGCGCATGGCTCGGATTTTGAACAGTAAAAATAGGAAAATACGTGTGCCGAAAAGTTACAATTCTTTCATAACCCTACGCGTGAGTTATTCAGCAGATAGCTAAAACCCATATTATGCAGTAGAAATGCTATTGTATAATGTGACGAATGAAAATCAAACCCTCATGCTGAGAAATATTGTACTCACATATCTGAAACTTTATGAAATGCGATTCTAAGGCTTAAGAGTCATTCTTATAGCATTAAACAAAAAATAAATTGAATAGATAATAAAATGCAAAGCCTGTGGCAGCTGCAATTAAGATGTACATAAAAACTCTACCTCGCTGGTAATAACCCCTAACATTCATACTTTATAACTGAATATTTTTAGGGAATAGAATTGCCACAAGGAAGTATGCAATAGCACTTAAAACTAATAGATACCCTGAGATGAGAGCTCTTTGATAATAGAATTTGACTGGTGTCATTTTCATAACTAATTGAATTTAAATTAATTAAGATCAATATAGCAATAAAAACTTAAAATGAATACCTATTTCTGCTAACTAACAGAAAATCATGACCAAAGGTTACTTAAAATCGATTTATTGATCTGCCTATCTCTGATATTGGTCGATGATATGCTGACTAATGAGCTGATAGATTTCTGAGACTTGTGGATCTTCTTTGAGGAAATCAAGGTGCATATCTAGTGTTTCCAAATCCCCTCTTTTGGCCGGGCCCGTTTGAGCATTTTCAGGCTCAAGGCTCATACTTTTTTGTATTGTTTCCTGAATCAATGGCTTAAGCCATTCAAATTCTAAACTATTTTTTTGAAGTATGCCTTTAGAAATAGAAAGCAGGTGATTAGTAAAGTTAGATGCAAACACGGCAGCTACATGCAGTGCTTTCCTTTCTTCGGATGCTATTTTTTTTACTTCGTTGCTAATAGAATTGCCAATCAATTGTAATAGTTCAGTTGCCTCTTCATTGTTACTTTCTATAAAGAGCGGAGTATTTTTAAAATTTACTTTTTTCTGTTTGCTAAAAGTTTGCAGTGGGTAGAGCACACCAATGTTAGCCGTTGCCGCAAACTGAAGATCGCTCAACGGCCTGCTACCAGAAGTGTGAATGAGGAAACCATCTTCGGGCAAAATAATTTCTTGAGCAATGGTTTTAATGGCATCGTCAGTTACTGCAATAATAAAGATAGAAGAAGAGCTGGTTGAAAAATCAAGGGTGGCTTTTACCTCTGCCTGATACAAACGAGAAGTTAGCAGCTCGGCATGTTTAGGATTTCGACTGTACACTTCTTTAACCACAAACCCTGCATTGTCTAGCGCGGGCGCCAAATGCCAGGCAACACTACCCGAGCCGATAAAAGAAATGGATTGCTCATTCATAAATGCAAACAAAAAAATTAACTGGAATAGCCTTCCTATACAGCCACTCTACAGATTTCAGCAAGCTTAGCCACTACATGATCTATTTCTTCTGTCGTATTGTATTTGCTAAATGAAAAACGGACTGCTCCTCTTTTTGATTCGGGGTATAATGCCCCCAGCACATGAGAGCCCGTTGAGGCGCCACTGGAGCACGCGCTTCCCCCAGATGCAGATATACTCTGTAAATCTAAATTGAAAAGAAGCATGTCGTTTTCTTCTGATTCTGGCAGACTGACATTTAAAATGGTGTATAAACTTTTTTCAAGATTGCCAGAATCGCCATTGAATGTAAGATCTGGCAATGTTGCATTCAATTTTGAAATCATGTGAGCCTTCAGCTTTTTGATATGACTTTCGTGTTCGGCCATTTCGCGATAGCAAATTTCAAGTGCTTTTGCCAAGCCAATAATTCCGTACACATTTTCCGTTCCGCCACGCATGTTTCGTTCTTGCGCACCACCATGAATGAACTGATGAATTTTTTTGTCTTTGTTGATGTACATAAATCCTACACCCTTCGGGCCGTGAAACTTATGTGCGGCTGCAGTCATACCATGTACTTTTAACTTCTTCATATCATGGCGATAGTGCCCAATGGTTTGAACGGTATCAGACTGAAAGTAGGCGTTGTAAAGATGACAGAGTTCTCCTACTTTTTCCAAGTCTAATAAATTTCCAATTTCATTATTGGCATGCATGAGTGAAACAAGAGCGTTAGGATTTGCCTTTAATAAACTTTCTAGATGAGCGTAATCTACATGGCCTTTTTCATCTAGGTTTACATAATGCAATTTTATTTTCCCCTCTTTTTCGAGTGTTTCTAATGTATGCGTTACAGCATGATGCTCAATAGGAGTGGAGATCGCATGTTTTAGCTTGTAGGTATCAATGCTACACCGAAGCAAGGTGTTATCTGCCTCTGTTCCGCCTGAGGTAAAAATTATTTCGCCTGGGGTGCAGTTCAGTAATTCAGCTACTTTTTTTCGGGCAGACTCAATGGCCGCGCGCACTTTTCTTCCATGTGCGTGAGTGGAAGAAGGATTCCCAAAATCTTCTAACATAAAAGGCTTCATCGCCTCAAAAACTTCGGGGTCAAGCGGTGTAGTGGCAGCGTTGTCTAGGTAAACTCTCATGAGCGTTTCGGATTATAAGCTATCTAATTTCTTAATTTCTTCTGGATCTCTGCTGGTGTGAATAAATCGGAGGATTAGTACTTCATTCTCTTGCACTTTATACACGATTTTGTAATGCCATAGTACCACTGATCGGTAATTTCCATTTAAAGACTTTAAAAATACTTCTTTAGAAAATCGCTCGGGTGAAACGCTTAAACTTTTAGCTAGCTCTAACAATTTGATGCGAACACTTTTAGCGGCACTAGGTGAGTCTAACTTGATATAGTCAACAATCTCCTTGAGTGATTCTTTGGCCGAAGGTGGAATAATTACTTTATATATTTTTTCCATTACCAACCTTCCGATTCCTTTCCTACTTCATCGATCGTTTGGTATTTACCTTCCTTAAATTCTTTTTCTGCTACTTCTATTTTCTTCAGTAAATCACGTTTTGAAATAGGCTGTCCCGTCAATTCATATCCGATTGTATTCGACTCACTGTTGTCCAAGATTTCTCTAACCTTATTAATTACGGTAGAATCATCCACATGAAGTAACTGTTCTATTAGAATAAGCTTTTGTGTTTGAAGGTCCATAAATAACCAGATTTCAATTTCAAAGATATGAAAATTCAATTTATTGGCTTTTCAATCCTAAATCTCTGCAACCTTGCAGTTCTTGCCTTCCGATAAAACATCAACTACTTTTATCTTCAAATTCTGTAAGAATTTATGATTTTAGATTATTTACTTAAACTGAGAAATAGTAGTAAAAAACCAATTCAACCTGCATTCTCAAACTTGCAGGGCTTAAAGAACGAAATGCCGCAATTGATTTTTATTAACGCAGCAAACACTACCTTAATAGCTAAAGAAATTGATTTAAATCTTACTAGGATTAAAACTATATGCGCAAAAAACGGATATGAATTTGTTTGTTACTCTGATGGATTTAAACAAAAGTTGAATGAAGTAAATGTAAAGTCATTATTTTATCGATACCCCTATTTACGGCCTTACGAAATTGATTTAGAAGCAGAGATTAGTGAAGAGTTATATAGAGCAGCTTTATGCAAAAGATTTAATTTAGAAATGGACAGGCTGCCCGCCATGCTGTTTGTCAGTAATTATTTAGAAGAGATTTTTGAGTTGCAAGATTCGCTGCCATTTAGGGAGCAATTCAATAAAATAATAAATGAGGTCTATTCATCAACCCACACATTTTATTCTCTAGTTGAAAATAACGAATCAAAATTGGAGATTACTCCAGAAGAAAAGAATGAATTGAGTATTGACGGTTCTTTTGTAAATGAACTACAATTAATCGGAAATGAAATTTATGGTCAAGTTGAAATTCTTTTGTCATCTGGTAACAAAAAGATACTTGAAGAAATATACCAATACTTAGTCACCAAGAAATACAATCTAAAGCAAGAAGTAAAAAGCAGATTAAAAATTGACTCCTCATTTAGAATTTGGTTAGTGGACTATGGAAATAGTGAAGTAATACTTACTCCTTTGCAGAAGACTGTTTATCTTTTCTTTTTAAGCCATCCTTCAGGTGTCTACTTACATGATTTAGTTGATCACAGAGAGGAGTTAATTCAGATCTATAAAATGATTAGTAAAACTACTGACGAAGGTAATCTTGAAGATCGAATAAAAGATTTGACTAATATGGAAAGTAACTCTATCAACGAGAAATGTTCAAGAATTAAGGAGGCCTTTGTTAAAATGATAGATCCGGATTTAGCAAAATACTATTACATCACAGGAGAGCGTGGCCAGAAGAAGGGAGTAAAACTGGGCAAGGAATTTATTTTAAATGAATCAATCTTTCAAAAACTATGAAGAAGCTTTTTTTAACTTTATTCATCCTAAGTAAAATCGCATTCGAGGCTGTGAGCTTTGAAATTAGTGATTTCCAACCCACTTTCGATAGAACCGATCAAATACAGGTAACTGTTGATAGTAATAATGAAAACATTGATTCTTCAAAAGATTCAGTCGGCTCTTTCCGGGAAGTAAAACGCAAAGCGAACCCCATCAATAAAAAACTTTTTAAGAAAATTAATTTAATTCATGACACAGTTTGGCTTCAGACCATGACAGTGAAAGAATTTAAAGATAAATTGGGTTGGCGCGAGTCAAAAAATAATTATCAAATGGTAAATCGATTTGGATTTAAGGGTAAATATGCGATTTCGGATTATATGCTTGACCTATTAACGAAAGTCTCAAGAAAGGAATTTCTTGAAAATCCTCAGGAGCAAGAGAGAGTGATGAACGAATCGATTTTTAGATACTTACGATTCTTAAAACGTGAGAAGTTACTTAAATATTTGAATCGAGAAATAGGGGGTATGAAGATTACTCTTGAAATGCTGTTGGCCGGATCTCATTATTCACCGTATTTTTTAAAGTTGTTTTTAAAGTCGGATGGAAGAAAAAATGATCCGAATTATGGCATGACTTGTGGCGATTATATGAGATTTTTTAGCGAATAGCGGTATATCACGAGATTAGAATTAAATGAGACTTCATTTAACACGAAATCGCGATAATAAATAGAATTACTGTTCACGCAAATGTGATGTTTTTTATTTATAGAATGAGGTTTTCAAAAGGATTTATGATTTTTCTCCTTTGCGAATATTTAAGTTCAATAACGAATTAATTAATTTATTATAAAGCAAAATTGAATGTGGAGATTTATTAAGGTAATACTATTCTTGGCTTATATCGGTTATGCATTCAAATTCATGGATGACAGTGCTAGAGAAGGTGGAATTATAGATGCGTTGTTATCTTTAATAGTTGCGGGACTATTTGGCTATGGTGTATACCATTTTTTATGGATTTATGACGTTGATGAAAATAAATCAGAAGATCAATTGAGCAAAGATTCTAGCAAATTGTCTGAATTCAATAACAGAGAAGCTCAAACGTTGTATGAAGTAGATATTGCACAATATGTTGAGTCTTTTAAGGACTTCTATTTAATAGCTGACGAAGAATACCAAATTATTTTATTTCGAATGAAAGAAGAAAGAAATTTGGCGAATTTGAATATTGTGGAAGCGATGGAGCGTGCAGAGGATATTAATAAAGTGAATAGAGAAGCTATGGAATTTTTGGTTAAACATAGGCTGCAAAACGGAATTTTAAAATATGATGAGTTAAAGACCGAAGTACAGAAGGAGACTAAAGCGAAATTAGCATCTATTCTTCAACTGAGAAAGTCAATTGTGTAGAAGCTTAAAAAGTAAAATTAGTCAACAATAATATAATTATTTGGCAGTTGATTGCCCGAAAGCATTGGATCCCAGTAAAATTTATTATAGCCATCATTTCTAAAGAACATTTCTGGTTGAATTTTTTTAGCTTCTTCATAATCATTTTCCGCTCCTTTAAAGTCCCCACATACTTTTCGTAATTCAGCTCGATTGAGATAAAAATCAGCGCGCGGGGTCAATTCTATAGCTAAGCTAAAGTCATTACTTGATAATTCGTATTGTCCTAAATTACATAAGGCAACGCCTCTATTATTATAATACACAGGGTGTTCTGGTGAAATTTCTATAGCACTGTTAAATGATAAAATTGATTTACTTAAAAAACCCAAATAAGCCATTTCAACACCTAAATTATTGTATCCCTTATCGTGTTTACTAAATAGGGAGATCACTTTTTGAAAATCCAATAATGCATTTTCATGTAGCTTTTTATCATGTAGGTTCAATCTGATTTTTCTTAAACCACGATTAAAGTAGTGATTTGGATCATTTGGTTCTCTAGAAATAAGCGAAGAAAAATGGCCTATCTCGTCAAGTACATTTGCACGAAATGGAATATCAAACTCAGTTTTCCTGTATGTAAATTCCAAAATACTTAAAGCGCCCTCAATTGCCTTTTTGATTTCATTCAGTTTTTCTGGGAATATTTCAAGGCACTCGATTGCGCTTGTTAATTGGAAATGGCTGTTTAAATGAGCATTTTTCGAAGGGGAAAACTGCATTTTAAAGAGGTGATATTCAAAATTTCTTTTTGATAGATCGATAGCTCTATTAATATCCTTTTCGATTTCCACCTCGAAATCAATCTCATTTAAAAAGCCCTTTTCTAAAAGTTCTGAATAATACAAATGCCGTTCTAATTTGAGATATACTTCGGGGACACGAATTCCAAATACTTCCTTAATTTTTTGTGGAGCATCAAAGTCGAAATCAGGTTTATAAAGATCAAGTTCACTCTTAAGTAATTTATATGCTTTAGCTCTCTTAAAATAGCTTAAGCTATCCTCTGGATTTATTTGCAAGCAAACTGTGAATTGTTTGATTGCATTTAAATAATCTCTTTTCAGAAAGGAACTAACGCCCTCATCGAAATAAGATTTTAGCTTTTCCTTAAATCTCATTTTGTTGAGCTGTATTGTTATCATTTTATCAAATTTTCATTGATTAATTATTTCATTAATAAAGAATAAGCCACTGTCTGTGGCTTATTCTTTTAATTTTAATTCATCTTTTTCTTTTAGAAGAAGACTTATCGATAATCATGTAGATTATCAAAAGCATCATTAGATCCTTCATTAATAAATTTATTGGTTTTACAAATACATCCCACGGCTTTAAATGACCGCTGGATTCCATAAACATGAAAATTTTTAATGGAAAGGCAATGGCTTATTTAAAGATTTTTAATCTGGTCTTTAAAAATATGAACGATGTGTCTAATTTTCATAGGCAATCTCTTGTTTGATATCTTCAATAATTCGTTTTGCCAACGCATCGGCTTTCTTTTCATTTTGCGATTCGGCATAAATGCGAATGATGGGTTCTGTATTTGACTTGCGTAAGTGCACCCACTCTTTTTTGTTTTCAAAATCGATCTTCACGCCATCGGCTGTATTTATTTTTTCAGAGGCATACCTGGCTTTTATTTTTTCCAAAACTTCGTCCACATTGATCTGTGGTGTTAGCTCGATTTTATTTTTAGAAATGAAGTAATTAGGATATGTTTTTCTCAGCTCTGATGCTTTTAATTTGGATTTCGCGAGGTGAGTGAGAAATAGCGCAATGCCCATCAGTGCATCTCGTCCGTAATGAAGCTCTGGAAAAATCACTCCACCATTTCCTTCACCACCAATCACAGCTTTTGTTTGCTTCATGGCAGTGACTACGTTCACTTCTCCAACGGAGGCAGCTGTGTAAATTCCTTTTGCTTTTTCTGTTACATCGCGCAAGGCACGTGTAGATGAAAGATTAGAAACAGTGTTACCCTTTCTTTTACTAAGAACATAATCGGCTACGGCTACCAAGGTATACTCTTCTCCAAATGGGCTTCCGTCTTCACTTACCAAGGCAAGCCGATCTACATCGGGATCTACGATTATTCCTAAATCACATTTTTCTTTTTTTACTTCTTTGCAAATGACCTTAATATTTTCCGGAAGTGGCTCAGGGTTGTGAGGGAATTTTCCTGTAGGCTCGCAATAAAGTTTTTTAATTTTCTTTACGCCCAATGCTTTTAATAATTCAGGAACAGAAATTCCTCCGGTAGAATTAACGGCATCAACCGCAATTTTAAATTTTGCTTTTTGAATAGCCTTCACATCCACCAACTTATTTTTTACAACAAGTTCAATATGCTTTTTGATGTAATGCTTTTTTCTTTGATAGCTTCCCAATTTTTCAACAGGTGCGAAATCAAAGCTTTCCTTCTCGGCAATTTCTAAAACAAGCGCGCCATCTTCTGCTGAAATAAATTCTCCTTTTTCGTTTAAGAGTTTTAGCGCATTCCATTGAATGGGATTGTGGCTGGCGGTAAGAATAATTCCTCCGCCTGCTTTTTCTAATGGCACTGCAATTTCAACAGTCGGTGTTGTAGAAAGACCAAGATCGATTACATCAATGCCAAGGCCTTGCAATGTGGCGCAAACCAAATTGCTTACCATTTCGCCTGAGATGCGTGCATCACGACCAATGACAATTCTCTTTCCTTTGCTGCGGGATTTTATCCACGTGCCAAAAGCAGCAGCAAATTTTACCGTGTCAACAGGAGTGAGTGCTTCGCCCGGTTTGCCACCGATGGTTCCGCGAATGCCGGAGATAGATTTAATGAGAGTCACGCAGAAATAGTTTGATACTTAATGAGAGGTTAATTCTTTTCTGTTCTGAACAAGAAGATTTGATTTCGAAAATAATTTGCTTATTTTTTTATTTCGGGCAATTCGGCAACATCTTTTTTATCCGGGTCGCCACAGGCTTCGCCAGCACCTACTACTTTGCCACAATAACCACAGGTAATTCCTTCTTTGGCCAAGAATGGGCTTTGCGTGGCGCATGTGCCTCTAAACTCACCATCTTTAAGAAAAATTAATCTTACTGACATCAAGGCGAAGAAGAGTGCAAAAATGCCGAGCGAAAGAAGAAAAACTGTCATTTTTAATTTTTGATTTACGAGGTGCGATTCACGATTTTTACGATCGCTCAAAGATAACCAAAGATTGGAAGATTTAGTTTAGGCATTTCATGCACAGGTGCGAAGCTCGCAAAGTAAAAATGGGCTAATTCCAGGCATGTGCTTGCGGCAGGGATAGAAGCGAAAAGCCCGAAGTGGGTTGGATTTGAGAGCAGCCGGACTTGTAGCGTATAGCCTGCCCGGCCGCCAAAAAACATAGATGAAAGAAAAAAAATTAGTAATGAAGAAACCTTACTCTACACCTGACTTACAGCGCGAAGAAAAGTTGAAAGCCTTTGATCGATTACTAACGGTGATGAATGAACTGCGCGAGAATTGTCCGTGGGATAAAAAGCAAACGTTAGAAACGCTTCGACACTTAACGATTGAGGAAACTTATGAACTCTCGGATGCCATTTTGGAGGGCGACTTGCAAGAAGTGAAAAAAGAACTAGGTGATTTGATGCTTCACTTAACTTTTTATGCGCGCATTGCTTCTGAGCTCAAGGCGTTTGATATGACCGATGTGCTAAATGGTATTTGTGATAAATTGATTGAGCGACATCCGCATGTGTATGGAGACGTGACGGCAGAAGATGAAAAAACGGTGAAAGAGAATTGGGAAAAGATAAAGCTGCGCACTGGAAATAAATCGGTATTACAAGGAGTTCCTTCTTCGTTGCCTGCATTGGTGAAGGCCATTCGCATACAAGACAAGGCACGTGGTGTGGGTTTTGATTGGGAGCGCAAAGAGCAAGTGTGGGAAAAAGTAGAAGAAGAGATGGGTGAGTTTAAAAATGAATTTAATGTGGCGGCTGACAGGCCCATTGATCATGAGAAGGCAATGGGTGAGTTTGGAGATTTACTTTTTTCGTTGGTCAATTATGCGCGATTTATAAACATCGATCCGGAAGAAGCATTGGAGCGCACGAATAAAAAATTTATTAAACGATTTCAATATCTAGAAATAGAATCGGCTAAGGACGGAAAGAGAATGGGTGAGATGACCTTGGCAGAGATGGATGAGTATTGGGAGAGGGCAAAAAACATATAAAATTACTGTTAAAACGGTATTTTATCATTATTTAAGGCTAATAATTCCTCATAATTATAAATATTACTGCCTAAACAGTATTTTATTGTTTTATTATAAGTAATTTATAATTATTTACTTATTTTTACTGTCTATACAGTAAAATATGAACTTAAATCAACCTGATCTAGGAGCATTTGTAAGGAAACACCGAAAGCAAACTGGTCTTTCGCAGGAGAAATTTGCCCAAATGGTTGGGGTAGGAAAAACATTAGTTTATGATTTAGAGAAAGGTAAAGAAACAGTTCAGCTTTCATCGCTCAATAAAATATTGAAAGGTTTGAATATAGATGTCAACTTGGTTAGCCCTTTTGAAAAAACATTATGAGAAAGGCCAATATCTTCTTTGATGGCGAGTTGGCCGGCTACCTAACAGAAATAAACGAAAAGCAATTTGTATTTGAATATATCGAGGCGTATAGCGGCAACTCGATTTCACTCACTATTCCTGTTTCAAAAAAAAGGAGATTTGAATTTGAAGGTTTTCCCTCTTTCTTCGATGGCCTATTACCTGAAGGAGTACAACTTGATGGGTTGCTACGCCAAAATAAAATTGACAGGAATGATAACTTCAGTCAATTGCTAGCAGTAGGTGGTGATTTAGTAGGGGCAATAACTGTTAAAGAAGTGCAGGTATGAATCGTTGCCCCATTACCTACGAACCTTGCGGTGAAGAAAAATATTCTGCACGCGGACTTTCTCTTTTGTCGCCACGGCTAAAAGAGCTTCATGATTTTCCTTACAACCGAAGCGAACAAATAAAAGAGGCTATCGCCCGTGCGACTAAAATGTCGATTCAAGGTGTGCAGCCTAAGTTAAGTACAAAGTTGGATGTAACGAATGGGATCTTTTCTATTGTTGATCAAGGAGGCACTTACATCATTAAACCACAAAACGATTCGTATCAAGAATTGCCAGAGAACGAAGACCTGACGATGCGCCTAGCGTCTATGGCACGTATTGAGATACCCATACATGGGATGATTTACTGCAAAGATGGTTCACGCTCTTATTTTATTAAACGCTTTGATAGACTAACGAAAAATAGAAAAGTAGCAATCGAAGATTTTGCTCAACTGAGTGGTAAAACTAGAGAAACGAAATATAGTTCATCGATGGAAAAGGTAGCGGCTACCTTAGAGGAGTTCTGTACGTTTCCATTAATAGAAAAACAGAAATTGTTTAAAATCACACTCTTTAATTTTTTGTGCGGGAATGAGGATATGCATTTAAAAAACTTTTCATTGATCAGACGAAGCGGTAAAGTTGAATTATCTCCTGCTTACGATTTATTGAATACCACCATCGCTATGCCCAACCCCCAAGAGGAGATGGCGCTAACTTTGATGGGAAGGAAAAGTAAATTCAATCGAGAAAATATTGTGGATTATTATGGCTTAGAAAGATTAGGCCTTGCAAAAATAATTGTTGAAAAAACTCTTGCAGAGATAGAGGTAATGAAAGATGAGTGGCAAAAATTAATTGATATAAGTTTTTTGTCGGAAGACATGAAGAAAAAATATCAAATGCTGTTAGCTGAACGATGGGATCGGTTATTTTTTTTAAAAAGCAAACATGGGTAGAATTCTCGCAATCGACTATGGAAGTAAACGCACGGGCCTAGCTGTGACGGATCCGATGCGCATTATTGCAACTGCTTTAGAAACGATTGAGACTCCAAAGCTAATCGAGTATCTGAAAAGTTACTTTAAAAAAGAGGCGGTAGATGAAGTGGTGATTGGCATGCCCAAGCAACTGAACAATCAAGATTCAGAATCGGCACCGCTCGTTCGCAAGTTTGTTGAAATCTTCAAAACCACTTTTCCTGATAAACCAATTGCTTTGGCTGATGAACGCTTTACTAGCGCGCAAGCTCATAGAACCATGCTGGATGGCGGAATGAACAAAAAAAATCGACAAGTAAAAGGAAATGTAGATAAGATCAGCGCTACCCTTATTCTTCAAAATTACATGCAGGCGAAAGGCTATTGAGCTTTGAGTTTAATTCATAACACCTACCTTTGCATTTTATCTTTTTAGAATTTATGATTTACCCAATTGTGATGTACGGTGATGCCGTGTTGAGGAAGAAAGCAAAGGAAATTGTGAAGGGAGAACTGGATATGGAGGTGTTTGCCAAAGACATGTTTGAGACGATGGCCGCTGCACATGGAATTGGATTGGCGGCTCCGCAGATAGGCAAAAGCATTCGCGTGTTTGTGGTAGACGGAACGGTGTTGGAAGATCAGCCCGAATTGAGCGATTTCAGAAAAGTATTTATTAATCCTACTATTTTAAAAGAAGAAGGAGAGGCATGGAATTTTGAAGAGGGTTGTTTAAGTATTCCTAATATTCGTGCGGATGTTGCTCGCCCCGAAAAAATAACGTTGCGCTACCTAGACGAGAATTGGGTGCAACACGAAGAAGACTTTGATGGCATGAAAGCCAGAATCATTCAACATGAGTACGATCATATTGAAGGAAAATTGTTCATTGATTACCTCACTCCCCTAAAAAAGAAAATGCTGAAAGGAAAATTGATGGATATTAGTAAAGGCGATGTAGATACGGAATATCGAATAAGCGCACCACTTAGAAAATAATTAGATAGTGAACTTTTCTTCTCGACTGCCCGAAGTGGGCACTTCTATTTTTAGTGTAATGTCTAAAATGGCGCAAGAGCATCAAGCCATTAATTTAGCGCAAGGTTTCCCTGATTTTCCGGTTTCAGAAAAGCTCATCGACCTTATTTACCAAAACATGAAGGCGGGGCACAATCAATATGCACCTATGCCAGGCGTGCCTGCTTTACGAAAAATAATTGCACAAGTTGTAGAGCAAACTTATAATCGGGCAACTGATTTTGAAAATGAAGTAACTATTGCTGCGGGTGGAACCGAAGCTATTTTTTCTACCATTGCGGCATTGATTGACTTTGGCGATGAAGTGATCTTATTTGATCCTGCTTACGATTGTTACGATCCTGTCATTCGCTTGAATGGCGGTGTTCCAATTCATCTCAACTTAAAGCCGCCACATTTTTCAATTGATTGGCAAGAAGTAAAGGCCAGCATTACACCTCGCACCAAAATGATGATGATCAACACTCCGCACAACCCGAGCGGAGCGGTAATGAGCGAGGCGGACATGCTGATGCTACAACAAATTGCGATCGAGCATGAATTGATTGTGTTGAGCGATGAAGTGTATGAGCGAATTATTTTTGACGAAAAGGTTCATCAAAGTATTTTAAAATATCCAGCTTTAGCCCAGCAATCTATTGCCGTATTTTCTTTCGGAAAAACGTTTCATGCCACCGGTTGGAAGGTAGGTTACACCGTTGCTTCAGAAGCGATCACGCGCGAAATAAGAAAAGCACATCAGTTTGTCACCTTCAGTGTAAATACACCACTGCAGTTTGCATTGGCAGAATATTTAAGCGACTCAGAGAATTATTTACATCTCGGAAAATTCTATCAGCAAAAGCGCGATTTCTTTTTAGCGCAAATTAAAGGTTCTTCTTTTCAGCCATTGCCCTGTTTTGGAAGTTATTTTCAGCTGCTTTCTTATGAAGGTATTTCTTGTAAAAGCGAAATGGAGATGGCCACCTGGATGACGCAAGAGAAAAAACTTGCTCCCATTCCAGTTTCCGTTTTTTACAAAGATAGTTCCGATCAAAAACTATTGAGATTTTGTTTTGCGAAAGGAGAAGAAACGCTAACGAAGGCAGGAGAGATTTTAAAAATGATATAACTTTTCAAGTTTACCGCAGCTGGTTTCATGTTCTTATTCTAATTGCTTTAGATACGTAATTTTTAAAAACTGATGACGATGAGATTTTTTTCCTTCCTGCTATTTACTTTTCTAATCATCGCTTGCCAGCCAAAGCCTGTAGAAACACATTCAAATGCGTATTACGATTTACAAGAGCCAGGAGTAAAATCAGGAGGCGTTAAAATGATTTCTATCATGGGTGGGAAGTATAATGTGTGGACGAAGCGAGTTGGGAACAACCCTAGCATTAAACTTCTGCTATTGCATGGTGGCCCCGCGGTAACGCACGAATATTTTGAAAGCTTCGATAGCTTTTTGCCTAAAGAGGGAATTGAATATTATTATTACGATCAACTTGGGTCTTACTATAGCGACCAGCCTACTGATAGTAGTTTGTGGACTACAGAAAGATTTGTTGAAGAAGTAGAAGAGGTTAGGCATGCATTGAAATTAGATAGCTCTAACTTTTATTTATTGGGCAGTTCGTGGGGAGGTATTTTAGCAATGGAGTATGCACTAAAGTATCAGAAAAATTTAAAAGGTTTAATTATTTCTAACATGATGGCTAGCGCCATCGACTATGGGAAATATGCTGATGAGGTTTTGGCTAAACAAATGGATCCAAAAGTTTTGGCTGAAGTGCGAGCCATAGAAGCGAAAAAGGATTTTACTAACCCTCGCTACATGGAATTGCTTACTCCAAATTTTTATGAACAGCATTTGTGTAGGTTTCCTTCGGCTGAATGGCCAGAGCCAGTCAACAGGGCGTTTAAGCACATCAACAGTACAGTTTACACCATGATGCAAGGGCCCAGCGAATTCGGTATTTCAGGCAGACTTGAAAAGTGGGATGTAAAAGCCAGATTACCTGAGTTAAAAGTTCCTACGCTGGTGATCGGAGCGCAACACGATACCATGGATCCCGAACATATGAAATGGATTTCTACGCAAGTAAAAAAAGGAAGATTTTTGTATTGCCCCAACGGAAGTCACCTTGCCATGTGGGATGATCAAGCTCATTATTTTCCTGGGCTTATCCAGTTTATGAAAGATGTAGACGCAAAGAAATTTTAAACCTATTTAACTCACTTGATTTCGCAGGGCAACTAACTTTTCTTGCAGGGCAATCCCGATGCCACGATCTAGCATGTTGGGTATCTCTTTGATGGCTGTATCAATTTTTTTGAGTGTATCTACTCGTTCGTTTTTAAGCACGTTGATAGATGCTTCTGTTGCAAAAATTTGTGCCTTAGGAATCATCGCTGCGGGTGTAAATAGATTCCAATAGAAAGATGCTTTCTCTAAATCTTTTTTAGCGTAAGCGTAGTAGAAAGCTGCATCTAGCCAAACAGCATTTTGAACTCCCGCAGGAATGCTTTCAATTTCACTTATATAATCTTGTAAATGTTTTTCGGCTGCTTCTAAATTGCCGACATCCCAGTTTAGCTGATGAAAATAGCTGTGAAGATAAACGCCAAAGGGAGCATTAATTTTTTTTGCCAATGCTAAGGCTTCCTTTAGATCTGATAAACTTAGTTTAGATGGCCGCAAACCACCAGTACTGCTCGAAATAATCTTTAATATCAATAATTCAAATCGAGCTTTATCTCCACCGAGCTGTAAATTCCAAATTCTTCCGCCATCAGAGGTGAAGCCTCCAGTATGAAATGGAATTGCAGTTGATAAAAAAATGACACCCGATAAAAAAGCGATCAGGGCAAATAAGTACGCTATCATAATAGGTGCTAATATTATAAAAATCAGATAAGATATTCCTACCAATAACAAACTAGCCAACGGCCCTCCGGTAGAATAAATTGAAAATCTGTTTTTCAAGTTTTCGTTACCTGTGGGCATACAAATAACCATGCCTCCAAAAGTATTTACATTTTTATTCCATTTAAATTTCCAACCACTCTCTTCTTTCTCCCAAAGAAACGGCCCTACTACGTACATCTTAAAATCAAACTTCACTAGCACGCCAGCAAGCACATGTCCTGCTTCATGAAAACCGATAACAAAAAGGAATGCGGGAACAAATAAAGGAACCCACATAACAATCACACTTTTGGGAAGCGTTTTGGCAGCATCTGCCCCGAGTGTGCCTACCAGGAATCCAATGCCAGCACCAATAATTGTCATGATAATGGTACTGATTAGTTTGGATCGTTTTTTCTTCATCTCAATTTTAATTTTTTCAATTAGTATTAAAAAAAGATGTTGGATTACAAAGGGGACAAAAAAAGACCCCGATTATATTCAGGGTCTTTTAATCAGCAGAGGAAGAGGGATTCGAACCCCCGGACCCCGTGAAGGGTCTCCGGTTTTCAAGACCGGTGCAATAAACCGCTCTACCATTCCTCTGTGTACGGTTTCTCGATTTTGGATTGCAAAAATAATGGATAATTCCTTTCCTGCAAAAGAAAGATTATAGCAACTAGTTATTCTTCACTGAAATCAGCGAAGGTCTTTTTTAATTCGGCATTGCTGTATTTTTTGTAAGCTGGCTTAGAGGCATCTAGCTCTAGATTAACCAACTTTTGATTATTTAAAATAGGCAAGAGCTTATCGCGATCTACATCAAAGGCCTTGTCTCTTCGGGCAGATTTGAGCGAATACTTCCTTGCAAAACTATCGCCCTCTAATTGTAATTGATTGCGGATTTCGACATTTACTTTTAGCTTTTCGAGAATATCGTTTTTTGATTTGCCTATTACTTCGGTGGCTTCCAAAGTTCCTAAAGTTAAAACGGTTGTACCGCCAATGGCAGAAACTGCTTTGTAGGTAGTAGGATCATTGGAAAGAGCTACGGGTGCAAGACCAGTAGTTGCACCTAAAGACGCGTTCAATATCGCTCGGTTTTTCTTTCCTTTTTTTGCTTGCTTGTACAGTTTAGTAAGCATTTCATGATTTTTATCGAGCAAGTCAATTAAAGATTTTGCGCTGGTTAAAGCATTTACATATTTCGTATGCAAATGTTTATCTTTTTCTTCAAGATTTTCAGTGTCAATTACTTTTACCCTCACTCTTCGCTGCACGCGATTAGCTGATTTATCTAAGGCAAAAAATATCAGTTCAATTATTTTTTCTTTTTCAACCTCTTCTACAAAAGAATAGCCGGGCGACCAAGTAAATTCTGATTGTACAGAAGTGTTTTCGACTAAGCTGAATTTGGGCACTCTACTATCTGAACAAATAAACCCAGTGCTTGAAACATTCTCATCGCCATTAGGATCGGAGATGTAGATCTTGAAATTAATTCGCTCATCTTCTTTGATGGAAAGAATACTATCGCTTGGCACTAATAAAATTTCAGGAGGCAAGTCGAGTTGAGTAGGAGCTATTTTTACTTTGCCGATTGTTTCGGCTTTTTCCGGTTGGTCTTGCACAATAAACTCTATAAAGAGCGGATTTTTTTTTAGTGAATTAAACTGATTGCGCGAGGGAGTCCAGATTAATAAACCTTGTGAAGTAAGGTTGGCACCTTCCGGCAGTTGAGAAGGGATGGCTTTATAAACAATCGGATCGCCATCTTGATCGCTTATATAATCGCTCGATATTTGATATTGATTAAAAGAAGTTTGCTTTACATAAAAAGTGGGAAGCTCTTCCACCAAAGGCGAACGATTTTGATGGCTTACTTGAAAACTTACAGCCTTTCGAATTTTTTTGCCGTCCTTCCAATCAGCCTGAAAATAAACCACCACCTCTTTTTGCTTTTCAATCCTATCAACTAAATCATAAGAAGGTGTCCACGAAAAATTACCGATACTGTCGAATGATATTCCTTTTGCGTCAGTCACTTCAATAGAATAATGGGGAACAGTGGCTTCACTAGTTGTCAATTTAAAACTGACGAGTTGACCTTCTTTTACATGCTGCCAGTTATCTGAAGAGGGGAAAATAAATTGCTGTCCACAAGCCAAAAAGCAAAGCCAATTGAAAAGGAAAAGAAAAAGAACCTGCTTCATTATTATTTTCTAAAATGGAAGTGCAAATTTAACCCTTTGATTAGCTTTTAAAACCCATTTGCAAAGTGAGCATAAAAAATAAGATCGATTCAAAGCGCAATTTCTTTGAAGATGTGTTTGAAGTGGTGAAGTTGATTCCGAAAGGGCGCGTTACCAGCTATGGTGCCATTGCCCGTTATTTAGGTGTTGCCTCTAGTGCCCGCATGGTGGGCTGGGCAATGAATGCTTCGCATACAGAAAAAGCAGTGCCCGCACACCGAGTTGTAAACAGCCAAGGATTGCTGACAGGCAAGCATCATTTTGTACCGCCAAGTGCCATGCAAAAAAATTTAGAGAAAGAAGGTGTAAAAGTGGTGAAAGACAAAGTGCAAGATTTTGAAAAGAAATTTTGGGATCCCGCTAAGGAGTTGCTTTAGGTGGAAAATTGAAGTAGCCGGCCTGCCTAGTTTAGAAATTGAAATACTCTCTATTTGATGCTATCTTTGAATAATTGACACTCAGCCAGTATACAATTGAATTGATAGTTAATTAAAATATATCAAATGAAAACAAAACTAAAACTAACCGCTGTATTTGAAGAGGCCGAAGAGGGTGGTTACTTATCATTTATTGAAGAGTTACCAGGAGTCAACTCTCAAGGAGAAACAATGGAGGAAGCAAAGGAGAACCTAGTGGAAGCTCTTCATTTAGTGCTAGAAAGCCATCGCGAGATATCGGAAGCCGGAATAAAAAATAAAAAAATCACGAGAGAATCGTTAGAACTTGTCTCATGAAGACCGTTGATTTTGTACGGCATTTAAAAACCAATCAATGTCAATTATATAGAGAAGGTGGCAATCACTCCATTTTCATAAATTCTGAAAATAAAAAACTCTCGTCTGTTCCTCGGCATAAAGAAGTAAAGAATAATCTTGTTCCAAGATTTGTAAAGATTTAGAAATCCCATTTCCTTCTAATTTTCAGTAGATGTAAATTTTTAAATGAACCTACTTAAGATATGTTTCTTTTGAACTAAGCTAAACTGTTTTCCAAAGAGACTTCACTTTTGTTTAAACGGACGAAGAAAACCAATCTCAGCTTTTAAATTTAAATCTTTATTTTACGATATGATTGTAGACCTGAGAAGTGATACCGTAACTAAGCCAACACCGGCCATGAAGGACGCCATGTTTAGTGCCGAAGTGGGCGATGATGTTTTTGGAGAAGACCCCACCATCAAATCACTCGAAAAAAAATGCGCTGATATTTTGGGTATGGAAGCTGCGGTATTCTGTCCATCGGGTACTATGACTAATCAAATAGGCATTAAAATTTTAACTCAGCCTTATGATGAAGTAATCTGTTACAAAGGCGCACACATTTATAAATATGAAGGTGGAGGTTTGGCTGGTAATTCTAACATCGGCACTAAATTGCTTACCGGAGATAGAGGGCGAATTTCAGTTGAAGAGATAGAACCTGTTATAGGAAACATTAATGATGTTCACCAAGCCAGAACTTCGGTGGTGGCTTTAGAGAATACGGTTGTGCGTGAGGCGGGCAGTTACTATACGCTCGATCAAATAAAAAAGATCAGTGAATTTAGCAGAAGCAAAGGCATGGCCATGCACCTAGATGGAGCCCGATTATTTAATGCGCTTGCAGAAACAAAAGAGAACCCAGTGGAATTTGGAAAATATTTTGATACCATTTCAATTTGCTTATCCAAAGGATTAGGTACGCCTATAGGGTCAGTATTGGTTTGCAAAAAAGAATTAGAACTAAAAGCCAGACGAATAAGGAAAGTTTTTGGTGGCGGTATGCGGCAAGCAGGCTTTTTAGCTGCCGCAGGAATTTATGCGCTCGATAATCACATCACCCGTTTGAAGGAAGATCATCATCGTGCAAAAGAATTAGGTAATATCTTAAGAAAATTGAACTGGGTAAAATCAGTAATGCCTGTTGATACCAACATTGTAATCTTTGAAGTGAGAGATGGGCTGACACCAGAAAAATGTCTTGTCAAATTTGCAGAGAATCAAATCAAAGCATTGCCATTTAGCGCATCTGAAATTCGGTTGGTTACTCATTTAGATTTTAATGATGCCATGCTTGATAAAACAATAACAGCCTTTACAAAATTTAGCTTTTAACATGGATGATTTAGTAAAAGCCCTGCCTGGCTCCGAAGGATTCATTGACGCAGAGCAAGGCGGAGACAGAAAACAGCCCAATGAGTTTTGTTTAAACTGCGGCACCAAGTTGCTAGATACATTTTGCCAGCATTGTGGGCAAAAGGACATTCCTAAAAGACAAACGTTAGATGAGTTGTGGACGAATTTTATTTCTTCTTTCTGGAGTTACGAAGGAAAATTCTTTTTAACTACTCGCTACTTAATTACTCGGCCGGGCTTCTTAGCTAAAGAATACAATGCAGGCAAGCGCGAGAGTTATTATCACCCTGCCAGAATGTATGTGTTTATCAGCTTCGTTTTTTTTCTTCTATTCTCCATTGTTACCTCCCAGTCAATAGATAAAGATGTGGTAAAAGCAACAACTGCCGAACTCGATAAAGATGATATTAATGAACTAAAACAAGAACATCCTTCACTCAATATAGATTCCATTTTTAGAAAAGCCACAGTTAAAGACAGCTCTATAGTTGTATCCAAAATCTTGCTTGACTCCATCAATAAACTGAATCTAAAAGAGAAAAAGAAAAAAGGATTCACCATTATGGGCAATAAGTATGAATCTAAAACTGCCTATGATTCTATTCAGCAGGCAAAGCCCAAAGAAAAACGCGATGGTTGGTTTATGAAAAAATTAAATCTTCGTGGTATTGAATTGAACGAGCGATACAAAGAACGAGATGATGAATTTGGAAAAGAATTTGGAAAAGCTTTCCTAGATAATTTTTCAAAAGTACTTTTTTTCTTACTTCCAATTTTTGCACTGTTATTAAAATTGCTTTACATCCGAAAAGATTATTTTTATAGCGAGCATCTCGTATTTTCAATATACTATTACAACTTCTTTTATCTGGCGGGCACTGCGCAGATAGTGTGTGGTTACGTAGAGAATATTTCGTTCTTCGATTATTTGGGAACTGCTATCGGTTTTTGGATATTCTTTTATTTGTTAGTAGCCATGAAGCGGATGTACAACCAAAGCTGGCGCAAGACAATACTCAAGTTTTTGATTTTTAGTATTCTATTTTTTGTTTTTGTTGCGATTGGATTCGCGATCAATGCACTATTTCTCGTCTTCCTGTTTTAACTAAAATGTTCAATTCATCTACTTCACCTTTAGCAGAGCGACTCCGGCCTACCAAATTGGAAGACTTGATTGGGCAAGAGCATTTGGTGGGCGAAAATGGAATTATAAGAAAAGCGATACAAACAGGTAATATTCCCTCAATGATCTTGTGGGGACCGCCTGGCGTTGGTAAAACAACTATAGCAAACATTATTGCAAATGAAGTGAAGCGACCATTCCAAATGCTAAGTGCAGTAAGTGCAGGTGTAAAGGATGTGAGAGAAGTAATTGAACAGGCAAAAAGAACAAGTCGGGTTATTTTATTTATTGATGAGATACACCGTTTCAATAAATCGCAACAAGACGCGCTGCTGGGCGCTGTAGAAAAAGGAACCATCACATTGATTGGAGCCACAACAGAAAATCCATCCTTTGAAGTAAACTCCGCTTTGCTTTCGCGATGCCAAGTTTATACGCTGAAGTCTTTGAACGAAGAAGATCTCTTGAAATTAATTGATCAGGCATTCAAGCGCGATGTGGAGTTGAAGAACAGAAAAATAATTGTTCAAGAGCATCAAGCACTTTTAAACATTTCTGGTGGCGATGCCCGAAAATTATTGAACATCATAGAATTGATAAGCGAGTCTACTTCAGGTGATGTTACTATAACAGACGCACTGGTTGTAGAAGTTGCTCAAAAGCGAATAGCTATTTACGATAAAAAGGGAGAACAGCATTATGATATCATCTCTGCTTTTATCAAGTCTATAAGAGGCAGCGACCCAAATGCAGCTATTTATTATTTGGCAAGAATGATGGAAGGCGGTGAAGATGTCAAGTTCATAGCACGAAGAATGGTGATATTGGCCTCAGAAGATATTGGCAATGCCAACCCTACTGCGTTAGTAATGGCTACCACCACTTTTCAAGCGGTAGATATGATTGGCTATCCGGAAGCGCAATTAATTCTTTCGCAATGTGCGATTTATTTGGCAAGTTCGCCCAAGAGCAATTCGGCCACCGTAGCAATTGGAAAAGCAATGAATGTGGTTCGCGAAACAGGAGACCTTGCTGTACCGTTAGCCATTCGCAATGCGCCTACTAAATTGATGAAAGATCTGAACTATGGAAAAGATTATCAATACGCACATAACTTTGAAAATAATTTTGCTAATATGGAATTTTTGCCTGATCAAATTGCCGGTTTAAAATTCTATGAGCCGGGAAATAATCAGCGAGAGATTGAGTTGAGAAATTTTTTAAAGAAACTGTGGAGAGAAAAATATGAATACTAAATCAGTGGAAAGTTATTCGTTATCAGTTATAAACCACTCAACTAATCATGAATAGCAATTAACCTTATAACAGACAAAAAATGCAGAGCCTTCAATTTGAAACCTCACCTTACTACATACTACTATGTATTGCATTGGGTGTGGGCTATGCATTTGTTCTGTACCGCACCAATCATGTGTGGAGTAAACTAGTGAATCAAATTCTTTTTGGGTTGAGGGCAGCGATGGTAGCTCTTCTAGCTTTTTTATTGTTAGGGCCTATTTTAAAATTCACTGACAATCTATTTGAAAAACCATCGGTTGTTTTTTTACTGGATAACTCCACTTCAGTAAAAGAATCGATTGACTCTGTTGGTAGAAAAAAAATCATCAACGATCTTGAACAGACGAGTCAAAAAATCAAAAGTCAGGGGTATGATGTTTTGTATAAAGATTTGGCAAATAATAAAATTCAACAAATTCAATTCCTAAATCAAACTTCAGATTTAAGTGCCGGTATTAAGGCTATTACAACCGAATACGAAGGGAAAAATTTAGGTGCGATCATTTTAGTTTCTGACGGAATCTATAATAATGGAACCTCTCCACTCTATACACCCACGCGCGTTCCTATTTATACGGTAGGCATTGGCGATACTACCGATCGTACAGATTTGATATTGAAGAATGTATCTTATAATAAAATTACCTATCAAGGAAATAAATTCCCGATTCAGGCTGAGGTTGCAGTAGTTGGCTTGCCCGATCAGCAAGTCGTTGTTTCTGTTTTGAAGAACGGAAAATTAATTTTGAAAGAAGAACAAAATTCAAAATCTAAGCTAGTAGCTGATTTTAGTTTTTTAATAGAAGCTACCGAAAAGGGACTGCAACGATTTGATATTGTTGTTGATCCGGTGCGATCAGAAGTTTCAACAAAGAATAATCGCACTAGTATTTTTATTGACGTAGTAGAAGGCAAAAAGAAAATTTTACTGATTGCCCCCGCACCGCATCCTGACATTAAGGCCATCCGATCGGTGATAGAGAAAAATTCTAACTATGAATTCATTTTACACATTCCTACAATAGCCGAGGCGCCTCCGGAATTCTTAAAACTAGGAGTAGCCGATTTGGTAATTTTTCATCAGGCATCAGACAGAAGTAATAGAACAGCACCACTGTATCAACGCTTTAAGAATTCAGCTTCATTATTTCTCATGTTAGGCACTCAATCGAATCTTCGCAGTTTGGTACAAAATCAAATTCCATTAACTTTTGAAAATCTAGGCCAATGGGATGAGGTAACACCCGTTATCAATACTGCATTTCATGATTTTAATTTCCCTGAAAATGCAAATGGTGTGATCGCAAAATATCCACCAATAGAAGTTCCATTTGGGAAATTCTCTTATCCCAACACAGCAAACATATTAATGCACCAGCGAATTGGCTCAGTAACTACAGATCGCCCGTTATTATTAAGTTGGGATGACGACAAACACAAAATTGCAGTATTAGTTGGTGAAGGTATTTGGAAATGGAGATTAGGAGAATTTTCTGATACTGAAAAGACCGAAGTATTTGATGACATTTTTTTGAAACTATTTCAATACTTAAGCACAATGAACGATAAACGAAAATTTAGAAGTTTTCCGCTGAAAAGTGAATTTGCAAATGCCACCACAGCAGTTATCGAAAGTCAGGTGTATAATAGTTTGTTTGAACCTATTTATGGAAATACCATTTCAGTTGAGTTGAAAGATGAGCAAGGTAAAATTACACGATACGAGTACGTAACTAGCCCCGGAGGCAGCCGCTACCAGATTGGCGGATTGAAAGAAGGTGCTTATCAATTCAAATCATCAACAGAGGTAGATGGGAAAAGAGAAGAAGTGCGCGGACAGTTTTTAGTAACTGCTCAAAATATTGAATCACAAAATTTAACTGCCGATTTTGGTTTACTCAGGAAGCTATCTGCAACAACGGACGGAAAATTTTATAGTGCTAACCAAATGTCAGAACTTTCTGCTCATTTCAAAGAGGAGAAACCGCAAGCATTAATTCATACCGAAGAATCATTCAATTCGCTTATCAATCTAAAATGGTTTTTCTTTTTGCTGCTTACTTTAATAAGTATCGAATGGTTTTTGAGAAAATATCTTGGTTCTTATTGAAATTATTTTAACCCCTTCGCAACCTCGTCCCAATTCACCACATTCCACCAGTTGGCAACATACTCGTTACGTTTGTTTTGATATTTTAAATAATAGGCATGCTCCCAAACATCGAGCGCCAATAGCGGAGTTCCTTTTAGCTCACTAGTACCTGCCTGTCCGGTAGGCAGATCCATTAGTGGATTATCTTGATTAGCTGTCGATCCGATTTTTAATTTCCCAGCATCATTCACCAACCATGCCCATCCTGAGCCAAACCGTTTCATAGCTGCATCTGTGAATTGTTCTTTAAAATTTTCGAAAGAACCGAAAGATCCATTAATGGCATCATATATTTTTCCTGTAGGTGTGCTACCTCCGTTCGGTTTCATGCCTAGCCAAAAAAAATTATGGTTCCAAACTCCACCTCCATTATTCTTGGCTTTAGCGGAAAGTTTTGATGCGTTTGCGAAAAAATCTTTTTCGGTTTCGAATGTAATTTTATCTGCAGCAATTGCTTCGTTTACGTTTTTAACATAGGCTGCCTGATGTTTGCTGTAATGAATTTCCATCGTTAAAGCATCGATGCTCGGCTCCAGAGAATTATAAGTATATGGTAATTTAATTTGACTGAATTGCAAAACTGATTTTCCTTCTGCTAATGCTTCTGTTGATCTTAGAATAAATGATGTGCCGGCTGTGGCAACTACTGTTGCTTTCATGGCATCTTTCACAAATTTTCTTCTGCTGGTTTTCATTTTAAGTAGGTTGTGTTTTAATTTCTTGTTGCTCTAATTCAATTTTTATGAAGCCGAAATGACGGGTCTTTCATTTTACAATATTCTAAATTTACTTAAAAAAATCCATAGCTTGCATTAACCAAAAGTTGTAATCATATGGCAGAAGTATTATACGATGAAGTCCCCTCACTAGATCTTGCAGATTTCACAGGTACGGATCCTCAAAAAAAGAAAAAATTTGTGGCTGCGTTGGGGGCTGCGTATAATAACATTGGGTTTGTTGCCATTCGTAATCATTATTTGACAGACGATCTTTCCGCTCGTTTGTATGATGTAATCAAAAAGTTTTTTGCGCTACCTGATGCCGCAAAGCAACAATATGAAATAGCTGGATTGGCCGGACAAAGAGGTTATATTGGAAAGGGAAAAGAACACGCAAAAGGAAGAAACACAGGAGACCTAAAGGAATTTTTTCATGTTGGCCAAGAAGTATTGGACGGAGATCCAATAAAATCAGAATATCCGGATAATATCTGGCCTAAAGAATTGCCGGAGTTTGAAGCCATTGCCTTAGAAGTTTATAAACGATTGGAGAAAACAGGCGTGCAAATGTTAAAAGCAATTGCACTTTATTTGAATCTTCCAGAAGATTATTTTGATCAAAAAGTAAAACACGGAAACAGTATTCTTAGGCCGATACACTATTTTCCCATTAAAAATCCGGATGCCGTTCCTTCTGATGCAGTGCGTGCCGCAGAACATGGAGATATTAATTTGATAACGTTGTTGATGGGCGCTAGCGCAGATGGCTTGCAAGTGCTGAGGCGCGATGGGAAATGGATTCCAATCACCGCGCTGCCAGAACAACTTGTAGTAAACGTTGGCGACATGCTAGAGCGATTAACTAATAAAAAATTAAAGTCAACAATCCATCGGGTTGTTAATCCGCCTCGCGATCAAATGAATAAACCACGATATTCCATTCCTTTTTTTATGCACCCTCGCTCTGAAATGAGTTTGGCAGCCTTAGCTGGCTGCGTTGATGCTGACCATCCGAAGCAATGGGAAGATATCACAGCAGGAAATTTCTTAAATCAGCGTTTGCGCGAAATTGGTTTAAAGAAATAATCCAACATTGAACAAACAAGTTCGATATTCAGATTTTTTAAAAGACGTTTTACTTCTTTCTGTTTCTAGCTTTGGTGGACCTCAGGCGCACATTGGGCATTTTCAAAAAGTGCTAGCACAAAAAAGAAACTACATTACCGAAGAAGAAATTATTGAATTAAATGCATTGTGTCAGGTATTACCCGGCCCAACATCTACACAAACACTTTCGGCTATTGGCTACAAACTTGGTGGCCCTAACCTAGCCTATTTAACTTTACTAATTTGGATGTTGCCTTCAGTTATCATAATGACTGCGGCCGGCTTATTAATAGGAAGTTTCGAATCAAAACAAATAACGCTTTCGTTCACTCGGTTTATTCAACCTATGGCGGTTGGGTTTGTAGCTTTTGCTGCCTACACAATTAGTTTAAAATCAATCACTAGATTCAGGGCTTTTTTAATTATGATGGGTGCTGGGGTGGCTGCTTTTTTTATCAGAACGCCATTTGTATTTCCAATTACATTGTTGATAGCCGGAGCAATAACTGCCTTTAATTATAAGGCTCATCCGCGTGAGCCTAAATCAAAATTTGAAGTGCGTTGGGCTAATTTTTTACTTTGGATCGGTGTATTAATTTTAGCCGCACTTGTAGGAAGTTTAACCAGAACAGATCCTGAATATTTACCTATTCGTTTGTTTGAGAATTTTTATCGAAACGGCAGTCTGATTTTTGGCGGAGGCCAAGTGCTAACCCCATTGCTTTATACAGAATTTGTGCAATATGCTCCTAAGCATTATCTATCTAGTGAAGAATTTCTTTCGGGTTATGCGTTGGCTCAATCTCTGCCTGGGCCCGTATTTTCTTTTAGTGCGTATATCGGAGCTTTGGCCATGCGCGATTTTGGAACAAGCGGTGAAATTGCAGGAGCTATTATGTCTGCGGCAGGCATTTTTTTGCCAGGTACTTTTCTAATCTTTTTTATGATTCGAATCTGGGAGAGTTTAAAAAAATATCGACCCATTCGTGCTTCACTCGAGGGAGTAAATGCAGCTAGTGCAGGCTTAGTGACAGCCGGAGCTTTTTTATTATTTCAACCTTTAGAAATTAATGTTTTAAATATCGCCTTTACTGTTGGCACCTTTTGTACGATGACATTTACTAAAATTCCATCTTGGGCAATTATTTTGGTGGGGTTGTTTTTAGGATTTGTTATTCAATAAAAAACCCCGCTTGTGACGGGGTTCTTAAATTCTAATTTATAGGATTTGATTATCCTAATTTAAATTGTATTGGTAATGTATAGCGTTGCTTAACTGCTTTACCACGTTGCTTACCAGGATTCCATAACGGAGCACCCTGCATAACACGAGCGGCTTCTTCATCGCAACCAGCACCAATACCTTTGATGATTTTAACATCGTTGATGGAGCCATCTTTACCAATTACAAATTGTACAAATACTTTTCCTTCCACACCCATTCTTCTAGCTTGTGCCGGATATTTCATTTTTTCAACAATGTATTTGTAGAAAGCAGGCATACCTCCCTTAGGGGCGGCAGTCTCTTCCACTACGGTAAAAATTTCTTCAACTTCCTCTTTAGGCTCTTCCGCAACAACTGTTACAGCCTCTACCTTAGTATCTTCTGTAACCTCCACATCAAATTTGATATTAAGATCTTCTTTGATTTCTTCCTCATCGGGTACCTCAACAATTTGTGGCTGCTGAATTATGGGTGCTGGTGGTGGTGGTATTTCGGTAGGTGGAACTTCTAACATCTCCTCGAAGGTATTAGTGCTTTTTCCTTTCAATAAATCTACCTGCTCATCATAGCTTTTCCATTCAAAAGCCATTACTGTTAACGCAAGAGTTACTACTAAACCTGCGCTAAAGAATAACGAGGTTTTCTTTGATAAATCTGCCTTCTCTGTCTTTTTCGCTTCCATACTATACGGTTTAGAATTCCAAATATAATAATAGAATCCAATCCCGTCTACCAAGTCACGAAAAGTTGAGCCTTTTTTTAGGTATTTTGACTGTTAAGCCAAATAAGATTATCCAAAATCTATCAAAGACCCTATAATTTGAAGTTTAATGGAATGATACAACGCTGTTTTACTGGCTTGCCTCGTTGTTTACCAGGGTTCCAGTTGGGGGCATTTTTCATTACTCTAATAGCCTCTTCATCGCATCCAGATCCAATTCCCTTCAATACTTTTACATCACTTATTGCTCCGTTCTTATCCACCACAAACGACAATGCTACCTTACCTTCAACCCCTAATCTCCTTGCCTGAGCGGGGTATCTCATATTGTCTACCAAGTATTTATAGAAAGATGTCATTCCACCAACAGGGCCAGCAGATTCTTCAACAATAGTAAATATTTCTTCTACTTCTTCTTCGGGGGCTTCTGATTCTACCGAGGCAACTGGCATTTCAACGCGAGGCGCCTCTAGATCAAAATTGGCTTTCACATCAATTTTTATTTCTTCCTCGTCTGGCACTTCCACAATTTTAGGTTGTTGAATCATTGGTGCTGGCGGGGGAGGCAACTGCTCAGTGAGGGGTACTTCTAATAATTCTTCAAAAGTATTGGTATTTTTTCCACCTAAGAGATTTACTTTATTATCGTATTGCTTCCATTCAAAAGCCATTAGGCACAAGGCCAAAGAAGATACTAGGCCAATACTAAAGAACAGTCCTTTTTTATTGCCAAGGTCTGCTACAGGAGATTTTTTTGCTTCCATCGTTTTATTTCAGTTAGATACTGAATTTGCTTACGGCAGAATGATGGAAGAGTTGGGTTAAACAGAAAAAGTATTTTGTTGCAGAAATCAGAGATTTATTTTCTGCTACCGTAGAAGAGTGTAAAATAAACGGTTGGAAACACATTATGATTGGTGGCTTTAGGCATGAGAACCACTTGCTTAAAATAGGCATCTACCAAAATCCCGACTTCAAAACCAGTTACTTGTGTTTTGACTATTCCTAGTTCAAAATTGAAACCTATCTTGGCGTTACCACCTAATTGAATTTTAGAGTCTCCAAGCCCTTGGAATAAATACCCCGTGCCAAGAATTTTTTCGTAAGTGTGTTCTGGGTTAGCAGGATCATATTGCTCATTTATGCTACGGTTAAAATTACCATTTACTGCTCGCTCAATGTAATAGGGAGCCACAATTCCTATGGATGGACCAATCGCAAATACTGCTTTTATCTCTATACCTTGTTGTGGGGCTTTTGTAAATAGAACGACATCTCGCCCATACTGAAAGCGAAAAGCATATAGGTAATTAGTCTTCCCGAAGATAAAATAGTTTCCGGTTGCGTACGACTGTACTCTCATCTCTTCCGGATTTTTTACGTTCATGATTTCGAGACCAAAGGTTTCAAAAAGGCGTGGATTTAATCTTCTTGCTTTTTTGAATGTAAACCCGCCTATAAATCCTCCTGCCGAGTTTTTGTTTATACCCCAGGTAAACTCTGAATTATAATCGTAACTGTCTTGTGTTTGGCTTACAGACTCGAATCCAATCAGAATCAAAAATGCGAATACAACAATTTTGATATTTCTTCTCATTTAGTCAGCAACTATTCCGAAATTTAGAGTAATTAGTCAACGAAAAAAATCAACCTTTAGTTTTTAAAATATGGATTCAATAATGGCTTCGGCCGAGTATTTAGGCAACCTGCGCACGAAGGCTACACACCTAAAATCACAAAACTCAATTATTACGGATGCACCAACCGATAATAATGGCAAAGGAGAGGCTTTTAGCCCAACAGATTTGGTAAGTGCAGCACTCAGCAGCTGTATGATGACGATTATGGGAATGTTGGCCGAAAAGGAAGGTATTAATTTAACGGGATTGAAAGCCGAAGTAGTTAAAGTGATGACGGCTAACCCGAGAAAGATTGGGGAAATTAAAATCAATTTTTTTCATCCTAATCTTATTGCCACCGAAGAACAAAAACAAAAATTAAAAAATGCTGCACATACCTGCCCCGTGGCTATAAGTCTTTCTGAAAATCTTAAGCAAATAATCTCATTTAATTTTTAAAAGATTTTTCTAATTGGTGAAGTTGATCTTTAATACTTAGATAATCTATTCCAAAGTGCGAGTTGTTGTATACAGATTGGCCATCTTTGATAATTAGAACCTGTGGAGATTGATGCTCAACCTGAAACTCTTCCGCTATTTGTTTGGATATAGATCGATAGTTCAAAAGATCTAAATAGAAAGCTGAGACCCCCAACTCCTCTTCCTTCCAATTTCTTTCGAGACGGTTTAGCGTAGTATTGCTAATAGAGCAGGTGGTGCTATGTTTGAAAAGTAGAACGGGTTTTGATTTTGATATTTCTTTGATTTCAGAAATTTGCTCAGGAGAGATTAGTTCAATCCAATTCATATTAGTCGTATAAGTCTTTCCACAAATCCTTCTCTTTCTTGTCGTAACGAGGGCGCCTTACTTTTTCTTTTACGGCTGTGGGCTGCACATCGTTCTTCTTAAAGAGTTTAGACCACAACAACTTAACATTGGTTAAAATGGTTCGTTCTTTTTTTACGTTATCAATATGCCCATGAGCAAATTTTGCATCGGGATGCAATTTGCTTCCATGAGGTTTACTCATCTTTAAGTTGCCCTGGTAATTATTTATTTTAGCATAGGCACGGCCGGGGGCAATCACCATTAATGCTTCTTTGTTGCTTCTAGGATTGTGTCTGTAATTTCTGGTTAATCTGGCTCTACCCTGAAACTCATTGCCTCTATTAAATGCTCGGTTGGGACTGATAGTTTTAAGAGCATCTTTGGAACTACTTGGGTTAGATGAGTAGCTCCAAAGCATTTTCATTTTCCCTTCATACTCGCTTGCTTTAACGGTTGCTGATTTTGGGCCGATTGCATAGATAGCTCCAACTTTAGCATTAGGGTTCTTCTGGTATTTCCCTTGCTTGACCTTAATTTGTAATCCGTTTACTAAAAAAGTATTGTTGCTTGGGCTTTTCTTCTTGGTAGAGTTTTCGTTAGCGTTGGGGTTTTGTGTGTAGCTATTAAAGCGTTTCAATTTTATTTTGCCTCCAAATCCCAAACCCGGATAATCTTTTTCTGCCTTACCTGGAATAGGCTCTTCTTTGTTATTCCATAATTTTCCGCTTACACTTCCTCCACCCTTTAGAGGTTTTCGTCCCTTTATAAAACCTCTAAACTCTTCACCTTGATCGCGATAAGCATCAAACCCTTTCGGTTTTTTTAAATTTCCTGTATAAGTACCGGCTCTTGCCGAACGGGCAGGAGGAAGCTTTACGGCAATAGCATTACCGCTATTATTTCTTGACCTACCGCTAATACTACCGCCTCCCTTAATAGGTCTTTGAGCCTTAATGAATCCTTTAAATTCTTCACCTTGGTCATTGTAATTAAAAATAGAATTAGCTTTTAAATTACCGCTGTAAGTACCGGCTCTTGCCGAACGAGCGGGAGGAATACGAGCACTGATTGGATTTCCTTTATTGTTTTTTAAAAGGCCGCTAATGCTTCCGCCACCTTTAAGCGGTCTTCTTGATTTGCTAAATCCTTTAAACTCCTCACCTTGATCTCGGTAACGAGAAGCTGAAGACTTTAAATTTCCACTAAAGGTGCCAGCCCTAGCAGACCGTGCTGGAGGAGTTCTTACAAAAACTGGATTGCCACTATTATTTTTTAATCGGCCACTAATACTTCCTCCACCTTTCGAAAGTCGACCTCCTTTTATATTTCCTGCCCATCCAATTCCCTGCCTAGTAAACCCGGGAGAAAGTTGGTTGCGCTTTATGTCGCCCTTATAACTTGCAACAGCACTACCAAAAATAGTTTTTGCCTTCATAGAACCTCTAAACCCAATACCCTGGTGCTGAAAAGATGGACTTAGCTGATTCCTTTTAAAGTTTCCTTTATAACTGGCAATACCTCCACCACCTAATGGAATTTTAACAGGGATTGGCCTATTATTTTTTGCTTGGCCGCTAATCGATTGAAAGCCATTACCGCGCGCGCGATTTTTTCTTTTTCCACTTATTGATAATTTCCGCGGAAAAAATTTTACGCCTGCCTTTATGTTATTTTTTGAACTGATAGATAATTTTCTTGGATAGAAAAGCCTGCCTATTATTTGAGTGTTTCTTAGTTTACTTTTTCTAATTGGTTTGCCAGAAATGCCCAATGAAGTTGCCCTTTCGCCCCTATTTGAAGCACTATTAAATCCAGATCTGAATGTTCCTTTATAAGATTTGTCACCACCATTTCGATTTCCAGAATAGGGGTTGGTTTGATTAATTAAGCCTGTAGATGGCGTTCTAAAATTTTTTGTTCTAAGCGGTCTTCCCGTTATGTCTTTTGTGAATGCTTTTTCTCCTTTAGAGAATTTTCCCCAATACACATTTTTTCTACCTCTTGTTATGAATGAGCGAGATCCAGATCTTGGATTGATTCTTCTTTTTTTAGGGTATGGAGAAGCGTTTGATTTTACGCTATAAAGAACTGGCTGCCCGATCGGTGCTGGGTTGTTAAATGAACGTTCGGATTTTCGGGGTCGCTTAGCGGGGTTGTTAACATACGGGCCTTTATTTGGGTAAACGTTGTTTCTGGCTGCTTGTGCTGACGAAGACTGAATTCTTGGCCTGCCACCAATTGGTTTGGATGGTCTATCCCCGCCTCTCGATCGTCTACCTTCATAGGGAGATCTGGCGGTTACAACGGCTCGCCCCGCACTTGATTTATTTTTTGTCCTTAATCGCCTTCCAGAAATATCTCGTGTATTTGATTTAACTGTTTTACTTCTGCCTGGCTTGGCTTTTAAAGTAATTCTAGGAAGAGGCTTAGAGGGCTTATCGCCCTTGGTATTTTGAGCAAAAGAGATATTTCCTGCAATGATCAGGATCAATGCCGCTACTAAAATCCTAACCGATTTTGTCCTCGTCAAAGTAATGGCCGTAAATCTTATGAGAATCTATTTCTTTAGCAGGCTAAATTAGCAAAAATTGTGATTGGTTTGATTTATCCCAGCAAGGGTGATCGTGAATATAACAAAATATGACTTTATCAGAATTTGAATTAATACTTCAAGAAAATAGGCCGCCCGATGGGCTAACTCCGTGTTTAAAGGCCTTGTGGTTTGATGCGATGGAAAATTGGCAGCGTGCACACGAAATTGTTCAAGAGATAGAAACGAAAGAAGGAAGTTGGATGCATGCCTATCTACACAGAAAAGAAGGCGATGAATCCAATGCAAGGTATTGGTATAACAGAGCAAGTAAAAAATTTCCAACTTCTGATTTACAAGAAGAATGGAAACAGCTTGCTGTTTACTTCCTTGAAAAGACTGAGAAAGAATCCTAGTATTTCAGTAACTCCTCAATTTTTGATTTTAATCTTCCTTTTGGTAAAAAATTATTTTCTAACGTTGGCGCAAATGGAATAGCTGTGTCTAAACTTGCAACCCGCATAATGGGTGCATCTAAATCAGAAAATAAATTTTCATTTATCCAGGCACAGAGTTCAGCGCCAATGCCCCCGGTTAAAGTATCTTCGTGGAGAATCAAAACCCTGTTTGTTTTTTTTACAGTTTGGGTTACCGCTTCTTTATCCCACGGAAGCAATGTTCTCAAGTCTAAGACATCTGCGCTTACATCGGGCATAGCTTCTAATATTTCTTTAGCCCAATGCACTCCCATGCCATAGGTAATAATTGAAATCGAGTTGCCTTCGCTCACTAAGTTTGCTTTTCCGATTTCTACGGTATAATAATCGTCTGGTATCTCGTCTTTAACGGATCGGTATAATACCTTGTGTTCAAAATATAAATACGGATTTGGATCTTCTAGAGCAGCACACAAAAGTCCTTTTGCATCATACGGATTTGAGGGATAGACAATCTTTAATCCGGGCGTATGAAAAAACCATGCTTCATTACTTTGCGAGTGAAACGGGCCTGCGGCAGTACCCGCTCCCGTTGGCATCCGAACTACAACATCAGCCACTTGCCCCCAGCGCCAATGAGTCTTTGCTAAATTATTTATAATCTGATTAAAGCCTTCGGTTACAAAATCAGCAAACTGCATTTCCACCATTGCCTTCATTCCTTTTATGGAGAGCCCCAGCCCAGTGCCAACTATTGCGGCCTCACATAGCGGAGTATTTCTTACTCGCTCTTTTCCAAACTTTTCAACAAAGCCATCGGTAATTTTAAATACGCCACCATATTCAGCAATGTCTTGCCCCATCAACACTAGATTATCGTGCCTGTCCATACTTTGACGCAGGCCATCGCTAATGGCATCTATAAATCTTTTTTCTGATTTCTTATTGGAAGTTGGCTCAACAATATTTTGAATGGAAGGCGCATACACATCATTCAATTCAGTTTGGGTATTTGCTACAGGATGGGTTTCCTCAAAGGCAACATCCAAACCATCTTCGATTTCTTTTTTTATTTTCTTTCGGATTGAGTCTATGAATTTTTGATCGATAACCTTTTCAGAAACTAAAAACTTTTCGTAGTTATCGAGTGGATCTTTTTTAGCCCACTCGTCCATCAATTTTTTAGGAACATATTTAGTGCCACTGGCTTCTTCGTGGCCACGCATACGGAACGTGATGCACTCTAATAAAATTGGCCGCGGAGTTTTTCGTAAACTTTCTGCCAGTGATTTCACTGTATCAAACACTTCTAAAATATTATTTCCATCTACCTGCACGCCTTCTATTCCATACCCGATTGCTTTATCGATAAACTGTTTGCATCTGAATTGTTCGCTGCTTGGAGTGCTCAGTCCATAACCATTATTTTCAATCACAAAAATGACAGGCAAGTCCCAAACGGCCGCCACATTTAATGCTTCATGAAAATCTCCCTGACTTGTGCCTCCATCGCCATTAAAAACAACGGTAACTTTATTTTCTTTTTTTAGTTTGGAGGCTAGGGCAATTCCATCGGCTACGCCATTTTGTGGGCCGAGGTGAGAAATCATTCCAACGATATGATGTTCATTAGTGCCAAAGTGAAAAGAACGATCTCTGCCTTTGGTGTAGCCACTCATGGTGCCTTGCCATTGTGCGAATAGTTTTTCAAAAGGAATATCTCGCCCTGTGAAAACCCCAAGGTTACGATGCATCGGTAAAATATATTCGTCTTTATCTAGGGCGGCAGTGATTCCTACCGAGATAGCTTCTTGCCCGATGCCGCTAAACCATTTGCTGATTTTATTTTGCCGAAGAAGAATCAACATCTTCTCTTCAATCATGCGAGGCTTCAAAAGGCGCTCATACAAATTTTGAAGAGTTTGGTCAGTATTTTTTTTGCGGAGGAATTTCATAATAAACAGAATTGCCGCAAAGTTAATGGAGTTTTACTCTTCCAAAACACAATAGGATTGTGTGAGGATTAATTAAGCAGCCTTCTCTTTCACCAACTCTAAATCCGGCTTACTTTCGTCTGTCAATTTTACTTTCCCTCTTTCGTTGCGGGTAACGCGCGAGTAAAGTGAAATATTTTTATCGAATAAAAACCGGAAGAAAAGTTTTGTCCACGATTGGTGGGATTTTAATGTTTCGTAATAGCCAGATGCTTGTTTCTTTACTAGAGGTAATCTGTTCCAGGGTACGGAAGGAAAATCATGATGCTCATTATGATAGCCAACATTAAAAGCTAGCGAGTTTAAGGGGCCGTAGTAGCTGTATGTTTCTTGATTTTCATCTAGTGTGAGATAATGTTCCTGAATCCATCTCGCGCCAAGCGGATGAAGACCTACAGAAAAGAAAAAACTCAATAGCATAAAAATCAAAGCCTTGGGGCCGATGAATACCCAAACTGCAATGTTAAATGCAATTTGAACTATCCAGTTAGCAACAATCCAACCATCAACGGGTTTAATTTCCGTCAACCGAAAAGTTCTGATCACTTGAAACACTGGAAAGAGTAACAACCAAATGGCTTTACCCAATGTTGTATTCCGGATGACTTTGGCTTCCCAAAAATCCGGCAAGTCGGCATCTAATTCATGCACACCCTGAAAAGAGTGATGTTTAATGTGGTATCTAAAAAATGAAATTGCGCTCGGTAGTGTGTGTGGCAAGTTGGCAATAATGCCAGCAATGTAATTAGCGGCTCTACTTTTGAAAAGCAGGTGATGAGAGCATTCGTGTATCATTACAAACAAAGCATGATTAAAAAATGCTCCGATCACATAAGCAATTACGATAACCATCCACCAGGCACTGTCTTTCAATAAATAAGAAATCAAAATCATTCCACCAACCAATCCAAAAATTGCTAAAAGTGTGAGCGGATTTTTGCCCATCAGTTGTTTCACCTCAGGATGTTGAGACATAATCTCCTTCATGCGGATGCGATGTGGTTCTGAGGTATCGGAGAAACGGAACGAATCAGTGGTCATAAATTCAATAATAAGATTACAAAGATACTTACTTTTTGTTCTTAACAGACTTTGTAAACTTATGTTTTCCTATGTCGGGGTAATCCAAAAACTAACCTTATTTTTGGTGCGATATGATAAAGTTTGATCAGTTTACGCTAGCCAATGGATTGCGCGTGATTGTACACGAAGACCCGACCGTACAGTTGGCGGTAATGAATATTTTGTATGATGTAGGCTCTAGAGATGAAGACCCTGCCAAAACAGGTTTTGCTCATTTATTTGAGCATCTTATGTTTGGCGGATCTGCCAACATTGCAAGCTATGACGAGCCCTTGCAGCTAGTAGGCGGAGAGAACAATGCATTTACCAGTACAGATATTACTAATTTTTATTTAACAGTTCCTGCGGCTAATATCGAAACCGGATTTTGGTTGGAAAGCGATCGCATGATGAGTTTGTCGTTCGACCCCACTGTGTTGGAGGTGCAACGCAAAGTGGTGATAGAAGAATTTAAACAGCGATATCTCAATCAACCTTATGGCGATGTATGGTTGAAGCTTCGGCCACTGGCATTTCAAAAGCACCCGTATCAATGGGCAACCATCGGTAAAGAAATAAGTCATATTGAAAACGCAACGATAACAGATGTGAAAGATTTTTTCTTTCGTCATTACCTTCCTAATAATGCTGTGTTGGTGGTGGCAGGAAATGTAAACTTGCAACAAGTAAAAAATTTATCGGAGAAATGGTTTGGTTCAATTCCGGCAGTAAAAAGGCCGGAACGAAATCTGATAGCCGAACCCAAACAAAAACACAAGCGCACGCTAGAAATAGAAGCAAAAGTACCTGCAAATGCGCTTTATAAAACTTGGCACATGAGCGGAAGGTTTCATGATGATTACTATGCCAGTGATTTTCTTAGCGATATTTTAAGCCGTGGCCAATCAAGTCGGTTGTATCATGCACTGGTAAAAGAAAAAGAAATCTTTACGTCTATTTCTTCTTTTGTGATGGGTACGGTAGACCCAGGCCTGCTGGTAGTAAATGGCCGTGTAAAAGATGGAATTGATTTAAAAGATGCGGAAGCTGAAGTGGATCGCGTTTTAAACGAGGTGTTACATCAAGGAATAACAGAAGAGGAACTACAGAAAGTAAAAAATCAAGCAGAGGCAAGTTTGCAATTTGGTGAAGTAGAGGTGCTCAATCGTGCAATGAATTTGGCATTTGCCTCTTTATCGGGCGATGCAGATCTGGTAAATAAGGAAGCGCAGTTGATGGAACAAATTTCTTTGGATGATATAAACAGAGTTTCTTCTCAAATATTGAGAGAAGAAAATTCAAGCGTTCTCTACTACAAGGGCGTTAAGAAAGAGTAGGGAGCGAAAAAGAAAAAACAGAACCATTTCCTTCTTTAGATTCTACCCAAATATCGCCACCTAATTTCTGAAGCGTTTCTTTTACAATATAAAGCCCTAATCCCGAGCCTTCTGAATTTTCAGATGCACGAAAGAACATATCAAAAATGCGATGATGATATGCCGAACTAATTCCCGTTCCATTATCAGATATACTTACTACAAATGTATTGTTTGAACTAGCTTGTCCGCTTATTTTTATATATGGATGTTCCTCTTCAGCTCTTTGATATTTATAAGAATTAGAAATCAAATTATTAAGAACCACTTTCAACCGACTGACATCAGTGGTTATCGATAAAGCAAGATCGATGTTTATTTCTACTTTCAATTTTTTATTGGTATAAGAATAAGCAAGGTTATCAACCACTTCTTTTACAATGTTGTGTAAAGAATGTTTTGTAAGCACCAAATCAAGCCTTGTATTTCTGGAATAGTCTGTTACCTCTTTAATAAATCCTTCCATTACTTTAATACGATCTTTCATCATCCCATGATAAATTCTGAAATCTTCAATCACTTCTGTTTTTTCCGAAAGATTGATTAAACCCAATAATGAACTTAAGGGTGCGCGCATATCGTGCGAAGCGCTATAAACAAATCTGTCCAGTTCTTCATTTGTTTTTGCTAACTGAATATTTTTGAGTGTGATTTCTCCTTCTGATTTTTTACGATCATCAATATCAATCAGCGATCCTATCACAAATGCTGCCTGATTATTGATGCCCGGTTTTACCATTCCGCTATCTAAAAACCATTTGTATTTTCCTGATTTCGTCCTAATCCTTACTTCAGATTGGTAAGGCTCTAGTGTTTTTAAAACAATTTGAATTTTTTGATGCGTAGTTTCTCCATCTTCCGGATGAACGTAAGAAATAAATTGATCAATTGAAATAGTGGATAGTTCGCTTGCAGTATATCCTAACAACTCCTTCCACTGCGTACTTACATAAATGATATTGTCCAATAAGCTCCACTCATAAATACCTGCCCTACTTCCTTTTACAGCCATTTCAAATCGCTCTTTGCTTATTTTTAATTCCTCCGTGGTGGAAACCAATTGGTTTTGATTTTCTATTAATTTCTTTTCAGATTCAAAATTTTCTCGGATCAAAAAATAAACAATCATTGCGCACGTTACACTGCCAATGATAAAGTTTGCAACAAAATTAATGCGTGTACTTACTTCATCGTATCTAGGTGGAGGAACCAAATTGAAATTATAAAAAAAAGCAAGCAAGCCGAGCCCTATTGATAAGCCTACACATACAATGGCAAAATATTTATACTTGTAACCGAATAGTATCAAAGAAGTAAGCGCGCACCCAATAAAATAAAAAAATATTCCGCCATAGTGGCTATCGGTATCTGCAAAAAGAAATACAACCGAATTGGAAAGTATAATAATTTGAGCATTGGTTAGTGTGTAATAGCCCATTCTATTTAATGCAATGCCCAGGATGCCGATCAATAATATTCCTGTATACCAGGGAATAAAGACGCTTACTCCAACATAAGTATCAAGCCACAAGTAAAAAATTGAAATGAAAATAATGATCAGGTTGAACTGAATCCTCAGCGTAGCATATTTATAATCAGTGCTTTCTTTTAAAACTTTATTACCCAAAAGCAGCTGAATAAACTTTTTCATAAATCAATTTAATTATTAATTGCATAAATTGGCAAACGATAGAATATTCTTCGGAAATCTTTTTATAATTGATAGCGCTACTTATGAAAATTAGAGTTGGGTTGGGGTTTGATGTGCATCAACTGGAAGAAGGGAGAGATTTTTGGTTGGGAGGAATAAAACTTCCAGCAACCAAAGGAGCAGTGGGTCATTCCGATGCGGATGTGTTAATCCACGCCATCTGCGATGCTTTGTTAGGAGCCGCCAATTTGCGCGACATTGGGTTTCATTATTCAAATAAAGACGCGCAATGGAAAGGCCAAGATTCAAAATTCTTTTTAGTGGATGTGACAAAAAAACTTTTAGAGAAAGGTTGGACGGTTGAGAATGTAGACTGTACTATTGTTTTAGAAAATCCTAAGATCAATCCGCATATAGAAGAGATGAAAAAAGTATTAGCACCGTTAATGAACATAACAGGAGAAGATATCTCTATCAAGGCGACTACAAATGAAACGATGGGTTATGTTGGAAGAGAAGAAGGCGTGAACGCAATGGCGGTTGCGTTGATAAAAAAAGATTAAGTGAATCAAATTCATTTAATTGAAACTAAAGACGGATCTAGTTCTTTGTTGAATGTGAGTTTGAATGAAACCTATCACTCTACGCACGGTGCCATTCAAGAATCTAAACATGTTTTTATTGAGAGTGGGTTAAAACCATTTCTTATTTTTAAAAAAAGCGAACTTTCTATTTTAGAGATAGGATTTGGCACTGGCCTCAATACCTTACTTACGCTTTTGGCAACTGAGCAGCGCTCAATAAAGATTTACTACGAAACGGTTGAAGCATTTCCATTAGAGAATGATATCATTGCTACTTTGAATTACCCAAAGTTTTTACATGCAGAAAACGTATTTGAAAAAATTCACCGATCACATTGGAACGAAGCAGAAGAAATTGTTGCAAACTTTAAACTTAACAAGCGTGCGATAAAACTTGAGGAGGCTGTTTTTGAAAGAGAAAAATTTGATTTAATTTATTTTGATGCGTTTGCTCCGGCTAAACAGCCGGAGCTATGGGAGCTTCCAATCTTGAAAAAAGTAGCTATTGCGATGAAACAAAATTCAATTTTTGTTACCTATTGCGCCAAAGGACAAGTGAGAAGGGATTTAATTTCTCTTGGATTAACGGTTGAGAAATTGCCCGGGCCTCCTGGCAAAAGAGAAATGTTGCGCGCAAAAAAGATTTAGCCCAATGCCTCTACTTCCTCCACTTCTTCAGGCATCATTTTCTTGAAAAGATTTTCAATGCCTGCCTTTAATGTAATGGTAGACGATGGACAACCACTGCATGAACCCTGCAATGCTACGGTAACTTTCTTGCCAATTAGAGAATGAAAAGTGATTGCTCCACCATCTTGTTCTACTGCGGGGCGAATGTATTCATCCAAAATGGTTTTGATTTTTTTGATGGTCTCTGTTTCTTCTTGCTCCACCGCTTCTGGAGTTTTTAAATCAAGAATTAACTTACCTGATTCTAAAAAATCGACAATGTGTTTTTTTAATGTCTCTTGAATTTCGATCCACTCAACATCTTCTTTTTTTGTAACTGTTACAAAATTGCTCATGTAAAAAACTCGATCTACGAACGGATACATAAAAAGTTCTTGAGCGAGTGGTGCATTTTCTGCCTCGGCAGGTGAGGGGAAATCAAAGCTCATTCCTTCTGGCACCAACATCTCGTTAATAACAAACTTGAGAGAGTTAGGATTGGGATTCGACTCTAAGTATATATGAATGGCTTTAGGCGCTGGTTTTAGCATGATGATAAGTTCTTTTTTAGTAGCAACAAAGCTAAGAAAATTAAGTTCGGGAGTTGATTGAAATTTATTCCTCCCCCTTCACCAGTTCACCTTCCCACTTACTCACCACCGCAGTTGCAATGCTGTTGCCGACAACATTTGTGGCACTTCGGCCCATATCTAATAGCGGATCGATGCCTAATAGCAACCCAAGGCCCGCTTCGGGAATATTAAAAGTAGCAAGCGTGCCAGCAATAACAACTAAAGAAGCGCGCGGAACACCTGCAATGCCTTTGCTGGTGAGCATGAGAACCAAGAGCATACTAATTTGGGTACTCAATGGTAAATCTATTCCGTATGATTGCGCAATGAACAGCGAAGCGAACGTCATGTACATCATGCTTCCATCTAAGTTAAAAGAGTAACCGAGCGGCAACACGAAGCTCACAATCTTGTCTTTGCATCCAAATTTTTGAAGAAGCTCCATTGTTTTTGGAAACGCAGCCTCGCTACTACTGGTGCTGAACGCGAGTAGAATGGGTTCCCTCATTTTTTTCAAAAGTGCTATCACCCGCTTGCCTATAATGAGTGAGCCTACCAACGCAAGTACAATCCATAAAATCAATAACCCAGAATAAAATTCAGTAATGAAAATGGAATACGTTTTTAAAATACCTAAACCTTGCTTGGCAATAATGGCCGTCATGGCACCAAATACGGCAACGGGTGCAAAGTTCATAACGTAACCGGTCACTTTTAAAATGACATGCGCAATTGCATCCATTGCTTTAACAACAATTTTGCCTTGTTCGCCAATTGCCGCTGTGGCCACTCCAAAGAAAATGGAGAAGACTACAATTTGCAGAATTTCATTTTTTGCCATCGCGTCAATTACGCTGGCCGGAAAAACGTGATACAAAAATTCTTTTAACGACAATCCACCATTTGTCAATCCAATGTCAGTGCTTGAATCTGGTAAGGGCAACTTCATAGCAATGCCTGGCTGAAAAATATTTACCAAAATCATCCCTAAAAGTAAACTGGTTAGCGAGGCGCCCAAAAACCACAAGAGTGTCTTCCCGCCAATTCTGCCAACCGAATTTATATCGCCCAGCTTTGCCACACCTACCACCAAGGTGGTGAAGACCAGTGGCGCCACGATCATTTTTATCAGGCGCAAAAAAATGTCTGCAAGAATAGAAAAGGGCTCTACTTTTTTATCGCGAGCAGAAATGATGGTTCCGCGCTCTTTTATGATGGATTTTTTCTGTGTTTCTAAAGTGGCTGCTTGTGTGCTATCAGGCGACTGAGAGAGTTGATGTTGAACTTTTTGTAAGTCGACTTCTAGTAATTCTATTTTTATATTTTCGTCAATCACATAACTTTTATTCAGCACAAACCCTAGCGCAATGCCTATTACCAAAGCAATGATGATGTAGAGAGTGAGTTTACTTTTTTTTGGTGATGGTATGGCTTCCATTGATTAATTTTTAGTCTACTACTTTTTTTTCTGCGCTACTAAATAGCGAATCTATTTTTGATTGCAAATTAATAGTGAAATACAATGCTGTTACTATTTTACAATACTGGCCGGGGTCTTCCATCACTCTTCCCTTTCTGTCTTTTAAATATTTTTCAAGCACTTGGTAGCCGCCAATGTGATAGTTCCATATTTCGGGAGCAATGCCTTCGAAATAATTTTTATCGTTGATGAATACAATTTGTTTCTCTTCATCATACTTTGGTTTCACTACACTATCATCGCCCTTGCCTTTGTATTTGGCTACGGGTTTGTTAAGCGCTTTGTGTTTTAATAAATGGAGTTCGGTTAATTCTTCACCTAATTTGGCGAGTTCAATAAAAAGTTTGTAATCGCTGGTAAAGGGTATGCGCGGAAAATCAATCTTCAAAAACTCGGCAAATTTTTTACGATAGGTATTGCTGTAAAGAATAGCATAGATGTAATGCAGCAACTGCTCTGGTGTAAACTTCTTTTTGTATGCCTTCTCTAAATTTGCTAGAACCTCTTTGCTGATGTTGGGTACTCTTCCTTTACTATCATATTCCATCTCTGGCTCGAAGAGCATCATGGTTGGGGTCTTGCGTTTGCTTTCAGTTTTATAGAGGTAGAGAGGTAGCGCTACAATACCTCCGCGATAAAAAGCATTTACGTCAGCGATACTATCTGTAATGAAAGCTAAATTCCAAAGATGTTCATTCCCTACAACTTGCCCTTGCCTTCCAACAGTTATTGCTAAATTATCTTTTAAGAGATGTTGCATAACATCCCTTCGAGACCGATCAATTAAATCATCGGAATACACTATTATTCTTGTATCAAATGGTCGATAGTGTATTGCATTAAATTTTTCAAAAATATTCTTGTCTTCAGAGACTTGTTTCCTAGCATCAGATATACTCCATGTCTCGGAGTTATCGAGTCCATATGCATCCTTGATGAAATCGTCAGGAAATTTCAAATTACTAAACTGTCTAACTTTTTGCTCCAATTCACTTGCTTTAAAGGCAATCACAAATTGATCCCTATGAGTTTTAATCCCAGAAGAATTAAGTGGGAATATTTCAGTAATTCTTGGCCAAGAATTAAAATACTTCAAGCCCTCTTCATTTCGATTAATAAAAATATACCAAGGAGACTCAGGCTTTAGCGATGAATAATCTTTCTTTTTGAATTCTTGTTTTTCCAGCCAATCATATTTCTCTTCCCGAGTTCCATAGATATCGCGATAAACAACTTTGCAACTCTTGGCCCCTTTTCTCTTAATAAAAATAGCAATGGCTGTACCTTGTCGAATGTCAAATACGTTTTCGTCTTTTCCACCTTCTGGTGTAGTTTCTTTCTTCAAACCATTTCCATGCAAATCAATAATGTAAATTTCATTAAAGGTATTCATCAAACTCTGGCGCATTCCTCTAAACGTAGGATTATCGAGGTAGCTGTGATTGGTAATCATACCTACTATACCGTGACCTGCTTTATGTATTTTCCATTGAGAGAATCGAAGGAACTTCACATAGTCATCTTGCAGTAATTTTGAATTACGCTCTCCTAAAGGTTTTCCATCAATTTTATAATACGAAGTTGCTCCATCAAGGTCTTCTTTTAAAAGTCTTTCTGTCCATGCATTATAGTTTGACGAGTTTGCAGAATAGGGAGGATTGCCTATAATCACCAATATCGGTTCGCTCTTTTTTATTTGTCCTGCTTTGTGGCTTTCATCGCTTAAACTTTCCAGGCCGGGTATTTCGGTCTGGGCGAGGTCTTCCATATCGAGTGTGTTGGTAAGAAATAAATTGAAGCGATCTTCTTCACGCATTTTATAGCCCAACTCTTCCAGCAAGAAACTAATCTTAATATGCCCAATGGCATAGGGTGCCATCATTAACTCAAAAGCATAGTAGTGTTTTAAAATATGATTTTGAAAAAACTGGTTCAGGCCTCCATCGCCATATTTGCTTGTAAATTCTTGCACGGCAAGTTTAATGGCTTCGGCCGGGAAGGTAAGTGTGCCACCGGCCGGGTCGAGCAGCGTTACTTCTTTGCTGGCCAAACCATCTTGCAAATTGAAATGTGTTTTCAGCAAATCGTGTATGGCGCGCACAATGTATTTTACTACCGGCTCAGGCGTATAATACACTCCGCGTTTTTCGCGCGTGGCCGGATCGTAAATGTTTAGAAACGTTTCATAAAAATGCACGATCGGATCTTCGCCTTTACCTTTGCGATAATATTCGTGCAAGATGTTGCTTACTTCGGCAGCCTGCAATACTTCGGCAATGTCATCAATGATTACCTCCATTTGCAGCGGCAGTTTGCCCAACGATATAAACTGAAACACATCGCGCAAAATACCGATGGTGGGAGGTATTAAATCAAAAGCAAGTTTTCTGTTGAAGGTTCCGTTGGCGCGCGTTCGTGCAGCAAACAGACCATACGTAATGGTTTGTGAATAGATGTCGGCAAAGGCTTCTTCTTTTAAATCGGCAATCAAGTATTTTTTAAAAGCTTGGTAGAAACCGTAGATAGGTCCTTTGCCTTTTTCTTCTTCTTCCAGTTCTTTTGAAATTACTTCATCGCGCAGGAAGCGTGTTCTCTTTGCTAATTCCTGCGCCAGTGTTTCGGCAGAAAATACTTTCGGTAAAGAGAAAGAAAAGAATTTGTTAAGCAGCGAATGAAATTTCTCTTCGTTCTCAACAGGAGGAATTACTTTTAATTTCTTGGCAATGAAAGGTCGGCCAATCAATACCTTATCAACTAACTGACCATTGCGATACAACCTGAATTCGTAAAAGTCTGTGAGAATAAGATTTGGAAAAACGCTACGATAGCGTTTAAGCTGTTCAGCGTTTTCAATCACATCTAGATTCTCGCCCGGCTTTTTAGCTTCTATGTATCCAACAATTTGTTGTTTGCCATCCCACACACGGAAGTCGGGGTTACCAGCTTCGGTCTTTTTGGGGAGCGTAGTGATTTGTATTTTCTTTTTGCCAATGCTATCGGCAAAAGTTTCCAAAAAAGAATAGAGCTGGCCGTAATAGCTTTCTTCGCGAGCATCGCCAAGAGAAGTGGTAGCAGCGATTTTTTTTAAATATTCGTGTGTCATCTTTTACCAACGTAAGTATAGCAAAGATTTTTCGTGGGTAATAATTTAAAGTTTTGAAGTTTTCGCTCTCAACAAAAAATCGACCAGCACTAGCGCGGCCATTGCTTCTACTATCGGCACTGCTCTTGGCACCACGCATGGGTCGTGTCTTCCCTTTCCGGATACGGTTGCTTCGTTTCCATCTTTATCCACTGTTTGTTGATCTTGCATAATAGTAGCAACGGGCTTAAAGGCTACATTGAAATAAATATCTTCTCCGTTGCTGATGCCGCCCTGCACACCACCCGAGTGATTTGTTTTGGTTTTTATTTTTCCCTGCCTTTCCGGTAGGAGGGCTCCCTCATAATAGAACTCATCATTGTGTTGCGAGCCGCGCAGTTGCACGCCTGCAAAACCGCTACCGTATTCAAAACCTTTTACAGCATTGATGCTCAGCATTGCCTTGCCTAATTCGGCATGCAGTTTATCGAATACAGGTTCGCCCAAACCAACGGGTGTATTTTTAATTACACAGGTTACAACTCCTCCAATGGTATCGCGCTGTAGTCTTACCTGATCAATTAAGGCAATCATTTTTTCTGCTGTAGCGGGATCGGGGCAACGCACAATATTATCTTCTGTTTTTGAAAGATCTAGTTGAGTGTAGCTTGGTGCTTTGAGTTCACCCACTTGCGATACATAAGCGTTGATTTCAATTGAGTATTTTTTTAATAATAATTTAGCGATAGCGCCTGCAGCTACACGTGCTGCGGTTTCGCGTGCAGAACTTCTTCCACCACCGCGATGATCGCGAATGCCATATTTTTCTTGATAAGTAAAATCGGCATGAGAAGGACGGAACGTATTTTCGATGTGGTTGTAGTCTTTACTGCGCTGATCTTGATTATCGATTACAATGGCAATGGGGGTTCCGGTAGATTTACCTTCAAACACACCCGAGAGAATTTTAAATATATCGTCTTCTTTTCGCTGAGTAGTTATTTTAGATTGACCTGGCTTTCTTCTGGTTAATTCAGATTGAATGAAGGCTTCATCAATTTCTAAACCTGCCGGGCAGCCATCTAATACTACGCCAATTGCTGAGCCATGGCTTTCACCAAACGTGCTGATTTTAAAAAGAGTACCGTAATTATTTCCCATGCTATTTTTTGAAGATCAGATAAGCTGAAGCCGCCAAGACGAGCAAGATAAAAACATTCACACCAATTTTCATCCAGTTTGAAGACTGAGTGATTTTTAAAGTGTTATCTGTAGCATCGATTCGGTCATAAAAAGATCCTAAATCATTACTTTCTATCGCTTGATTTTTTTGACTTTCTCCTATTACAGTTACTATCTGTTGCGATTTGAGTGTATCATATTTTCTTATTTTAGGATTGAAGAACACCCATTGAAAATAATCTTTGAGCTTAAATTTTCCTGGTTCTTTCGGAATCATAAAGTAGCTGAATGATTTAGTACCGGCTACTCGGCCACCATCGCGGCTTATATTTTGTTTTACATTAGGCTCATAAAACTCAAAACTGTTGTCTTGTTTTACTTTCGGTTTTTCGATGGAAGAAATATTACCTTCTCCGTAAATATTAAAATCGTAGCCTATGCTCTGGCCAGTTTCCAACTCATTTTTACCAAGTCTCTCTTCTAAATGATAGTCGCCCACTGCTACTGCATCCTTCATGGGGTGAGGTGGAAGTTCTTTTACCCTCACCGTTTTTACTTTCGAATAAAACGTTTTAAAATCTTCTTGCCTGTTCTGACCAAAGAAAGAAGGATTTTTAGCCACTTTAAATTTGATCATCTCCAATCCTACACTTGGAAAAATGACATTCTGATTATTGAGAGGGAAAAAGGTTGCTTGATAAATTTTGTACTGGGTATAATTCTTTCCATTTATTTCAATCGGCTCGCCTTCAATACTTTCAATATTGAAATTTTCTTCCCAGCAGTTGGCGGGTTTTATTTTTTTCAGAATATCGGCCAGTTGCTTCCCTAAATCGTGAAATTGCATAGGCGCTCTGTTATTATCAGCCACCAAAAATGAAAGAGTAGCGGTAAACCCCTCGCCAACAAAAACCTCATCTTTTGTGGTTGTAAGAGCTAATAATGCTTCTTCTTTTACATCTACAAACTCCTGATTTCCGCCTCTTCCAAAGAAATCTTCTCGCGGGTCGCGATCAAACATACTGCGGAAGGGATCTGATGATTGCGCCTGCACAGGTGCGCCTACTTTTATTTTCTTTCCAATTACAGAATAGGATTGGTCATTCACCTTCATTTTAAAGGAAGGTATATTGATGGTTCCTTGCTTTAGCGGAACATACGTCATGATGATGCTCTGCGAGGAACTCATTTGACCGTTAATAATACTCGTTTGTGAAGAGGATGAGGTGCCTCTTTTTTGTAATCCATCTATGTCAGGGAAGTTATCATAATTCCGCAAGCGGTCGTTATTAACCGTAACCGTTATTGTCCATGCTTGATTCTCACCAATTTCGTTTGGTCCTAAATCAATCTGTACGTTTTGGGCTTTGGCCAGACCAAAAAGGAAGATGCAGAAAATGAAAAAACAGCTTCTTATCATAAAATTCAAGGTTGCAATTAGCATCGCAACCAGTTGCAATACAAAAGTAAAATGTTCTTTCTACTATTAAACTTGTTTTGTACTTTCATACACCCAAAAGCAAAGCTAGTGTTCAGAGGACTGATCGTAATTTTATGAAATCGATTATAACTTTGATGGTATTTTATCGTTTTAATTCTGAAACTTCAATTTTTGAAATTTTGTAGAATGAAGAAAATGCTCAATTATGTTAAAAACATACTCGCCAGAGTAAGTTTTGACGCGCGACTCTTTGAAAAAGAGTTGAGGAAGGCTATCAAGTTGTTGATAGAGGAGGAGATTCAGGAGCTCAGAAATTGGTGTTATACCAATTATGGGAATGAGCATCGGGCTATTTTAAACCGATGCTTTGTGGTTTCGTAAAAAACAATTAAAATTTAGCTTACAACAAGCCGCTCTAATTTCTGGGCGGCTTTTTTATTGCATGCAACTCGGGAACTAAATAGTACAAATAATTGTAAATACAACAATTGTATATAAATTTGTTAAGATTACAAGATGAACCGCATAGATTTTATCAAAAAGGCACTGGCCACTACAGGGGCAGTGAGCATAAACGCACTATCTACCAAGCCGGAAGCTAGACCTGCTTTGCCGATAGCGCAAATAGGATTTAATCATTTACCATTAGAAAATAACACAACTATGAATACTGTATTACACAAAGCTGCTACCCGCGGCCATGCCAACCACGGTTGGTTAGATACCAACCATACTTTTAGTTTCGCACATTATTATGACCCTACGCGCACGCACTTCGGTCAGCTTCGTGTGTTGAATGATGACTTTGTAGATGGAGGTATGGGATTTGGTACGCATCCGCATGATAATATGGAAATTATCTCCATTCCTCTTTTGGGAGATCTTGAACACAAAGACAGCATGGGCAACGCGGCTGTCATCCAACAAAATGATGTTCAAATCATGAGTGCCGGCACTGGCATTTACCACAGCGAATACAATAAGAATAAAGATTCGAAGGTTAATTTTTTACAGATTTGGGTTTTCCCTAAAGAAAGAAATATTACTCCTCGCTACGATCAAATTACTTTTAAACCCGAAGATAGAGTTAACAAACTCCAACAAATTGTTAGCCCTTCTAAAACTGATGATGGCGTTTGGATCAATCAAGATGCTTGGTTTCACTTAGGTAATTTGACTAAAGATTTCACTACTGAATATTCCATCAAACAAAAAGGAAATGGAGTCTATGCCTTTATTATTAATGGTGATGTTACCATTAACAATCAAAAATTAAACAAGCGCGATGGCGTTGGAATTTGGAATACAGAAAGAATCTCTATTCATGCTAATAGCGAAGCTGAAATTTTATTGATGGATGTACCGATGAATTAGTCCACATTCGATAGTCTGTAGCTGAATTAATTGACTTATTATGAAAAACATTCTCGTAATTGGAAGGCATCCTCAGATTTTAGAAACTGTGGTGAGACTTATCAATTCTCAACCAGATATGAAGGCGATAGGAGCACTTTCTGATGACGAAGCAAAGAAGGTTTTTGGTGAACAGACTTTTGATTTGGTATTGATAGGCGGTGGGGTAGAAGAAAAATCAGAAGCGGGGCTTAAAGTCTTTTTTGAAAAAATAAATCCCCGCATAAAAATAATTAAGCATTATGGTGGTGGAAGCGGGCTTTTATTTAATGAAATTACGGAAGCCATATATGCCACTAAAAAATAATCACGCAGTCAAAAAATTTATAAAATAACCTAACTTAACCTAACCTAACCTAACTACTAAACCAAGAATGTAGACTTAATGAAATCACTGAAAGGAGGAGCTATTGCATGGTAGATTGCAGCTAACCTTACCTGTACAATTGATAGGAGGTGCACTGGAAGCAACCATACGCTACTAAGTTTTTTCCCTTTGTTTAAACCACATCTGCTAGACTGCACTAAATTAGATAGCACTTTCCCTTTACTAGTAGGGTCGATGCATGCCATTTCAGGATTTTTAGCAGCGTGGAGAATACCGAAATGGTATAAATGAACCCTTCTTAATTAATTTTGTTAAACATCATTATCAATCAAACCGAAATGGAAACACTAGAAATGCAAAAGTCTACAGAAATAGAGTACCCGATTTTAGAAGTGATAGAACAGCGAAGAAGCAGCAGAGCTTATTCAGATAAAGCTATTGAGCCTGAAAAAATAAAGGCCTTGTTTGAAGCTGCGCGGTGGGCGCCCTCGAGTGTTAACGAACAGCCGTGGGTATACTTGTATGCAACAAAAGATCAGGCAGCTCTTCATCAAAAAATTGTTAATGTACTAATGCCAGGAAATATAATTTGGGCTCATCAAGCACCCTTGCTAATTGTGGCTATGGCTCGTAAGTATTTTAGCCAAAATGATAAACCGAACGGGGCTGCCAAATATGATTTAGGATCGGCCAATGCTTTTCTTTCATTAGAGGCAACACGCCTGGGTTTAAATGTTCATCAAATGGGAGGTTTTGATAAAGAGAAAGCTCATGTCGAATTCAATATTCCTTCTACGCATGAGGCAGTAGTAGTAATTGCCATTGGATATTTGGGAGATATAAATGCACTTCCTGAAGATTTGCGAGCGAGAGAATTAACACCGCGCCAAAGAAATACACAAAATTCGTTTGTGTTAAATAAAGAATTCTAAAAGTGGCCATCGCAAGAATTGGACACGATCATTTTAAAACCGAGATAATTTCAAATGGCCATTCAGTAATTGCCGATGAACCGACTGACGTAGGAGGAACTAGTCAAGGATCTTCTCCGAGCGAGTTTCTGTTAGTTGCGCTCGCTTCGTGCACCGCCATTACATTGCGCATGTATGCGGATAGAAAAAAATGGCCTTTAGATAAAATCGAAGTAGAAGTTAATTTTGAAAAATTGGATAGTAAAACAAGTTTTACCAGAGAGATTTTGATGGAAGGAACTATTGATGATAGTCAACGACAGCGATTACTACAAATCGCGAATGCGTGCCCGGTTCACAAAATATTATCCAACCCAATTGAAATAAACACTACACTGGCAGGTGCAGGTGCTTTATAAGCATTGCTAACAGTTAACCGATAAGCTGACATGAAAGACATTACAAAAAAATACACCAACGGAGAAGTTACAATCGTGTGGAAACCAAATGAATGTATTCACTCGGCTATCTGCTTCAAAGGATTAGGAGATGTTTTTGATCCAAAAAAACGTCCGTGGATTACACCGGAGGAATCTTCTACAGAAAGAATTATTGAGCAAATAAAGAAATGCCCAAGCGGTGCTCTTAGCTATTATCTTAACCGAGATGAAAGTGATGGTAAAATTGCATTGGAGGCAGAAACCATCGTTGAAACGTCTCTGAATGGGCCGTTATTAGTGTATGGAATGTTACCGTAAAAAATAGCAAAGGTGAACTGACAAAGAAAAATAATGTTACTGCTTTTTGCAGATGTGGCGTTTCATCCAATAAACCATTTTGCGATGGCAGCCATAAGAAGATTGGTTTTGAAGATTAGGCCAAGGGTAAACTAAATGTAACCAACGTCCCTTCTTTCAGTTTGCTTTCAATAAAAAATTCTCCTCCGTTGCGTTTAATAAAATCTTTGCATAGCAAAAGACCTAAGCCAGTTCCTTTTTCCTGATCGGTTCCGGTTTTGGTAAAATATTCATTTGAGTTGGTGATCATTTCAATTTCTGCGCGTGTCATTCCAATGCCTTTGTCTTGAATGTATACGAAGCAAAATTTATGTTGAACTTCAACTGTAATGATTACTTCGCTTTCGTGCTTAGAAAATTTAATTGCGTTGTTAAATAAATTACGAAGAATCAGGTGAACTTGATTCACATCGGCATTTACAAACAAGGGAACCTTTCCATCTTTTCTAAACAGAATTTGTTTTCGGTTAGCGGCTTCTTCAGAAAGATGAGCTACATCTTCAATAACAGAATTAATATTGAATGCAACGGGTACTGTTTTAATTCCTTCCATTTGCCCCAACGACCAGTTCAATAAATTTTCTAGCGTGCGCTGTGTTACGTTTAGATTTGATTTTAATTTAACCGAGAGTTCATTAAACTCTTCTGGGGTTACTATATTTTTGGTGACAAGCTCTAATAGCGAATGCAAATTTGTGATAGGCCCACGAAGATCGTGGCTGATAACGGAAAGTATTTTTGATTTTAATTGATTGATAGTGTGTAATGAATCTGCTTGCGATTGAATCTCTTCATTTTGCAATTCGATTTCCTGATTTTTTAAAGCTAGGTCTTCATTTACTTTCTTTTGATATTGGCGCATTCGCCAGAACACAAATAAAATGGCTACTAGCAGAATGACAACAATGCAAACCGATATTAAAATTAATTGCTGGTTCTTGCTTTTTTGTTTCTCTAATGAGTTTTGATTTTCTAACAATTTGATGAGATGATCTTTTTCTTCTAATTCATACAAGGATTTCATCTCCTGAATTTGACCATTCTTTTCAGTGTTGAAAATACTTTGCTTATACAAATCAATTAATTCTAATTGATGAATTACCAAATCGCTTTGTTTCTTTTGCTTATAAATTTCTACCCTAAGTTTTGCCACCCGTATTCGATTCGATAAGTTGTTCATCTCTTTCCCTATTCGGTCGCTATTTTTTAGAAGTGTCAATGCTTTTTCTGTTTCGCCAAGATGAAAGGCTATCTGAGCAGCCTGGAAGTAACCCACCGCAAGCCCTCTGCGATTTTTTACGAGGCTATCAATTAAAATTGACTTGTTGATATAGGGAAGGCCTTCGGTAAATTTGTTTTGTTCAAGAAGAATACGAGCCTTCCTACTATACAGTACACTTGCATCCAGCGAGTCTCCTCTTTTTTCATAAAGATTGATTCCGTTATTGGTACATAAGAGGGCAGAGTCGTATTTTTTTAATTCAGTTAGTAGAAAAGATTTCTCTCTCATTACCTCTGCCAGTAGCTTATTGTCAGTTTGCTTATTAACAAGTTTGTGCGCTTGATTTATATAAGATCTAGCTTGCGAATAGTCTTTTAAATCGCTGAACGTTCTTGCCAGCGCCAACAAACACTCGCCCCATTGTCGAGTATAACTAGAGTTTTCATAAAGCCGAAGTGCTTTAAAGGCGTATTGAATGCTAAGTTGATAGTTGGTCTTTGTCCAGTTGGCGCGCGAAATAGCATAGTGGCTGGCGGCAATCTGAAATCTGAAATTATTTTTCTCGGCAAGATTGAGCGCCTTGCTAGCTAAGGCCAAAGATGAATCGGGCTTTGATAAAAAATAACTTAATGCAGCAGAATTATATTTTGCGATGAAAAGACTGTCTACTTTATTTTGTCCATATGCGCTAATTCCAATTATAAGAAGTAAAGATGAAAAAGCTAGGTTGCGCATTCGAACTTTAAAGTACATCAAAACTCTCGATTTTTTCGATTCGTTTATCTCCATCAAGTTATTTATTTTTAGTTTCCTAAACTATTTGATTGAGATTTAGTGGTTACCACAATTTTTTTGTCTATTATCGTTAGTAACTAGCAACTAATCGTATTTTTTTTCGGGTATTGGGTATTTAGCTCAGTTGGTTTAGAGTACTACCTCGACAAGGTAGGGGTCACAGGTTCGAATCCAGTAATACCCACATTGAAAATTGTGAAAGCGGAAATTAATTATGTGCAGTTGGTTATTGTGTTTGGCTTTTTCATTTCACTTACAGCAGCCCAGTCTCAAACGCATCGATTACATGGAACGATAAAAGATTCCCTTGGCATGCCTTTGTCTTCTGCTCATACACAAATTTTTTCAGGAAAAATGAGAACGGTTGCATCTGCCTCAGGAGAATTCATACTTCAAGTTCCATCGGGAATAATTCAGGTAGAAATTTCACATACTGGCTATTACTCATTTAAGCAAAAGATAAAAATAAAAAGCGATACATCCATTCTCTTTGAATTGCAAACTAAGACAGAAGAATTGAATGAAGTGATTATCTCTGCCGATCGCACCCTTCAATCAGATCAGTTTCAAACAAACCGGATGAGTACAAATACGCTTAGCGCAAAAGAAATTAATAGCATTCCGGTTTTGGGTGGAGAAGCCGATTTAATAAAGACTATTCAATTATTGCCAGGCGTAACAAAAGGTGCGGATGGCACTACCGATTTATTTGTACGCGGAGGCGCGGCCGATCAAAATCTGGTTTTATTGGATGGAGCCCCTATTTATAATACCGGACACTTGTTTGGGTTCTTATCCGTTTTTAATCCTGATATGTTAGATAGAGTCGAATCCATCAACGGTGCATTTCCTGCCGAGTATGGCGGGAGGCTTTCCTCCATTTTAGGAGTGGGTTCAAAATCGACTATTCCATCTCAAACAAAAGTAAAAGGTAACGTTGGCATAATTGCTACTCGATTAATGATAGAGCAACCCATTTTAAAAGAAAAACTCTCCTTTTGGGTGAGTGCCAGAAGAACTTATATTGATGAAGTAGTTAAATTAATTGGGCAAGAATTGCCTTACTTTTTTTATGATATCAACGGAAAGATAATTTATAAGCCGCATGCCAACGCTAAGCTTGAAATTACTTTTTATGAAGGTAATGATGTACTCAGTTTTTCAAATATTTCTCATTCCTCTTTAAAAAATAGAAATATAAGTACCGATTTTGTTTTAGGTAACTCATCACAAACGCTGAGGTGGGATCGGAGCTATCGTAATTTTAATTCAACACTATCGCTTTTTCATACAGTATTTAAATATTCAATCAAGAATACTTATCAAGAAAATAGATTGGCGGTAAACTCAACAATCGAAGATGTGGGTGGTAAATGGATGATCTCATCAGATTCTATCAAAAAAAATATTTCTATAAGTGGTGGCGTGGAGATGATCAATCATGTAGTGGCACCTAACCGAATTAATACAACGGGTGAGATCTCTGAACTGTTGAAATCCGGATCTACACTTGCTAAAACCTCTCTCGAATCTAGTGTGTTTTTTCAGGTTAATGGAAAAATAAATTCTAAATTATCCTACAGCGTTGGCTCGCGTGTTTCTTCTGCTTTTGTTGATAATACATTCTTTCATAATCCCGAACCTCGAGTAGCTCTTCGTTATTCAATAGATTCTCTCACAGCAATTAAAACTAGCTATTCTTACATGTCGCAATATTTGCATAGAGTTTCAAGCGCAGCGGTTGCGTTTCCAACAGATATATGGTATCCGGTTACCCGAAATGTAAAACCACAAACGGCAGATCAAGTAGCGATTGGTGTGCAACGATTATTACCAAAGCAAAATTTGTTTGTAAGTGTAGAAGGATATTACAAATGGTTGCATCAATTGATTGGCTATCGAGAAGGAGCAAGTCTGTTGCTGAATGTGGAATTTGAAAAACAATTAGTGCAAGGCCAAGGAAGAGCGTATGGATTGGAAGTATTAATTAAAAAAGAAAAAGGAAAGCTTACCGGATGGCTAAGCTATACTTGGTCGAAGTCGGAAAGACAATACGATGCCGTTAATCATGGCGAATGGTTTTTGGCTAGATATGATCGCAGACACAATGCTGCATTAGTATTGAACTATCAACTTTCAAAAAAATGGTCGATATCTTCCGTATTTGAATTTATTTCTGGAAGCAGATTTACACCGATCATTGGCCAGTATGTAGTTCCTTCTCCTACTTTGATAGGGGTAGATTTAATTCCTGTATATGCTTCTATGAATTCTGTAAAACTAGCGGACACACATCGGCTCGATATCGGAATAAAATTTCGGCCGAATCCCACTAAGAAATTTCAGAGCGAATGGTTTGGGGGAATTTATAATGTGTATAACAGAGCTTCGCCCATCGCAATAATTATTACACCAAATGGAGATGGATCTTTTAGATACGAGCAGCCTGGACTTTTTGGGTTGTTACCTTTTGTTAGTTATGGATTTAAATTTTGAATAGGTGAGTGCACAAATTAAATTTTATTTTTTGTTTACAGTTCTGATATTGTCAGGGTGCATCCCTGCGCCATTGGCAATCGATGACATTACTCAACTGAAACCTAAAATCGTGGTGTCTTCGCAGATAGGGCCAACAGGTTTATTGATTGTTTTGCTTACGAAAAGTATTGGAGCGTTGGATGCAGGCAGAGGCACTGATCCGCAAGCACTGATAAATCAAATTGCCATTTCAGATGCTAAGGTGTGGTTGGTGCATGATGGAGCAACAGATTCTTTGCCAAATCTTGGAAACGGATTGTACGGAAGCCAAAATTTAAATCTTCAGCCTAATCATGATTATGTATTGAGAGTAAAAACAAAAGAGCTGGGCGAAGTTTCGGCTGTTACTCAACTGAAAGAACGGATTCCTTTCCGCACCGTGCAAGCAACACTCTACAATACCAACTATGATTCGTTGGCACTAGTCAACTATAGTTTGCAAGACCCGATTGGACCTAATTGGTATATGGTAAACGTTCAGAAATATTCTGCTAAGAACGATATCAACGCATATTTGAACCCGCGCGTTTTCACGCGCTTAGTTCGTGATAGCATTAACGATGGAAAAATTGTGGAAGAACAATTCAAAGTTTTGTTTCGTAAATTTTCTAAAGGTGATACGGTGGCTGTATTCCTCTCTAATATTAGTCAAGAGTATTATGGCTTTTTAAAATTACGAAATGACAGAAGATATAATCTTGCTTCATTTGCCTCTGAGCCACTTAACTTTAACACCAATGTAAAAGGCGGATTAGGCTATTTCAATTTGCATACTCCCGATGTGCGGGTTTTTGTAATGGAGTAATTTTCTGGTTTTAGGGCATCCCTCAAGCCTTGTCACGTTGAGCTATCGAAAAGTAAATCACCATCATTATTATCTAAACCGACTTCGACAAGTTCAGTCTGACAGATACAAAAGGTTTTAGAGATGCTGTTAATTCTTTTTACTTTTGACACAATAAATTTATTCTCATGAAAAATAGTGTGGTATGGTGTTTTTTGGTTTTAAGTTTTTTGAGTTGTGATAAGAAGAAAAACTCCAACGATGAAACTCCAACAGATACTTTGAAGTCTGTGGAGACCAAAAAAGATTTATCCGCCACCATACTAGAACAATCTGCTCAAGACTCCATCAAAGGAAGTATAAAAGCAGAAGCAGTATCAAAACTGGTGATACTGAAATAAAAATTTCGTATTATTCTCCTGCTGTGCGCGAAAGAATAATTTGGGGTGGATTGGTTCCTTTTGATAAGGTGTGGGTAACAGGAGCTCATTCTGCTATAAGTATTGAGTTTAGTAAAGATTTAGTGATTGGTGGTAAACTGGTGGCAGCTGGTAAGTATGCGTTCTTCACTATTCCGGGTAAAAGTGAGTGGACGATAATCATTAATAAAAATTGGCGACAACATCTTACGGATAGGTATGACGAAAAAGAAGATGTTGTTAGAGTGAAGGTAAAACCAGAAACAGAAGACAGGCATCAAGAAAGACTTCGCTATGCGGTTGAAATTGATTCCAATACCGAAGGGGAGATTGTAGTTTATTGGGAGAAGCTAGAAATCTCTTTGCCCTTTAACTTGAAGTAGATTTGTTCTGTCGTTAACGCCTGTAAAGATTAATTTTTTTATTTAGGCAGTTGTACTTTCTTCGGTTGCATACGCTTCAATTGGCAAACACGTGCACACTAAATTTCTATCTCCATAGGCGCTATCCACACGACTAACGCTCGGCCAAAATTTAACTGCCTTCACAAACGGGAGAGGATAAGCAGCTTTTTGTCTTGAGTAAGGGCGATTCCAAACATCGGCAGTTATCACAGCAGCAGTGTGCGGTGCATGCTTCAATACATTATTTTCTTTATCGGCTTTGCCTTCTTCAACTTCGCGGATTTCATTTCTGATTTCGATCAGTGCATCTACAAAGCGATCCATCTCTGCTTTGGGTTCGCTCTCGGTTGGTTCAATCATAATCGTTCCGGCAACAGGGAAAGAAACAGTAGGAGCATGGAATCCGTAATCCATTAACCGCTTAGCTATGTCTTCCACTTCTACTCCAGCTTTTTTAAAGTCGCGGCAATCAACAATCATTTCATGTGCACTTCTTCCGTGTGTGCCTGTGTATAAAATTTTGTAATGGCCTTCTAATCTTTCTTTAATATAATTGGCATTGAAGATGGCTAACTTTGTAGCGTTGGTCAATCCTTCAGAACCCATCATAGCAATATAGGCATACGAAATGGCAAGAATGCTTGCACTGCCCCAAGGCGCGGCAGATATAGCCGAGATTGCTTTTTCGCCACCTGTTTTAATAACGGCATGACCCGGTAGAAATGGTTTTAGTTTATCGTTCACACAGATAGGCCCCATACCAGGCCCACCTCCACCATGTGGAATGCAAAATGTTTTATGAAGATTTAGGTGACACACATCAGCCCCAATGTTGGCAGGCGATGTTAACCCAACTTGTGCATTCATATTCGCTCCATCCATATAAACCAGTCCCCCATTTTGATGAATGCTTTCGCAGATTTCTATAATGGCTTCTTCAAAAACTCCGTGTGTAGAAGGATACGTGACCATTAAGCAGGCGAGATTATTTTTGTACTGTTCGGCCTTTGCTTTTAAATCAGCCACATCAATTTTTCCATCGGCATCAGACTTAGTTACAATCACCTCCATACCCGCCATCACTGCACTGGCAGGATTTGTGCCATGAGCGGAAGAAGGAATTAATGCAATATTTCTATGATGATCGCCTCTGTTTTGATGATACGCACGGATCACCAACAAGCCTGCGTACTCGCCTTGAGCACCACTGTTGGGTTGCAGCGAAACTCCTGTGAAGCCTGTGATTTCTTTTAGCCAAACTTCTAGGGTATCGATCATTTCTTTATACCCAAGCGTTTGGTCGCTTGGCGCGAATGGATGAATCTGTCCTAACTCTGGCCAAGTAACAGGAATCATTTCGGTAGTTGCGTTCAACTTCATGGTGCAAGAGCCCAATGAAATCATGGAATGCACCATCGATAAATCTTTGCTTTCTAATTTTTTTATGTAGCGGAGCATTTCGTGCTCGCTGTGATGAGAGTTGAAAACGGGGTGAGTGAGGTATGGCGACCTCACCCCCAGCCCTCCAGAGGAGAGGGGTGACTCCAAGATCAAATTATCTACAACTTTATTCGAGGCACCTCCCCTCTCCTCTGGAGAGGGGGCAGGGGGTGAGGTTCTTGTGGCCTTAAACACGTTCAAAATATCTTCCACATCACTCAATGTGGTTGTCTCATCCAATGATATTGCAATATGATTATCCTTGAAATAGCGGAAATTAATTTCGTGTTTCACGGCTTCTTTCTCAATAGCCTTTTTATCGGCCACCGCAACTTTTAGCGTATCAAAATAAGTGCTATTCACCTGCGTGAAGCCACTTGCTTTAAGTTGTTTATCAAGAAGGCTTGTTAAGCCATGAATTCTTCCGGCAATTTTTTTTAACCCTACTGGTCCGTGATAGACTGCGTACATACTTGCCATTACCGATAAAAGAACCTGTGCGGTACAAATATTGGAAGTTGCTTTCTCTCTGCGGATGTGTTGTTCGCGCGTTTGCAATGCCATACGATAGCCCGGATTACCTTGTGCATCTTGCGAGATACCGATAATGCGTCCAGGCATTTGTCTCTTGAACTCATCTTTCGTAGCGAAGAACGCAGCATGCGGCCCGCCAAAACCCATAGGCACACCGAAACGTTGCGAGCAACCAACTACTACATCGGCACCCATTTCGCCAGGAGATTTCACTAATAATAAACTCATTAAGTCAGCGCCCATTACTACGAACACTTCTTTTTCATGAGCAGATTCAATAAAAGAAGTGTAATCTTTTATTTCTCCATTGTTGTTCGGATTTTGTAAATAAACTCCAAACAAGCTGGCCTCGGTGATGTCTAATTTTGAAACATCGCCCACTACTAATTCTACACCGATAGGAGTGGCACGTGTTTTTAATAAATCAATAACTTGTGGAAAGGTATTTTCGTCCACAAAAAACTTATGAGAATCTTTCTTCAATGCTTTTTTAGAAGCATGTAGTAAATGCAATGCTTCGGCAGCAGCCGTAGCTTCATCCAACAAAGACGCATTGGCAATTTCCATTCCCGTAAGGTCGATGATCATTGTCTGATAGTTGATCAACGCTTCCATGCGCCCTTGGGCAATCTCTGCTTGATAAGGAGTGTAGGCGGTGTACCATCCTGGATTTTCTAAAACATTTCTGAGGATGACCCCGGGAGTGATGCAATTATAATAACCCGTGCCGATGTACGATTTATAAATCTTATTTTTAGACATCACCTTTTTGAATTCCTTTAAGAACTCATACTCCGATTGAGCCGCTGGCAAGTTCAATGCTTTTTTCAAGCGTATGTTGGCAGGCACTGTTTGATCGATCACTTCATCAACCGATTTTGCCTTCACCACTTTTAGCATCTCAGCTATATCTTTTGTGTTGGGCGCATTGTGCCGCGATTCAAATTTTTCGGAGTAGGTAGGATCGATCATTCGTATTCAGTTAATAGTTATTTGTTATCAGCAATGATTAACCATTAACCGATAATTGTTAGCTTTTGTTAGAATCTCTCAAACTGCGAAAAGAAGAAACTTCCTTCAATCGCGGCATTCTCGTCTGAATCGGATCCATGGATAGCATTTGCGTCTATCGATTTTGCGAACAGCGCGCGGATGGTACCAGCTTCTGCTTTTTTAGGATCGGTAGCACCAATTAATTTGCGGAAATCTTCTACGGCATTTTCTTTCTCTAAAATCATAGGGATAATAGAACCAGATGACATATAAGTCACCAATTCGCCATAAAATCCTCTCTCTTTATGCACTTCGTAAAACTTGCCAGCGAGCTCACTGCTCAGGTTTGTTTTCTTCATTGCTACAATGCGAAATCCGGCTTCTTCAATCATTTTAGTAATCGCGCCTGCATTATTTGCCAGCACTGCATCGGGCTTAAGCATGGTAAAAGTTCTATTGGTTGCCATTTTAGTATTTTTTGAGGGTTTTAAGAATTATAATTTGGGCGCAAAAGTATTAAAAGAACACAGAACCAAGAAGCTTGAATCCAGAATCATTGATTATTTTTGCCCTCCTGTTATGAACGATATTCAGGCACTCAAGCAATTTCTGTCATCTCCTAAAAAGGTGGTGATTGTAACCCATTTTAAGCCAGATGCCGATGCCCTTGGCTCATCGCTAGGGTTGGCGGGTTATCTTATTAAAAAAGGACATTTTGTAGATGTAATCACACCTAGCGATTATCCTGATTTTCTTGGCTGGATGCCTCTCAAAGAAATTGTAACCGCTCTGTCTAAAGAGTCAAACGAACCCTTTAAAAAAGCTAATGTGCTTTTGGCGAAAGCAGAAATTATTTTTTGCCTTGATTTTTCGAGTCTGCAACGAATTAATGAGCTGGGCGAAAAAGTGAAAGAAGCTTCGGGTAAAAAGGTTTTGATAGATCACCACTTGGAGCCAGAAAATTTTGCGGACTTCGAAAAATGGGATGTCAGCTCTGCTTCTACAGCAGAATTAATTTATGAACTGATTGATGAGCTTGGAGATAAAAATGAGATTGACGCCAACATTGCCAATTGCCTTTATGCTGGTTTAATGACTGATACGGGTGGGTTTCGCCATAATAATACAACCCAAAAAGAATTTCTTATTGCTTCAGAATTAGTGAGCCGAGGTGCTAGCCCAAGTGAGGTGGCAAAGAAAATCTACGATACAAATTCATTGGAAAGATTGCGCCTTACGGGATACGCCTTGAGTCAAAAATTAAAAGTATTGCCCGAATTTAATACCGCTTATATAACGCTGACTTGGGAAGAACTTCGCCAATACGGATCGCAAACGGGCGATACCGAAGGATTAGTGAATTATGGTCTTTCTATTAAGGGAATTAAAATGGCGGTACTGATGTATGACAGGAAGGAAGAAATAAAATTGTCATTCCGCTCGTTGTCAGATTTTGATGTGAACGCGCTGGCGCGCAAACACTTTAGTGGAGGCGGCCATAAAAATGCCTCGGGCGGGCAATCAAAATTATCATTAGAAGAAACTTTGAAGAAATTTTTATCAATTTTGCCAGAGTATAAACAAGAATTAAATCGATAATCAGTTATACCTAAATTAAATTATTAAAACCAACCAATGAAAAATTACCTTTTGCTACTATTTTTTGCCGCAGTTCTGGCAGCTTGTTCTAATTCAAAGAAAACCCCTTCCGGATATGAGTTTACTGTATTGCGCAAAGGCGATGGAGTGAAAGTAGATTCAGGTAAGTTTTTGGTAATGAATCTTGTTTTTAAAGATGGCAAAGATTCCGTTTGGAATGATTCGCAAAAGAATGGCTTCCCGGCAGTTATTCAAAATCAAGGTGCGGTGCCAGAAGGGGACGCGGTATTGGAAGTGGTGAAGATGATGACAAAAGGAGATTCCGTTTCTTTTAAAATTCCTGCTAAAAAACTATTCGAGAAAACGTTCCGCCAGCCTATTCCTTTTGGTGTAGACACCACTCAAACTTTTACATTCAATATTGGATTAAAAGATGTGATGGATCGCGAACAGATCAATAAGCTTCAGCAGGATATGGTTGCCAAGCAGAACGAAAAAATGCTTAAAGATCAACAAGTTCAATTAGCAAAAGACACCGTGATTATTGATGCTTTCTTAAAAGCAAAAAATGTAGCTGCCTCAAAAACAAAATCGGGTTTGCGCTACATCATTACACAAGCAGGAAAAGGTGAAAATGTAAAATCAGGCCAAGCTGTTAAAATAAATTATAGTGGATATTTATTAAATGGTAAATATTTTGATAGCAGCAATGAAGAAGAAGCAAAAAAGTACAATGTTTTTAATGAGGCACGCAAGCCGTACGCTCCCTTGGAAGTTACAGTTGGCTTTCAACAAGTGATACCGGGATGGGAAGAAGCCATGCAGTTAATGAATAAAGGATCTAAGATGACAGTTTACATCCCTTCTACTTTAGCTTATGGTAATCAAAAGAGAGGCGAAATAATAACAGAAAATTCTGTCCTTGTTTTTGATATGGAAATGGTTGATATAAATACACCTAAAAAATGAAAAGAATAGGATTTTGGTTGATTGGGTTTGGTTTGCTTTCGTCTTGTAGTACAGATACACCATCCGGACCAACGTTTGACGATCAACTTAAAAAAGATGTTGTTGCTGTTGATGCCTACTTGACATCAAAAGGAATAACAGCTATTCAAGATCCAACGGGTGCGCGTTATGTTGTAACAACAAGTGGAACAGGATCTATTCCGGCAGCGACAGACACGGCTTATGTAAGTTTAAAGACTACCGTGATGAGTTCGGGAGCAGTTTACTTTGATTCAAAAGATGATTTTTATAGCATCCTCTTGGGCGATAAAAATCTTCTTTATTCTTGGAAGGCAGTAATCCCTAAACTTAATAGAGGAAGTAGTTTTACGATATACTCGCCTTCGGGTTTGGCTTATGGTACTTCATCCTCTGCCAATGGAGTGCTTCCGGCAAATTCAAATATAATTTTTGATATGAAGCTTTTTGATGATAAAGCTTTCGATAAAGTAGCTCAGTTCAAGGCAGATACTACAGCTATTCAAAACTATTTGACAACCAACGTAGTGGCTAATTACGTGAAAGACGCTAGCGGATTGCGCTATGTTGTTACTACAGTTGGTACAGGAGCCAAGCCAACGGCTACAAGCACCATTTCATTTACATACACCGGAAAATTTTTAAAGTCGGGTACTACTTTTGATAGTTCCTCAACACCCGTTTCTTCTAAGTTAAGCGGACTGATTAAAGGATTTCAAATTGGTATGTTACTTTTAAATGTTGGAAGCAAGGCAACTCTTTATATCCCCTCTTCTTTAGCGTACGGTCTTTTCGGAAGTTCGGGTACTATCCCTAGTAATGCTAATTTAATTTTTGAAGTTGAACTGGTAAGTACTAATTAGTTTGAATTAATAGAGAGTATGAAGGCTTTCATTACTGTTGGGATAATCTTGCTTCTTATCTCGTGCAGCGATGAAAGCCTTATTCCGTATAATGAGCAGCTAAGAAAAGATATTCAATTAGTAGATTCCTACCTCAAGGCAAATTCTATTTTAGCCGAAAAAGATTCTTCTGGTTTTAGGTTTACTATTGCTTCAATCGGCAATAACTATAAGCCAAAATTAATCGATTCAGTAATTATAAAAACGTCTGTACATTTATTAAGCGGGCAATCTATTTCCTCTAATAGTACTTTTACTTTTTTAGCAAGCAAGCTTATAAAAGCATTACAAATTGAGGTAGTGAAGTTAGGAGAGAATGGAAAAGTAACTTTGTATGTTCCTAGTGGTTTAGCTTATGGAGCCTACCAGGCTGGCCCTATTCCTAAAAACTCAAACCTGATTATCGATGTAGAGCTGATAAAAGTAATTCCGCAATACACAAGGCAATTGCTACTCGATATTGATTCTATTAGTCAATACCTTTCAAAAAAATCTATCACAGCTACCATAACAGATATATCTGGCTTACGTGGCATAATTAACAAGGTGGCTCCCTCTACAGCTATCAATCCGTTGGCTACCGATTCGGTTGTTATAAATTACACAGGAAAAATTTTATCATCGGGAATAGTTTTCGATCAATCCTCTTCCCCAACTGGCTACCGCCTAAGCAAATCTACTACCCTCAAAGCATGGCAAAAAGGTCTGCCTCTTATTAAGGAAGGATCGTCTGCTACTTTTTATGTTCCTTCGGGTTTGGGATTTGGCTCTTACGAAAAATTTGGCGTGCCCCCTAACACTAATTTAATTTATGATGTTGAATTAGTAAAAGTTATCAGTAAGTAATGCGAATTTGTTTTGCTACCAACAATCTTCATAAGCTGGATGAAATCCGTTCTGTAGCGGGAGATCAATTTACTATTTTAAGTTTAGCTGACATTGGTTGCTTTGAAGAATTACCCGAAGAGCAGAACACCTTATTAGGCAACTCACTTCAAAAAGCTAAATATGTTTTTAAAAAATTTGGGGTAATCTGTTTTGCCGATGATTCGGGATTAGAAGTTGATGCGCTAAATGGAGCACCGGGAGTAGACTCAGCACATTATGCAGGGCCGCAACGAAAGGCAGATGATAACATGGATCTTCTATTGAAGAATTTAATCAATATTGAAAATAGAGGTGCGCAGTTTAGAACAATTATCACATTGGTAACACCGACTATGATCAAACAGTTTGAAGGCATTGTGAGAGGTGTTATTACGAGAGAGAAAATTGGCTCAGCGGGCTTTGGCTACAATCCAATATTTATGCCCGATGGGTTCTCTCAAACCATGGCCGAAATGACGATGACTGAAAAAAATCAAATCAGCCATCGCGCGGTTGCTACGCACAAGCTAATCTCTTTCCTACAAAAAAAAGACGAGCCAATACTTAGTTAAGTTATGATATTGAAAAGCGGCCTAGTCGAGCCGATACTTTTCAGCGCAAGCATTTGGTTTTCATTCGTAAAATTATGCCATTTTATTGCGATCACGCCATGAGGGTTATATCAAAAAAAAGCTGCCTCGTAAATGAGACAGCCTTTTAAATTCCGATTATAGGTTATGCTCTCGCAGCCGTTGCTTCAGCTTTCGCGCCTTCCGCTACATTTTTATCCAAGTCCAACACTATTGGTGCCGCAATAAAAATAGAGGAATAGGTTCCAATTACGAATCCTACGAAAAGCGCAAATGAGAAGCCTCTTAACACTTCTCCTCCAAAAATTAAAAGAACGATAACCGTAATAAGTGTTGTTCCTGATGTGATAAGCGTACGACTCAGCGTATTGTTAATCGCATCGTTAAAAATAGTTTTTACATCGTGCTTGGCTCCAAATCCCAAGAACTCACGAATACGATCGAAGATAATTACGGTATCGTTGATGGAGTAACCGATGATCGTTAATATCGCTGCTATAAACACCTGATCGATCTCGAATGCGAAACCGAAAACACGGGCAATTGCGAAAGAAGAAATTACAAAGAGCGAATCGTGAAAAAGAGCAATTACTGCACCCAAGCTGTATTGCCATTTCTTAAATCGGATTAACACATAAACAAATATCAACACTAACGCTAGGAAGCTGGCTTCTACAGATGAGTTTTTAATATCATCAGCAATCGTTGCGCCCACTTTTGAGGAGGACGAAATTGCGAAATGTGTTTCATCTATTTGCGCATCGTTCTCGCTAAACTGCAAGCCAGTATATTTTGAGATACCCGCTACCAAAGCGCTTTTTACTTTATCATCTGCACCATCCGATTCGTCATCTACTAAGTAAGAAGTGGTAACTTTCATCACATTATTGCCTCCGTAATTTTTTACTTCTGTTCCAGAGTTCTCAAAACCAACGGCTAATGCGTTGCGCATAGCGGTTGCTTCCACTGGTTTTTGAAACGATACAATGTAGGAACGACCTCCTTTAAAATCCACTCCAAAGTTTAATCCCTGCACGGCTATTATTATAATTCCAACCAAAATAAAGCTGGCAGAAAAAATGTACGCTTTTTTACGGTTGCCAATAAAGTTATATTCTTTACGCTTGCGAATAATGTTTGAGATCGGAGTTTCAAAAGATACTTTCGCATCGTCTCCTTTGCGCACCATCCACTCTACCACTAAGCGTGAAATGTAAACAGCCGTGAAGAACGAACAGGTAATACCGATGATCAGCGTAATAGCAAAACCTTTGATTGGTCCCTGACCTAGAATATACAAGGCAGCAGCAGTAAACAGTGTAGTTAAGTTCGAGTCGAAAATGGTCATGAAGGCGCGATCGAATCCTAACTTAATAGCATCGCGTAACTTTCTTCCAATGGCCAATTCTTCTTTTATACGTTCGTAAATCAATACGTTCGCATCTACCGCCATACCCATCGTAAGAACGATACCCGCAATACCCGGCAAAGTTAAGGAAGCATTAAACTGCGCTAAGATTCCTAAGATAAAGAAGATGTTGAATAGCAACGCAATGTTAGCAACCCAACCACCTTTAGAGTAATAGGCCACCATGAATAGAACCACTAATGCTAAACCAGCAGCCATTGAAACGAAGCCTTGATTTTGCGCCACCTGTCCAAGCGTTGGGCCAACGATGGCTTCTTCTACAATGCGAGTGGGCGCTGGCAATGAACCGGCCTTTAAAACGTTTGCCAAATCTTTTGCTTCTTCATTGGTGAATGAGCCACTGATTTGAGAGTTTCCATTGGGGATTTCTCCGTTTACAGAAGGTGCTGTGTAAACGAAGTTATCTAATACAATAGCAATTCTTCCTTGTGGTTGTTTAGCAGAGGCAGCGGCTGTAACCTTTGCCCATGTTTTTGCACCAGCTGCATTCATCTGCATGCTTACTGCGGGGCGAGCAAACTGATCGAAATCTAAACGAGCATCATTGATTACTTCACCCGTCAACAATGGTTTTCCGTTTCTGCCAATGTTTACAAAGTTTAATTGAAGATCATCAACACCTGGTGTTACGTCTGGATTTGATTTTACATCCCAAAAGAAACCAATAGTGCGGGGCAACAACGAACGAACATCAGCGCGATTTAAAATTTTATTGATTGTTGAAGTATCTTTTACTTGGTAATAAAAAGGAATACTCTGGCTGCTTAATGAAAACAAAGGTGAAGACGTAGCATTGCGAAGAGAGTCCAGCGAATTACCTGTGCTGTCGGTAGCGGCTGTCGACAATGCTTTTTCAAGAGCTGATTTTGTAGTGTCTGCAGGAGTAATACTTTTCGTAGCAACGTCAGCAGAGGGTGTGATAGCTGCTGATTTTTTTTCATTTTGTTCTTTTAACAAAAGCTGATTAATCGCGCCAAGCGATTGGCTCAATTGCGGATCGAATGGTTCTACCACTTCCCAGAATTCTAAACGAGCAACACCTTGCAATAATTTACGAACACGTTGCGGATTATCGGCACCCGGAATTTCAATTTGAATACGACCCGTACCTTGTAAGCGTTGGATGTTGGGTTGCGATGTTCCGAACTGATCGATACGAGTTTTTAAAATAGTGAATGAGCGATCAATCGCACTTTCAATTTCAGTATTCAAAAACTTCATTACATCGGCATCGCTATCGGTAAGCTTTACGCGATCTTTATTAGCAGCAGAAGTAAACAATGAAGCTAAAGACTTATCAGGGTTTGCATCTTTAAAAGCTTTGAAGAACAGCGAGCTGAAATTTTCAGAGCTTGTCTTTTGTAACTCGCGAGCTTTTTGCAAAGCAACCACAAATGTTGGATCTTGATTATTTCCACTTAAGCCACGGATGATGTCGATAGGGGAAATCTCCAACACCACGTGCATACCTCCTTGCAAGTCGAGGCCAAGGCTAAGTTCACTTTCCTTTACTTCTTTGTAAGTGTACTCTGCTCCGAACAAATTATAAACTGGCTTATTCCATAATGAGTCTAGGTAATTTTGTTTTTTAGCTAAGTTAAGTGCACCGCCTTTATCGGTGGCAAAACGAATAGCATCTTTTTGAATATTGCCCGATATAAACGTAAACGATAAATAATAAAGGCAAAGCAAGGTGATGAGAATGGTGAGTACAATAACGACTCCTTTGTTACGCATAACTTTTTAAATTTTAAATTTTGAATGATAAATTTTGAATAGGAGCTAACTGAAGAGCAGCTCAAAAAAGAGAGATGAAAGAAAGTGACTAGGGCGCGTTTGGCGCTATGATTACCCTAAACAGGGTTTTAAAAAGAGTAACAAAAACTTTCTTTGAAACAACAGCTACTTTCTTTGGCTGATCATTTCCAATATTTTTTTGAGGGCTAACAACGATCGCGTCATCTAGAAAAACTGCATTGCTGTGAGGAACAACATCTGATGGTGCACTAACAATGGATTGAGTAGTTTGCTCTTGTGGTTCTTTTGATTGCTTTATAGAAATATCGTTTACGGAAGCCTGGTAAAAAGATTGGGTAAGCACAATTACCAAAACCGACAAAATGCCGGCAACTAGTAACAGACTTCTTTTTATGGCTTTGTTGTACATTTCTTCAAATCCAATAATTGGACTGCAAAACTATGCATTACAAGCTAATTTCCAACTTCCTTAATCTTGGATTTGAGATAGGTTGCTAATACATCCAAGCCAGCCTTGAAATGACTGTTATTCGGAATTACTAGATCAGAATGATGTTTGAGGGGTTCAATCAGGTTTTCGTATATCGGCATCACATGAAACTGATAGCGATACAAAACATCGTCTAGATCGTAGCCACGCTCTACTTGATCGCGTTTTATGCGCCTCCCCAGTTTTACGTGGTCTTTGGCTTCAATAAATATTTTAAGATCAATCTCTTTAGAAATTTCTTCAAAATATTGCACAAAAAGACCCTCTACAATGATGATTGGAGCTGTTTTAAACTCCAACATCTGCGGCTCGGCAGAAGGATTATTGAAAGTATATTCTTTTTTGATAACGTTTTGGCCAGCCTTCAGCTTCAGCAAATCCTCTAAAAAGGCTTCTCTATCTATCGACACAGGAAGGTCGAAGTTTTTAATTCCATTTTCATCCACCGACTGTTGCTCGCGAGGTTTGTAATAATTGTCTTGCGATATCAGACAGATTTCTTCGGGCTTAAAAAAATTAGAAAGCCCTTGCAAAAAAAAAGTCTTGCCCGAACCGCTTCCGCCAGTTATGCCAATGGTAAAATGTTTGTTCATAGGAGGTGGCCGTAAAAATACACTTTATGCAAATGCGGATAAAATAATTTAGAACCACCTCGCCTCACTTTTTTGTATTTTTAGTCAACTAACCAACTTATTTTTACTTATGTTTTTAAAAAAACATCTTAAAATGTCTTCCGGATTGATTGGAGGCATCATAACGGTGGCTGGTATAATCGGATTAATTCTTTTGTCTTACGATTTACTTTTCTCAAAACCTGATCATAAGCAAGGTGTGATAATAGAAAAAGTATTTGTTCCAGCTCATATTGTTTCTGGCGGCCCCTACGGAGGGATGCGAAAAGGAAATTACAGCATTCGAACTGCCACCGAAGAACAATGGATAGCTATTGTAAAAATAGAAACAGGAGATACACTAAATGTACACTGCCACTCTAGCCATTTTGAGACTACTAAAGTTGGCGATCCAATTCATTTTGAAAGGTACGAGGGCAAGCTATTTCATATTCAGTATTTTGCACACAATGAGGAAGATTAAAAAAAAGGGCGTGCCTATTTTATGATTAGTAATTTGTTCATTTTGACTAGCAAGTCGAAATAAAAATTTGTGTTAGGATGAAAGAGTTCAAAGCTATATTAGGATCATTCAAGGCTGTTGATTTAACTATTCGCAAAGCAGCACTGGCAACAGTGGTTAAAGTAAGGGGCTCCTCTTACCGGAGCCCAGGGGCAAGGATGTTGATAACAGACGATGGGAAGTGGGTAGGCTCGATTAGTGGAGGATGTTTAGAAGGCGATGCACTCCGCAAGGCACGCAACGTAATGGCGAGTAATATTCCTCAAACAGTTACTTACGATACCAGAGAAGAAAGCAATCAAAATTTGGGAATTGGGTTGGGTTGCAATGGAGTGATTGATGTTTTAATAGAACCACTTTCAGCCGATTGTCCTACTATTCAGCTATTGCATAAGTTAGTCCGTGAAAATCAACCTGTGGCGCTGGCAACTATTTTTAATGGCAAAAATACAGTTGGAGAAAAATTATTGATTGATTCAAATGCCAGCGAATCATTAGGTTTTTCAAATGCAGCATTAAATAATTTTGTAAAAGAAGATTTAAAAAAAATAGTTGCTTCAAAAAAATCTGAAGCAAAAATGTACGAGATAGCGGGATTAGAAATTGAGGTTTTTCTGGAGCTGATTCAGCCCACTGTTTCGCTACTTATTTTTGGAGGAGGTTTTGATGCGCGGCCGGTAAGTCAACTCGCAAAATCACTTGGGTGGCAAGTGCAAGTGACTGACGAATGTGTTGCTCATATTGCTCCCATTTTTTTTCCACAAGCAGATAAACTTTCGCTTTGCCACCGCGATTTTATTGATCGTGATTTTGCGATCACTCCTTACACAGCTTGTGTACTTATGTCTCATAACTATGAATATGATCGTGATGTATTAAAAAAAATTATTCAGTCCGATTCTCCTTACATCGGCATATTAGGTCCGCGGAAGCGCTTCGATAAAATGCTGCAAGAGTTTGAAAAGACTGGACTGATTGTTAGTGATGAACAATTGCATCGTATTCACTCACCCATTGGTTTAGATATTGGTGCAGAGGCACCCGATGAAATTGCGGTTTCTATTATTGCTGAAATTCAGGGAAAGTTTGCCAGCCGCTCCGGAGGTTTTTTAAAGAATAGAAATGCACCCATTCATGATCGTGATGCGAAGAGTGATCAGGTATTTAAACAAGTTTACTTAAATGCGTCATTGTGAAAAAAATTATTCTGCTCTCCTTAGTGTTTTTCCAGTCAGTTGGGTTTAGTCAATCTTCTCAAACCACTGAAATCAATGAGCAAGTTTGGAAGCCGTTTATAAAATACTACAATGCGCACAACGCTACTGAATTTTTAGCTCTTCATTCTAAAGATGTCATTCGCTCTCCAAGAGATAATAAAGCCATTTGGAACTGGGATAAATATTTAGAAAGACAAAGCTCTGGCGACCAACGAGACCTAAAAGAAAATAGTCAAAGAAAATTAGAGCTAAGATTTAGCGAACGAATTAGCAATACAGACAGGGCAATTGATATAGGAGTTTATAAGTCTACTTATATTTTTTATGATGGAAAAAAAGAAAGTTACTACGGTCGGTTTCATGTTGTTCTTAGGAAGGAGAATGAAGTTTGGAAAATTTTAGTGGACACCGATTCTTCTGAAGGAGGAATAATAGGGGAGAAAGAATTTATGCAGGCCAAGTCAATGGAGTAGAATGAATGACGATCTGGCAATTATTATTCTCGCAGCAGGCTCCTCATCGCGATTAGGTCAATCCAAACAACTTTTAAAAATTGACAACGAGATTTTATTAGCAAGATCTTGTAGGCTTGCACACGAAGTTTCTAAAAATAGCTTTGTAGTATTGGGTGCTAACTACCAAATGCATAGGCAAGCAATTCATGAATTTTCGGTAGAGATTGTTGAGAATAAAAATTGGCAATTGGGTATGGGTAATTCTTTAAAAGCCGGAATTAACTATGTCTTATCTAACAAAAGTAACCTAAACGCTATTTTGGTAATGGTGTGCGATCAGCCTTTGCTAACATCTGCTCATCTACAGCAGCTGATTGAAATTTCCAACTCCACTGTACAAGCAATCATCAGCTCGTCTTACAAAGGCGTTCTGGGTGTGCCTGCAATTTTTAAAAAGAAACTATTTGATGAGTTGTTGCTTATACCTGACGACATTGGAGCCAGAAAAATAATCCAAAATAAAAAAGATGAAGTAATGGCCGTAGAGTTTGCCGGAGGAGAAATTGATTTAGATACTCCGGCAGATGTAAAATTTTTTTTGGGTTAAGTGACTAACTCTTCGGTCACAAACTCACATCCTGCAGATACCATCGCACCAAAGCCACCGTACACATTAGTAAGATTTGTAAACCCTTCTTTTTTCATGATCGAGATGGCAGTCATAGAACGATAACCGCCACCACAATGCACTACATAAGGTTTAGATTTATCTAACGCTTTTAAGTTTTTAGGAAAATCGGATAGAGGCACAAAACTCGCTTCTTTCAAATGGCTCACGCTCCACTCGCCAGGTTTACGCACGTCTAGTACAGAGGTATTTTTTGTGAGCTCTTTTTTCATCTGCTCAGCAGAAATAGAGTGAACTGTTTCAAGTTTTCCTTTCCATGAATTAACGCCACCGTGCAAGTAGCCAACTACGTTTTCATAGCCCACCCGCGCCAATCTTAAAATAGTTTCTACTTCCGTGCCTACATCGGCAACAAGAACAATACTTTTTTTAATGTCAATCAGCGTGCCTACCCAAACAGCAAACTGGCCGTTGAGCCCAATATTAATGGAGCCCGGAATAAATCCCTTTTCAAAATCATCTGCTTTGCGGGTATCAATTACTATTGCGCCTTTAGTAATTTGTTGAGTAAACTCTGCTAACGTAAGAGGTTTACTATTTTCTCTCATCACCTGTTCAATCGGGCTGTAGCCCTCTTTGTTAATGCGTGCATCTTCAAAGAAATAACTAGGCGGAGGTAAAATACCATCTGTTACTTGTGCAATAAATTCTTCTCTGGTTTGATCTTTTAAAGCGTAGTTAAATTTCTTCTGTTCGCCTATGGTAGAAAAAGTTTCTTTACCAATATTTTTTCCACAGGCAGAACCTGGACCGTGAGCAGGATAGACCATCACCGAATCAGGCAATATTTTGATTTTTTTATTTAGCGAGTCATACAGCATGCTTGCCAATTCTTCGCTAGACATCAGGCCATCTAATAAATCTGGTCTGCCCACATCACCCACAAACAACGTGTCTCCGGTAAAAACTGCGTGTTCTTTTTCATTTTCATCTAACAATAAAAAGCAAGAAGACTCAGGCGTATGCCCAGGCGTGTGTAAAACTTTCAGGGTTAATTTTCCAACTTTAAATTCTTCCCCGTCAGCTGCGGTATAGGTTTTATAATTTGTTTTGGCTTTGGGTCCGTAAATGATGGGTGCTCCCACTTTATTGGCCAGATCAATGTGGCCCGAAACGAAATCGGCATGAAAGTGCGTTTCGAAAATATATTTTATTGTAGCGTTTCTTTTTTTAGCTAGTTCAGTATACGGTTCTGTTTCGCGAATAGGATCGATGATAGCTACTTCTCCATCTGATTCAATGTAATAGGCAGCCTCAGCCAAACAATTTGTGTAGAGTTGTTCAATGTACATAAATCAATCCTTTGGTTTAAGCGTTAAAAATCAGGGAAGGGTTGTTGTTCACCGACTTTAACGATACAAATCTCCAAAAAATTCCCTAATAAGTTGTTACTGCCTACCTTTGGCAAATGAAATTCTTTCTCCTTGTTTTAATTTTCTCAACAACTTTTTTTGCGAAAGCCGACACATATCAGCTTTTTGAAGAGAAGGGCAAGGTGGGAATGAAAAATGAACAGGGAGTGGTGATCATCCCTGCTGCATTTGAATCACTAGGATGGTCGGACGGGAGTTTTTCGGTAATTGGGCAAACCACCGGCTACCGACTTAATAAGCACTGGGGTTTAATCAACCTCAAAAAAGAATTTGTTACCGCTGCTGAGTATGAAGAACTAACTTATAAAGGCGGAGAATATGTGGTGGCTCGTAAAAAATTAAATCCTGTTTCTACTAAAACAGGATGTATTAATCTACGGGGTGAAGTAAAAATTCCTTTCGGCTACGATGGTATTGAAATAAGTGGATTACGAGCAATTGTTTTTACGCTGGCAGGAGCAAAATTCAATTATGGCCTCGCTGATTTACAGAATCAAATTTTAATTCCACTTTCTTACAAAACTATTTTTTCATTGGGCACACTACGATATGCCGTAGAGAACAGAGAAGGCAAGTTTGCTTTATTTAGTGATGACGGAAAACCCATTACTGATTTTAAAATTGATAGTCTCTCAAAATTTTATAAGGGGTATTCTATCGTTTATGAAAATGGGTTGCAGGGTTTAATTAATCGCGAAGGAAAAATCAAATTGCCTATTCAATATCAGGCTATAAAAATTGATGAAGAGGGAATTGTTTTCGCGAAACTTCCGGGAGAGTGGATTTATTTAAATAACAAGAATGAAATTCAAAAGAAATTTTTTGCTGATGATCTTATCCCGGTGAGCAATAAAAGACAAATTGTTAGAGCGGGTACAAAATATGGTTTATTGGATGCTGAGAGCAAGTGGCTGATTCCTGCAGTGTGGGATTCGTTGACAGAAATAAACGGAAATCTTTTTTTGGTAAGAGCTAAAAATAAGTGGGGTGCAATTACAGATAAAAACCAAAAAATAATTTCTGTCGCATTTGATTCGATTGATTTTGAAAATGGCTTTAGGGTTTTTCTTAAGCGCAATGGTTGGCAATTGATTGATATCGCAGGAAAATCGCTAACGCAAAAATCCTATCAATCAATAATTAAGTTTAATGGCGCGAGCTGGATTGCACAAAATGGAATTTACTGGGGTGTGCTTGATGTAACGGGAAGAGAGATTGTTCATTGTGTTTTCGATTCGATTGGTGACCGAACAAAGAATTTGGTTGCGGTAAAATTTAAGGGGCAATACGGCATCATCGATAAAAATGAGAATTGGAAACTTGCTCCTCAACTATTTCCCATTCGCTTGGCGAATGATAGTCGCTATTTGTTGATGCAGCGGGGTAATTCTTTTTTGAAAAATTTAAACGGAGATATTATTTATTTTTCATCATACCCAATCGAGTTCAGAGAAAATTATTGGATCGAACGGCTGCCCAATGGAAATGAGAACAAGATCAGTTATGATGGATTGAAAATTATTGAAGAAACATTCTCCATACCGACACAAAAATTTACCGCTAAGGGAAAAGTTTCTTTTAGTTTTAACGAAGGGCTTCGTGGTATTTACAAAGATGACAAGTATGGATTTGAGGATGTTCACGGAAACTTACGAGTGGCTAATCGGTATGATAGTATTGGCGATTTTCATGAAGGCCTTGCGCCAGTTAAACTGATTGGAAACTGGGGTTTTATTAATGCCTCAGATAAAATTGTTATTCATCCCAACTATCAACACGTCAGTTTTTTTCAAAATGGATTAGCTATCGCATCCCGAAATAATAAAACCGGCTTAATTGATAAATCAGGATCTCGCGTTCTAGATTTCAAGTACGATACGGTAAAAAAGTTAAGCAATCAAAAATTCGAGATAGTTTCTTCCACTTTAAAAGGGAGAGTAGATGATAAAGGCCGAATTGAAATAGAACCCAGATTTGAATTTTTGCAAGAAACAGTACAAGGTTTTTTAATGGCAATCCAAAATGGCAAGTGGGGGCTTATCAGTGAGCAAGGGTTGGGAATTATTCCATTGATTTATGAACGCTTGGTTTGGGATGGTGAAGAGAAACAATATCTCGCGTGGAAGAAAAGTGAATGGAAGAAAATGTCAATTGAGTAATTTTGCCTCCAAGCAGATGCAAAATAATCCATTTTTTGGATCAGCCTTTATATAGTATCTTTACATACTTAATTCATTTTATATGAGTACTTTATTTTTGATTGGAATGCCTGGAATGGGCGAGTGGGTGATAATCGGATTATTTGTCTTGATTTTCTTTGGTGCAAAAAAAATACCCGAGTTTGCAAAAGGTTTGGGAAAAGGCATTCGTGAATTTAAAGATGCCGTGAAAGACGTAAAGAAAGAGGTGGATGATGCAGGCAAAGAAGTGCCTAAGATTGACGAGAAATAGCCATTGAAATCCTATTCGAATTTCGCGCACATTCAGCACGATCTTCATAGTGGAGTTGTTTCTTGTCATTCATTGATCGAGCATCATTTATCTAAGATCGATGCAAAAAAGCACCTAAACGTTTTTCTCTCAGTTTACGAAGAAGAATCTCTTCTTCGAGCAAAAGAGATTGATCAAAAATTAAAGAATGGCAAAGCAGGGAAGCTCGCAGGCTTAGTAGTGGGCTTGAAAGATGTGCTATGCTACAAAAACCATCCGTTACAAGCTGGCAGCAAAATTTTAGATGGATTTACTTCTCAGTTTAATGCCACGGCCGTTCAAAAACTTATTGATGAAGACGCGATTATAATCGGTCGCCAAAATTGCGATGAGTTTGCGATGGGTTCTTCCAATGAAAATTCAGCGTTTGGTCCGGTTTTAAATGACATTGATAATACTCGTGTGCCGGGTGGATCTTCTGGTGGATCAGCAGTTGCGGTAATGGCAGATATGTGTCAGGTATCAATCGGATCAGATACAGGTGGAAGTGTACGCCAGCCGGCCGCGTTTTGCGGAGTGATCGGCCTCAAGCCAACATATTCTAGAGTCTCTAGACATGGACTGGTGGCCTATGGATCTTCGTTTGATTGCATCGGAATTTTTTCGAAAAGTTTAGAAGACAATGCGTTGGTGTTGGAGGTAATTGCCGGCAGTGATGAGCACGATAGCACGGTCTCACAAACCAAAGTACCGCACTATTTACAAGAGTTAAATCAACCCGAAAAAAAATTTAGAGTTGCGTATATGAGCGATGCGCTTCATTCGCCCGCCCTACAACCCGAAATAAAAACAGCAATTGAAAATACGATCGATCAACTTAAAAGCAGAGGCCATCTAGTGGAGCCCATCGAATTTTCGCTGAATGAATTTGTATTGCCAACGTATTATATTTTAGCAACAGCCGAAGCAAGTTCTAACCTTTCGCGATTTGATGGTGTGCGGTATGGCTACCGGAGCCCGAACACTACAGATTTAGAATCGATGTATAAAAAATCGAGGGCAGAAGGATTTGGAAAAGAAGTGCAGCGTAGAATTTTATTAGGAACATTTGTTCTTAGCGCCCGCTATTACGATGCGTACTATAACAAAGCCCAAAAAGTGCGGAGATTAATTCGCAACCAATTGAAAGAGGTGCTGAGCAAATATGATGTTATCATTATGCCTACCACACCCACTACCGCTTTTAAGTTAGGTACTCATTCAGATAATCCGGTAGAAATGTACTTAGCAGATTTATTTTCCGTTCAAGCAAATGTTGCTGGCCTTCCGGCTATTTCTATACCCAGCGGGGTAGACAAAACAGGATTGCCGATTGGGATTCAAATTATGGCTGATGATTTCGAAGAATCCAAGCTATTTCAGTTTTCAAAGATATTGTCGAACTTAGTATGATTATTCAACGCTAAAGAGAAGGAAAGAGGGGATTTTTTAAACTATACTGCGTTATGATGACAGTGGAGAAAAAAGGCCGATACGTTTTTAAGTTTATTTTACTTGGATTACTTCTCACCCTAGCCGAGGTGAAAGCTCAAGATTTAATTGTAAAAGACACGCTGGCAGGTGATTTAATCTTACCGATAGACACTACCATTACTCTTATCTTGCCGAATAACCTGGAGTATATTCCAGCCGATGCTACACCGCAATTAATTGCCGATCGATTAGGATGCTTACAAAAGACAATCGAGCTTACGTACAATAGTAAAGTGCATTCCTTTATTGATTATTTTACCATCCGCGACAGAGAATACACTCGCATGGTGCAACGTAGAAAAGATTTATATTTTCCTCTCTTTGAAAAAAAATTGAAAGAGCATAATCTGCCCGATGAATTAAAATATCTTTCAATTATAGAATCGGCACTTAATCCACGTGCCACCTCACGTGCACGTGCAGTGGGGCTGTGGCAATTCATGTCTGCCACAGGCCGATATATGGGACTTAACAATGATTGGTACATTGATGAGCGCATGGATCCGGAGAAATCTACCGAGGCAGCTTGCCGTTATTTAGCACAACTCTACAGTATGTTTGGAGATTGGCAATTAGTTTTGGCCGCTTACAACTCTGGGCCAGGCACCGTACGCAACGCTATTCGCAGATCAGGATATAAGAAAAACTTTTGGGAAGTGTATGCACGCTTGCCGCGCGAAACGAAATCGTATGTTCCTCAATTCATCGCTATTATCTATGCGATGAATTATACCGAAGAGCATAACTTGGTGGAGTTAGCAAAAGAAGAATTGCAACCTCATGATACCATTCACGTGCGGCAATTTTTGCATTTCGAAACATTTGCAAATTTAACAGGCACGTGCTTAGAAGATATGCAACGATTAAACCCATCGGTAATGCGCAGTGCTTTACCAGATAACGGAAAAAAATATATTGTAAAAATTCCAGTTTGGTCAAAAGCAGCCCTCAACCAAAACAGACAATTTATTTTAGATTCGGCATCAAAAATTGGAAAGAGAGAATTGGAAGTTCTCGCTAAAAATATGGTAGGCGGAACCTACGGTCGCGAAGTTCAAATTTATCGAGTGAGGCAAGGAGATATTTTAGGTTCAATCTCAGAGCGATTTGGTGTGAGAGTGAACGATCTTAAAAAATGGAATAGTCTTTCGGGAAATACTATCAGAGTAGGGCAACGCCTAAGCATCTGGACTTTTCCAGTGAGGGCTTTGTCCGCGTCAAAATCTTTAAATTCAATGATTTTGCCCAATCAAAAAACTTATACCGTTCAACCAGGCGATACACTTTGGGAAATTTCCAAAAGATTACCCGGTGTATCAATTGAAAAAATCAGGAACTTAAATAAATTGAAGGGTAATAAACTTAAGCCTGGACAAAAGTTAATCATCGGCTAACCTTTCGGTGACTAATTGGTTAAAAGGGAATTGTAGTTTTATTTTAGTTTTCATTCCCAATTTCCTGTTTAATAAAATAATCCAATCTCCTGTATGAAGAATCTTTTTTTTCTGGCTTTTATTAGTTTGTTTTTTTCTTGCTCAGAGGGAAATGAGGATAGTAGAGCGCTGGCAACTGGTCTTCCGGGCGATATGTATTTGATCATGGATTCTGCCCAATGGAAAGGCCCTTTAGGAAGATTAATAGACACAACTTTTACGAGAGATATGGAAGTTCTTAATCGGAGCGAACCCATCTTCCACATGCGTTGGATCGATCCGCGCAAGCTTAATTTTGTGTTGAAGCAACGGAGAAATTTAATCTTTGCCGTTACGCTGGATAAAAATTCTTTAGGTGCTAAAAGAGTAAAGGGAATGTTTAATCAACAATCTGTCGATCGTATTAAAAATGACACTTCATTTTTTCTTACAACGGCCGCTAACCTTTTCGCAAAAGGACAAGAAGTAATGTTTTTGGTTGGCGCGAACGAGGAAGCGCTAATAAAAAAAATCTCCAGAAACCCGAACCTACTTACCACTCATTTTGATAAAGCAGAACATACTCGCTTAGGCGCTTCTCTTTTTAAAGCAGGACAAATGAAGGGCATTACCGAACTGATGCATAAGAACTATGGTGTGGAAATGAAAATACCTTTTGGTTTTGATTTGGTAATTAATAACAAAGAATTTTTGTGGGCACGACAAATCAATCAAAAAGATGACAAAGATATTTTTATTGCCCGAAAACCGTATCGCTCAAAACAACAACTTGGAAGAGACAGCCTGATTCAATTTAGAAATGCTATTTGTAAAAAATATTTGTTTGGCGATCCTGAAAAGTTACAATCTTATCTAGTAACAGAAACAGGGGTATCGTTTAAACCCGTGCTTACCAAAGAAACATCTTTCAATGGAAAATATGCCATGGAAATGCGCGGCCTATGGCGAACTAATAATGTAACAATGGGCGGCCCATTTGTTTCTTATAGTTTGGTGGATGAGAAACAAGGAATGCTTTACTATATCGAAGGATTTACGTACGCACCGGGTAGAGAGCAAAGAGAAATTATGCGCGAGCTGGAGTCGATACTCAGTACCTTTAAACTGAGCGATGAAGTGATCACAGTAGCGGAGAAGAAATAACCATTCATCTCTTTTTTCCATTCAATTTATGAGTGGATTCTAAATCCCAAAATCTGCTTATCTTTCACTTTATATCTCCAATAAAATGTCTATAAAAATCAGAAAGCAAGACGCCCTTGACTACCACACGCAAGGCCAGCCCGGTAAAATTGAAGTTGTACCTACCAAGCAACTTAGCACGCAACTGGATTTAGCTTTAGCCTACTCACCAGGGGTAGCGGAGCCCTGTAAAGAAATTGCCGCTAACAAAGAAGACGTTTACAAATATACCAGCAAGGGAAATTTGGTGGCAGTAATTTCTAATGGTACAGCCGTGTTGGGGTTAGGCAATATTGGGCCCGAAGCCGCTAAACCGGTGATGGAAGGGAAGGCAGTGCTTTTTAAAAAATATGCAGGCATAGATAGTTTTGATATTGAGATTGATGAAGAAGATCCGGATGCATTCATCAAAATAGTAAAATCACTAGAGCCAACTTTTGGCGCAGTTAATCTCGAAGACATTAAGGCACCCGAATGCTTCAAAATTGAAACCGAACTTCGCGAAAAAATGAATATCCCCATCATGCACGATGATCAGCATGGTACGGCAATTATTTCTAGTGCGGCATTGATCAACGCACTGCATGTAGTAGGAAAAAAAATTGAAGAGATTATTTTGGTGGTGAATGGTGCAGGGGCAGCAGCAGTATCTTGTACAAAACTTTATTTAGCACTTGGGTTGAAGAAGGAAAACCTGATCATGTGCGATAGCAAAGGAGTTATCAAAAAAGATCGTGAAGGGCTCGATCCGAGCAAATTAGAATTTGCGACTACCAGAAAAGTAAGCACATTACAAGAAGCCATTAAAGGAGCAGATGTTTTCCTGGGTTTATCGGTAGCAGATATTTTAAAACCTGAAGATATTTTGTCGATGGCAAAAGATCCGATTGTATTTGCGTTGGCTAACCCAAATCCGGAAATCGCTTATGATTTGGCAAAGAAAACGCGCCCCGATTTAATTATGGGCACAGGTCGTTCCGATCATCCTAATCAAGTGAACAATGTGTTGGGCTTCCCGTATATTTTTCGCGGAGCATTAGATGTGCGTGCTACTGAAATAAATGAAGAAATGAAATTGGCAGCTGTGCATGCGTTGGCTGCACTTGCGCGTGAGCCCGTACCTGATATTGTTTTTCAAGCCTACGGTATAGACAAAATTCAATTTGGAAGAGAGTACCTGATTCCTAAACCTCTCGATCCGAGATTGATTACCACCGTTTCTCCTGCCGTGGCAAAAGCAGCAATGGATTCTGGAATGGCAAAAAACCCGATCACCGATTGGGGAAAGTATCATACCGATTTACTAAAACGAATTGGCATCGATCAAAAATTAACTTCTCGCATTATCGATCTGGCAAAGAAAAAACCAAAGCGCATTTTATTTGCGGAGGCCGATCATCATAAAATTTTAAAAGCTGCTCAAATTTTGCAAGATGAAGAAATTGCCATCCCAGTTCTATTGGGAAGTAGAGTGGATATTGAACGACTGGTAAAAGAGCATGATCTTGATTTGAGTGGTTGTGAGATTGTTGATCCACGCGAAGAAAAGGAATTAACGGCAAAATATGCTCAGGCTTATTTTGAAAAGCGCGAACGAAAGGGTGTTACCGTAAAAGAAGCCGAACGCCAGATGCGCGACCGCAATGCCTTTGGTGCCATGATGGTTGAGTTTGGAAAAGCAGATGCACTTGTTTCTGGTTTAACAAAAGACTATTCCAAAACCATTCTTCCGTCTCTTCAAATTATTGGCATGAGCCCCGGAGTAAACAGAGTAGCGGGCATGTACATCATCATGAATAAAAAGGGTACTTTCTTTTTTGCGGATTGTACCGTGAATGTAAACCCTACGGCAGACGAACTAGTTGGTATTATTGGATTGGCCGCTCGCGGTGTAAAGTTCTTTGATATTGAGCCACGCGTAGCGGTGCTTTCTTATTCAAACTTTGGTTCGAGCAAAGGAGAAGTTCCAGAGAAAGTTCAAGAGGCGGTAAGATTAGCTAAGCAAAAATATCCTGAATTGATTTTAGATGGAGACATTCAAGCTAATGTGGCGTTTGATACCGAATTGCAAAAAGAAAATTACCCATTCAGTGCTTTGGCGAAAGAAGGTGCCAACACGCTTATCTTCCCTAACCTTGCATCTGGAAACATTGCTTATAAATTGCTAATGGAAATTGGCGGAGCCGAAGCTGTCGGGCCAATTTTATTGGGAATGAAAAAACCCGTTCACGTATTGCAATTAGGAAGTTCTATTCGTGATATTGTAAACATGGCCGCCATTGCAGTGGTAGATGCACAGTTGCACGAGAAGAATGAACACCTTTAACAATTTGAAGATTTGAAAATGAATCGTGATTTAATATTTACATTTTCCAAACACGCTTTAGATCAAATTAAATTACGGGGCATTTCTGAAGGATTGGTTTGGAAGGTATTGGAAAATCCAGATCAAATTGTAAATGAAGATGGTAAGAAGGTATATCAATCAGTAATTGAGAATGGTCGTTTTTTAATCCGTATTTTTGTAAATTATAGAAAGACGCCTAAAGTTGTTGTAACCGTTTATAAAACTTCTAAAGTCAAAAAATATTATGAAGGTAAAATATGATAAAGAGGTAGATGTACTTTATATCTCTTTTAGTAAAAATAAAATCAAAGAGAGTGATGAAGATAAGCCCGGTATCGTGCTTGATTATGATAAAGCCGGATCGATCGTAGGGATTGAAATCTTAGATGCTTCTAAGAAAATGAAAAATCCTTCCATAGTAGAATATGAGGTAGCCTGACGATCATTTCAAATTACCTTATTTTCAAACTCGCCTGCGACAAGCAGGTTTTCAAAATTAATTTATGATCTCCTACTTAAAAGGAAAACTTGTCTATAAAGATCCCTCGCACGCCATTATTGATGTGAACGGTGTGGGCTATCAGGTAAATATCTCTCTCAATACTTTTTCTGAAATTAAGGATAAAGAAGACATCAAGCTTTCTACGCATTTTCATGTGCGCGAAGATGCTCAGGTGCTTTTTGGGTTTGCCACAGAAGCCGAGAAGCAAATGTTTCAATCTTTGATTTCGGTAAATGGTGTTGGACCCAGTACGGCAATGGTAGTGTTATCATATTTACCGCCTAACGAACTGAAGTCGGCAATCATTCGTGAAGATGCTGCAGCGCTGCAAGCGGTGAAGGGTATTGGAGGCAAAACTGCCTTGCGATTGATATTAGAATTGAAGGATAAATTGAAGCGCGAAAGCACAGAAGAAGTGCCTGGAAATGCTGGGATGGTGCGCAATACCATACGCCACGAGGCGTTAAGTGCCTTAGTTACTTTGGGTATTGCCAAACCAGCCGCAGAGAAAAGCATCGATGTGGTACTAAAAAAGTCTGGAAATACCATTAGTTTGGAAGAGCTTGTAAAGCAAGCATTAAAAAACGCCTAAATACGTTTGATTTTAACTACTCGGAAAATTCAGTTCAGTGTCGGACTGGCAATTTGCCTTTTCGCAGCATCCTCTTTAGAGGTTTATGCTCAGAACGACTCTACCCAGTTAAAACCAGCAGATACTTCCCGATTTAAAGTAGTCAACCCATATCGGCCAAGCTTCCGCCCGTCTGATAGATTTGGCGATCCCTTTTCTAATTACTCCACTTTCTCTCCGCTGTTTTTAAAAAATCCAAAGAGTTTGAATCTTGATGTTCAAATTGACTCTGGCATGAACTACAACATTCGCGAGCGAATTGGCAAAGTAAACTTCAGACCAAACTCGTCCATGTCCTTTCGGGAATTTAGTTTGCAACAAGATCAACTCACGCGCAAACAATATTGGCAAACTAAAAGTCAGGCACTGGATGGCATTAGTGCTGTAAGTGGAAGAAACCTGCTTCCTAAACTTTATGTAAGCCCTATCTTAGATAGAATTTTTGGCGGCAGCTATGTCGAATTGATTCCGCGCGGATTTGTGACGCTTGATTTTGGTGCTTCGTTTCAAACGATTAATAATCCTTCAATACCTATTCGACAACAAAGCAATGGAGGCTTTGAATTTGATCAGCAGATTAGTTTACAAGTAACAGGTAAAGTAGGAGAGAAACTAAAAGTGGCTACCAACTTCGATAACAATAACTCATTTGATTTTCAAAATAACATGAAGGTTGAATTCACGGGGTTCAAAGAAGACATGTTAAAGAAGTTAGAGATTGGTAACGTTGGCCTGCCACTTAACAATAGTTTGATACAAGGCTCGCAAAATTTATTTGGGGTAAAAGCGCAACTTCAATTTGGTAAACTATTTGTAACAGCGATTGCTACAACCCAGCGGGGCAAACAATCTTCTATAAAAGTTGCCGGAAATTCAAACGGAACATCGCAAGGCAGGCCTTTCGAAATTGTAGGTTCTAACTATGATGAAAACCGTCACTTCTTTTTGGGGCAGTTTTTTAGAGATAAATATGAAGGCTGGCTCTCAACGCTTCCTCAAGTTTTTACCGGAATAAACATCACTCGTATTGAAGTTTATTCTATCAATCGCTCTAACGATACGCAAACAAACAGAGATGTGGTTGGCTTTATGGATATGGGCGAATCAGATAAAATTTATCGCAAAGATATTTTAAATGATTTAGCGGGTACTACAGCACCTACCAGCAATACGAGCAATAACTTATTTGATATATTAAAAAGTGTTAATGCTGAATCAGATGGCATCAATGAAAAACTTCAAAGTTTAAAGTTTACCAATGGAACTGACTTTGAAAAAATTACGAGTGCGCGAAAACTTGCTGCTACAGAATTTTCATTTCACAGCCAATTAGGTTACATCACCCTTCAACGCAAGTTGCAAAATGATGAGGCGATTGCGGTAGCATTTGAATACACCTACAATGGGCAGGTTTATAAAGTTGGAGAGTTAACAGAAGACTATTCTAATAAAGCACCGAAAGAAGTAGTCTATTTAAAATTATTACGCCCCCGAAAAATTGCGCCTAAAGATGGGTTCGGAAAAATCCTCCCTACCTGGGATTTGATGATGAAAAACATTTATAGTTTAAACGTATCCTCACTAACGCGCGATGGCTTTCAACTTCGGATGATTTATCGAGACGACCGCACGGGAATAGACAATCCTCAATTGCAAGATGGAACCGTGGCTCGATCTAAGCAATTGATTCAGGTGTTTGGGTTAGATCGGCTGAACCCCTACAACGATCCGCAGCCCGATGGTAATTTTGATTTTGTAGAAGGCCTAACAGTCAATACCACCACTGGCCTTATTATTTTTCCTTACCTCGAACCGCTCAATAAGCCATTGAGAAATTTATTTAGAGCAGAGAATAATGCGGCTACTGAATCATTCTTGCTCAATAAATATTTATACGACACACTTTATCACACTACGAAGGCAGAAGCAGAGTTGGTGGCAGCTAAAAATAAATTTTGGATTGTAGGTTCTTTTCGAGCGGGCTCTGGAAAAGAAATTATTATTCAAGGGTTTAATATCTCGCAAGGTTCTGTAAAAGTGTATGCAGGTGGAACTCCACTACGAGAAGGTGTCGACTACTCAGTGGATTATACTTTTGGAAAAGTAACAATTCTTAATGAAGGAATTCTTAGCTCGGGAAAAGACATAGATATTCAGTACGAGCAACAAGATCCATTTGCTTTTCAAACCCGATCGCTCTTGGGTACTCGTCTTGATTACAAATTAAATGATGATATTAATTTAGGTGCAACGTTTTTGTATTACAACGAGCGTCCGTTGATTTCGAGAAACCTGATTGGTAGTGAGCCCGCACAAAATATTCAATATGGGCTAGATTTTAACATGAAAAAAGATTCGCGCATCCTTACCAAATTGGTAGATGCACTTCCCTTTCTTCAAACCAAAGAAAAATCAACGATATCCGTTAACGCAGAGTTTGCCCAACTCTTGCCGGGTACTTCGAATGTAATAGATGGCGATGGAACTTCTTTTATTGATGATTTCGAAAATACGATTACGCCTTACAGTTTAATGGCACCACAAGGTTGGAAGTTAGCGGCTGTGCCAAAAAATGATCCGAGTTTTGATCCGGCCGCAGGGTTGCCTGATGATATAAAGGCAGGCTACCAACGAGCTAAATTATCGTGGTACCAAATCGATAATCTTTTTTATCGCGATGGCGGTAGTTTTAAACCTTCAAATATTGGTGCGGCAGAATTAAAAAATCATTATGTGCGCCCCGTGTTGCCACAAGAAATTTTTCCCTATCGCGATGCATACACCGGAAATTTTTATGAGCCTATTTTAGATATCGCCTATTTTCCCGGAGAGCGTGGGTCCTATAATTACAACCCGAATTTTGCAGCAGAACCTTTCAATAAAAGATGGGCGGGTATCACTACAGCCGTGCGCAATGAGGTTGACTTTGACAAAGCCAACGTAGAGTACATAGAGTTTTGGATGATGGATCCTTTTATTAATACAGCGAACGGACATGTATTAGATGGAATTAACAACAAATCAAATACCACTGGTGGTAAAATGATTTTACAACTCGGGAGTATTTCCGAAGACGTTACGCGCGATGGCAAACACGGTTTTGAAAATGGTCTTTCAAGAGACGGCTCGACTACTGGCGTAACCGAAACAAACTGGGGAAGAGTAACTACGCTTCAATATTTGAATAATGCTTTTGATGCCAGCGCAACGTCAAGAGCAAATCAAGATGTGGGTATGGATGGATTGACTGATATTGCTGAACAAGGAAAATTCAAAAATTTTATTGCGGCTGCTCGCGCGGCCGAACCTGCATTGGATATAGATGGCTCTTCGGATAATTTTAAATATTTCCTTAATCAAGAATATGATGGGAAAGGCGCAAAAATTTTGGAACGGTACAAAAGCATCAACGGCCAAGATGGCAACTCGCCCATTGTAACAGGCTCTCAATCTTTTGCGCAATCAGGAAGCCCGTTGCCTGATAATGAAGATTTGAATCAAGATAACACCCTTAGCGATTTAGAAGAATACTATTCGTACAATCTTGATTTGCGCCCCGGCCAGTTAGAAGTAGGTAAGAAATTTATTGTAGATAAGATAACCCCGAAAAGTATTGGGCAAGACCTCAACACTGATAATATTACCTGGTATTTGTTCCGCGTTCCAGTTCGCAATTTCGATGATAAGAAAGGGGAGATCAACGGATTTAAATCCATCAAGTATGCGAGAATGATACTGACCGATTTTGCTGAGCCGGTTGTTTTGCGGATGGCTAACTTTAGAATGATTGGTAACAGATGGAGACGCTATACACAAACCTTGGAAGAACCAGGATTATCGCTAGCTACCGATCCTAACTTAGATAATTTTACTGTCTCTGCTGTAAACGTGGAAGACAACGGTCAGGAAGATCCTAAGAAGCCAGCCTACGTAGAGCCACTTAAGCGAGATAGAGATGTTACGTCTGTACAAAATAGAAGACTCAACGAGCAATCGGTGCAAATGTGCATTACCGATTTGGCCCATGGCGATGGCCGTGCTATCTACAAAAATGTATCACTCGATTTTTTTAATTATGGTCGCATCAAAATGTTTTTGAGCGCCAACGATCAAACGGGTATTACACAAGACAATCAACTCAAAGCCTTTGTTCGTTTAGGTTCAGATTACGATCAGAACTATTATGAAATCGAATTGCCATTAAAGATTACCAAGGGAAACACCCGTAGTTATGATGACATTTGGCCAGACCAAAATCAAATTGATTTAGATTTGAATGAACTCTACGCGCTAAAGGTGCAGCGTGATCGTGAGAATTTTTCTCTCGGCACTATTTACCCCATCGGAGCTGGAAGACAAGTGGGCAAACATTCTATCAGATTATTGGGGCGCCCTGACTTAGCGCAGGTAAAGGTGATGATGATAGGCGTGCGCAACCCAAGAGGACCCGATGCAAAGCCATTGAGTATTTGCCTATGGGCAGATGAATTGCGCTTAACCGAATTTGATCGAACGGCTGGTATCGCAGCAAATTTGGTTGTCAATGCAAAGCTTGCAGATTTAGGAAATATTACTGGCTCATTCCGGCACATTGGTTTTGGTTTTGGAGGCGTACAATCAAAAATTGCAGAGCGCGCCCGTGGAGAAACAAATACGTTCGACATCTCAGGAAGTATTAGTGTTGACAAACTCCTGCCCTCGCAGCTCGGGTTAAAAATCCCCATGTTCTTTAGTTACGAGAGCAATATAATTAGCCCCAATTTTGATCCTGCCAACCCAGACGTGCGGCTGGCGGCCGCTCTCAAATCTTTTAATTCAGATGCAGAGAAAACCGCTTATCTTAAATTGATAGAAGATCGAACTATTCGCAGAAGTATAAACTTCACCAACGTGCGAAAAATAAAATTGAATAAAGATGCGAAACCACACCTGTATGATATAGAGAATTTTGCCTTTACCTATGCGTACAGCGATCAAACACACACCAACTTTAGCTTGATAACAGATTTAAAACGGAGCATAAAGGGTGTGGTAGCTTGGCAATACGCCTCTAAGTTTAAAGGATTTGAGCCGTTTAAAGAGACGAAGATATTTTCTTCTAAACAGCTTCAGTTTATGAAGGATTTTAATTTTAACCCAATGCCCACTTCCATTTCAGTACGAGGTGAATTGGATAGATCGTATAGTGAACTGACGTATAGAAGCTCCATTAAAGATGGAGATGCGTTGGCAAATAAACCTAACTACCAAAAATATTTTGTATTCAACCGTTATTATAATGCCAGATGGAGTTTGACAAAATCTCTTACGCTAGATTACAATGCAACCGTAAATGCCATTATAGATGAACCTAATGGCGATTTAAGTCAGCCAGATTCATTGAAGAAGGTATTAAATAACCTTAAAAATTTCGGCCGTGTTAAATACCTTGATCAAAGTATCACATCTAACTATACGTTGCCTTTCGATAAATTTCCTCTTACCAACTGGATATCGGCAGACTATCGCTATAGCGCAGGCTACAATTGGAAAGCTGGCCCGCTTGAAAGAAATCCAGTACTAAAAATTGGTAACACCATTCAAAACTCCCGAACTCAAGCCCTCACCGGAAGGATTGATATGGTTAAATTTTATAATAAGATTGGTTTTTTAAAAGACATCAACACACCTGCAAAACCACCGCCTATTACGAATTCAAAAAAACCAGCAGTGCCCGATACGGTTAGGCGTCCGCCAGATTTACGAGCTGCTAAATTATTGTTGAGACTAATTATGTCGCTTCGCAGCATCAACGGAACGTATACATTAACAGAAGGAACGATACTGCCCGGCTTTAATAAATCGCCTCATTTGTTTGGGTTAGATCAAGATTGGCAATCTCCAGGCCTTGGATTTATTTTGGGTGAGCAAGATCCCAACTTCCCTGTCGAGGCTGGTAAGAAGGGATGGCTCACCAAAAACAAAAGTTTATCAGCGCCTTTTACTCAAAACCAAGGCACTGAACTTACTTTGCGGGCAAACCTTGAACCGTCTACTGATTTTAAAATTCAATTGGATGCGCGCAAGAATACGAATGCATCCTTTCAAGAAATTTACAGAGACACCACTGGCAATGGAGATTACAGCGGGTTGAGTCCGAGCAGGAGTGGATCTTACCGAATTTCATTCCTTGCCATCAATACAACTTTTGAAAATAATTCGAGTATCAATTCAGATGTGTTCAAACAGTTTGAAAAAAATCTGGATATTGTTAAGGCACGTTTTGATAGACTTACGGGTAATACCTATGAAAAGAAATCGCAAGATGTTTTAATACCTGCATTTATTGCAGCGTATTCAGGAAGCTCTGCCGATGGTGTTAGTCTATCGCCATTCCCGAAAATTCCCATTCCCAACTGGCGGTTTGATTATAATGGGTTAAGTAAAATTTCTTTCTTGAAAGATGTTTTTCAATCTATAACAGTTAACCATGCTTACACATCCAATTATTCTGTGGTTAATTATTCTAATTCCTTAGAGTACACAAAAAAAGGACGTGAACAGTTCTCTGATCTGCTAAAACTTGATAAGCCTGTAGAAACATATAATTCAGGAGCCAATTATTTTGCTCAAGCTACCAGTGGTACTACTAATCAGTTGATACCTTTGTACATTATCAATCAGGTAATGATTTCGGAATCTTTTCAGCCTTTGATCGGTATCAATGCGCGCACCAAAAGTAAAATGAGTTTTAAGTTTGAATACAAAACCAAGCGCGATGTTTCGTTGAATGTATCCAATGCGCAGGTAACAGAACTAACCGGAAAAGATTGGTCTTTTGAAATGGGCTTCACCAAAAACAACATGAAGCTGCCTTTCAAAGATCAGGGCAGAACCATCACACTTAAAAACGATGTTACTTTTTTAATGAACATCAGCGTAAGCAATACCGAAACTATTCAGCGAAAGATTGCAGAGGAAAGCGTGATCACCAATGGAAATATTAATTTTCAATTTCGCCCGAATATCAGCTATGTGGCCAATAAAAAATTGACTATCCAAGCCTATGCAGAACATAGCACCAATGAGCCCCTCGTCACTAATTCTTACCCACGAACCAACACACGGGTAGGTTTTAAAATTCGATTCAATCTGGCGCCTTAGGGGATTCAATTTCGACTTACAGCTTTCAAAAAAGTGTAAGTAATACCAGCTACATTCCTTATTTTTGAGCCTTAAAAATTTACAGCCATGAACATACCCGAAACACTAAAGTACACGAAAGACCACGAATGGATTAAAATTGAAGGCAACACCGCAACTGTGGGTATTACCGAATTTGCACAAGGCGAACTGGGCGACATTGTGTATGTAGATATTTCATCGGTAGGGCAAGAGATTAATCAACATGATGTATTCGGAACGGTGGAAGCCGTAAAAACAGTGTCAGATTTATTTATGCCTATTTCGGGCAAAGTGTTAGAGTTTAATAAAGCCTTAGATGCTGCGCCCGAAAAAGTAAATTCAGATGCGTACGGAGATGGCTGGATGGTAAAAATTGAAATTAAAAATTCAGCCGAGATAGCAGGTCTTTTATCTGCAGCACAATACAAGGAACTTATTGGTAAATAAAAGTATTGAGTAAACGAGATTTGAGGAGAGAGAAATCTCATTACTTATGTCTAATGTCTTACTACTAAACGAAATGATTGAACTCCCAACCATATCAGCAGAGCAAACCAAAAAACGAAAACCAGATTGGCTTCGCGTAAAGCTTCCTATTGGTCCCGAATATGCCAAAGTACGCAAGCTGGTAGATGATCATAAACTTCATACTATTTGCGAAAGCGGCAATTGCCCAAACATGGGCGAATGTTGGGGAGCAGGCACGGCTACATTCATGATCTTAGGAAATGTGTGTACGCGCAGCTGCACATTTTGTGCGGTAGCTACCGGCAAGCCACCTGTGTATGATGTAGAAGAGCCACAACGGGTGGCAGAGGCTATTAAGTTGATGGGTGTTAAGCATGCAGTTATTACTTCCGTTAACCGCGATGAACTGAAAGACAGAGGCGCAGAAGTGTGGTATCAAACCGTGGTTAGAACAAAAGCACTTAGTCCAGCGACTACTATTGAAACATTAATTCCGGATACAAAAGGAAATTGGGAAGCACTATACCGAATGATTGACGGAGGTCAGGAAGTTGTTTCTCACAATATGGAAACAGTCGGCAGACTTTATAGAATAGTTAGGCCACAAGCCAAATACGAGCGAAGCCTAGAGCAAATTAAACGAATACGCGAAGCGGGTAAACGCACTAAGTCAGGCATTATGCTAGGTGTGGGCGAAACGAAAGAAGAAGTTTTCAAAGCCATGGATGATTTAGCCGCGAATGGTTTAATGATTTTAACTCTTGGCCAATACTTGCAACCCACTAAAATGCATTTAGAAGTAGCAGAGTTTATCCACCCTGATACTTTTGCACTTTACAAGGAAGAAGGATTGAAACGCGGACTAAAGTATGTAGAGTCGGGTCCGTTAGTTCGTTCGTCTTATCATGCAGAAAGGCATGTGAATGTGGCGATGTAGTATCGGAAATTCTAAGTCCTCTCTTACACATCCGTAATCACATCAAACCCTTTAAAGCTTCCCACTACCGCAAGCCCAGTTACTTTCACTGCCACTTTTTTGTTTTTTACCTTCTCTGCTATTTGATTTAGTGTAGAGCCAGAGCCTACTGCATCGTCAATCAAGATCAAGTGATTGAACTGCCGCTGATCGGATATCGCAAAAGTGTTCTCGGCATTTCGTATTCGTTCTTCCAATTTTGGAAGCGATTTCTGTGGAACCGGAATAATACCACTTAATTTTTTTATGGTTACAGAAGGCAGCGAGATGTGTAAGTGAGTTTGAATAAATTTCATGATTTGTACTTCTCTTTTAATGGTGGGGGGCACAAACCCAATAGCATCTGCTTTCTGCTCTTTTACAAATCGAGCGATGCGCTCACTTATCTCACTCATCATAACAGACATCAGGTATTTATTTTGACCTTGTTTAGCATAGTGCAGCAAAGTACCCAAGCGTGTTTTGCCAAATCGTTCGATCGCATAGAAATCAAGATAGAATAGTTGATCAAGCCAAATCATTTTGTAACCCTTCGTATTTCTTAATTTCTCTATTCCGTTGATCAATCTATTTTTTTGATAGTAGGATTCGTATTTTTTTTTGGTCTCTATAAATTCCAAAACTGTTTTTTCGGTGGGTAGTTTTCGTTGTTTGCACCAATAGTCGAAAGCGTCTATTCCTTCCAGTAATTTGCCAACTTCGGTTACCACCAAAAATTTTTTGCTTAGAAATTCAAGTTGATCATGTGGCAGATCAATTGCGGAAGTGACTGCTTTTTTGTTACTAGGTTCACTTTCAATTCGATATACAGTTTTAGGCGATCGCCCTAACTTTTCAACAACATTTTCTGCTACGAGTTGATTTATAACGCGATGAATAATTTGCTTTGAAACTTGCAGGCTATCAACTACTTCTTTAATCGAAAGCTCATTTCTTTTCTCAAAAAGATCTAAAATTCTTGATTTTACGCCCATTATTGTTTACTGTTTACTGTAAATAGTTAATAGTAAACAAAAATATACATTACGCAACGTAAAAAAAAGTCGCCTGTGGCTAACCACAGGCGACTTTCTAAACAGTTTCTAAAAAAAATTATTTCTTGTCCACCACCAACCGTGCATCGCGATTGGCAACTTCCCAAGCAGTATAGAATGCAGTCTTCGCCCGCTTCGCCAATAAGTCAAATTCAATCTTACCTATTTCATCGCTTACTTGGTGATAGTCTTCGTGGATGCCATCAAAGAAAAATACAATTGGAATTCCTTTCTTCGCAAAATTCCAATGGTCAGAGCGCTTGTATAAATTCGTGGGGTGATTTTCATCGTTATACAAGTAATCGAAATCTAACTTCTCGTGCTCTTTATTATTGCGCTCGTTGATTTCGTGTAGCTCAGAGGAGAGTTTATCGGCACCAATTACATACACATAGTCGGGTTTGCCTTTGTGCTCAGGGTCGCGCCTTCCAATCATATCAATATTAATGTCTACTACAGTATTGGCTAACGGAAAGGTTGGATGTTCGGAATAATATTCAGAACCAAATAGGCCTTGCTCTTCACCGGTTACGGTCATAAACAAAATACTTCTGCGTGGGCCTTTGCCTTCTTTTTTTGCATGTGTAAAAGCTTTCGCCATTTGTAAAACACTCACCGTGCCCGAGCCATCATCGTCTGCACCGTTGTTAATTACATCGGCACCGCCTGTAGCATTTTTTCCAATATGATCGAAGTGTGCTGTAATAACTACCAGCTCATCTTTTTTATCGGTACCTTCCATGTAGCCCAGAATATTTTCTGATTTTACATTTTTTATATTCATGGCTACTTGATAGCTAATTGTAGCGGGCTTAATTTTCGCAAGAGCTTTTTTTGTAGGCTCGGCCGCAGAGGCAGCATTCAATTTTGGTGTAGTTGTCTTGAATAATTTTTCGGCTATTGCTTGCGTAATAAAGAATGCTCCTTTGTTTGGGCTTGTAGCATCGGGCTTGTTAAGCGATAAGTTGCCGCTTGAAAGATAGCCTTGCATTTGAGCAGCAAAGGTTTTGAATTCATCTGCCGTACTAGCGGGAATGTAAAAAATCATCTTCGCACCTTTATCGCGTGCGAGTGCAGACACCTTACGTAAGCCAGCCATAATTCCGAATGAAAGTGAACCTATTTGAACGGCAACAGCTTTATCTTTTACATCAAGGTTTGCATAGTCTGCTTCTGTACCCTTTCCAGCAAATACAACTTCTGTAGATATTTCTCCACCGCTATCAGCCGAGCCTAAGTAAATGATTTCGCTAAAGTTAGAATAGCGTTGCGTGGCCGCTTTCAAATAAATATCAGCAGGCGTGACAGAATATAAATCTATGGGCATATAGTGAGAGCCATTTACCGGGGCGGTCAAACCCAACTCTGAAAAGTAATTGCTGATAAATGCGGCTGCCATCTTTTGGCCACGCGTGCCAGTTTTACGTCCTTCCAATGCATCAGATGCAAGGATGGATAGATTTTCTTTTAAGTCTGATGTAGTAATTAGTTCAGCGTATTTTACAGCTGAATTTTCTTGCGCCCAGCCCAATTGGCTCAGGCATAATAGTGATACGAAGTAAATTTTTTTCATGAGGGGATTTAAAAAATTGAAAATTGATTTTTCGATTGAATTCTCAAATGTATAGTAAAATTCTGCCTACGAAAAGCGATTTTATATGGACGTTAGAATCTGCTTTTTCGCCAGAGATCTATCGTGCTGAACCACGCTTCGGTAAAGCGCTTGTCGCGAAGGAGCACAAAGTTTTCCGGATCGTATACGCTGCCACTTTTTACGAATGTAAAGCGCGCACCAGAGGTTTTATAAGTCCACACTTCATTACCTGCATTTTTTCCAAGCTCATCGGGCACACCAAAAATGGTATAAATCATTCCTCTGTCTGTCTTCCAACCTTCTTTGAACGAACCGAAATATTTATTTGCTAATTCTACTCGTTGAAAATAACTGCGCATTAAATTCTTGGCTCTGTCTTTATCTCTGGTAATGTCTAAAATGATCTTATCAAAAGTTGGCTTATCTCCTTTTACGGTTAAGATTTGTTTGTACTCTTCTGGCGTGGTAATAAAAATAAGAGGCCCAGTTAAATCGTCTATAGAATTAAACTTCGGATACGTTTCGTTAACCACTGTAACGGTAAAACCATCGGCAGCAGTGGTGTCTTGCTGAAAGAGATAAAGTCCTTTTTGTTGGGGAATAAATGAGTTGCCCGAAGCAATTTGAAAAACGGAATCGTGAAATAGGAATTTCTCTACCTGGCCTCCCTTATCGGTGAAGGGCGGATAGGGCTGAGGGAAAACGGTTTCATAATACGAGATAAAGAGGGGTTTACTATCAATGTTTTTAACGGTGTAAGATTTCCCTCTGGTTAGATAATGTTCCATCACCACGCCAGAAGAATTTTCGATCCAACCTGTTACTGGATAAATGGATTCTATTAATTTGAAATAATACCAACTTCTTTGCGATTCGGTATGTGTTACTTTCGCCAATAAAATCCAGGGTTTTGCGGGAAGATCAAATTTGATCGATCCGGTTTTTCTGTTGGCTTCGGTAAGTAAAATTGAATCTTGATCGGTTACGTTAGCGCCCTCTCTGGTGTTATAAGAATCTCTTTTCTCCCATGAGATTGTATATCCTGATGAAGCCGTTAGGGTAGTTTTTAATTCATAATGGATGGCTACATTGTTTTGTCCTCTCACTAAATAAAGTCTAAGGTCTACTTCATTTTTTGGGTTGTACCAATGACTAAAATTCAAGCTGGTAATGGCTTGAGAATGAGCGATTGAGATAATCAATAACAGGACAATGGAAAGAAAGAAGTGCTTCATAGTGAGCCTAGTCAAGTAAACCATCTTTAAAACGATAAATTTAGTGATAAGAGTTATTTTAGCACCCTAATTTTTTTTATGGCTTCTGTTTATACCACCGAAATTGCTTCTGACTCTGAATTATCTGATAATCCGATACATCAAAGATTGCTAAAAGCTTATGTTTTGGCTCAAGATAAGGTTAATGGAGATCTGTTGGAGGTGGGTTGTGGCGAGGGTAGAGGTATTGATTGGCTATTACCTAAAGTGAAAAGTTACTCTGCCATTGATAAGATTGAACCCATTATTGCTCAACTCAAAGAGAAATATCCGCAGACAAAACTGATGAGTGGTAATATTCCTCCGCTATCAGCTTATGCAGATAATTCTTTCGATTGTGTAGTAAGCTTTCAGGTCATTGAACACATCGAAGACGATACCTTATTCTTACAAGAAATTAGCAGAGTGCTAAAGCCGACTGGATTGGCATTGATCACTACGCCTAACAGACCTATGTCGCTTTCGCGGAATCCGTGGCACATTAGAGAATATACGGCAGTAGAATTAATAAATCTGGCAAAAGAAATTTTTAAGCAAGTTGAAATGAAAGGCATAACCGGAAACGAAAAGGTGATGCAATACTATCAGCGTAACAAAGAATCTGTTGATAGGATGATGCGTTGGGATATTTTTAATCTGCAATACAAATTGCCAGCTTCCATTTTAAAAATTCCTTATGAAATCTTGAATCGAATGAATCGTAATAAATTAAAAGATGGTGCCGATGATTTAGTAAAGAGCATTCACCATACTGATTATTTATTGGTGGATGACGCGAGCCCGGCTTTAGATTTATTTTTAATGGTGAGGAAGTGATCTACTTCAACAAGAATTGATTGAGCGGCACCACTTTTATTTTTTTAGCCTCTTTGCTGAACTTATCCCTTTGCTTGTAGGTAACGATAGTGCCAACGGTCATTTTAAAAAAATCCATAGCAGCATACAGCCCGCTTGTTTCCCGTTCCAAATTGTCGGGTGTTAGTTCATAGCAAACTTGAATTAATTCTGTGGCTGCACCTTTTTCAAAAACCACAAAATCACATTCCTTCTTTTCTTGAAAATAATACAACTCCTTTGACTTAGTTCGCAAGTGAAGGTAAACCGCATTCTCTAATCGTCTTCCATTTTCATCAGAAAATACGATGGAGTTTTCTGTAAACAATCCTAAATCGATCGAATAGACTTTTTTGGGGTTTCGGATTTGTTTCTTTATTGAGTGGCTAAAAAGCGGAAGAAATTGGACGATGTAGGCGTTTTCAAGAAAGGCAAAATAAGCTAACATGGCGCTTGCAGACTTTACCTGAAATAGCTTCGTGAGGTTAGTGGCCGAAACTGGTTTTGCAATGTTTGATAGTAAGTAGACAACTAATTGTTTTAATGACTTCACATTTCTTACAGCATAGCGAACGGCTATATCTCTGTATAGAATGTCTTCTAACAATTGATTTAAAATTGCCCCGTTGTTTGTTTTTAGGTATTCTGGAAAGCCTCCTTTTCGAAAATATTCTGCCAGTGATTTTTCATTGTCTTTAAATTTTCTAAGACTTAGAAATTCTGCGTAAGAGAACGGAAATAATTCTACCGAAAGATGTCTACCTGTTAGTTTAGTGCCCAATTCTTTGCTCAACAGACTTGCATTAGAGCCTGTGATCACCACTTTATATCCTTCATCTAACTTTTGACGTATGAATAACTCCCAGTTTTCAAGTATCTGTATTTCGTCAAAGAACAATACCGCTGGCTTTCGTAGTGCTATTTCGTTGCTCAGCCTTGTGAAATCATCATTCTCAAACCCTGCTAACCGAGGATCTTCAAAATGAAGATAGAAAGCATTGTTGAATTTTTGTTTTAGTAACTGAAACAGCAGCGTGCTTTTTCCGCACCTCCTTATTCCGGTTATGATTAGGGCAAAGTTGGCAGGCAGTTTTAGTTGGGGTAATATCTCTCTTTCGCAGCCTGCGTCTTTATTCAAGAAATTTTTGGCTTGGCCATCTACTACTTCTGCCAATTGAGATTGTAGTATCATTGATTTTTGTTTGATACAAAGATATGATATTGTATTTTACTATCGAATGGTAATCATAAATGATTGACAACCAAGCAGCAATGAGCTATTTTGTCGTGATAAAGTGTTAATAAAGACGAAAAGGGCTGAGAAAGTAGATTTACTTTCCCGCCCCTATTTTTAGCGATCGCTGTTCGGAATATCTCCGCGAATCTGCAATTGATTTACCAGCAGCGTGTAGGCATCTTCATATTTTTTAGCAGCTTCTTCTTCACCATTTTCATAAAGTGAGCGCTGCAAAGCATTTAGAATAAAAATATTCCTTCTCAAGTCTGCCGTTAACCCATATCCTTCATTGATTAAATAGGAGGCCATAGAAATAGCGCGGTCTCCTAACACTTTTGAAATCTCAACAGCTTTTTCTTTTTCACCAACTTGAAAAAGTAAGTCTATTGTTTCTGGGGTGGTGTGGTCGTAGCGAATTACCTTATCTGGCATTTTTGCCAGCGAGAAAAGCAATAACGAATCTGCCTTTGCCATTTTATTTTCATCGATCAATGCTTGCGCCAACGAATTAATAGAGCTTCTGTGGTTTACCACAAAACCGCGATAGTCATCGGTGTAGTAAATGGTTTCGTCATCTAATCCACGGTAACGGAATTTATTAACCATGATATCGTAGCTCCTATCTGTATCAACTAAATACTCACGATCCTTACGAGGATTTTTTACAGGCAAGATTCTGTAGGCATTTCCCTCTTGCACAGCATACGGACTTAAATCTAAATTGATTTGCGACATAGAAGTATGGTTTAGATAAATCGGACGTTCCCAATTATTCGATACTAATAAATCTAAAATGGCAAGATCCTTTTTCTCCAGGCCACCTCGCAACAAACGGATTTGCATTTTGTCTACTACCAAACTATCCATTCCTTTCGGGATGATTCCTTTTGCCAGAATAGCTTGCTTGTCTACAGCAATTGTAAACACACGACTCGGCACTACGTTGCGATCTCCATCGCGAAGTTGTTTATAATCTTTAGATAACAACTCGATGTATTGCATTGCATCAATAGCAGGAATTTTCATATCTACATATGGGAGATAATCATTCGGGCCGCCCTGTTGATAATTTTTTAATGACAACGTATATGGGAATGGATCTGATTCGTATGCCTTGCGGGTAGTTTGGTCGATGTACCAATCAGTGTTGTAATAACTTAATACCACCACTCGTAAGTCTGTGCGTACGCCTTCTGTCTCTTGTGCATACCACAGAGGGAAAGTATCATTATCACCACCCGTAAAAATAATTCCGTTGGGTGCACACGAATCTAAATAGTTAGTGGCAGAATCTACTGAGAAGAAACGATTGGAGCGATTGTGATCATCCCATCCATCTTTTGCCATTAAAGCCGGGGCGGCTAATCCAATAAGTGTGGCAGCGATGGCAGCTAGTTTAGCTTTCTTTACAACCGACTGAATCATTTCAGCAATACCAATCACCGAAAGGCCGATCCAAAAAGCAAAAGCATAGTATGACCCTGCGTAAATGTAATCGCGTTCGCGCGGCTGGGTGGGTACTGAGTTTAAGTAAATGACAAGCGCAAAGCCCAGCATGACAAATAGCAGCGCAATGACGGCAAAGTTTTTTGTGTCTTTCGTAAATTGATAGAACATTCCAATCAAGCCTAAAATAAAAGGGATCATGAAGTAGTTATTTCTTGAGCCATTGTTGGCTAATTCTTCGGGTACATTTTTAAACCATTGATTAGGCTTCAGCCAATCGGCACCTTGCTCATCACTTTCGCGCCCCGCAAAATTCCACATGAAGTAGCGCATGTACATGGTGCCAACTTGGTGCTGAAACATGAAATATAAATTCTGCCCAAAGGTTGGCTTTTGTCCTTCTTGCAAACCCATCACACTTTGATATGATTCTTTGCTTTCAGAACTCCACATGCGTGGTAAAATTGTTTGTTGATCGGGTTCGTAAACATATTTGAACTTGCGGTCGGTGATTTCGTATTTATCTTTTCCTTTAGAATAAATAGGATCGCCATATTCGATATCAACCACGCGAGCCGTAAAGTAGGGTCCATATAAAAGAGGCCATGTGCCGTATTGCTCACGCTTCAGATAGCGCACAAAGCTCATGGCATCCTTGGGTGCATTTTCGTTGATCAGCGTATCGTAATCCGATCGAATAATAATGGTGGCGTAAGAGCCATAGCCAATCAAGATAAAAGCAGTGCCTACTAAGAAAGTATTCCAAACAGGCTTGTTGTTTTTTTGAGTGTAGTAAATTCCAAATACTAGTGCGGCAACTACCAGCAGGGTAAAGACCAATGCGCCAGAGCCAAAAAACATTCCTAAAGTATTAACAAAGAAAATTTCAAAATTGCCTGCGATGGATGGCAACCCAATGACCACCAGAAAGTCTATGAAAAATATAATTCCAACACTAACGGCCATAGCCGCTACAATACCCCAAAAACTCGGCTTGAATTTTTTAAAGTAGTAGAGTAATCCAAGAGCCGGAACAGTAACTAAATTTAGTAAGTGTACACCAATTGATAAACCCATCATATAGGTGATGAGCAAAAGCCAACGATTTGCTTTGCTTTCGTCTTCAATAACATCCCATTTCAAAACGCCCCACACAACAAATGCAGTAAAGAAAGAAGACATCGCATAAACCTCGGCCTCTACAGCCGAAAACCAAAATGAATCTGAAAAGGTGTAAGCCAATGAACCGACAATGCCAGCACCCATAAGCAACCATGTTTTTTCGTCTGTTATGTCAGAATCTTTGTTGGCACCAATCATTTTGCGGCCAAAAAGTGTAATCGACCAGAATAAGAACAGAATGGTAAAGGCACTTGCCAACACGCTCATAAAGTTGATCCAGTAGGCCACCTTGGTTACATCTCCAAAGGCTAAGAAAGAAAAGATCCTTCCCATCAATAAAAACAAGGGTGCGCCCGGTGGGTGTGGTACCTGAAGTTTGTACGAGACGGCAATAAACTCTCCGCAATCCCAATAGCTGGCAGTTTCTTCCATGGTTAAAAAATAAACCAGCAGGGCTATTCCGAAAACGATCCAACCAGTGAGGTTATTGGCTTTTTTGAAGTTCATGTTATGTGCTTGATTAGGTAGTTTGATCTGCGATGGTTTGAAGGCAAATAAAGTTGCGAAAATAGGGAAAATTAACGCATAGTTTGAAAGGATTCTGCCCACTGGTGACTTAATTTGAACCATATTGTCTGATCAAAAGAATGAGATGAAAGAAGAGATTCCTTATTTAAGTTTAGAGCCACAACACCACGAGGTAACTTCAGAAACGATGGAAGCAATTTCTTCTGTTGTTAACTCTAATTCTTTTATTCTCGGTAAATCACTCGCTGCATTTGAAAAAAGCTATGCTGCGTATCATCAGGTGTCTTATTGTGCTGGCATTGCCAATGGATTAGATGCGCTTTATCTTTCGTTGAAGGCATTGGGAATAGGTGAGGGCGATGAAGTAGTAGTGCCGTCCAACACCAATATCGCTACTTGGCTTGCTATTGAAAGATGTGGTGCTATCATTGTTCCGGTAGAGCCAAATGAGAAAACGTATAATTTGGATGTAACCAGAATTGAAGCAACTGTTAATTCAAGAACGAAGTGTATTCTTCCTGTGCACCTATTTGGGCAAGCCTGCCAGATGGATGAGATTATGGCCATGGCAAAAAAGCATTCTCTGTTGGTAGTTGAAGACAATGCCCAAGCACATGGAGCAGAATATAAATCAAAAAAAGCAGGAAGCTTTGGCCACTCAAATGCTACCAGCTTTTATCCAACTAAAAATTTGGGAGCACTAGGTGATGGCGGTGCCGTAACTACTAACGATAAAAAGATATACGATGCCATTTGTAGACTGAGAAATTATGGCTCCGCTGTTAAATATAAAAATGATGTAATCGGCATCAACTCGAGATTAGACGAAATGCAAGCTGCAATTTTGAGTGTTAAGTTAAAACATCTTGATTACTGGACTACCCAACGAAGAGCTATAGCTACTGACTTCTTTAGTTTACTGAAAGGTGTTGGAGATGTTATTCTGCCGCAGATAGCTGAAGGATCTACTCACGTCTTTCATATTTATACTATTCGTACTAATTATCGAGATGATCTTCAGAAGTTTTTGAAAGAAAAAGGTGTAGAAACCCTTATACATTACCCCATCCCTCCGCATTTACAAAATGCTTTTTCTTATTTGAAATTTAAAAAAGGAGATTTTCCAATTGCCGAAAAATTAGCAGACACATCGCTAAGTCTACCAATTTGGCCAGGACTAAAACACGAACAAGAGGAAAGAATTACTAATGCGATAAAAGACTTTTTCAACTCTCATTTATAAACAATCATATAAAAGATAAGCCATAGAAAAAATACAATAATATATGAGCTTGATACGATCCACCAAGTAGCTTTATTTTGTTTATGGACTTTAAACGCAAAGTGATTTACCCCTCGCACTAAAATCAGCACGTAAAAAATCTCAAAAATACTTAACGCTCTTAGCGGATAGGCATACTGGTTGCCAATACTCTCGTGATCAAAAAAATTCATGAGTGAGAAGGGATAAAAAGCTCTTATCTCTGGAATGGTAGGATCTGTGTTGATGAATAGAAACCAACTTATCTTTAAGAGTTCGGGAATGATAAAAATAAACTCGGCTACCATTACCACACTCCAACATTGGGTAAACGTAATTCGGTACCCAAATAAAAAACATCCCACCCATAGCACAAAACCAATTACAGTAAATTTCCACAGGTAAATGAAAGGAATGGACAAGAACTGTAACGTGCTGATCAGTTGAAGAATTGCTCCTTCGGGTCGATCTTGCAGAAATTCAAAAGCGGCCGTTTCATTTTCTATAAAAGACTTTTTAACATATAATAGCAGAACGGAAATGAGACAAAGAACAATAAATATTAATCTCTTATCTGAATCAAAAACAGAACTGGACTCAATATCGTTTTGCATAGTTACCGACAAAAATAGTTGTTTAGTTGATGGTATGTTTTATTAATCCCAACTTTGACGCCTTAATGAAGAAGATAGTATTTTTTGTATTGCTCGTTATCTGCGCATTAGCGTTTTCTACTTCTAGCAATGGCCAAGTTAAAAAAGATACTACTATCATTTTAATTAGCGATATCACCGTACAACTAGAGGCATCACAGGCATTGAACGACCTTTATGATTTTAAGTTTGAAAAGGCCGAGCAGCAAATGCGTTGGTTTAAACAAAAGTATGAGTGGCATCCGCTTCCTTATTTTATGATGGGGCTTAGCGAATGGTGGAAGATTATGCCCAATACAAAGGAGACGAAACATGACGATCGCTTTTTAGCCTACATGGATAGTGCCATTTTTGTGGCTGAGAATCTATACAAAAAGCACCCTGAATATAAAATTGAAGCAGCCTTTTTCTTGGCAGCGGCACATGGTTTTAAGGGAAGACTTTATGCAGATGAAGAGAGAAAAAATTGGAGAAAGGCGGCTGTGGAGGGGAAGACTGCACTCAATTATTTAGAGGTCAGTAGACAAAAAGAAAATCTCAGCCCTGAATTATTATTTGGTGATGCACTCTACAATTACTTTTCGGTGTGGGTGCCAGAAAATTATCCGGCATTAAAACCATTGCTGTGGTTTTTTAGAAAAGGCGATAAGCAGCTCGGGTTAAAGCAACTAAAAGAGGTTTCTTACAATGCTTTTTACACGCGCACCGAAGCCATGGTTTGGTATATGCGCATTATGAATAGTTATGAGAACGATCAGCCTAAAGCATTTCAGATTGCAGAATATTTGCATCAAACGTATCCAAATAACTCTTACTTCCACCGCTACTATGCGCGAATGCTGTATTCAAGAGGAATGTATCCTGAGTTGGAAGTGGAATCAAAACGCATTCTTAATTTAATTGACAGTGCAAAGTTAGGTTACGAAGCTACCAGCGGAAGATATGCTGCTTTCTTTCTGGGGCAGCTTTATGATTTTAAGCGACAAGATGAACTAGCAAAAAAGTATTATCAATTGTCAGAAAAATTTGCGGAAGAAATTGGTGCGACTGAATCAGGTTATTATTTGTACTCTTTAATTGCGCTGGGCGAGATAAGCGAGCGGCAGGGCAATAAAACCGAAGCCAGAAAATATTTTAATCTGGTGAAGAAGAAAGCTGGGCGAAAAGACGAAGCTTTTAAAGATGCCAAGCGAAGGCTTAAGAAAATGGAGAAGGGAGATTGATAATCTCATTCAAAAAAAATGATATAGTCTTAGTGCAATTCACGTTTTTTGTTTAGGTTATCTTGACATTTCAATCTAGAGAAGAAAATACTGAAATCAGGTGGATGAACTAATGGGTTTACAAAAAAAATACACATTCAACTACATAGAAAACTGTAATATGTGTGGTTCAGATTCATCTACGCATAAAATATTAGGCAAGCGCTTAAATCGTTCACAGGGTAAAAATCCAAGGAATAAAATCGGGATAACAACAACCGTTGTGAAGTGTAACGACTGTCGTCTTATCTACTCAAACCCACAACCAATTCCGAATAGCATTCAAGATCATTATGGAGTACCACCAGAAGATTATTGGAATGAGGATTACTTCACAGTTAACCCAGAATATTTTAAAACTGAAATAGAGACTTTAAAAAAACTTTACAATTTTAAAGAAGGAGATAAAGCTCTAGACATTGGGGCGGGTATAGGGAAATGTATGATTGCCTTAACAAACGCAGGTTTTGATACGTACGGGTTTGAACCCTCAGAATCATTCCAGTCAAGAGCAATACAAAAAATGAATATCAATCCTGAAAGACTTACTCTTAACTCAATTGAAAACGCAGAGTTACCCAATAACTATTTTGACTTCATAACTTTTGGTGCTGTACTGGAACATTTGTATGATCCATCTGCATCAATTAATAAGGCAATGAATTGGTTAAAACCGGGAGGCGTAATGCAAATTGAAGTTCCGTCTTCGGATTGGCTTATTAATAAAATATTGAATGCGTTCTATAAGGTGAAGGGACTAGATTACGTTGCTAACATTAGTCCAATGCATGAGCCATTTCATCTATATGAATTTTCATTAAAGTCGTTTCAGAAAAATGCAAAGATGAACAATTACTCAATTTTGCATTCTGAATACTATGTAGCTCAAACCTATATGCCCAGGATTCTAGATACTTTACTTGTGCCTTATATGAGATTTACAAATACGGGGATGCAGTTATGCGTGTGGTTAAGGAAACAATAGCTTTAGAGTTACTGGTAGTATCACAAATTGAATAGGAATAATTCATCTTTATAATTAACTTATTGTCCATCAAAGTTTCAGGTTATTTTATTAACAAACACAAATACCCACTATATGGCTCTAAAAAGAATTGTAACATTTGACAACATGACAGAATTGCGAGCAAGCAATATTTTTTCAACAACAACTCAAAGTGAATTAGTGGCTGAAATACTTGGCTATTATTCAATTAATGATGGAGGTTCAGGTCAGCTCTATTATGACAGTGTAAGTACATTAGCGGATAATGGAGGAAGTGTAATAAAGCCTAACAGTATTGGAGTTGGGTCGCCAGGAAGGTGGATTGGTATTTTTGAAAATGATATTTATAATTTAAAGCGTTTTGGTGCTAAAGCTGATTATGGAAGTGGTAACACTAATAACTCACCAATTATTCAAACAGTCATCGATAGTTTAACTCAAGGATCAGTAATAACATTATTCATTCCGGCTGGTAAATATTATTGTCTTAATACCATTAATGTTGTTGATAAGCCTATACACCTTGAGGGTGAGGGCACTGAAGCATATAGTGTTGGGGTGTCAAAACTAATGTTTCCTGTAAGTAAAGTGGGTATCAGTTGGACGAGAACAATAACTTATGGATATCAGAAAGGCGCTATTAAAAACTTGGTGATTGAAGCAGAAGCCAAAAATCCATTAGATGTTTTTCCTTTCCTCTATAATGGTATTGAGATTTCATCGGTTACCACTGTTAGTCATGTACGAGTAATTGGTTTTAGCGGAAATGGCATACAGATTACGAGTGCAGTTGGCCTGGGTACTGATGCTTCGTTAAGCTATTTTGAGAAAGTTGTTTCATCAAATAATAATGGGAGTGGGTTTTATATTGGAGGTCCAGATGTAAATCAAATCTCTTTTATTGGATGTGATGTTAGAGACAATAGCAGATACGGATTTGAGGATGCAAGTTTTTTGGGGAACCAGTATTTTGGTTGCTCTGGTCATGCCAACACCCTTGGTCATTTCTATTGTGTTGGGCTAAATGCTTACTCAACTTATGTGGGTTGTTATGGTGAAGGAGATGGGTCTGCAGCCTCCACTATTACATCACCGTATTCAACGGTAGTTGGAGGCATACATGCAAATGGATTATCCAATGCACCTTATTGGGCTGGGTTTAAAATGTATAACAAAGGATTAAACTTCATAAAGAATGACCCTGGATCTGGTCAAGATATAGGAATAGGTCTTCATGAAGGACAGATGGATTTTTACGGACCCGGAGGAGAAGCATTTTATTTAAAAAATAAAAGTGCCTACCCAGGAACCTACTTCTCCATGGAGGCTGGAATTAATGCACCTGGAGAAAGTCAGCTATGGGAAATGTTAGGTATTGGCCAAATACTAAGAATACCTTACGAAGCTCAGATTCCTTTTCCTTCAAATCTGCCTCCACGGTATCTAAGACATGCAACTCATGCATTCAGGCAAATATATCTGAATGGTAAATTCGTAGGATTTACATTCGATAATCTACAAACTCAACTAAATAATGGCTACTACTCTACTGTAAATTATCATCAGGGTGATTTATTCTTCAACGCTAGATATGACGGATCTAATCCAATCGGGTGGATGTGCTATTCAAATGGAAGTGTGGGAGTTTATAGTGAAGGATTAACGGCAACCAATCCAAGTGGTGGCACTATCCTAACATTGAATGCCATAACATCAGCTTTGCACGAAGGTCAATCCATTTTAGTGAATGGAATTGCCTCCATGATTATGGATTTTAGCAATGGTGATAAGACAAAACCTATAATGGATAAAGACATGGGCATTTTTTCCACCCCAAAGTCCATTTCATATGTTGCTCCATTATTTAAACCATTCAGTGACTCTTCAGCAACAATTGATTTAACTTACTTTGGTGACGGATCAGATGGCGATGCGATTATAACTTCAGCTACTCAAACCGCTGGCACTTGGTTAGCATCTGGATTATTAAGTCGCGATGCTTATCTAAATAATCTTTCAATCAATTCTTTGGGTTCCCTTGATCTTAATGGGTATCGGCTTTTCGTTTTGAACACCCTTGATATTGCAGCTGCTAATAGTAATTCTATTCATAGCAATGCTAACAACGGTGCGAATGCAAGCTCAGCCACTGGAGCAAGCGCTGTCTCAGCATCAACATCTAAAACTATTGGCGTTGGTACACAAGGAGGTGCGGGAGGCTCAGGTGGAACTGCTGCTGGTGCTCAAGCCGTTTCAATATCAGCACCATCTCCATCTAATGGTGGGAGATCAGGTTCAGGAGGCGCTGCAGGAAGTGGATCAAGTGGTGCAGGTGGAGTTGCGAGAGTTTCTTTAGCTCCTACAAATTCTCTTAAGTTAAAGAGGCTTACTTTAGATTTGATTCGCGGAGCAACATTATTAGTCGGTGGTGGTGGCGCTCCAGGAGGAGCTGGTGGTGGTGGGGATGGAACAGCAGGAGGAGGAGGAGGATCTGGTGGAAATGGAGGCAATGTTGGATTGGTTTCCGCTAGAACTATAAATCGTAGCGCTTCGACTGCCGTTGGAGCTATAAGCATGCTAGGCGGCAATGGTGGGTCCGGCTTTTCTTCATCTGCTGGTAACCGAGGTGGTGGAGCAGGAGCTGGTGGTGGTTGGTTAGTGATAATTTATAAATTTCTTACAGGAGTGAATGGCAATAATGTAATAAGATGTAATGGTGGCAAAGGAGGTAATGGGGGTAACGGATTTGGTACTGGTGTAGGAGGGGCAGGCGGAAATGGAGGATATGGCGGTCGAATCACTTTGATAAATACCGGTGCCAATACCATTGTGGAATTAGATAATACTCTAACTGCAGGTACAAATGGAAGTAGTGCTGCTGGTAATACTGGTGGTGGTGGTGGAAATGGTACGCTAACTCAATCAAATTTATAAGTAGTTGAATTTTTCAGCACATTAGCTTTCGTTTACTCTTTTATGGAACTTAGGGATTTCATAGTTACCCCCATTTTACTAATGGTGATTTGTGTAGCATCCTACATAATAAGACCTTTAGTAACAGATGCCGTTAATCGTGCCTATTTTTTCCCTGCGCTATGGCTAAAGATAATTGGTGCTATTAGTATAGGCATTATTTATCAATTTTATTATGATGGCGGTGATACATTTATGTATCATACTTATGGAAGTCGCTTTGTTTGGGAAGCCTTTTGCGATTCCCCTTCAAAAGGTCTGAAATTACTTTTTTCAGATGGAATAGATCAGGCAGGCGTTTACAAATACACTTCTCAAATTTATTTTTTTCGTGACCCTGCATCATATACTATCGTTCGCATTGCCTCTATTTTTGATTTGATAACTTTTTCTACCTACTCAGCTACTGCTGTGTTATTTGCTGTGTTTAGTTTTATAGGTATGTGGATGTTCTTCCTTACCTTCTACAAGCAATATCCACATTTACATAAAGGTTTTGCGCTGGCGGCATTTTTCATGCCTTCCGTTTTCTTCTGGGGTTCAGGTGTTTTGAAAGATTCAATTACACTGGCGTGTTTAGGAATTGCAACGTACCAGTTTTATAAAATTTTCTTTGAACGCAAAATCACCTTCATCAATTTTCTAATTCTCCTCATTGCGTTATACGGAATTTTCAGTGTAAAAAAATTTGTACTTCAAGCATACCTACCTGCAGCAATCGTATGGATCTTTGCCCGAAATCTCGGACATATTCGCTCCTTTGTATTGAAATTAATGTTAGTGCCTTTTGTTGCCATAATCGTGATCGCGTCAGCTTACTATGCTATTGTAAAAGTGGGCGAAGATGATGCGCGCTATTCCATTTCTAAAATTGCAGAGACCGCTCAGGTTACCGCGTACGATATCCGGTATTGGTCGGGTCGTGATGCTGGTTCTGGTTATTCGCTCGGAGAACTGGATGGCACGTTTGGCTCGATGGTTCGATTGGCGCCACAGGCTATTAATGTTTCGTTGTTTCGTCCTTATATATGGGAAGTACGAAATCCACTAATGCTTTTATCGGCAATGGAAAGTTCTTGTTTGTTAGGCTTTGCTCTTTATGTAATATTCAAGAAGCGATCCTTATTCCTTGCTGCATTTTCCAATTCAAATGTAATTTTTGCAATGGTGTTTTCCATTTCCTTTTCCTTTGCAGTGGGTATATCTACTTTTAACTTTGGAACGCTTGTGCGCTACAAAATTCCCTTACTTCCTTTTTTCCTTACCGCACTTATTCTGATGATGGATTATGAAAAAAGCTATAGGAAATTAGATGAATTTGAAAGCACTGAATAGCAGTTCATAATTTTCTTTTTGCCTTCTGCGTCAATTCATTTTTGTAGTTCAAATGAGTACTCAAAAAAACAGGAGAGTAAACTGATGTTTATTCTTTTAAAACGCATAATTAATTTCTTGTTCGTCAAGTTCAAAGAAGAGACACCCTGAAGGTTACTTTATTACCGATTATCGCCATGGAGCTAAGAAACTTCATTGTTGAAGCACATTTAATGCTATGCTGATTATAATCTAATTAGCTGATGCAGTGCTAGCAATAATTACAAATTTCTTTTTCAAGTTCAAAAAGTATTTTTCAAAATAAGTATATGAAAAATAAGAAATTAATATCGTTGTGCTGAGTATAACAAAATAAACAATAAAATATTTGTATGGCGGGGAAACGTTCGCTCTACCAAAGATTTTAGAAAAGAAGAAAATTAAAAGTGGATGAATGACATAAATTCCGTATGATATTTTTCCTAAAAAATCGAACACATTGATCTCTAAATTAATTATTCTGTTATTAATTCTTATCTGTCCAATTATCAATCCAAGGGCAACCACACAAATAATTTCATTGTCAATTATTGAGGCCAAATGAAATTTGTTAATTGCCACTAATAAAACTATAAACCAGCAAGAACCCTGATATATTTTATTATCGGTTGTTAGTAAAAACAACTTATTTTTTTGGTTATACAGTATAGCGCCCAATGCCCCAATCATCATACAATGAAATCGTGTAACCGTTATTATGTCTTCAAGAAGAGTATTTGGATAAAAAGAATGGAGAAAAACTTTTGTCCCTAATAGAATGGCAATAATAAAGACAATAATGGGGACAATATTTTTTTCGATTTTTTTATTGAACCAAGGCCAGAATAAGTAAAACTGTTCTTCCACTCCTAAAGACCAATAATGTTCTAAAAAGGGTAACGCAGTCCCTGCAATGAATGGAATGTTAGCAGCATAAAATAGATACAGGAACAACGATTTTAAATCCAGACCAAGGTCAAGTATAGCTATAGTAGTTACAGCAATAACCAAGTACAAATAATACAAAGGCCAAATGCGTAGGATTCTCCGTAGATAGAATTTTTTAACATTAATTGGCTGAACTTCTTTTTCGGCCTGAAGTAAATAGGTAATTAAAAAACCACTTAGGACAAAAAAAATACTTACTCCGTATCCTGCTAGAGTCAGTCCCTTAGGTGTACCATCCTGAAAAGTACCAAATATGTGAGGGTTAAGATTGAATTCTTTAAGAGCTAAAGTAATATGAGATAGCACTACAGCAATTGCAGCAATTGCTCTTAGTCCATTTAGTCCAGGAAAGTATATTGGGTCATTTCTCATCTATTAATCTGTTGTGAATATATTTTTTTGATATTTAGCTACAGTCTTCAATATTAATAAAAGGATCAAAAAATGTTTTTTAAATCTTTAAAAACCAATTAGCGATATTCAGCTTTGAGATCAGTGATGTTAGTTTATTCAAACAACGATAAAAAGTTGGATGAATTGGATTCAACAGAATAGTGATTCACTATTTTCTCACGGCCTTTCGTGCCCATAAGCTTCCGGAGTTCTGTATCTTCAATTAATTTCTGGATACTTTCTTCCCATTGTATTACTGAATTGCACAAGAACCCATTTATTCCATCATCAATAATAATAGAGTTAACTCCAACGGGTGACGCTAGCGCGGGAATGCCGAGGGCTATATACTGAAGTGCCTTAAAACCACACTTACCTTTCGCCCAGATATCATCCGCAAGTGGCATAAGACCGATATCAAATTGTAATAAATCCTGAATCTCATTTTCCTTCGACCACTGCACAAAATGAAGGGATGATAATTCGAAGGTTGGTTTTTTATCAGCAATGACTGTAAACTTTAATCGACTGGAAAACTTTTTCTCCAGAAATTGAATGGCCGGAACAATAAAGTCAATGTATTGCAAAGTTGAATGTGTACCCGTCCAACCAATAGTGAATGTATCGGATTTTATTTTTTGCGAATACAATGCTGGATTATGAAGTTTCTCAGCATCGATGGTAGTGGGATTCAAAAAAACGCGGCTATTAAATCGCTTTGCATAATCACGCAGGTATTCATTTCCGCAGCTAATCGCATAACTCCATTTGCAAATTGAACTCACTTTCGAATGCCATTTTAATTTTGAAGCCAGGTTATTTTCCTCGCTGGTATTTGGCAGCCAGATGGCATCATCAAAATCATAAATAATCTTTTTCCTAAATACTTTTGCTACCATCCACTCAAACCAAGGTGGACCAATGGGAGTTGCTTCACGGTGAATAAAGATGAAATCGTAATGCCGAACCGAAGGCAAAAGCATTATGCGATCCAGAAACCCTTTAAGAACACCGAATATTTTGCGCGCAGAATTTCCTCGCTGATATAAAACCTTCCAAACAGAAAGCGAGAGAAAAGAACGTACCTCAATTGAAAATCCATTTGATCGAAGTATGTCAAAATACTGCTCAAATCGAAACCGCTGCGAAGGCGCTTCACCAAGCGGGTACGGACAAATAAAAAGAATGCGTAATCTATTTTTTAGCATTTTTGTACAACAATTGAAATGTCTTTCATGGATGTGAAGAAAGTTGATGATTTTTATTTTGAAATAAAGCCAAAATTAGCGTTCAGCTTGAATTTGAAGGAGTTAGTTGAGTATAAAGAACTCTTTTATTTTTTTACGTGGCGCGATGTAAAGGTCAAATATAAACAGACTGCGCTTGGTTTTCTCTGGGCTGTCCTTCAGCCTTTAATAATGATGGTCATCTTTACCTTCTTTATTGGAAAGGCAATGAAAGTTCCCTCTGATGATATGGACTACCCTATCTTCGCATTTTCAGGATTAATCTTGTGGACGGTCTTCTCATCAGGCATTACCAATGCTGGCAATAGTATGGTAAGCAACGCACAAATTATTAAGAAGATTTATTTCCCCAGATTGGTAATTCCTATTTCATCTATATTGGTTTCAGTTTTTGATTTCCTAATCGCCTTTTTGGTGTTCATCGTTTTGCTTTTAGTCTATCAACAACCCATTCATTTTGTTCAAGCCTTTATTCTTTGGCCAACTGGATTAGTTGTTGCGGTAATCGCTACTTTTGGCCCCGGCTGCTTGCTTGCAGCGTTGAATGTAAAGTACCGCGACTTTCGATATGTAATTCCTTTTTTAGTACAGGCGTTTTTATTTCTTACACCCGTAATCTATCCGATTTCAATTGTCTCGAACCCTTGGTTAAAATATTTGCTCGCGCTCAATCCAATGTATGCTGCAATAACAATTTTCAGAATGCCAATGATGAATAGTGCTCCAGACATGACATTGCTTTGGGTAAGTCTGTCTTCAGGTGTAATTCTCTTTTTTATTGGGTTAACCTATTTTCGGAAGACGGAAATGTACTTTGCAGATCTGGCGTAACATGACACCTATTTTAGAAATTCAGGCTGTCTCCAAGAAGTTTAATATTCATCACGAAGGTGGACCTTACTTGAGCCTACGCGACAAAATAACGGGGTTCGCTAAATTTAAATCGTCACAAAAAAGTGATGAAGAATTTTGGGCGTTGAAAGATGTGAGCTTTAATGTAATGCCGGGCGAATCCATCGGTATTATAGGAAAGAACGGTGCAGGCAAATCTACATTGCTGAAAATACTTTCAAAGATTACACCACCAAGTTCTGGCAAGATTATTAGTCGGGGAAGAATTGCGAGTTTGCTCGAAGTAGGAACAGGATTTCATCCGGAGCTAACTGGTAGAGAAAATGTATACCTCAACGGATCAATCCTGGGCATGCGCAAAAAAGAAATTGACGCGCGGTTTGAGGAGATTGTTGATTTCGCAGGCACTGAAAAATTTCTCGATACACCTTTGAAACATTATTCCAGTGGAATGCAACTGAGATTAGCTTTTGCTGTAGCTGCTTTTCTTGAACCAGAGATTCTTGTAATCGATGAAGTATTGGCTGTTGGTGATGCCGAGTTTCAGAAGAAGTGTTTAGGCAAGATGGAAGATGTGAGTAAAAGTGGAAGAACAATTTTATTTGTCAGCCACAACATGTCAGCTGTTGAAAGTTTGTGCAGTAAGTCCATTCTCCTTAAAAATGGTCAATTGCATTTTAGTGGATCTTCTACTGATGTTATCCAGCAATACATGAATTCATTGGACAGCCAGGCACTAGATAAAACTGGCGTTATTTTATTGGATGATTCCAATAAACCAGTTCGCAAAGTCGAAATTCTTTGCGATGGAAAAAATTCCGGCACAGCGTATATGGGCTGTAAACTGGAGATACGAATTTATTTTAAATCCGATGAAAAACTTGATGCACCCGTATTGGGCATTATTTTAAAAGACAGTCAGGGTATTCCGATGATTGGTGTGAACAACAAAAACTATGTTGGTAACTTAGCGTCACAACCCGTATCCGATGGATACATCTCAATGACCATTCCCTATTTAACATTATTCGAAGGAACCTACCACGCAGATATTCACTTCGGAAATGGATTTAAAGATATAGAGGTGTTGCGCGATTGTTTTCAAATCGTTGTAGAGTCTATTAGCTTTACAACGTCAGGAGAATTACCGGACAAAAAGCTCAACAGACTTTTTATAAAAGATATTGCGTGGAGTCTTAATGCCAAATAAAAATCACATGATCGGTAGAATTGCACGAAAGATTAGATTCATTTCACTTCAATCTTCAGTTAGAGGTTTTGGTGAATTACAAAAAGTAAAACCGTTTGATCAACTTACTTTAAAAGTGATTGAAAAAAATAAAGAAATGCTTCGTCCGTATTACGATCAATATGTACGTGATATTTCTAGCGCTGACATGGCTGCTTCTCTGGAGTTGGCTTCATCCATGTTTACGATTTGTAAAGTTAATCAATACAAAAAGTTATTGGACATGGGTTCTGGATTGAGCTCGTTCGTTTTTCGATTGTATGCAAAAGAAACTCCAGGGGTAACGGTTTATTCTGTTGACGATGATGCAGCGTGGCTTGAAAAGACAAAAGATTTTTTAACCCAACATAAAGTGGGGATTGAAAAAATGTATACTCTGGAGCAATTTTTAAAATCGGGCGAGTCGGGTTTTGATTGTATACTTCATGATCTCAATTTTGTGGAGGTACGAATAAATTATGTAGAGAAATTGATGAACATAGTGAAACCGGATGGGCTCATTATTTTCGATGATGTTCATAAGCCAGATTATCTTTTTGCGTTGCTATCTAAGTTGAAAAGTATACCTTCAAAAATATTTACGGTAAAACCTGTTACAAACGATAGGTACGGTCGGTTTGCATTGGCGGTGGTGAAAGAATAGTAGATGAAGTTGAGCATTATTATTCCCACGAAGGACAGAGGCAAGGTTTTTGATCAAACCTTGCTTTGTGCTTCTGAGGCCATTCAGCATTTAGATGCTGAGATAATTGTAGTTAACGATTCAAAAGTTTCAAAGCCCCTTATTCCAAACGGATATAAAAATGCTAGACTTATTAATAATCCAAAATCCGGAGTAGCTTCTGCTCGTAATGCGGGAGTGCGGGAATCAAAAGGTGACCTGCTACTTTTTTTAGACGATGATATTATTATCTCAAAAAGTTCCGTTGATCACGTATTGAGTTTGCATGAACAAATGAAAAATGCATGCTTCAATTTAAATTGGGAATATCCTCCTTCAATGCAAACAGATATGGGGCTAACTCAATTTGGAAGATTTATGAAAGCACATCGATTGACCTCGTTCAAAGGATGGTATGCAGATGCTTCGTGGAAAGACAACACATTATTTCCTTCCAAGTCTGTTGCTAGTTTTCATCTCTCCATTGAGCGCAATCACTTTGCGAAAACCGAAGGATATAACGAGCAATTCCCCTACGCTGGTTTTGAGGATTATGATTTCCCTTTGCAGTTGGAAAAAATAGGAGTATCTTTTTTTATTGATAGCCGCATTCGTGTTTTTCACAACGAGGCAGATCGGTTGAAATTAGATAATTGGCTAAACAGTCAAGAGCGAAGATCTGCGACACGCAGTGTTGCAGTAAATTTGGGGTATAAAGAATTGGAGCTAAAGTATGGATTCGTCAAGAGAATACTGCTCATGGGCATTAATTATTTCTCAGGATTGCTGATGTTTCTGTTAAGGATTATACCGAACAATAAAAGAGCAGACCTCTTATACTTTAAATTGGTAGCTGTTATACAAGCCGGAAAAATATTTAAAGGCTACACTTCTCATTAAGCGCATATGAACCTATCCCTAAAAGTAAGGATTCTGAATTTTTTCCGCAGCATTTTCAAGGTTCCGATTCTTGAATCTCTTCTTGCGGCACAAACACAGGATAAACCTGCAACTAGTTTACTATGTAAATTTGTTCCCAATCCATATCAATATTCTCCAGGAACCTATCGAAATGTTAATCGCAATGGTCTGACACTTCAGGTAGATATTAGTGACTACATCGGGCATTATCTATACTTTGGCTTTTATGATGATGGTATCTCCAGTCTTTTCTCATTGTGTCAGAAAAATTTTAACGTCATTGACATTGGAACAAACATCGGATGGGTTGCGCTCAATTTCGCAAGACTCAGTGGAGCTGGAAATGTTATTGGGTTTGAACCTGATCCGTTCAACTATTCGGTATGCAAGGCAAATATTGAGCGGAACAGATTTCCTAATTTAAGAGTACTCCCGTATGGCCTTGGCGAAACTTCTGCCGAAGTGAATATGGAAGTAAGAACACCAGAGAACAGAGGGGGAAATCGAATTGCGCCAAAGGGTGGATCAGGTTCTGTTAAAGTTTATATTAAGCGATTAGACGAAATCAGTGAAGTAACTTCGCTTCCCGTTATTCATCTTATAAAACTGGATGTTGAAGGTTATGAATTAAAAGTATTGCATGGGGCTAAAAGCATTCTCGACAAACACCGACCAACTTTATTTATCGAAGTTGACAATGATAATTTGATGGATCAAGGTGATTCCGCAAAAGATCTGGTTTTGTTTCTGGAATCCTGCGGATACCAATCTATTCGCCATGCCGAAACGAATTCAATTATTACAGGAAATTTTGATTTTTCTCATTGTCATTTCGATATTATTGCTCAATAGGGCATGGTGCAAAAGCATGTTGTTTATATTATTTCGCACGTGCACAAGTCGCTCGCATTTGAATGGATTGCTGAGGGATTAAAAAGTAATTATAAACTTACCTTCATCCTGCTCAATGCCTCCCCCTCGGCTCTTGAAGATTTTCTGATTCATCATCAGGTTGAGGTTAAGCGCATTTCTTATCGTAGCAAACAGGATTTTCCAATGGCTTTTGTTAAGACATTCTTCTATCTCCTCTTCAAAAGACCGCAGATTGTTCATGCTCATTTGTTTGATGCCCAGCTAATCGGATTAACTGCGGCTTGGCTTACCAGAATTCGTAAAAGAATTTACACGCGACATAACAGCAATTATCATCATGTATATCATCCGCGCGGGGTACAGTTTGATAGGTGGAGCAATCGAATGGCAACAGATATTATCTCAATCAGTCAGGCAACTGATAAAACGCTTTTAGAATGGGAGCATGTTCCCTTCTCTAAAGTGAAAAAAATTTCACACGGTTTTGATTTGAATGTTTTTGCCGAAGTACCTCTTGAACGCACTGAACACATCCGAAAAAAATGGCACATTCAGAATCAGCATCCTACTGTTGGTGTTATTGCCAGGCACATTGAATGGAAAGGTATCCAATTTATAATTCCGGCATTTCAAAAGTTTATGAATGAAAATCCAAGTGCGTACTTAGTTATTGGAAATGCTTCGGGGCCTTACCATAATACGATTAAAGAATTATTAAAGTTAATTCCAACAGATCGAACAATTGTTATTCCCTTTGAAGAGGATGTTGCTGCGCTTTATTCTGTCTTTGATATATATGTCCACACACCAGTGGATACTATTTGCGAGGCATTTGGACAAACTTATGTTGAAGCATTAGCCGCTGGGATTCCTTCTATATTTACATTGTCCGGAATTGCGGCCGAATTTATTCAGCATGATCGAAATGCACTGGTTGTTGATTTTAAAGATTCAGAAGGCATTTATCATGCACTGACGCGTTTATGGATGGACAGGGAATTAAGAAATCACCTTATTGAAAATGGTAGACAAGATGTACTTTCACAGTTTGGAGTGGGGGAAATGCTCACTTCGCTGAAAAGACTCTATGACAAATAATCCTTTCTTCAGTGTTGTAATACCTACCTACAACCGCGCTGGCTTTATTCGAAAGACTATAGAATCAGTGTTGGCTCAATCCTTCCAGGATTTCGAAATTATCGTGGTAGACGATGGCAGTACTGACAACACGGAGGAGATCGTGAAAAGTATTGTAAGTGATAAAATCCAATATCATAAAAAGGAGAATGCTGAGCGCTCAGCAGCCCGCAATTTTGGTGCAAAAATTTCGAATGGGCAGTACGTAAATTTTCTGGATTCCGATGATGTCGTTTATCCTCATCATTTACAAGTAGCTAATGAATTTATAGAGCATCATGAAAGAGTAGCCATTTTTCATTTAGGATACGACATCAAAGATGAACACAATACGCTGCTGCGGTCCGTAACAAATATTCAATCCGTCAATCTGCAAATTCTTTCAGGAAACATCCTTAGCTGCAATGGTGTTTTCATTAAGAAGGAAATCATCCTGGTAAATCAGTTTAACGAAGAACGATCGCTCTCTTCACTGGAAGATTGGGAACTGTGGATTCGAATGAGTGCCCGATATCCATTTTTAAACAGCAATGTAATCACCTCTACCGTGATTCAGCATGATGAAAGAAGTGTGATGACACCCAACACGTCAAAGATTAAACAGAAAGTTGATCAATTTGTGCAAGCTGTTTTGCAGGATGAGATAAATAAAAAACATTTTGGTTCAAAACTGAATAAAACCGAAGCAAGTGCCTGTACGTATGCTGCCCTGCATCTTATTATGGCGAACGAAAATAAAAAAGAGGTACTTCATTATTTAGTGAAGGGCATCACCCGTTATCCTGGTGAAATTTTAAAAAAACGTTTTCTGGTTATTATCAAAAAACTAATAGGGCTTTAATGCTGAGGCAATGACGAACATTTTAATATTAACCTATTGGAGTTACCCCGATGCGCTGATCCAAACGTATACGTTGCCCTATGTACGCATTATTAAAAAGAACTTACCTCCCGGCAGCTCAATTTATTTGCTTACGCTTGAAAAAGATCAGAACGTACTCGAAAAACCAAAACGCGAAGAGATTGCAGAAAAGCTGGAGCAGGAAGGCATACATTGGTTGCCCTTCGCTTACAAACCTTTTGGTATTTCTGCATTCGTAATGTGGATTGGAATTTCTTTAAAACTGTGCTCGCTAATCATCCAAAGAAAAATTTCTGTGATTCATTGTTGGTGTACGCCACCAGGGGCCATTGGATACTTTTTGTCTGTGCTGCTAAATAAAAAATTAGTATTGGATAGTTACGAGCCTCATGCAGAGGCGATGGTTGAGAACGGAACATGGAAAAGATCGAGCCTTGCTTTTAAACTACTATTTTGGCTGGAGAAAAAACAAACTGAAAGAGCCTCCTACATCATTTCAGCAACACAAGGCATGAAAGAATATGCAGCACATAAGTATCATGTTGATATACCGCATTTTTTGGTTAAGCCCGCTTGTGTCGATTTAAGTTTATTTAATGAAGAAGTAGTGAACGACCAAATGCTACGAACGGAACTTGGGCTTGAAAATAAAATAGTATGTGTTTATGCCGGAAAGTTTGGGGGCATCTATTTAGAAGATGAAATTTTTGATTTCGTAAAAGTGTCTTCCGATTATTGGGGAGGTGTCTTCCGATTCCTCATTCTCACCAGTCATTCTCGCGAAGAGATAATGCAATATTGCCGAAAGGCAGAAGTGGATGGTAATTGTGTTGTGATGAAGTTTGTTCCACACAACCAAGTGCCTCGCTATATGGGTCTCGCTGATTTTGCGATAACCCCTGTAAAACCAATTCCAACAAAACGGTATTGCACACCCATTAAAGACGGAGAATATTGGGCGCTCGGCTTGCCTGTTGTTATTCCTGAAAATATTTCAGACGACTCGGATATTATTGAATCACATAATATTGGTGTAGTCCTTAAGTCTCTCCACTCAGATAATTACTTGGAGGCAGTGAAGCGGATTGATGCTCTTCTCAAACAACCTAATTTAAGAGACAAAATAAGAATAGTGGCAAAAAAATTTAGAAGTTTTGACATTGCTGAAAGTGTTTATGAGCTCGTTTATGGCATTAAATAATAAAAAAATTGCCTTTCCATGGTTACCCTGATCCGCAAAACAGCATTTGTCTTTGTACATTTGATGTTTAAGTAAAATTAAGATGATCAAAATTCTTATTACGGGAGGAGCCGGCTTTGTAGGAAGTTCTTTAGCAGATAAATTATTGAAGCAGGGTAAGTATTTTGTGATGTTGATAGATAATCTATTGACAGGAGACATCCTAAAAGTGCCTCAACATCCGAATGCGAAATTCATCAAATGCGATGTAAATAATTACCATGACATTGCAGCCATCATGACAAGCTTTCAGTTTGACTATGTCTTTCATTATGCAGCTGTGGTTGGTGTAAAACGCACCATCGAAAATCCAATAATGGTGCTGGATGATTTAGAGGGTATAAAGAACGTCTTGAGTCTGAGTAAGAACACAGGCGTGAAACGAATCTTTTTCTCTAGTTCGTCAGAGGTATATGGAGAGCCTGTTGAACTTCCACAGCATGAAGAAACCACACCCCTCAATTCAAGATTGCCCTACGCAGTAGTAAAAAATGTGGGAGAATCATTTTGCAAATCATACCAAAAAGAGTTTGGATTAGACTATACTATTTTCAGGTTCTTCAACACCTACGGCCCCAAGCAAAGCACTGATTTCGTTATATCGAAGTTTTTAAAATCAGCCCTAAGCAATCAGCCCATTACTATTTATGGTAACGGAAGTCAGACTCGCACTTTCTGTTACATAGAGGATAATACGAATTGTATTCTTAAAATTTTAGAGGACAACCTGATGGTAAACGATGTGATTAATATTGGAAACGATAAGAATTACACTATCCTTCAATTGGCAGAAACCATCACCAGCCTTACCGGATCGAAATCAAAAGTTGAGTTTTTGCCTCCTTTAAAAGAAGGAGACATGACTCGCAGACAACCGGACGCTACCAAGATGGTTAATATTTTAAAGTATGATTTAATTTCTCTAGAAGAGGGAATTGGCAGAATTCTAAAATCGGAAATGCTTTTTTTGAAATAATAAAATGTTAGTGCGGCCAAACCATTTCCTTTTAGTTGGCACCCTATTTTATTTTATTAGTCATGTTGCATTGAGTCAGTGCCCTTCGGTAGGTTTTACTATAAAACCCAACTCTTGCATTGACGAGAACATCAGCGTATCAAACCAGTCCTCTTCAGGAACCTATTACTGGGATTTTTGTACTGGAGATTTTAATAATCCCCCGACCGCCCAGTTTCTTTTCTCACTCAGCCAAGCAAATGGACGACCCGCTCTTGAATTGGTTAAGGATGGTAATAAATGGTTTGGCTTCGTAACGGGAACTTTTAGCAATGTTTTGTATCGATTAGAGTTTGGTAATGGCCCTGAGAGCTCACCAACTTTTATCGAAAATCTTGGAAGCTTATCCGGAAAATTAAGTAGCCCCGGATCTCTTCGTTTGTTATATGAGAATAATAAATGGTATGGAATAATTTATAATACCGGATCGGGTGAATTACTCAAGCTAAGTTTTGGCGATAAATTATCAAATTCAATAACAACAACGCTCCTATATACCAATACGCCTTATATTAATTCGGGCTTAGCACTAGGAAAAGATCCGGTAAATGGTTGGGTATGCGTGTTAACGACAGGAACTAATCAATTAAGTATTCTACGTTTAGGAAATACAATTTCCCCCCCTACTTTATCAGATATATTAACATCTCCATCCGTTCCCAATCCGAACAACATTGGCGACATCGATTTGGTGAATAACTGCGGGAATTGGTTCGGATTTAATAATAATCTTGGTAATAGTAATATGTATCGATTAAGTTTTGGGTCTAATCTGTTTTCCGTACCTGTCATTACCCAAATAGCATCTATTAATGCTGCAAATCCTGGAAGGTTGAAAATGATAAAGGATGGCGAAGATTATTTTTTGTTAACCACCGCCCTCGATGGCACATTAACTAAATTTAGCTTCGGTGCCGATTTAAATTCAACCCCTTCTATTGCTGAAGAAGGCTCTCTGGGTGGAGTATTAAAGCCAAATACCTACGGTATTGCCGCAATTAGAAATGATTCGCGGTGGACTACTCTTGCCCTTCATTCAACTGGTGAGGTATATAAAATTTCGTATCCAGATAATTGCTCGGCAATACCTGCCTCATCTACATTAGCTAACCCAAAAGTTAAGTTTAATTCGGCTGGCAATTATTCAATATCACTTGAAGCGTCCTCGGCAGAATTGACCTCCACACTAACTAAGCCTATTGTGGTTTCGTCTTTAGTTGCGCCTGATATCAACTTTACAAGTCAAAACATTTGCGCGGGTAGTAATATTAATTTTGGCGCTCTAAATCTTAGTGGATCAGTGGTAGGCTATTCATGGAATTTTGGGGATTCTGGAATATCTAGTCTAGCCAATCCAACTCATACCTATGCCTTAGCTGGCGACTACATTCCATCACTCATAGTTACAGCCACAAATGGCTGTCAAAACAAAGCGGAGAATTTTTTAACAATTTATAACCAACCTACAGCCGTTTTTATTTTGCCATCATCCGTTACTACTTGCACCAATCAAAATTACCAATTCGTCAATCAATCAACTTTTGATTTTCCTTCTAACCCCACCTGGCAATGGAATGTTAACGGTAGTAATGTCTCTACCACTAAAGATTTAACTTCTAATTTTTCTACCACATATTCTCAAACGATACAGCTCACCGCATCCATCCCCGGTTGTTCTTCTCAGTCCACTCAGCTATTTAACGTGCAACAACAAGGGCCATTGGTAGATTTCACTTTACCACCGAATGGCTGCCAAAGCACTTCTTTATCTTTAACCAACAATACTTCGGGTTCCGTTACTTCTTATGCTTGGGATTTCGGTGATGGAAACACTTCAACCAGCACCAATGGAATAAATACGTATTCCAACACGGGCACTTACAATATAAAACTCCAAACCAGTAATGCTGCGGGTTGTCAAAACTCAATAACCAAACCGATTACCATTTATTCTAAGCCACAAGCAAATTTTTCTATAGGTCTCCCACCCTTTTCATGTGCAGGAACTTCCTCACAATTTACGGATACTACACCATCACCTACAGACAGCAATTTGACCGCCTGGAATTGGAATTTTGGAAATAGCAATAATGGGACATCTACTTTTAAGAATCCAACGTATACCTATCCTACTTCTAACAATTACAATGTTTCACTTACCGTAGGCACTAACTTTGGGTGCGGTGCAACTGTTCAAAAGTCAATTACAATTTCTCCTTCACCGGTTGCTTCCTTTACAAACAGTGCCGCGTGTGTTAATCAGGTAACGCAATTCACCGATGCTTCTTCAGGTAGTATACAATCACGCCAATGGCAAATTCAAGGAAATATTTTTAGTGCGCCCAACCCACAGTTTGCTTTTTCTTCTTCCAACACTTTTCCAGTGCAGCTAACCGTTACGGGAACAAATGGTTGTATCAATCAAATCAGCAAAAACATACTAGTTCCAATTGCACCTACTTTAGATTTCACCGTTCAAGTACCCTGTGCAAATAGCCCTACTGCCTTTACAGAAGTAACCAACTCTGTTGACCCTGTTGTTTCTCGAGGTTGGGTATTTGGTAGCCTTGCCAACGGAAGTGGAAGTCCTGCACAGTTCTCTTTTCCAACTCCCAACACTTACTTAGTTAAGTTAAACTCAACGAGGCAGTCTGGATGTGTGTACACTGTTTCTAAAAATGTGTCGATCATAAGCCCGCCCATCGCAGATTTTACAACTAGTATTGACGCAGGCCCCGCGCCATTGAATGTTTCTTTTGTTAATAACTCCATTCAGGCAACTTCTTATCAATGGATGTTTGGAGATAAAAATAATTCGGTGTCTGCTCTTATAAATCCGGCATTCATCTTTTCAGATTTGGATGATTATACTGTACAACTAAAAGCCTCAAATGCATTTAATTGTAGCAACACATTTTCGCGCATTATCAACGTGGTGATCCCAAAAATTGATTTGATCATGAATGACTTTTATTTGACTAACGATCCTAGCGGTGCAGCGCAGCCTACCATCAGCATTCTCAGTAAAAGCAATGTAACCGTGACAGATCCGGTTGTGCTGCTCACTTCTTCTGATGGGGCGCAGGTAAAAAAGAAAATTATTGGAACATTGAAACCTAATCAGGAATTGATTCAACAATTGGATTTTTTAATTGTGCCAAGAGCCTCCAATTACTTGTGTGCCGAAGTGCTTGCACCGGGAGATGTTGATTTATTTCAAAACAGAAAATGCCTTACCCTTACCGGAGATGAAATTCTTTTTGTCCCTTTCCCCAACCCGGCAAAGGAACAACTTAATTTAGATTGGATTAGCGCTGATGGAAGCGATGTTTCTTTTCAAGTGATCAACAGCACCGGAAGTATTTTTTTACAGCAGTCGGTATCTGGAATTCTAAAAGGAATCAATCGGCTGGCGATCAATACAAGTAATCTTGCTGCCGGCATTTACTTCATTCGATTTAAGGATTCTAAAAAGGACAAGGCATTCAACTTTATTGTGTTGGGAAATTGATTTTGTCTCTCCGGTAAAAAGTCAACACAAATTTCTAACTTTAAGGCTTAGCGCACTATGTTCGCCTTGTAAAGTATATAAACTTAATAAAGTAAATGAAAGTAAAACTGGATGTTACGGACAGAAAAATTTTAGAAATTCTACAGGCTAATTCCAACATAACCAACGCACAGCTTGCTTTAGAGATTGGGCTATCGCCTGCGCCAACGCTGGAACGAGTGAAAAAGCTCGAAAATCAGGGTGTGATAAAAAGTTATCATGCTACTGTAAGTTTAGAAAGCGTAGGCTTAGGTGTTTCAACTTTTGTTACCGTTTCGCTGAAAGGCCATAACAAAGAAAATATTCATAAATTCATTAAAGAAATTAAAGACATACCCGAGGTAGTAGAGTGCCACCACGTAACAGGTCAATCTGATTTTATTTTGAAGATGGTGTCTTCCGATATTCCGGCTTATCAAAATCTGATGCTGGAAAAATTATCGAATATTGAAGTGGTCGATAATATGCAAACCACCATTATCCTTTCTACTTTTAAAGACAGCAAATCCGTTCCATTGCCATGAGTGAAGTGGTCACTGATAAAACATTAATCTTAGATGATTCTCAGATCAAGCAAAAGATAAGGCGCATCGCGTATGAAATCTTTGAAAATAATTTCAAAGAAAAATCAATTGTTGTTGCGGGTATCGATGGTCAGGGATACTCTTTCGCTAAGTTAATTTCAAAAGAGTTAACTTCTATTTCTCGGGTAAGTGTAACGGTTGCTAAAATAACCGTTAATAAAATGGCTACCGAACAAAGTGAGGTGTCGGTAGATATTTCAGCGAAAGAAATAAAAAAGAGATGCATTATTTTAGTAGACGATGTACTCAATACAGGCCGCACTTTGGCATTTGCTTTAAAACCTTTTTTAGAGATGGGAGTGAAGAAAATAGAAGTGGCTGTTTTGGTTAACAGAAGCAACACACTTTTTCCGGTTATGCCCACCTATACTGGTTATGAGCTTACCACTACATTGAAAGATCACGTGGAAGTTAAGCTAGGAAAAGAAAGCGCGGTATATTTACTCTAATTGGGAAACAAGTTGCCGGTTAGCAGTTGCCGGTGAATGGGAAACCAAAACCAAAACTGGGAATCTTACATATGTCAGTACATAAAAAAATCGAATTGAAGCGCGTGACTACCCATCAACTTCAGGAGATGAAGAAGAAGGGTGAAAAAATTGCCATGCTTACCGCTTACGATTATAGCATGGCAAAGCTTATTGACGGAGCAGGAGTAGACATTATTTTGGTAGGCGACTCCGCCTCAAACGTTATGGCCGGTAACGAAACTACTTTGCCTATTACACTTGATCAAATGATCTACCATGCCAGTTCGGTAATTAAAGCTGTGAAGAGAGCGCTAGTAGTGGTTGATATTCCGTTTGGATATTATCAAGGAAGCTCCGGAGAAGCATTGCGGTCGTCCATTCGCATCATGAAAGAATCGGGAGCCCATGCGGTAAAAATTGAAGGGGGCAGTGAAGTAAAAGATTCTGTTCTTAGAATTCTGAGTGCGGGCGTGCCTGTGATGGGCCATTTAGGATTGACACCACAATCAATTTATAAATTTGGAACTTACACGGTAAGAGCACGCGAAGAAGCGGAGGCAAATAAATTAGTAGAAGATGCCTTGCTGTTACAAGAGTGCGGCTGCTTTGGTATTGTACTGGAAAAAATTCCTGCTGAGTTAGCGAAGAAAGTAGCATCTCAATTAGAAATTCCAGTAATCGGTATTGGTGCGGGGCCAGATGTAGACGGCCAAGTATTAGTAATGCAAGACATGCTTGGGATTACCACAGAGTTTAAACCTCGTTTTCTGCGTAGGTATGCCGATTTAAGCACTGTTATCACCAAGGCAGTGAATAAATATGTGGAAGATGTAAAGGCAAAGGAATTTCCCAACCAAGAAGAGAAGTATTGACTCATGGATATCGAAAAGCAAATTGAATACTGGAAAGAAGGTGCCATTTCTGATTTAGAGTCAGTTGAAATATTGATTCAAAATAAAAAAATACTTAACGGCTTATTCTTTTGTCATCTTGTTTTAGAAAAGTCGTTGAAAGCTCATTATGTGAAAGTCTTTGAACAGATACCCCCTCGCACTCATAATTTAATTTGGCTCTGTGATCAAATTAAAATAAAAATCGAGGTTGCTGATAAAGAGTTTTTGGGCATTTTATCCAAGTATCAATTGGAAGGTAGATATCCAGGGTATGATCCTATCTTACCTAGTCACGAAAAAATTTTGCTATATTTAGAATCGACTAGAAAAATCACTACGTGGCTGATCAATCAATTGTAGACAAGGTAAAGCAATATGTTTTGCTTTTAAGAAAAAATGGTGTTGATGTCGCCAAAACATATCTATATGGAAGTTTTGTTACTGGTAAAATGCACAAAGACAGTGACATTGATGTGCTCATTGTTTCAAAACAATTTGATGAAGAAAATGACCAATTAGCAGGAAAAGCCTGGAGACTAGTATCGCAAATTGACAGCAGGATAGAGCCATTTGTCATTGGATTAAATCGCTTTATGACAGATGATATTTCTCCCCTTCTCCATAGCATTAGAAATGAAGGTGAAGAAATTATCGTTTAGCTCAATTTCGACAGCTATTTTTTCTAATTTTAAGTCAGTTTACCCATTTAAAATTCATACGTTAAATATTAAGCAATGAGCGATCAGAAAATCACCATTCACAACGGAAAATTAACAGTGCCAGATAGTCCTACTATTCCTTTTATTGAAGGCGATGGAACAGGTGTAGATATTTGGCCAGCATCTAAACTTGTTTTTGATGCAGCTGTAGAAAAAGCCTATAAAGGCAAACGTAAAATTAACTGGAAAGAAGTATTGGCAGGAGAGAAGGCTTTCAACAAAACCGGAAACTGGATGCCAGAAGAAACCTTAACTGCTTTTAGAGAATATTTAGTAGGCATTAAAGGCCCCTTAACGACACCTGTTGGCGGAGGCATTCGTTCGTTAAATGTTGCGCTTCGTCAAGATTTAGATTTGTATGCGTGTGTTCGCCCGGTGCGTTGGTTTAAGGGAGTTCCTTCTCCTGTAAAAGAGCCACACAAAACAGATATGGTTATCTTCCGCGAGAATACTGAAGATATTTATGCAGGTATCGAATTTCAGGAAGGCTCAGAAGACAATAAAAAATTCTTAAACTTTTTTAAAGAAACGTTCCCTAAGCAATACAAGAAAATTCGTTTTCCGGAAACTTCTGGTATTGGTATCAAACCAGTTTCAAAAGAAGGAACAGAGCGCTTGGTACGTGCAGCCATTAAATTTGCTATCGAGCAAAAGAAGCCTAATGTTACGCTCGTACACAAAGGCAACATCATGAAATTTACCGAAGGCGGTTTCCGCGATTGGGGATATGCCTTAGCTAAAAATGAATTTGGCGCGGTTGAAATTGATGGAGGGCCATGGATGGAAATCAACCACAACGGTCATAAAATTGTGGTGAAGGATTCTATTGCTGATGCTTTTCTTCAGCAAATACTTTTGCGCCCCGATGAATATTCAGTAGTAGCCACCTTAAACCTTAATGGAGATTATATTTCTGATGCGCTTGCAGCCATTGTAGGCGGCATTGGAATTGCCCCAGGCGGAAACATAAACTACATTACAGGCTTTGCAATCTTTGAAGCAACACACGGCACAGCGCCAAAATATGCGGGGCAGGATAAAGTAAATCCAGGATCAGTAATTCTTTCGGGTGTGATGATGCTTGAATATATGGGCTGGCAAGAGGCTGCTGATTTAATTATTAAAGGATTAGATGGAGCCATTTCTTCTAAGAAAGTAACCTACGATTTCCACCGCCAAATGGAAGGAGCTACACTTTTAAAGTGTTCTGAATTTGGTAAGGAGATTGTGAAGAATATGTAAAACCAGCTTAATATTTTTTATGAAGAGCCTGAGGAAATAAACCTCAGGCTTTTTCTTTATAATGATTATTTTTTCGTGATTTTAAATTCCACTCTCCGATTCATCTTCTTGTGTTCTTCTGTATCGTTTTTTTCGCGAGGCTGCGAAGCTCCATAGCCACGCCCCACTATTCTTTTGCCAGCAATCTCTTGTTTCTCTAGATATTTCTTTACGGCTTCTACGCGGTCTTGTGAAAGTTTCATTAAAGAAGTAGCGGTTCCAACATTATCGGTATGGCCCGCCAATTCAATATGAATGTTAGGATTTTCTTTTAATATCGTGGCCAGCCGATCTAATTCAGGGAATGATTCGGCTCTCAGAATTGGCTTGCCTTGCTCAAAGAAAATATTGTTAAGTTGTAAAGTTTCTCCAATTTCAATAGGAATCAAGTATAAATCTTTTTGTACTTCTGTGTATTCATGAATCATTCCAAACTCCAAGTTTTCATTTACAGATAAATATCCTTTTGCCGCAGCATGAAGACCATAGTTTGCTCCCGATTGTAACACCACACGGAACTCTCCCGTGGTGGGATTGGAGTTTGCTTCAGCTACTTCTTTACCACTTCCAAGATCATCCAACAAAACTTCTGCGGATACGGGTTTTTTAGTTTTGGCGTTAAGTGTCTTTCCTAATAGTAAAGCAACAGGCTCTGGTTTAGCTTGTGTGGGTAGGCGAAGGCGAAGGATATCTGCTTTGCCCAATGAATTTTCGCTGCTGACAATATAAGCGTAGTCACCCGAGGCCGGCAAGGTATAGTATGCATCAAATTGCGATGTGTTTATTTGTGGCCCTAAGTTTAGCGGTTCAGTCCATTTGTCCCAACCCTTGCCTAAACGCTTTGCCATAAAAATATCATGATTGCCAAAACCAGGTCTTCCATCTGTAGAAAAATACAACGTTCTACCATCAGCACTTAAAAACGGACTTACCTCACTAGCGGCTGTATTAATGGAAGGACCCAAATTTATGGCTTCGCCCCACGTTCCATTTCTATCTTGCAACGAAATGTAAATATCCTTTTCATCAATTTTTTCATTATAGTAAAGGTTACTCTTATTCTTTATTGCAAACAATAGAGCCTTGCCATCGGATGAGAGCTGAGACTCTTGGTGAGTGGCTTCGTTGGTATAACTCAATCCTAAATCGATCATTTCAGACCATCCTGTTTCAGTACGATTTCTGGTAACAAATTTATCTGATCGAGGAAATAGTATACTATTATTGTCGGCACTTACAGAGGCCATGTTATCTACCTTTTCTGAATTGATTGGCCTGCCGGGGTTGACAGCGGTGTTCCATTTACCATCACTATAAGTTGAGATCCAAATATCTTCACCATCTTCCACTCCGCCTGTATTGTATTCATATTTTTGGCGCGTGAAATATAGCGTTTGTCCATCAGCAGAAATTTTTGGAGAGAGGTCGTCTGCGGTTGTATTAATCGCTGCTCCCAAATTCTCTTTCACCAATCCGTTAGGCATGTTATCAATCAACTTAATTTTATTCTCTTGAATAAAATCAATATAGTTTACCTCCAGCACCATGTTGGTGTAGTTTAAAAATCCGGCTACAAATCCAGCATCAATAAGTTTTTTTGATTCTATTAATTCTCCGTTAAGTAAACATTTTACGATTCCATCTTTTCGTTCCACACGTAAAATATTTGCTTCGCCAAGCGGTTTTATTTTTGCAATTTGAACCCACTGCCCGGTTCCTTTTGTGGCAAAAATATAATACCCATTAGTGGTGATAATAAATTCATTATAGCTGTCGCCATTTTTGCCCCAATAAAACCCGAACCCATTATTTATAGATCCACTTTGTTGAACAATCGATGCTTCCAAGATAAAATCTTTGCGTACATCGAAAAATGTTGGCATTTGAGTAAACTTACCCTTCGATTCATTGAAGGTAGTAAGAATGTATTTTGACGATTCAATCTTTCTGTCGCAATCTGCATCGGTTTCCATTGACCATCGGTTGCTATTATCGTCAAAGGTTTCATGAAATTGAGCTAGTGTTATAAAAGGAAAGGAAATGGACCAGAAGACTAGAATGAAGAGTTTACGCATATTGAAAGTGTAAATTTTGTGGAAAGGTTGACAAATGAACTGGAAAACAAAATAACTCTTTTCTATGATTTTTTTATCCGTAGCAGTACGGATATTAATTACAGTATTTATGGTATTATTTTCTATGCAGGAATACTGCATCTTGCAAATCCTTATCATCGTACATGAAAAAAATATTGCTGCTGTTTCTTTTTGGGATTTTTCTCTCTGAAACCTTTGCTCAGCAGTTTCCAATTTCGCCTAACGCCTATGATGCAAAGGGCAAACGCACTGGGCATTGGACTGTGCTGTATGATAGCTCTTGGCATGAAACCAAAAATCAAGACTCAGCTTTTCATTATCGCCTCGTAAGGTTTGAAGCTGACAAACCAGTTGGCAAAGTGCGCGACTTCTTTCGAAATGGTACCAAGCAATGGGATGGATACCTTCTTTCCGTTAACCCCGATGTACAAGATGGAGTGGTCAATTACTATTTTGAAAATGGCGCTATAAATTATAGTTACACAGCTAAAGATGGGTACAAAAACGGATTTTACAAACAGTATTATTCCAACGGAAAATTACAAACAGCGGGAACTATTGAAAACGATAGCGCTGAGGGAAAATGGATTTCGTACTCGGAAGAAGGTGTAAAACTGACTGAACTAGAGTATAAAAAAAACCAAGTGAATGGTAAGTTGATAGTTTTTTTTCCATCAGGGAAAATTCAGAAAAGAGGATATAAAATTTTAAATAAAACGAATGGGTGGTGGGATGAATATTATGAAAGCGGCCAATTAAAAAGTCATGAGTTTTTTAAAGACGGACTGTACCATGGCTCCGCTGAAACCTATTTTGAAAATGGGCAACAGGAAAGTAAAGGTCAGTATGCAAATGACTTTAAAACAGGAGCGTGGATTTATTACCATAGCAATGGAAAAATAGATCGATTTGGAGAGTATGACAAGGAGGGTAATCGTACCGGTATTTGGAAATCTTACTATGCTAATGGAAATCCCAACACGGTGGTAGAAAGAAAAAACGAAAAGCTCAATGGCTCTTATGAAGATTACTATCAAAGCGGAAAATTAAAAATAAAAAGCACTTGCGTTAATGATACCTGGCATGGTTTGCTGGAAGAGTATTTTGAGAACGGTCAACTACAGAGGCGTGGCAAGTATGATATGGATAGTTTGGAAGGAGAATGGATTGCTTACTATGAAGAGGGGCATACCCAATATACAGGAACATATTCTAACCATAAGAAGAATGGACTTTTCAAATATTATCGTGTAGATGGATCTCTGGAAACTGAAGAGAATTTGAAAATGAAAGTGCTGGAGGGTGCTGTCATAAATTATTATGCTAATGGAAATATATCAGAACGAAAATATTTTAAGGCTAACAAGTTGGATGGATTATTGGAGACATTCTATGAGAGTGGAGCAAAAAAATGTGCAGGTAGTTATAAAGAAGGAGCCCGTGTGGGCGATTGGTATTGGTATTTTGAAAATGGAAAGATTGAATCAAGAGAGCCTTACGTAAATGGAATTATGCAAGGATTAGTAGAGCGCTACTACGTTACAGGGGCGAAGAAAACAGAAGCACTCGCCAAAGATGATTGGGAAGAGGGATTAAGAAAACTCTACTACGCTTCGGGTAAATTAAAAGGCATTGGCAATATGCATAAGCATGAGCGACATGGCCATTGGGTATTTTATGATTCACTCACGGGTGTGAAAGAATCTGAAGGTGAATACGTAAATGGAAAATCAGATGGTAAATGGAATTTCTATTTAGATAAACTGCCGGTGGCATATTTTATTAATGGTAAACAAGAGACCTTTTACAATATAAAAGACAGCCTAAAAATTTTATTAGATAAAGGCTTAATAGAAGCAGCTCATAAAACCATTGAATGGATGGATAAGGTTCGTAGACGCGATTTTAAAAATGCAAAATACGAGAAGGCCATGATGCTGTATTGGAGAGGTTTTCTTGCTGATGTAGAAAAAAAATATTCTCTCGCTCTTAAATATGACAATGCGTTTTTAAAGGAAATAATTAAAATTAAAGGAGATACCTCTGTTGAATATAGAAACGGAACTAACAACAAGGCACTATTACTAAGCGACATGGGAAGGGGGGAAGAAGCTATCCAAATACTTAAAGATCAGGCAGCTCTTTACATTAAGCACCCAGTTGAAAGTTCGGGAGATGTTGTCTCTTTCGAAAATGTTGCATTCGTTTATAATCAGAATAAAAAATATACAGAAGAGATTACTTACCTGAATGATATTTTGGCCAAGAGAAAAGAAATGCGAAGAACCAATTTACATTTTACCATGCAATTGCTAACCACGCTTGGTCAAACATACACTGAAGACCTGAACGATTCTGAGAATGGAAAGGCCACCTTCAACTCTATTATAAAGTTAGGGGATTCCCTCTCAGTTACTGACGATGAGTATTATGGAAATGCACTTTATAGAATGGGCGTTCTTTACCAAAGTAGTTACAAGTATGATTTAGCGCGACAATATTTTAAAAAAGCAGTGAAGGTTTTAAGAAATCATCTCATCGATGTGCCCGCTTATTGCATGAGAGCATTTACCGCCTTAGGCAATAACTACATATATTTTAATCAACAAGACAGCGCTATTTTTATTTTTGATGAAATGCAGCAGTTGATAAATAAAATTGAATGGCAGAATACAATTTGGCAGGGAAAGATTTTGCAGGCGAGAGGAGAGATTTATTTTAACCAATACGAAACAAATAAGGCAGTCGAAGCATGGTTGATGGCAAAGCAAATGCTGGAAAAGTTGAACAGCAATCAATCAATAGATTATGCTGAAATATTACAGTCTTTAAGTGTTGCGCTTCCCGATCAGGATATTACCCGAACACCTCAGGCTATTGAATATTTAGAACAGGCAATTGCGTTGGTAAAGAAGCTGAAAGGCAACTCTACCAAGTACAGAATATACAATACTGCTTTAGCGCGGCTTTATAACAACTCAGGTAATTTTTCAAAAACAGAAGAAATTCTTAAAGCTAATATGTCAGCAATTAATGAAGCCGAAGGGAAGACTTCAAAATTTGCCGAATGCGAAATTCTATATACGAAAAATGAATATGATCTGGGGCATTACACCAATGCAATTGATCATGCTTTAAATGCGTTTGCTATTATGGAGCCGATTAAGAAAGAGGATCCTGAACTTTATATCGATGCACTATCTTGGTTAAGTTCAATCTATGATAATCTTAACGATGAAGTGAAAGCCGAAAGCTATTCACGTCAGGCACTGAGTGCGGCACGTGAATTGATTGGACCAGAGTCCATCATTGTAATTAATCGATTACAAGATCTTGCCAGGGTGCTTAGAGATAAAAGCTTTTATAGCGAGGCAGAGAAAGTTTACAAAGAAGCAGAAGCGCTAGTTAAGAAAACAGTAGGCGAAAATAATATTAAGTACGGTTACCTAATAAGCTCTCAAGCAGGCATGCATCGAGAGAAGGGAGATTATAAAAAAGCTCTTAGGGAATATCTGAGATACAAACCAATTGTTTTGAAAATCATGGGCGAAGAATCGCCCACCTACATCACCTTGTTAACTAATCTGGCTATTACCTACGAAGGGTTGGGGAACTTGACTGAAGCCGAAAAATTACACTTGCAGTCTTTAAATCTGGCGTATAAAATTTATGAAAATAAAAATTCTGAGTGTGCTTGGAAAATGAAAAACCTGGCGGATTTCTATTCGCAAAAGGGAGATTATCCAAAAGCCGAAAAATATTTATCAGATGCTGTGCAAATACAGCGCGCGATTTATGGAAAAAATAATACTGAATATGCAAACTTCTTAAGACACCTTGCGGCAGTTAAGTCAAACCTGGAAAAATTTAAAGAAGCAGAATCTCTGCTAACAACAGCTATTACTATTAATAAGAAAAACATGAATGACCGCTTTGGAAGTTATGTTGCGTCTGTTGAAGAGCTGCAAACATTTTATTCATCTTTTGGTAGATTTCAAGATGCTGTTGATGTCTTAAATGAAATTTTGCCATTGATAGCCACTAAATTAGGTGTAGATACACGGTATGCTAACGACCTCTCGCACAAGGCGAATGCATTTTTAGGGCTAGAAAAATATGATTCGGCAAGAATTTTTATTACTCAGGCGCTTTCTATTTTAGAAGATAAACTAGCACCCACCCATTGGAGTGTATTAGAAGCTCATACTATTTTAGGAATTATAGAGTTGAAGCAAAAAAATGTGACGGAAGCCGAAAAACATTTTAGGTTTTGTATCGAACAAAACAAGTTAATAAGTCAGGAGAATACATCATCTTATATAAATTCACTAAATAATCTTGGAGCAACATTAATTCAAAAAGGAGAATTGATAGAAGCGCAAGAAATATTAAATCAAAGCCTGGCAATTAATTTGAAATTGAAAGATGCCGAAGTAGCTGACTATACTTATTTGCAACTAGCCAAGTTGAATAACATTTTAAACAAACTGGATGTGGCCCAAGGCTATTACCGCCAAGCTATGGAAAATAGAAAGGCAGCCATTTTTCGTAATTTTTATTTTCTTAGCGATCATGAGAAGGCATTATTCTGGAAAGCCAATCGCACGTTTGTAGATTATTTTCAATCTTTTGCTTTGCAGCGAATGAAATCCAATCCTGCAATAGTAAATGATTTGTACAACTTGCAGTTGAGTACGAAAGGCATTCTGCTAAGCACCTCTAACAAAATCAAAAAAAGAATTTTAAGTAGTGGAGATTTCTCGATGATCAACCATTATTATGCATGGCTCAATCAACGCGATCAGTTGGCACAACTTTATTCATTGCCAAAAGAAGCGTTGAAACTCAAGAAAACTAAACTGGATTCGCTGGAAGTATTAGCAAAGGCTAGTGAAAAGGAGTTGAATATTACGTCTGAAGATTTGGAAAAAGATAAAGGCAAAGAAACTACTTGGCGAGAGGTGCAAAAGGCATTGGCAACAAATGAAGCAGCTATTGAAGTAGTCCGGATTAAACACCACACTACTCGTCCAACAGATAGTACTCTTTATGCAATAATGATTTTAACAACGGAAATGAAAAATGGACCGCAGGCAGTTGTATTGCCTAACGGAAAATTATTGGAGGGCCGCGCCTTAAGGTTTTATAAAAATGCCATCGCAACGCAACTAAGCGATTCGCTTTCATATAGAAATTATTGGGCTGCCATAGAGCCATTTGTAAGAAATAAAACAAGACTGTATTTAAGCTTAGATGGCGCTTATAATTCTATTAACATAAATACTTTGATGGCTCCAGATGGAAAATTTCTGGTCGATTCTAAGAATATTTCAATCGTAGCAAACTCAAAAGACATTATCTACCTAAAGCGAAACGCTCAGATTTTTACCAAGTCTAACGCGAGCCTAATTGGTTTCCCTAAATATTTTATTGGCAAAGAGCGATTGAAGTCCAGAGGCAAACAACGCAATTTTGATTTTGATAAATTATCCGATCAAGACAATACCGGTATTGCCGAACTGCCGGGCACCCTGGCGGAGATGGAAAAAGTAAATGACATTCTTTCGTCACATCAATGGCAGGTAACCACCTTTGCTAACGAAGAAGCAACCGAAGAAGCAATCAAAGAAATCCGTCAGCCCGGTTTGCTACACATTGCCACTCATGGTTTTTTTACTGACGAAAAAGATAATACAAACAGTAGCGATCCAATGTTGCGAGCCGGATTACTATTTACAGGTGCGGCTAACTATTTTCAAGATAAAATAAATATTGGTGCTGATAATGGTGTGCTAACAGCCTATGAAGCCGCTAACCTTAACTTAGATAATACCGAGTTAGTGATATTAAGTGCATGCGAAACCGGTAAAGGCGAAGTGCAAAATGGCGAAGGTGTATATGGATTGCAGCGTGCCTTTCAAACAGCGGGGGCAAAATCTATTTTAATGAGTTTATGGAAAGTAGATGATACGGCTACACAAGAATTGATGACACTCTTCTACGAAAACTGGACTTCGGGAAAAACAAAGACTGATGCTTTTAAAGCGGCACAACTTTCACTAAAGAAAAAATATTTGAGCCCTTATTATTGGGGAGCCTTTGTGATGATGGGCAATTAAGTTTTATTTGAAATAAATAGACAAGATGAGAGAATTTACTTTTGAATTTGCCGATCAGCGTTACCTAGTACGATTGCTAATCTTGTGTTTCCTCTCATTGATTGTTTTCTTGATTTCTTCAGTAGCACTTTTAGTTGATTCAATAGGAATTTTTGGCTGCATGGCTATTGCCTTTGGTTTTCCTATCGCGCTATTTTTCTTGTTCAAGAAAAATATAAAAAAAATTGGGAGCGCTATAATTACAGAAGATAATATAGAATTTAAATCAGCGCTTTTAAATCAAAAAATTCTTTACAGCGATATTAAATTTTATGCGATTCAGCAGTACAAAAGTATAGCTCTGATCATTCAACCTAAAATTGGAAAGAAATTTAAGCTACAAGCCAATCCTAATTTTTGTAATACCGATCCATTTAGGTTCCTGTGCAGCGAATTAGATAAATCACTTCAGCGCTATAAAATTTCGCATCAGGCTGATTTGGTTAAAAAAAAATCTTGGTAATTTGAACTCTAGGCTTTCAATTTGATCATGCAAAACACAGCGTAGTTAATCATGTCTTGGTAGTTGGCTTTTATGCCCTCGCTGGCCAGTGTTTTGCCTTGGTTATCTTCAATTTGCTTCACGCGAAGTAGTTTCATTAAAATAATATCAGTAATCGAACTTACTCTCATCTCGCGCCAAGCTTCACCATAGTCGTGATTTTTATTTTGATGTAACTCAAACGTTTCGTTTACAGCATTATCATACATAGGTTCTAACTCTTTAAAAGTCATATCCATTTTTTCTGATTCAGTTAGTGTAAGCTGAATCATAGCGATGATGCAATAATTAATAATGCCTATGAATTCGTCTTTAATCGGATCCTCTACTTTTTGAACACCCTTTTCTTGAATGCTACGAATGCGCTGTGCCTTAATGTACAGCTGATCGGTAATAGAAGGCAATCTTAGTATTCGCCACGCAGTTCCATAATCATGAGTCTTCTTGGCAAACAAGGTTTTGCAGGTGGCAATTACCTCTTTATATTCGTGCAGGGTTCTTTCATTCATACTAGGTGTAAAGGTAGAAGTTATAAGTCAGAATCTGAAAGATAGAATGTAGAAGGAAAAGTAAAGGAGGGAGCGATTATGAAAGAACAATTTTTTAATGTGAACAAGACTCTTAATTGCGCAGGCAAGTTGATAGATTTTTCTATACCCAAAGTGATGGGTATTTTGAACGTTACGCCCGATAGTTTTTTTGATGGTGGAAAGTATAACTCAGACACAGAGGCGCTGAAGCACGTGGAGAAAATGCTTTTTGATGGCGCCACCTTTATTGATGTTGGAGGTTATTCTTCTCGTCCTGGGGCTGAAAATATTTCAGTGCAAGAAGAAACCGAAAGGGTAATTCCGGTTATAAGAGCTATCATTAAATTTTTCCCGGAAGCTGTTATTTCAATTGATACATTCCGATCGGAAGTTGCAAAAGCTGCCGTGGGCGAAGGAGCTGTAGTAGTCAATGATATTTCGGGCGGACAATTAGATGCTTTGATGTTTGCAACAATCGCTGCATTGAAGGTGCCATACATCTTAATGCATATGAAGGGTACCCCTCAAACCATGACAACGCTTTCCACTTACGAAAACCTGATCAAAGAAGTGATCGATTATTTTCATCCTAAAATAGCCAGACTCCAAGAGTTGGGTTGTAAAGATATTATTGTTGATCCGGGTTTTGGTTTCGCGAAAAGCATTGACCAGAATTTTGAATTGCTGAATAACTTAGATCATTTAAGAATTTTGGGCAAACCAGTATTGGCTGGGCTATCTCGCAAATCAATGGTTTGGAAGGCATTGAAAATCGATACTGACCAAGCGCTCAATGGTACCACCTCATTAAATACAATTGCCATATTGAAGGGAGCTTCTGTTTTAAGGGTGCATGATGTAAGGGAAGCAGCAGAGGTAATTAAATTAGTAACTAAACTTCATGCCTAAGATTATTACTACTCGATATTAGAATTTCAAACAACTATTAACCATTAACTTATAACAGTTTATTACCTTTACGCTCATGCTTTTTCTTTTCAAAATGGGCTTTCTCGAAATCAGCTGGGTCGACTTTGTCGATGTATCGCTGGTGGCCATTTTGTTGTATCAGATTTATAAACTTATCAGGGGCAGTATTGCGGTAAATATTTTTTTAGGCATTCTTGCTCTTTACTTGGTTTACCTGATTGTGCGCGCTGCACAAATGGAATTGCTGGCTACTATTTTAGGCCAGTTTATGGGCGTGGGTGTGCTGGCAATGATCATCTTGTTTCAGCCTGAGATAAGAAAATTTTTATTGCTGATTGGTAGAAGCGCTGAAATAAACCGAGGCAGTATTTTGAAATCAATTGCCCATTGGCGAAACGATTATCACGATGACTTTGATGTGCATGAACTGATGGAGGCTGTTAAGACTTTAAAGGCTACCCGCACCGGAGCATTGATCGTTTTCTCGCGCGATATGGAATTAAAATTCTATGCCGAAACAGGAGACCCACTTGGAGCAGTAGTTAACAGGAGATTATTAATCTCAATTTTTAATAAGACAAGTCCTCTTCACGATGGTGCTGCTATTATTTATCAAGGCAGAATTAAAGCAGCACGTTGTGTATTGCCCGTTACAGAGAATGATCATTTACCTGCTCACTTTGGGTTGCGCCATCGTTCTGCCATTGGCATGAGTGAGGCTACCGATACGTTGGTAATGGTTATTTCTGAAGAAACTGGGCGATTGATTTTGGCTCGTAATGGAAAGTATATTCGTGTTCTAAAGCTCAAACAAGTAGAGCAAAAAATTCTAGAGTATTTGCATAATTCAGAACCCAAAATTTGGGAAGAGGTTTCTGTTGAGCCTGAGCCAATCGAGCCACAAGAGGTAAAAGCGTAATACAATTTGAGATTTTAGACTTATGATTTTTGATGTATCTCATTTAAGGTTGTCAATTTTCAATTCCTCCTTATTAATTTTTCTATCCTCAATAACGTTCAGCTATTCTCAATCGATAGAAACAGTAATTCAAAAAGGGCATGAGCTGGCAGTGTTATCTGTCGCCATCAGCCCAGATAGTAATTATGTTGCAACCACCAGTCGAGATAAATCTGCCAAGTTATGGGAACTGCGTACAGGACGTGAGGTAAGAAGTTTTTTAGGACATCAAGCTTCTGTTACGAGTTTAGATTTTAGTAGAGATGGCAAATACTTGATCACGGGTAGTAACGATGCCACCGCAAAAATCTGGGAGGTAGCCACCGGAAAAGAAATTCTTACAGTTAAACCGGATAAAGAACCACTGACAGATGTAGTTTTTGATCCGAAAGGAAAATTTTTTGTTACGGTAGGATATGGCCGATTAGCAGTTGTGTGGGAGTTTCCATCGAAAAGAAAAATAAAGGAATTCGATGCAGATGGATATGCTGGTTCATCGGGCGGAATTAATCTCGCGATTAGTCCTAATGGAGAATGGTTGGCGATAGGAGAAGATAACAGTACGGCAAATGTTTATAGTACCTCAGATTGGACGAAAACATTTACATTCAATTTCTCAGAGTATTCTTCTTGCGGAGGTTGTTTTACAGATGTCAATTTCTCTTCGGATAGTCGTTACTTATTAAAGGCTTCGCACAATGGTGAGGTGGCTAAATACAATCTCGCCAAGGGAGAATTAGTAAATCGATACACTAAAAAAGTGACGGATCTATCTTCCGTAGCGGTTAGTAAAGATGGAAAGCTGGTAGCCTCTTGTTCTGAACATTTTGTAACGATTTACAATGCCGAAAAAGGTGATTCACTCAAAACAATAAATCCAGGTATTGAGGCAGAGATAAACCAAGCAACATTTACTGCCGATGGCAAAAGAATTTTATTAGCCTGCGACAATAATATTATTTTGATATGGGATGTTTTAAAAAATAAAAAAGTAGGTGAGCTCACTGGTTTTTTAAATCAGCGCGATAAAGGTGGTATTACGTACGATCCTAATTCATATTGGGATTCCTACATCGCAAAATATATTCGTTTTAAAAATAATCTCATTGCAAGCAACGATAACAAAACGTTGCTTAAAGGTAAGTTTGGCGAAAAAATAAAACGGTGGAACATCGCTACAGGCAAAACAGAAATGGAATATGTAGGGCATACCAAAGCGGCTTTGTGTTATAAGTATAGTCGCGATGGAAAGAAATTGATCAGTGGCGGAGGAGATGGACGCGTAATTATTTGGAATGCAGAGAAGGGCGATACCATCAGAGTTATGAAAGCGTATCGCGAACCTGTGTTCGATGTAAATTTTAGTAGTGATGAATCGAAAGTAATCAGCACCAGCTGGGAAGGAACACTATTAATTCACGATGCAATTACAGGTAAGGAGTTAAATTATTTTAAACTGACAAATGGCTCAGCCTATCAGGCAATATTTAGTCGCAATGACCTGTACATTATCACAGCAAGTTTGCCAACGGGGTTGCAAATGCTGGAGGTTGACACGCAAAAAATTATTCGGGATTTTGTCGGCCACACCGAAACAATTTCAACCCTTCAGCTCTCGCAAGACGGAAGAAAATTGTTGAGTGCCAGCTGGGATGGCACCTTACGCCTTTGGGATATTGCCACGGGCCTCACCGATAAAAAATTGACTGGTCACGCTGGTGCTATTTATGCTGCCCTTTTTAACAAAGCAGAAAATACCATCTTCAGTGCGGGTGCCGATCGAATCATTCGGCAGTGGGATGTAGCCACAGGAAAAGTAATTAAAACTTTTTCCGGCCATCAAGGCGAAATCACAAGTCTACAATTAGCATCTGATGAAAAAATGTTAATTAGCCACAGTGTAGATGGCTCTACAAAATTTTGGGATCTTACTTCGGGTAAAGAATTTTTTGAACACATTCATTTTGGTGAAAAAGAATGGATGGTTAAAAACCCGGAGGGGTATTTTACGGGCACGCAGGAGGCCAGAAAGTTTATTCATTTTGTAGAAGGAGTGAAGACGTATTCAGTAGATCAGTTCTTCGATGAATTTTACAGACCAGATTTATTGCCTAAGATTTTTCAAAATCGTGGAGGTGATGACGGGTACAAAGGCATTCAAGGTAAACTACAGAAATCTCCACCGCCATCAGTAAAGGTTGCGGCTGTTGTATCATCAGAAGAAGGTAAAGCAGATGTGTTTGTTAAGATTACTGACACAGGCTCAGGAGTTGATCAGTTTAAATTATTTCATAATGGAAAATCCGTTGCAATAGATCGATCGGCATTGAAGTTGCCAGCAGGTAAAGACCAGTCATCCACTTATCGACAAACTATTTCTATGATAGCCGGCACAAATATTTTTTCTGCTGTAGCCACCAACCAAGATAAAATTGAATCTGACCCCAACTCGATGGAATTGTTTTCTGAGAAAATAGGCAAAACAAGCACCTGCTATTTGTTGGCAGTGGGCATCAATCAATATAAAAACCCTCGAATGATTTTAAATTACGCCAAACCCGATGCGGAATCATTTGAGAAAATCATTCGTACAAAAGGCAACTCACTATATAAGAATGTAGAGATGTACACTTTGTATGATGCCGATGCATCGCGCCAAGCAATTTTAGCTAAGCTCGATGAGCTTGCAGCAAAAATTCATCAAGAAGATGTTTTTATTTTTTATTATGCTGGGCACGGCAGTATGGTGGATGATCGTTTCTTTTTTATTCCAACAGAGAGTTTACGCTTGTACGATCTTACCTCTTTACAACGCGATGCAATAGAAGGCAATGTATTGCAAGAAAAATTTAAAAATATTCATGCACTCAAGCAATTGATTGTGATGGACGCTTGCCAATCAGGAGGATCGGTTGAATTATTGGCAACACGCGGAGCGGCAGAAGAAAAAGCCATTGCTCAATTATCACGCAGTGCAGGCATACATGTAATGGCTTCAGCAGGCAGCGAACAATTTGCGACAGAATTTGCAGAGCTCGGTCATGGCTTATTTACTTACTTACTTATAAAAGCTCTTGAAGGAGATGCCGATGGTGCTCCGAAAGATGGCAAGGTTACTATTTACGAATTAAAGTCATACTTAGATGATCAGGTACCAGAAATGACGCGCAAGTTGAAAGGTAAGCCACAGTATCCTTACACTTTTTCTCGCGGTCAGGATTTTCCTGTGGTGATTGAAAATTAACCCAAAAAAGTCATGTGACTTTTTTGCACTTTGTGTGACGATTGAGAATGAAATATTTAGACCTTTTTAGTATTGTAAGCTTTTCTTTCATTCTCAATGTCAGGCCAGACGATAAATGTCTGACTTTGACCAAAGCATCATGAGTTAATCCTGACAATGCAGTCAGCATTCGTCACGCTTCTGGCAAAATTAATGTAACCGACAATTTTTTTGTAAATTAGACGAAAGAATTAATTCAACTGCTAGATGACGGAAACCGACAGGTTTAGATTTTATCTGGTAAAATATTTTCTGGCATCGCTCAGCGTGTTGCAGGCAGCAGTGGCCACGCTTATGCTTTTTCAGTATAAAGCATCTCCCAAAGTCAATGCTACTATTTTTATATTTTTTTCGTTGAGTTTAATTTTCTTCTCGCTTCATATTTTAATTAGCGATAGAATTAAGCGCGTGGCCATCAGCAAGAAGAAAGTGACAATACTCCATACTTATAAACAGAAGAGCTATAATTGGTCGGAGGTGAAAGAGGTTAAGTTTCTTTCATTTCTGAATATGTATCGTCTTACACTAAAAGGAAAATCTAATCGAATTTACTTTTTATCTGGTAAAGATAGCGAAGCTCTTTTTGGACTCTTTTCTGCTAGAGCATCTTTTATACCTAAGAAAGTTTCTAAGGTTTAGCGGTGCGAGATTTACTCCAACTACTTTAACACCTCAAGCTCTCTCCCTACCTCGGTAAATGCTTTAATGGCTTTGTCTAGGTGATGCTTCTCATGACCAGCAGAAATCTGTACCCGAATTCTAGCTTTACCTTTTGCTACCACGGGAAAGAAAAATCCAATCACGTAAATACCTTTCTCCAAAAGTAGCTCTGCGAATTTTTGGGCAAGTGGTGCCTCATACAACATGATGGGCACAATAGGATGAACTCCCGGCTTAATATCAAATCCAGCCTTAGTCATTTCCGCACGAAAATAATTTGTGTTTTGCTCTAATTTGTCTCTCAAATCTGTGGTTTCTGAAAGCATATTAAACACTTCAATAGACGCTCCAACAATAGAAGGTGCAAGTGTATTTGAAAACAAATACGGCCTTGAACGCTGACGAAGCATTTCAATAATTTCTTTTCTGCCAGATGTAAATCCACCCGATGCGCCACCCAACGCTTTGCCCAATGTGCCTGTAATAATATCAACCCTACCCATTACATTGCAATGTTCGGGTACACCGCGGCCGGTTTTGCCAATAAAACCAGAAGAGTGACACTCATCCGTCATTACCAATGCTTCGTATTGATCTGCCAAATCACAAATCTTATCCAGTTGTGCAATGGTTCCATCCATAGAAAAAGCACCATCTGTTACAATCAAAATTTGTTTCGCACCCGCCTTGCGCGCATCTTCCAATTGCGTTTTTAAATCGGCCATATCGTTGTGCTTGTAGCGATAGCGCATGGCCTTGCAAAGTCTTACACCGTCAATAATAGAGGCGTGATTTAATTCGTCTGAGATGATTGCATCTTGCTCACCTAATAGAGGTTCAAACACACCACCGTTTGCATCAAAAGCAGCTGCATATAAAATAGTGTCTTCTGTGCCCAGGAATTCAGAAATCTTTTTTTCTAGTTCTTTGTGGATGTCTTGTGTGCCGCAAATAAATCTAACCGATGACATTCCAAATCCATGGGTATCAATTGCTTTTTTTGCCGCTTCAAGCACTCGGGGGTGCGAGGATAAGCCCAGGTAATTATTCGCACAAAAATTAATTACTTCTTTTCCATCTGCTGTTTTAATATCTGCGGCTTGTGGAGTAGTAATGATGCGCTCTTTTTTAAAAAGACCGGCAGTAGAAATAGACTCTAGTTCTTTTTGAAGTATGGGTTGAAGCTTACTATACATAATTTGTTATTAGTTAATGGGCGCAAGTTGCAAAAAAATCATCTTTCTAACTTAAAGTTTGAATCTGTGGTGGGGCGTTTTTCAGCGTCTACTACTTTGCGCGCAGTGCGATAAATCCACTGTGTCATTTTCAATAATTTTTCGTAATCAATATTGGCAGCATTGTCTTGTGGGGTGTGGTAATCAGAGTGTAGTAAGGTGGTGTACATAAGCGAGGGAATACCCAATCGCGCATAAGGCAAATGATCACTTCTAAAATACCATCCTTCTTTGTGTGTGGGCTTATCCCATAAGGTATCGAGTTTAAACTGGGGGCCTTCTTTATTTGCATCGAGCGCAAAGGCTACCAGGTGCGAAGAATTTTTATGAGGGGGCACAGAACCCAACAATGCTGCGCTATCCGGATTATTTCGCCCAATCATATCGCCATTTAGCACGGCCGCAATTGAGGAGATAGGAACCGTAGGATGTGCAGTAAACCACCGAGAGCCGAGCAGCCCACGTTCTTCTGCGCCATGTATCACTAATAAGGCCGATCTTTTTCCGGGGGATTTTTTCAAGGCGCGCGCCACCGCCAGCATGGCTACATTTACGCTTGCATTGTCGTCTGCTCCGTGGTAAATAGAATCGTTGCCAATTATGTTTCGAATGCCATGAGCATCGGGGTGGCCACTTAACAACACATATTCTTTTGAGAGTACAGGATCTTTACTTTCGGCCTTGCCAATAATATTTACAGAAGGATACGTGTAGCTTTCTATCTTAATGGAAATCTTGGCAACTTGTCCTTCAGTCTTTATCCACTCGGCAGCTTCTTTGCGCACCCAAAGGATGGGTGGTTTTGAAGTGACGATAGCGTTGGCACCACCCTCAATATCATAGGTGCCGCGAATAAAATTTTCTTTTGCGTAAGGCCAGCTATGCTCGGCATATTGGTCGTTGATGTAAATGATTGCTACCGCTCCTTTCGCTAATAGATCGGTACCATACTTTACATGGATAGATCTGCTATAGCGCCACTCGGGTAGCGATATGTTGGTGTTAATACCATCGGGCACAACTTGAATGGCCACTACTTTGCCGCTAACATCTACTTTTGCGAAATCTATTTTATTGGCCTCTCCCAAATAAATAAGTGGGGCATTTACTTCTGCGGGGGCTGTCTGCGCAACCAATACATCCTTCCAAAGTTGAAGCACGTGATTACCGATGGTAATAGAACTTTGTTTCGAGGTTTGATTGCGCCAGAGAGAAAAGAATTGAAAATAGGTTCCGTCTTCTCCGGCTGGAGTCAGTCCCGCTTCTCGCATCTTTTCAGCAAACCAAACGGAGGCTTTAATTTCATCAAGAGTTCCGGCCGATCGACCATTAAAATGAGGATCGGCCATTTCATATAATTGCTTTTTTAAATCTTCTAACCGAATAGATTCTATCCCTTTAACTGCGGGCTTTATGGTTTGCCCGTAGAGTAGTGAAAAGCAAACGGATAGAAGAGAAAGTGTGAGAAGCGATTTTAGTGTCATAGATACTTAGTAATTAATGAAAGATACCTAAAATATAAGGGCAGGAAAGATGTCATTATTTAAGCGCGTACTTTCCCTGAAATAGGGTAAGCCATTCCTCTCTTTCTACTTTTCCATTAACTTCGCGCCCGCATTCGATTTAAGTATGAAGAAAACAAAGGTTTTGTTAATAGGTGCTGGCGGTCAACTAGGCTCTGAGCTAACCCAGGGATTGTGGCGCATTTATGGTCAAGAAAATGTGATCGCCTCAGATATAAAAGATGCTCAGGGCATTTTAAAGGAAGGTCCTTACGAAAAGTTTGATGTAATGCAACGCGACAAACTTTTTGAGTTGATTAAGAAAAATGAGATCACACAGGTCTACCATTTAGCTGCGCTGCTTTCGGCCACCGGAGAGAAAGATCCTCGTTGGGCCTGGAAGTTAAACATGGAGAGTTTGCTTTTTGTGTTAGAAGCAGCACATGAATTAAAACTGCATAAAGTTTATTGGCCTAGTTCTATTGCTGCTTTTGGCCCTACAACTCCCAAACAAAATACTCCGCAAGATACCATCATGGATCCTACTACTGTTTATGGCATTACCAAATTAGCCGGAGAGCTGTGGTGCGAATATTATTTCAGAAGATATGGCGTGGATGTGCGCAGCCTTCGATACCCTGGTTTGATTGGATATAAGACTCCGCCCGGAGGAGGCACCACCGATTATGCAGTGGACATTTACTTTAAAGCGATAAAAGAAAAAAAGTACGAATGCTTTCTGGCGGCTGATACGTACTTGCCCATGATGTACATGGACGATGCCGTGAAGGCAACGATAGATTTGATGGAGGCACCTGCAGAAAAAGTAAAAATTCGTTCTAGCTACAATATTGGGGCGATGAGTTTTTGCCCGGCACAAGTGGCGGCCACCATAAAAAAATATATTCCTGAATTTTCAATCTCATACAAACCAGATTTCCGGCAAGCCATTGCAGACTCATGGCCCAAGTCAATAGACGATTCTCCTGCTCGTGCAGATTGGGGTTGGAAACACAAATTCGGGTTAGATGAAATGACAGCAGATATTTTGAAAAACCTTGAAGCTAATCCGCAGCTTTTGACATTGTAACTATTTTACAACGAACCTCACGCTTTTTGAAAAATCGCCAGAGCTTATCATAGCTAAATAAAGCCCGGGTTTTAGGGGTTCAGAATTTGAAATAGCAACTTTTTTTTCTGTTAAAGAATAAGTTGAAATTAATTTTCCGTAGGAATCAAAAATACTAACCGTTGCCTTTTCTGATGGATTAAAATTTAAATCAATTTTTACTTCGTGTCCCTCTCCTGGATTAGGAAATATGGTGAAGTTTTTGGAAGCGAAATAGTTGACTACAATCGTATTGAAGTATTCATTGTAACCATCGAAGTCAATTGATTTTAATCTATAATAATTTTTCCCTACTAATGGAGTATGATCGAATGATTGATAGTCATGACGTATAGAAGAAGTTCCATGTCCGCTAATAGAATGCAACGCGAAAAAGTTAATTCCGTCCACTGATTTTTCTATTTCGAAATGATCGAAGTTTAGCTCTGAAGCAGTTGCCCAGTTGAATACGACTTCAGATTCTCTGGTAACGCCATTGAAAAAAAGTAACTCTACGGGCAATTGCCCATCACTGCATATGGGACCTGTGCACGTGCCACCAACATGTAAAATCCCATTTCCACTTAACGTTGATCCATTGTCTACAAATAAATTTCCACCTACCGACATTCCCCCCGGGCTAGTAAGAGAGATGGCTGTGTTATTACCTCCGGTAAATGATCCGCCAACATTTATATTCCCTCCAATGACACTAAAACTTGAATTATTGTTAACAATAATATTTCCGGTTACTATAAAGGTGCCCGTGACAGTTACATTGATGTTATTGCTCACGTTTAAGTCACCGTTAATAACAAGAGATCCAATAACGGTAAGATTTAATCCGTTTGGTATGGTAAAAAGTTTGGGTGTTCCGGGCGCTCCTATTGTTAATGTAAAGCCGCTATTAATGGTAATAGCACAGGAATTACCCGTAGTAAAATTTCCGACTGAGGGATTGCTATTGACCGTGATGTCGGTTGAATTATTCATGACCACATCATCGGTAATTACGGTGGCGATGTTTCCTCCCGACCAATTTCCAGAGGTTTCCCAGTTACCATTGCCGGTAATCGTGCGTGTTTGCCCGTAGGCAGAATACACGAGAGCAGAGAAAACAAGAACTAAAAGTAGTTTCCAATTCATAAAGTAAGACTAAGCTACAAAAAAGGAAATAAAAAAGAAAAGCCCCCTTGTTAAAAGAGGCTTTTTAGAAAGCGGTGAGGTTAATATTTTAATTTACAACAACAAACCGGATGGTTTTACTGAAATCGCTGCTTGCTAATTTTGCATAGTAAACGCCATTCTGTAACGGATTAGCAAAGGTAAAATCTACGTTGGGTTGAGAAGAACTACTTCTACTTATTACATTACCAAAATTATCTAAGATGGTTATGGTGTATTCTTTTTCAGAACTGAAGTTAACAGCTGAAGAAAGACTTTTGCCATCAGAAGGTACTGGATAAACATAAAATTGTTTCTCGGTTGAAAAATTTACGAGAATGATATCAAAGTACTCGGTGTACCCATCAAAGTCTACAGACTTTAATCTGTAATAATTTTTTCCGATGATTGGTTTCTCATCTGTTAACTCATAGGTATGAGCTTCTGTGGTTGTTCCATGTCCTTGCACCTTCCCAATTTCATAAAATGAAGTTCCATCCAGTGATTTTTCTATCGAGAAGAAATTAAAATCCTTTTCAGAGGCTGTTTTCCATTGCAACTTAATTTGATCTACCACTTGTTGGCCTGTAAATGAAATTAAACTGATGGGTAATGTGGTGGTCACCGAATTAGCAGAGCCCCAATAGAAACTGTTAGCAATTTGTGTAGTGGTAAGTCCGGTTCTGTTTACTTGTGGGTTACTCGTAGTTCCAGCATGTGCACCATCTGAACCAGAAGCAATACCTGTTGACAGAGTCTGCCTTAAATCAGTAACTGCTCCTACGGTTCCAAATCCTGTTCCTTCGGTTCGTAGGTTGTGTGTTCCTGTACCAATACTATTACCCGTTGTAACTGTCCAAAAAGAATTAGAGCGAATAGTAACGGTTCCCACATTATCTACGAAGGGGGTACCATACGCTGTAGCCCCACCGGATGCCGTATGCCTTACTTTTATTGTTCCACCTGCACTTAATCCTCCGTTACCAAAATAAATGGGTCGGTAGTCGGTTGTACTACCTATCGGAAATTGACCGGCCACGTTACCAACGGTAATAGTTGACGTAGGAAACCATCTTTCAATATTACCACCATAAAATCGTGTGCCGGTGGTATAGGCCAGTGTACCTGTGCTGCCAGCGGCAGTACCAAGCGTGATGGTATAACCACTTAAATCGATGACGCCACTCGTCATGGTTAAATTACTATTTACCGTAACATTGTTGGTAGTAATATTTATGGCCGGGGTTACTCCAGAAGTGTTGGCAATAGTTAGGTTATTAAAAACATTGGCAGTTGTGCCAGCAATTGTTTGCGCGGTGGAGCCAACCAATTTTACGCCCGCAGCGGCAGCTGTTGAGCCATCAGTGAAAGTACCATTGTTAGTAAAGTCGCCAAATATGCTTAAAGAAGCATCTGCTGCATTGGCTAAAGTGACGGAAGTAGCAGGGAACGTACTGCTAATAATTAAATTTCTACAAGATGCAGACGTACCCGATGCGATGGTGGGCATATTGCTTATACCCGTTCCATTAGTGATAGTAACATCGGTTGTGCTAGTGGGTACAGCATTACTACACCAATTACTGGCTGTACCCCAATTATTGGTTGTACCCAACCAACCACCAGTACTCAACACTGTAATTTTTGCAGTTGCGCTCGTACTTGTGCAAGGGGTTGATGTGGTGATGGTAACCTTAACATAAGTTGTTTGGGTTAAGGTTGGTGTAGTGTAGGAGGCACTGTTCGTGCCTACGTTCGTAAAAGTTATATTATCAGTGCTACTTTTCCATTGATAAGTAGGACTAGTTGGCGCATTAGAAGTAACTGGATTTGAAGTGAATGTTACAGTGGATGTACCATTACATACTGTTGCTGCACTAGGCGAAATGTAATTATCAAAAGAGCAAGACAAAGTAGTACCAGAGCACGGACCTCTAGTACAATCATTAGGGTATCCAAAAACAGTCGAACCTCCGTTGGTTGTAAGTGTTCCAGTGGTAGTAAATGTTCCAGTGCCTGACACCACAACGGATCCTGTTGTACTGAAATTTCCATTGACAATCAGTGTTCCGTCAATTGCAAACGTTCCGCTGTTGTTACCGTTTGCAAGATCTCCATTGATTATTAAAGTACCACCTGCTTTAATGTTAACGTTTAAATTTGCGGAATTTTTAAAATCGGTATAACCTAAAATCAAAGTTCCGTATATGTCTATTGTTCCGCTGTTAAATGAGTTGGGAGTTCCAGAAGTGCCCCCCTCAAATGTAACAGTAGATCCGCTGCTGATTGTAATAGTATTAGTTCCAGCACTTGGATTGAAAGTGTAAGCCGTTCCACCCGGTTGATCAGTTGTATTGCTACTAAAAGTCCAAGTGCCAGTAGGAGATAAACTAGTGTTAATTGTGAGTGGATTGTTAACGTTTACTGTTCCTCCCGCAGCAGGAACCGCGCCTCCAGACCAAACTGTAGGGTCGGTCCAATTTCCACTGGTTACAGTAGTTTGACTGTAGCCAAAAGTACTTATCAGCACAATTGCTGCGATTAAAGAACTTCTTTTTATTCCTTTAGCTTTCATTTCTATAGACTTTCGATACAACTAATTCTAAACCAGCCTCAAAGGTAACTATTTGCAAGAGATCTTCCCTACGTTACAAAGCAGGATTTGCTAAATCCTAGATAACCACTTCGTTCAATATTCTGGCCGATTTATGTTGCCCAGTCTTATCGATGATAATAAGTTGCATTTTTCGTTTAAAAAGCGGGTATTAGCATAAATGTCTAAATTAAAAAAGCTCGCAGGCGAAACCGCCTTGTACGGATTTGGGAGCATTGTTCCCAGAATGCCAAACCCTAGTTTAAAAAATGATCTGGTCATTAAGTATATTTGAATATGAACGTAACTACTTTAATAAATGAAAAATATTTCGACTTTGTTGACTTATGTCGGTTGCATCAGGTGGATAAAATCTACGCTTTTGGTTCATCTATTACCGACCACTTTGACCCAAATAAAAGTGACATTGACCTCGTAGTTAAGATTGACATCGAAGATCCTGCTAACCGTGGAGAGGCGCTACTTTCTTTATGGGATAAGCTGGAAGCTTTTTTCAATAGAAAAGTAGATTTACTAACGGAAGACTCTATTCGTAACCCATATCTTAAATCAAATATTAGTCGAACAAAACAGTTAATCTATGACAGAGAAGGAGAAAAAGTTTTTGTCTGATATAACTAATTCGATTGCCTTGATTGAGGATTTTACGAAGGAAATAAAATCATTTACTAAATACCAAGAGGACTTAAAGACGAAAGGAGCAGTTGAAAGGCATTTAGGTATTATTGGTGAAGCCGTTAATAAATTTCTAAAGGAATCGGCAACGAATGGTCTAAAAAATGCCTCACAAATAATAAGTTTGCGAAATCATTTAATCCATTCCTACGACAATGTAGACGACTCGATAATATGGTCAATCGTCACGCGGCATTTACGACCACTTAAAGATGAGGTTGCTAAAAAGATGGAGTGAGACCCTCACACAAAAACGGTATGTTCATAAAAGAATGAACTCAATAAAAATTGTCTATTCTATCTTCAACTAAATGACAAAACTCAAAGTGCTCGCAGGCGAAACTGCTTTGTACGGTTTTGGGAGCATCGTTCCCAGAATGCTCAACTTCATACTCGTTCCTTTGCATACGCACAATGTTTTTTCGGCAGCAGAATATGGATCTTTAACAAAGCTGATGGCCTTCGTGGCCTTCATCAATATTATTTTCACCTTTGGCATGGAAACCGCCTTCTTTCGCTTTGCTAACAAAGCGGGTGCCGATGCCAAACGTGTTTTTAATTTGGCGCAAACGTGCGTATTACTAGTTAGTGTTCCCTTGTCAATACTGATCATTGTTTTTGCATCGCCTTTGTCTAGTTCTTTCGCTATTGGCAAGCATCCGGAGTTTATTATCTGGCTCGTTCTTATCATCCTTACGGATGCAGTGGTGGCTATTCCTTTCGCCCAAATGAGATTAGAGAAAAGAGCATTGCAGTTTGTTCTTGTTAAAATTGTTAACGTGGTTATTGTTGTAGCGCTAAACTTATATTTTCTAAAAGTAGCTTACCATCCGGCTGTTAATATTGGTTTTGTTTTTTTAGCTAACCTGATTGGCAACTCATTCTTTCTAATCTTTTTTATAAAAACGCTCTTATCCTGGCGCCCTACTTATGATAAAGAAGTTTCCCCTGCCATGTTGCAATATGCCTATCCGGTAATGCTTACGGGTGTTGCAGGCATGACAAATGAAATGTTCTCTCGCATCATGTTAGATGCGTGGCTTCCTAAGAATTTCTACAGCAACATTTCTACCCAAGCTGCTGGAGGTATTTTTGGTGCTTGCTATAAGTTTGCTGTTTTCATGAATTTGGGTGTTACAGCATTTAAGTATGCGGCAGAACCTTTCTTTTTTTCAAATGCTACCGACAAAAATTCTCCTGCACTTTTCGCGCGTGTCAATCATTATTTTGTAATTGTTGCGTGTGTAGTTTTCTTAGGCATTAGCATCAACCTAGATATTTTTCAGTTTATTATCGGCAGCAATTTTAGAGCGGGTATTTCTATTGTTCCCATTTTATTGATGGCTTATTTATTATTAGGCATCTACTACAATTTTAGTGTGTGGTTTAAGCTTACCGATAAAACATTTTATGGCACCATTATTACGCTGGCGGGCGCGTTTGTTACTATCGTAGGAAATTATTTTTTAATTCCGATAATGGGCTACACGGGTAGTAGCTGGGCAGCACTACTTTGTTATGCACTAATGGCTTTGTTATGCTACGTATTTGGACAAAAATACTTCCCTATTCCGTATCAGTTGCGCAGCATGATCGGTTATTTAGTGATCACCTCGTGGTTAGTCTATTTTGTCAATCTGTTTAGTATTGATACCCGCTGGCTTTCAATTGCGGTGCATCTTTTTATCGTACTTATTTACCTAGGCATTGTTTACTGGATTGAGAAACCCAGCTGGAAGCAATCGAAGATCTTATAGTCGTTAGGAAGTATCCCGGCTTCTTGGAGTTAGAGTTCTTATAATCCCAAAAAATCAATTAATTTTATAGATTATTTTCTAAGAACCTTGGCGCGATTAGTTCACTTATTAATTCTGTTGGCAATAACTCTGTTTGCGATACAACCAGATGCCCTAGCGCAACGAGAAAAACGAAAGAAAGGGGCGTCCACATCCATTTCTGCTGAAAGGGCCAGTGAAGCCGAATCATTTTTTACAGAAGGAGAAAAATTTTATATTCTCGAAGATTATTCAAAAGCATTATTATATTTTTTAAGAGCTTCTGAATTAAGTCCCGATAATGCAGCCATTTATTATAAGATGGCGGAGGTGCTTTATAAAAGCAGTAAAGATGAAGATCTTAGAAAGGCCTCTGCCAATATTGATCAGGCTCTACGACTCGAAAAAAAGAATAAATATTATTATCTCTTAGCATCTAACATCAATAATAACCTAGGGCAGTTTACCAAATCTGCTTCTGTTTTAGAAGCCATGATAAAAGAGGTGCCCGGCACAGAAGAATACTTATACGAGCTCGCCAATATTTATTTTTTCGATAAGAAAGAAGACGAAGCTTTGAAAGCGTACAATCGCGCGGAAGCATTCTTGGGAGTGAATGAAGTGTCATCTTTTCAAAAGCAGCGCATTTATTTAGAAAAAGGAAAGTTGAATGAGGCAATTGCAGAAGGAGAAAAATTAATACATGCCTTTCCAGATGAAGAACGTTATGTGTTAGGATTGGCAGAAACCCTTGCGCAAAGCAAACAAACAGACAAAGCCATTGCCATTGTAGAAAAACATCTGAAAGAAAATCCAGCCTCAGCCAGTGCGCGTATGTTGCTGGGAGGTTTGTATCGCGACAACGGACAGGAAAGAAAATCGCGCGAATTGGTTAACAGTTTGTTTGACGATCCGCAGGCAAATATTTCTAGTAAGCTAATTATGCTAGGTACTTACAATGCTACCATGGCTCAGAACAAAGCAAAAGGTGTTAACGATAAAGAACTGACCTCTTTTGTAATGGATCTGTATAAAAAATTAGTGGGCACCAATCCTTCTGATGCAAGCGTACATATTGTAGGTGGCGATATTCATTTAACACTCGAACAAAATGCGGACGCCAAAGCAGAATATTTAAAGGCTATTCGGTTGGGAGCAAATAATTATGAAGCCTGGCAAAACTTACTTTACCTAGAAACGCAAGAGGGTGCTTATGATAGTATCATCGCTCATTCAGAAGAAGCGTTAGAACTATTCCCCAGTCAAGGAATGATTTATTATTTCAACGGCTACGCACATTTGAGAAAAAGAGATTTTCGCACGGCTACTCAGCAATTAGAACAAGCAAAAAAACTTTCTACTAGTAACGAGACTTTAGTGACGGAAATAAATGGAATGTTAGGCGATGCCTATCAATCTTTAAAAGAATACGACAAATCAGCGAAAGCATATGAAGAAGTTTTGGCTGTTAATCCGTTAAATGATTTGGTCTTAAATAATTATAGCTATTATCTCGCACTTCGCAAAGCTGATTTAGAAAAGGCAGAGAAAATGTCTACTTCATTAATTAAGAATCATCCAGATAATGTTTCTTATCTGGACACACATGCGTGGGTACTGTACAACCGCGAGAAATATAAAGAGGCCAAGAAAGTGATGGAGCGAGCCATTGCACTTGGTAATGTTTCTAGTGTACATTTCGAGCATTATGGAGATATTTTATTTCAGTTAGGAGATATTGATGAAGCCGTGGCGCAATGGCGAAAGGCTAAATCGATGAATAGTCAGAATGCTGAACTTGATAAAAAAATTGTAAACCGAAAAATATTCTGATGCACTCATCGGCTTTAAAAATTTCTTACCCGTTTGGTAGAATAATTACTTTTTTGATAGCAGCGGCTGTATTATTTTCTGCCTGTAGCAAGAAATTATTACCAGCTGTTCCACTCCCACCTAAGTCAATCGATATTCAGGAAATTGATTTTGAATATTTTCATGGCAAGGCGCGCTTAAATTTTAGAGATAATACAAAAGAGCGTGAAGTAAAGGCTCACATTCGCATTCGTAAGGATAGCGTGATTTGGATGACCTTTACAGTGATTGGTGTGCAGGGAGGAAAAGCACTTATTAATAAAGATTCGATCACGATTGTTAGCACAGTGAGTAAAGAATATTATGTATTTGATTACGCGGAGCTATCAAGGCGATTCAATTTTAAAATTGATTTCAATGTTATTCAATCGGCTATGCTGGGCAACCTGATGATATCCAAAAACATTGGCGATGAGATTGAGGAGGAAACTAAATACAATAAGCTAAATCAAAAGGTTGGATCTGTTTCTGTTAAAAATTCGATTAATAAGGAAACCAAAAAATTGGAAATGGTAGAGTTAAATGAGACAGCAACCAATAATTTACTAAAGATCGATTATTCAGATTTTCAACCTGTGGGAGACAAATTGTTTCCCTACAAAGGTATTATAGATATACTTTACAAATCAGCCACCGGATTGGTGAACAATACAATTGTGTTTGAGTATAGCAAGGCTGAGGTGGGCGATAGAGAATTGCGATTTCCATTCAACATTCCCAAGCGATATGATCGCAGGTAAGCATACGCTGCTTATAAGTATAGCCATCTTTGGCTCTGCGTTTTGCTTCGCGCAAAAATCTAAGACACAACTTCAACGCGAAAAGCAAGAGAATCTTCGTAAAATACAAGAGACAGAAAAAATCCTTACAGAAACGACCACCGAAAAGAAAACTTCTATTGGCGAGTTGAGTGCGTTAAACAGGCGCATAGAACAGCAGGAGGTGTTGATGCTTTCTATTAAATCTGAAATTGAATTACTGGATTTTGATATTGATGAAGACAACCAAATAATAAATACACTTGAAGACGATGTTGATAAATTGAAAGACGAATATTCTTCCATGATTTTTGCGGCACAAAAGGCAAGCGGAAAAATTGACAAACTCACTTTTTTATTTTCGGCTTCTTCTTTCGATCAGCTTTTGATGCGATTAAAATATATGGAGCAATATGGCAAAGCCCGGCAAGAGCAAGCCGAGGCCATTGCTAAAGTGCAGCAGATATTAACAGAGCAAGTAAGGGTTACAGAATTAAAACGAAACGAAAAAAAGGAGTTACTCTCAGAAGAAGAAAAGGAAAATAATCAACTGGAAGGATTGAAGAAGAAGAAAAAGGGATTAGTTAATTCTTTGGTAAAAGAAGAGAAGCGATTGAAGCGCGATTTAACCGAAACGAAAAAGGCAGTACAGGAATTAGAAAATCTGATAGCTAAAATTATTAAGGAAGAAATGGAGCGCGCTGCCGCGGAGGCAAAGCGATTGAAAGAATTAAAGGCAAAAGCAAAAGCAAGTAAAAAAGCCGAGGAAGTTAAAGAGGAGGAAGATGCCGATGCTTCTATTGCACTCTCTGCTTCATTCGAAGAAAACAAATCTAAATTTCCGTGGCCGGCCAATGGTTTTATCTCTCAACGTTTTGGCAGGCAAATGCATCCTGTTTTAAAAGGAATTGAAATCAATAATGATGGGATCAATATTCAAACAAAACAAGGAGAAACAGTTAAAACTATTTTTGGTGGAGAAGTAAAACGGGTTGCTTTAATCGGTGGGATTGGAACGGCTGTAATTATCAGCCATGGAGAATTTTTTACCGTGTACGCTGGTTTAAAGGAGGTAACGGTTAAGACCGGGCAGAAAGTTACTCCTAATACTGAACTAGGAAAAGTTATAGCAACACATGAGGGTATTTCGGAATTGCGCTTTCAAATTTTTAAAAGCACTACGCCACTAGATCCGCAAAAGTGGTTGAGAAATTAAATTTATCTTCTTTGAAATTCTGGTGAACCAATTATAATTCCAACCACTTGAGCAAGCATTGTATTATCGCCAAATGAATTTTTTATTTTTGGTTCTGAATGGTTTGTTTTTTTTTCTTCCATTACCATCTCATCTGGCTCCATCTCATTTGAATTATTTCTTTGATTGGCAACGTCATTAATATTTTTATCAATACCTGGTTTGTTAATCAAAGGAGTTAGCCTAGAAATAGTTGTCTCTACATTTCGCTCAGGCATCATTAAATGAGAATAAGTGATAAGTGCGGCTTGTGCGCTTTCAGACTCGTGATGATCGTTCAATGAGGCTAAATCAAAACTAACTCCTGGAATTTTTTTAGCGGCCAACGCTAGCCCGAAATTCATTCGGGTTAACAACGCACCAGTATTAATCCAATATTGCCCACGATCGGGAAATCCGGTTGGTGCAGAATAGAAATAAAGTTTCTGCCCCATTTTAGTAATCCATTGATTTACTTGAAAAGGAAATTCAATATCTGCATCTAATGCGCGCACGCTGCTAATAGCATATTCAAAGGGAGATTTAGTTTTAGCTCGTAACGATTCTGCGTTCCAAAATTCTATGGAGGAGATCATGGTGAGTAGTACTTCTGAAATATTTCCATCTGTATCTAAAAAGGTCTTCGCCATTTTATCCAGTAATGATTGAGGAGGAGTATCGCTAACAAAACGGATGGCTAATTTTTTACTGATGAATTTAGATGTAGAAGCATGATGCGCAAACGCACTCAAAAGATCAACTCCTTCTTGGTAGCCACCACCAGCTTTAAATTTTTTACCCAATACATTTTTTTCTTTGCTATCATGGCGATTGATGGCAAATAGAAAATCACCATCGTGCACAAATCCTTTTTTGGCAAGATTTTTTTCCCCGACTTTATCTAATATCTTTCTAATGGTAGCAAATACACCGTCTTCTTTCATTGGGTAAATCGTCCAACCGGTAAGAACGCGAGCGGCTTCGGTTACATCTGTTTGTGTATAGCCTCCATCAACACCTAACGTGTGAAGCTCCATAACTTCCCTCGCGTAATTTTCATTTAAGCCTTGTGCCTTTTTCTTATTTGCTAATTTTACATGTTGTGGTTTGATTTTTCGTTTGCCATTTCGGTTACCTTGTATTTCAAATTCTTTATGGGTGTCCATACTTAAAAAATTATCTAAGTACATTAACATAGCGGGCGACTTTGCCGTGGCCAACAACATATCTTGAAATTTCGCAATTACATAAGGGCGAATGGCATCGCGCTCATATACTGGAATGAATTGCGCACATTGATTTTTGGTAATGGAAACATTGAAGTGATTAAACCAAAAATCAGTTAATACTTCATGAAGTTGATTATTACTATATGTTGCCCTTATAATTTTTTGATTGATTAATTGCCTGAATAATTCTTTTTCATCTCGTAATCCTTTTTGTTTTCGATAGGCTTCGTATTGTTGCTTCAATTCTTTTTTATTGATATCAGTAATTGAATCTTTTGAGATAGCACCATCACGAATTGCCATTCGCCTAACTTCTACTCCCCGAGGGAACTGTGCTAAAATTTGTTCGTTACTCAGCGATAGTGCATCGTAGCTACTTAACTTTTCTTTAAGATTTTCATCGTCCAGGTTTCCTTTTAATTGTTGGTTAACCCAATTTTCAATTCCGGTTTTTAGTACTAAATCAACCTCACCGGGCTTCGCACCAAATGTGAATCGGCTGAGAAGATGGGCTGCTGCCTGCCGGTTAGTAAGACCTGCTTGTTCATAGGGAAATTTTATTTTGGGATTTAAAACGAATGATGTTGTGAGAAAGAGGACACTAGTTATAAAAATGGTTTTTAAGATCGAAGTGCTTTGGGCCGGTACGAGCGCAGTACGGGCAGGGATAGAGGCATTTGTTTGAGCCCTACCTTCACGTGCGTTTTTGCTTGCGGGCTGAAGAAGGTAGGCGAGTGCCGAAAGCCCGGTGGCCTTGCGCTTCGCTTGGCCAGCCCGCCTCATTATTTTTTTTATGGTGTTCATTGCATCACTCCAATTTTATTTCCTGTCCATTCGGGAAAAAGAATTTTATCGTTTTGAAGTTGTAGATGCTTATCTGCCACTTCACTAAAAATACTTCGGAAATCTGTAGTCACTGCCAAGTCGCGACCATCTTCTAAATTTTCTGGTGCTAATGGTTTCATGTTACCATGTACTTTTCCGCCTTGCACATTATTGCCAAGAATAAACATACAACTTCCTCGACCGTGATCAGTGCCGCCAGTGCCATTTTGTTTTACCGTGCGCCCAAATTCTGTCATGGTCATAAGCGTAACGTTATCTTGTAGTGCTCCTAAATCATTCCAAAATGCAGCGATGCTGTTACTTAAATCTTGTGCATTGCGGAAGAAAACTCCTTTGTCAGTTCCTTGATTGAAGTGTGTGTCCCATCCACCACTTTCTGCGAAAGCTACCTCAAGGCCAACATCCATTTTTATTAGCTGTGCAATTTGTTTCAGCGAACCGCCCAACGAAGAAGTTGAATACTTTGCCTCTTGCGAAGGTTTATAATTTTTAATGTCTGTTTTTTGTAACATCTTAATGGCATCAAAGCTTTCTTTACCCGTTTCTTTTAGCAATTCACTACTCGTTTGATCGTATAACTCTTCAAAACTTTGCGCAGCCATATTTCCATTTGAGCCTTTTACTTGAATAGCGAAATCGTTTAGGTTGTTGATGGCAATTGTCGGATTATCTCCGTAAAAAGAACGTGGTAAGCTGCTCGTTAAACTCACTGCACGAAAAGGACTTGCTTCATGGCCTAATAAACCCACAACTCTATTAAGCCAACCACTGTTGGTGCCTTTTCTAAAAGGCGTTCCGCTCTCCATATAATCTTGGGCATCGAAATGACTGCGCGTATTGTTTGGTGAACCCATTCCATGAACAATGGCGAGTTGCTTTTCTTGAAATAATTTTTGAAATGATTGAAGGCCGGGATGTAGACCAAACTTTCCATCTAGATCTAATAATGATCCATTGTTGCTGGCATCCATAAATAATGTGGGTCGTGCTGCCTTTAAGTATGGATCGGTGAACGGAGTAACAGCCATTAATCCATCCATGGCGCCACGCTGAAAAATACAAATCAGAATTTTATTTTTTTGATAGGGTGATATAATTTTTGTTTGGGCAACTGCGCGCGTAACAAATGAAGGCACTCCTCCTAAGCCAACCCCAAATAGCGCAAGACCACCAGATTTGATAAATGCTCTTCGTGAAATCATGTAGTGAAGGGATTGATTTGCATTTGACTAGAGAAAGATGGGTAGGTTTAAGCCAAATTAGAAGATAGCCCCGTATAGCCACTTCAAGTCGGGGGAGAAAAATTGAAAGATAGTTGACTTTTAGCCAAAAATATATTTGGATAAATTTGCAATGCGAGTTTAAGATAAGTTGGAGATATCTCTATTAAGCGAAAAAGGCGGGCTCCTCAGCCCGCCTTGGTTTCTCATGACCTTCAATTTTAATGAGAGATAATGACTTGTTTTTGAGTAACTTCTTTACCGACCTGAATATTTAAATAGTAGATGCCATTTGGTAAATTTACTATTAAAATCGTGATTTCCTTTTCTTGAGTATGCGTGGATAATACCTTTTCAAGGTTTTTATTAATTAGCATTATTTGAACATCTTCTTTACTATCTTCTTCCTTTGTCTTTATAGTAATAGTTTCACTGGCAGGGTTGGGGAATGCCGCGCGTAATTGAATGCCGCCACCGCCACCACCGGTTACATTTATTTTTAGGCTATGTGTATAACTATAGCCGCATGTATTATTAGCCCGACAGAACATAGTGAAAAGACCTGATTGGTCACCTGTTGTGGCACTTAAATAAGGTGTAGCTGTAGTGGTAGAGCCACCATATGGAATAAACCCACTTGGCAATGTCCAAGTATAGGAATCGGTATAAGGCACATTATCTACCTGATACGATACAAAGCTACCTATACCTACTGTAATCGGGTTTTCCCCTCGTGTGGTTGACCAAATAAGAGTACTATTATTTGCTGGCGGTGCGCCCACCCAAACTGTTTTTTGTGGAAACGTTACAACTCTGCAAGCTAAATTAATTGAAGCTTGCACCCAGCCAGTTCCATTCGAATTATTACCCCTCACAGTGACAGTCTTTGTTCCTTGGCCAGATAAAATAGAGATGTTAGTGCTTGTAGTCCAAGTAACTGTTCCAACTGCCGATAATTGAAGGGTAAATTGCGAGTCTACATTATTGCAGATTACTGCTGAGTTGGTTTGAATGTAATCAGTATCAATATCTGGATAGAATTGATAATTGGCTAAGTTATTTTGATTGGTTGAGCTTCTAAATGAACCTGTAGAGATGTATCCATTCTCGCAATTTGATGAGGCTGCATTTTGAGATAAAAATTGTGGTGCTAAGATTGGTAATGTACTCCATTGATTTGAGTTTGGATTATATTTTAAAATTTTTGTGATATGGTAAAATCCCAAACCGTTTTAAAGGGATCAGAACTTGCAACAGCACCTCCCACAATATACCCTCTATCTAAAGATGAAAATGCTGCAGCAATATGAGTTGAAAATGGCATGAATGCTTTAGGTTTCCAATCTAAAGTTAAAGGGTCAAACTCATAAGTACCCAAACTAAATGCACCCTGTTCACCATTCTGTCCACCTGCTTCAAAGGCTGGTGTAAAGCCCCCAGCTATGTAAGCCTTTCCATTAAGAACAAAGGAGGATGCGCTCACTAGACCACGAAAATTTGTTGGATATGTTCTTTCTGTCCAAGTTTCATTAATGGGATTGAATTCAAAAATTGTTTTTGTGGACGTTCCAATGTTAGCCCAAGTTCCTCCGCTGGTGGAGCCTAAGGCAATATACCCTTTACCATTAATCGCAAATCCAACTGCCCCTAACCTTCCCGTAGGTCCAACATTATTAATTTGTGTCCAGCTATCTGTAATCGGATCATATTTATAAAAATCATTAGCAAAAGTTGCTGCTGTATTAAAACGACCACCACCATTAATTTTCCCCGTGCCTACATATCCTTTTCCATTTATAGCAAATGAAGCGGCCATCATACGCCCTGGGGCAGTACCCATGTTTTGCTTTTCTCTCCATTGGCTTGTATTTACATCGTATGCCCATAAGTCATTTTTCTCGGTGATTCCATCACCACCAGTTGCGTAATAAACAATATTGCCGATGGAGAAAGAGGTAGCTGCAACCCGTTGGGTGCTAGGAAAATCAGGTAAGACTGTCCATGTGCCTTGCCCGAAAGCAAAACTTGAGATAAAAGCTGATAGAATTATTTGAATTTTTTGTAGATTTGACATAACACAAAGCTAGATTTAATGAATGCACAATTAAATAAAAGTTTTTTTTTTCAGGATTTCCAAGGGATTTCTTTTCATTTTAATATTTATTAAGTGCAATTCTGAAACAAAATCAAAAATTTGTAATTGCGAGGGTCAATTGGTTTCCTTTAAAAACTATAGAGGAATAGTTGCCCAAGTAAGAACAAATGATTTTGTGATTATATCAGATAAATTGGATTTTATTTCTGTTTGTTCAGGATTGAATGATTCGTTGAAGATAGATGGCCAGAAAGTAATTTTTTCTGGTATGTATATTAAAAATTGCCAGACCACCATCCCATCATATGGAGTTACAAAGGAAAATGTGCAATTGACAAACCTTCAAAAATCTGATACCATTTTTACCAGCGATCCGCTAGTAATCGATATTTTTCGCTCGGAAGATTTTGGATATCCGGTTGGTTTTGGATATTTTATTAACTTCAAAAATAGCTTCAAAATCCATCAAGAAACTATACCCGGCATAGGCAACAACATTACTTTTAAAACACCGAAAGATGCTTATAAGATTGCCATACGAGTGAGTTATCGACTGAACACCAAGAATGATTTCCCTTCTACGCCTTACACGGATTTGTATTTTTTGAAAATGGTAAATTGAAACTAAAAAGGCGGGCTCCTCAGCCCGCCTTACCCCCAATACCATCCCGCAAAAATGCGGGATCAACACAAACCAACTTCACTTTTTTTACTTTTTATTTAACCACTTCGGGTTTAATAATGTTTATAAAGGCGAACTCTACTTCGTTTTTTAAATCAACAAAAATTACCGAGTCCTTGTTCACTTGCCCCGATAAAATTTGCTTAGACAATTCATTTAGTATTTCGCGCTGAATCACTCTTTTCAATGGCCGCGCTCCAAACTGCGGATCGAACCCTAATTTGGCTAATCTGTTTAAGGCCTGCTCTGAAATATCTAGTTTTATGCCAGTGTCTGCTAAACGTTTTTGAATCAACTTAAATTGTATTGCTACAATTTTGCGAATATCTGCTTTGCTGAGCGGACGAAACATGATCACTTCATCAATGCGATTGAGAAACTCCGGCCGCACCGATTGTTTTAAAATACTTAGCACTTGTTCTTTTGTTTCTTCGATTACTTCAAAAAAGTTGGTGTCCGTAATTTTTTCAAAATTTTCTTGAATGATGGCAGATCCAATATTAGTAGTCATAATGATAATTGTGTTTTTAAAGTTGGCCATTCTGCCCTTGTTGTCGGTAAGGCGGCCATCATCTAAAACCTGTAATAAAATATTGAAAACATCGGGATGTGCCTTTTCAATTTCGTCTAGCAAAATAACTGAATACGGTTTTCTGCGAACCGCTTCCGTTAATTGTCCACCTTCATCATAGCCAACATATCCCGGAGGCGCACCAATCAATCTGCTTACGCTATGCTTCTCTTGGTATTCGCTCATATCAATTCGTACCATCGCGTTATCATCGTTAAAGAGATAATCGGCCAATGCTTTTGATAATTCTGTTTTACCTACACCTGTGGTGCCCATAAAAATGAAAGAACCAATAGGTCGCTTAGGGTCTTGCAAACCCGCGCGACTTCTTCTTACCGCATCACTCAATGCTTTGATGGCTTCTTCTTGGCCGGCTACACGTTTACCTAGTTCTTCTTCCAGAGTCAATAATTTTTTGCGTTCGCTTTGCAGCATTTTAGAAACGGGTATGCCCGTCCACTTGGCTACAATCTCAGCAATATCTTCGCTATCTACTTCTTCTTTTAAAAGAGAATGATCGCCCTGCATTTCTTTCATCCGCAATTGAAGATCGCTCAATCGTTTTTCGGCAGTAGTAATTTTACCGTAGCGAATTTCGGCAACCTTTCCATAGTCTCCGGCCTTCTCGGCTTGCTCTGCTTCATACTTTAATTTATCCATTGCTTCCTTCTCCCAGCGAATGCCTTGTATTACTTCCTTCTCACTTTCCCATTTCGCTTTTAGCGAATTGCGGGTTTCAGAAATTTCGGCAATGTCTTTACTTAAAACAGATTCTTTGCCTTTGTTTTTTTCTCTTCGGATAGCTTCGCGCTCAATTTCTAATTGCATGATTTTGCGATTGAGTTCGTCTAACTCTTGCGGCAGCGAATCCATTTCTAGCCTAAGCTTAGATGCAGCCTCGTCCATCAAGTCAATCGCCTTGTCGGGAAGAAAGCGATCAGAAATATATCGGCTCGATAATTCTACGGAAGAAATTACTGCATCATCTTTAATGCGCACACCGTGATGCAATTCGTATTTGTCTTTAATCCCGCGAAGGATAGAAATAGAGTCTTCAACAGAAGGCTCATCTACCATTACCGCTTGGAATCTGCGCTCTAACGCTTTGTCTTTCTCAATATATTTTTGATATTCTTTTAAAGTAGTTGCACCGATCGCATGCAGTTCTCCGCGGGCCAATGCAGGCTTTAGTAAGTTGGCCGCATCCATGGCACCTTCTCCACCACCGGCACCAATCAGTGTGTGAATCTCATCAATGAATAGAATTATTTCTCCGTCAGAGTCTGTCACTTCTTTGATAACCGATTTCAAGCGCTCTTCAAATTCTCCTTTGTATTTGGCGCCTGCTACAAGCAAGCCCATATCAAGCGAAATAAGAAGTTTTGATTTTAAATTTTCGGGCACATCGCCATCTACAATACGTTGCGCGAGCCCTTCTACAATAGCAGTTTTGCCTACGCCAGGTTCGCCTAAAAGAATAGGATTATTTTTTGTTCTTCGCGCTAAGATTTGAAGTACGCGTCTGATTTCTTCATCGCGACCAATTACCGGATCTATTTTTCCTTTCTTGGCGAGATCGTTTAAATTTTTTGAATACCGTTCAAGAGATTTATACTTGGTTTCTGCATTTTGATCTTTTACAGTTGCCCCTCCACGCAATTCCTGAATGGCTTTAATTAAACTGCTTCGATCGAAGCCAACATCTTTCATTAACATGCTTACTTTATCTTTCGTAGCAAGCAGCGCCAGTAACAAGTGCTCTACAGCTACATATTCATCTTTAAACTCACGAAGTTCTTTTTCAGCATTTTGTAAAACGGTGTTAGATGCATTGGTTAAATAAGCTAGCTGACCAGAAACTTTTGGATAAGAATTTACGATCTCATTTAACTTGGTTTCTAAAATAGTTGAACTAATATTCAGTTTTTTAAAAACATAGTTTGAAACATTCTCATCTGTTTCCAAGATTGCTTTCAAGATATGCCCCGGCTCAATACCTTGTTGCAGAAGTGCGGTAGCTATTTCAGCAGCTTTCTGTAAGGCCTCTTGTGATTTTATGGTGAATTTATCGAAGTTCATAAATCAATTTTTTTCTCAACTATTATCAAATAACTATCCATCATAATTAGTTCGTGTTTTTAAGAAAAATTGACGCTAAATTGAAGGTAATTAGTTTGTTTACAGACACAATGACTTAACACATGCCAAAACGAGTATCAAAAAAAAATACGGAAGAGAAACCTTCGACTCTAATAGAAGTGGCATGGGAAGTTTGTAATCAGGTAGGAGGTATCTATACTGTTATTCGGTCGAAAGCTCCTGCAATGATGCAAAACCATCATGGACATTATTGTATGGTTGGACCCTATCTCAACAAAAATATTTTAGCCGAACTTGAACCGCTTGACGATACCAGCGACCTATTTGGTAGTGCGGCTTCTAATTTGAGAAAGAAAGGATACGATGTGATTTATGCCGAATGGCTAATTACAGGTAAACCGCGTGTGGTTTTATTAAATCCCAATGTGGTTGAAGAAAAAGTGATGGCTGTTGTTAAGTATTTACTTTGGAAGAATTACGCCATTCAAATTCCAGAAGCAAATGAATTGATAAAACAAGTAGTTGGGTTTGCTTACTTAACGAAACTTTTTTTTGATGAAGTTTCAAAATTAGTTGGCGTTGACGGAAAGCTAATTGGGCACTTTCATGAATGGATGGCGGGCCTTCCTATTCTAGATATTAAAAAAGAGAACATGCCAGTGAAGACGGTATTCACAACGCACGCTACACAATTGGGTAGACATCTGGCTATAAATTCGCCTTTCTTCTATGCTCATCTCCCGTTTTTTAAATGGGAAGATGAAGCCGATAAATTTGGTGTGCACACTGAAGCAGCCATTGAATATGGATGTGCACAAAGCTGTGATGTGATGACCACTGTAAGCAAAGTAACAGCGCGTGAGTGTAAATATTTGCTGCGCAGAAATGCAGATATAATTTTGCCGAACGGATTAAATATTCAACGCTTTGAGGCACTTCACGAATTTCAAAACCTTCATTCTCGATACAAAGAACAAATTCATGAGTTTGTGATGGGTCACTTTTTCCATTCCTATTCTTTTAATCTAGATAAGACGATTTATTTTTTTATCTCTGGCAGATACGAGTATAAGAATAAAGGGTTTGATCTAACGCTAGAAGCACTGGTACATTTGAATGAGCAACTTAAACGCGAAAAATCGGAGTATACAGTAGTAATGTTTTTTGTTACGAAGCGAGAATTTACCAGTATTAAACCCGAAGCTCTCCAGTCGCGGGCAGTAATGGAAGAAATTCGACAAACATGTGAAGCCATTCAAAAACAAGTTGGCAAGAGATTATTTTTTGAAAGCACCATGCGACAAGATCATCGACTACCTCAGCTAAACGATTTTGTGGATGAGTATTGGAAACTGCGCTACCGAAGAACGATTCAATCGTGGAAGGAAAGCAAACTGCCGCTACCGATAACGCATGAATTGGTAAATGAAAATCAGGACGAGATTATTCAATTTTTGCTCAGAAGAGATTTGCTGAACCGAGAAGAAGACAAAGTTAAAATTGTTTACCATCCTGATTTTATTAGCTCCACCAGCCCCCTCTTTAGAATGGATTACAGTCATTTTGTGCGCGGTTGCCACCTAGGAATATTTCCTAGTTATTATGAGCCTTGGGGCTACACACCGCTAGAGTGTATGGCCAGTGGCGTACCAGCGGTTACTAGCGACCTGAGTGGCTTTGGCGATTATCTGCTTCGCAATATGCCCGACCATGAGAAGGGCGGCATGTTTGTGGTAGAGCGCGGCAAGCGCACATTCGATTGGAGCGCTAAACAACTTGCTGCTTTTTTATATAAATTTTTAATGCAAGATCGCAGGAGCCGCATTCAACAACGCAATCAAGTAGAAAATTATTCTGCGGCTTTTGATTGGGATAATTTGATTAAGTATTATGAAGAAGCTTATAATATGGCAATAACAGAAAAATAATTTTCTTCAATGGAATCTGGCTTAAAGCGTACTCTTACTCCTGCTATGGTTTGGGGGCTTGGCGTTGGGTATGTTATTTCCGGAAATTATTTTGGCTGGAATCTGGGATTAGAAAAAGGAGGTACGCTTGGGCTAGCGATAGCTATTTTTTTTATTATCATTCTTTACATCACATTCACGTTTAGCTATACTGAACTAGCGTGTGCTATCCCTAAATCGGGTGGGGCATTTGATTATGCCAACCGTGCGTTTGGTAAAGATGTTGGGTTTATTACAGGCATGGCGCAAAACATTGAATTTATTTTAGCTCCTCCCGCAATTGCTTTTGCAATTGGTTCCTATTTAAATATTTTTTTTCCGGCTATTCCTATTCTTTTGTTTTCTGTGATGACGTACTTCTTTTTCGTAAGCCTCAATGTGTACGGAGTAAAAGTTGCCGCTACATTTGAATTGGTTATTACAATCTTGGCAGTAGCGGCTCTGCTATTTTTTGCTGCATTGACTTTTCCAAAATTTCAATTTTCGCACTTGCAGCAAAATGCTTTTCCGTTCGGCTATTCTGGTGTGCTGGCAGCTATTCCTTTTGCGATTTGGTTTTTTTTAGGTATTGAAGGCGTAGCAAATCTCGCAGAGGAAGCAATTAACCCGAAGAGAACAATTTTAGTTGGATTTGGATCTGCCATTGCAACGTTGGTAATTTTATGTCTGATTACTTTTGTGAGTTCACTTGGTGTGGCAGGCTGGGAGGCTATAGTCTTTAGAAACGATGGCTCTACTTCAGATTCTCCTTTGCCATTAGCGTTGGGTCTCATCATGTCATCTTCATCCTTAAGTTACCAACTACTGTTGATTGTTGGCTTGTTTGGATTGATCGCTTCTTTTCACGGATTGATGCTCGCTGCCGGGCGATCTACTTATGAATTTGGAAGAGTAGGATACGCACCATTTTTTCTTGGTAAAGTTCATAGCAAGTTCAAGACCCCTGCCAATGCTTTGCTGGTAAATATGAGTTTAGGTTTGATGGCTTTGTTCTCAGGAAAAACAGGCGAGATTATAACGATATCTGTTTTTGGTGCATTGACTTTATATATTATTTCAATGTTATCCGTATTACGCTTGCGTAAAATTGAGCCTAATTTGGTTCGGCCATTTCTCGTGCCACTTTTCCCTATCTTTCCGTTGTTGGCTTTGGGTATTGCATCTTTTTCTTTTGTGGCCATGGCTATTTATAATGTTCAGTTAGTAGTCATTTATTTTTTGATAATTGGTGTAAGTTATGGGATATTTAAAGTGTGGAATTCGTTAAAGTCTAGCCAATGACCAATCAAGAAATTTTTAAGTATGTAAAAAACCACCCTTCGGGTAAAGTAAAAATTGCGTACGCAGATATTGATGGAATTTTGCGCGGCAAATATATTTCAACAGAAAAGTTTCTGTCTTTCAAGAATAGTGAAACTGCTTTTTGCGATGTGGTTTTTGGTTGGGATGCAAATGATGTTGCGTATGATAATGGAAAGTATACAGGCTGGCATACCGGTTACCCAGATGCACCCGCAAGATTAGACTTAACCACCTTTCGAAAAATTCCTTGGGAGAATGGTATACCTTTTTTTCTGGGCGAAATTATTAATAAAGATGGAAGTCCTGCATTTGTTTGTCCGCGGCAATTATTAAAAAAAGTGTTGAGCGATGCACAGCCCGAAGGCTTCACACCTTTTTTCTCTCAAGAGTTTGAATGGTTTAATTTTAAGGAGACACCACATTCTGCTGCCGATAAGAACTATAAAAATCTTACTCCGCTCTCTCCGGGCATGTTTGGTTATTCCATTTTGAGAAGCTCATTAGAAAATCCTTTCTTCTCAGATCTTTTTGAGCTACTCAAAAAATTCGGAATTCCAGTAGAGGGACTTCATACTGAAACAGGTCCTGGCGTTTTAGAAGCTGCCATCCAATACTCCACCATTATAGAAGCGGCAGATCGTGCCACTTTATTTAAAACAGCTGTAAAAGAAATTGCGTACAAGCACGGCATCCTAGCAACCTTCATGGCAAAGATTAGTGAAAACCTCCCCGGTTGTGGCGGACATGTTCATCAAAGTTTGTGGGATAAAGCTGCAAAGAAAAATTTGTTCTTTGATGCCAAGGATAAACATAACATGAGTGAGTTGATGAAGAGTTATGTGGCTGGCCAATTACATTGCTTACCTCATCTTTTACCAATGTATGCGCCTACGATTAACAGTTATAAGAGATTAGTAGAAGGTGCTTGGGCTCCTACAACGCTTACATGGGCGGTAGATAACCGAACCGTGGCGTTACGTGTTTTATCTGGCGGAAGCAAGTCATGCCGTTTAGAAACGCGGGTAATCGGTTCGGATGCAAATCCTTATTTGGCAATGGCTGCTGCATTAGCTTCTGGCCTCTACGGCATTAGAAAAAAAATGAAATTGAAACAACCTGCCACGGTAGGGAATGGATATAAAGATTTTTCAAATGGGATTTTACCCAGCAATCTTCACGAAGCCACCATTCAAATGAAAAGCTCTACGATAGCAAAAGAAATATTAGGCGAAAAATTTGTAGAGCATTTTACTCAAACCCGCGAGTGGGAATGGAGACAACACTTAAAGGCAGTTACCGACTGGGAATACAAACGCTATTTTGAAATTATTTAATACAAGAAACCCAAAAATGACCTTCGACAAAATATATCAATACAATTTCCCCACTACCATTCGCTTTGGCGCAGGAGCCGTGAACGAGTTGGGAGATTATCTAATTAAAAATAATTTATCTAAGCCATTAGTAGTTACGGATCCTAATGTGGCGCAGCTTGGATTTTTTAAAACAATTATTCAAGATCTTCAAAAAAAAAATATTGCCGTAGAAGTGTTTTATGATATTCACAAAAATCCAGTGAAATCGGATGTGTATAAAGGAACAGATGCTTTCGATCAAACAAAGAGAGATTCTATTATTGGAATTGGTGGAGGCGCAGCATTGGATGTTGCTCGTGCTATTGTGTTGAGAGTTAACCATCGTGAAGACTTATTTAAATATGACGACTTGGTTGGTGGTGATGTTTTTGTTACCAATGATGTACCTCACTTTATTACCATCCCCACCACAGCCGGAACGGGAAGTGAAGTAGGCCGAAGCGCAATTATCGCAGACGACATTACCCATCAAAAGAAAATCCTTTTCTCACCTAAGTTGCTGGCTAAAATAATTTTTGCTGATCCTAACCTTACGTTAGAACTTCCCTCATTCATTACAGCTGCAACTGGTATGGATGCGCTCACACACAACATGGAAGCTTACCTTGCAAAAATGCCGCACCCCCTTTGCGAAGGCATTGCACTCGAAGGCATTGCATTAATTAGTCAATCGTTAGAGATCGCAGTGAATAAACCGGATTTGGAATCGCGTAGCAAAATGTTAATCGCTTCTTTGATGGGTGCTGTTGCTTTCCAAAAAGGACTGGGCGTTGTGCATTCACTCGCTCATCCTCTTTCTTCGCTATTAGATACGCATCATGGGTTGGCCAATGCTATTAATATTCCTTACGGGATGGAATTTAATATTGCAGGATGCGAAGAAAAATTCAAACGAATTGCGGCTACTCTTGGGCTGAAAGATCAAACGGGTCAATCAGTAGTTAACTATTTGTTTGACTTAAATTCAAAAATTAATATCCCTCATAAATTAAGCTCTATTGGTGTAAAATTGGAGCATATTGAAACGTTAGCTGATTTAGCCGTTGCTGATTTTGCCCATCCTAATAACCCCAAGCCGGTGAGCCGCGAAGATTTTAAGCAACTTTATTTGAAAGCTCTTTAACATGAAGAAGATAACAATTGGAGTTACCGATTGCAGCAAGTACGAAAAGTATGCTTCTTGGATATCGCAAGAATCAGATATTGAGGTTTTAAAACTTGGCTACACACTTAATAATCTTGAAGAAATAAAAAAATGCAATGGCATTTTACTGACTGGCGGTGAGGATGTGCACCCGCGATTTTATAACGAACCTGAATTATTAAAATACTGTTATGCAGATGATGTGGATGAAAGACGAGATGAGTTTGAATTGCAAGTAATTGATTATACACAAAAACAGAGATTGCCTCTATTGGGCATTTGCCGTGGACAACAAATAGCAAATGTTTTTTTTGGTGGATCTTTGATTCCGGATCTTCCCTCTTTCGGAAAGCTTAATCATTCTAAGTTTGGCGAGGGAAACGACCGCTACCATTCTGTAAAGATTGATCCCAATAGCTTACTCCATAAAATTACCGAGGTAACAGATAGAGAGATAAATAGCGCCCATCATCAATCGATAAATAGAGTAGGAGGTGGCTTAGTCGCAAATTGCTTTTCTGTAGAAGGTGTGATTGAGGGTCTTGAAAGAATTGATTCTGTAGATTATTCTTATTTAATGCTAGTACAATGGCATCCTGAACGAATGAAGGATCAAATGAGTCCGTTGACAAAAAAAATAAAAAATAGTTTTTTAAAGGAAGCAAGAAATTTATAAAAGCAATTGAATGAAAATTATTAACCCCGCCACGGAAGAAGTTATATCTACTTTAGTGGAAGATTCATTCGAATCTGTGCAAAAAAAATTTAAGTTGTTAGAAGCTTCTCAAAAGCAATGGCATAAAGTTTTGTTGAGCGATAGAATTTCCATTATTCAAAAGTTTTCGCAGTTACTTGAAATAAATATCGAAAAGCTTGCTGCCACTCTAACTGCCGAAGTAGGAAAGCCGTTGCAACAATCGCGCAATGAAGTTAATGGGGCAAAAGCCCGCATAAAATGGCTGACTGAAAATGCAAATAAATATTTGGCAGATGAAGTCATGTCTGAAGAGCCGGGTATGACCGAGAAAATTTCGTATGAGCCACTTGGCATAGTTTGCAATATTTCTGCTTGGAATTACCCTTACTTAGTGGGTGTAAATGTATTTGTACCGGCTTTGCTTGCGGGTAATGCTGTTTTATATAAGCCATCGGAATATTCTACTTTAACCGGGTTGGAGATTGAAAATCTATTAAAGGAAGCAGGAGTTCCTGAAAATATATTTCAGGTTGCTGTAGGTGCTAAGGAAGTTGGGGAGTTGCTTTTAGATTTTCCTTTTCACGGATATTTTTTTACTGGCTCTTACAAAACGGGAAAATATATTTATGAAAGAGTCTCAAAGAAGATGGTGCCTTGTCAATTAGAATTAGGCGGCAAAGATCCTTTGTATGTTGCTGATGACATAGCCGATGTGAAAACAGTAGCTGCGGGAACGGCAGATGGAGCTTTCTATAACAACGGTCAAAGCTGTTGTGCGGTGGAACGAATTTATGTGCATGAAAAAGTTTATGATCAGTACGTGCAAGAATTTGTGAAAGAAGTAAAGTCGTGGAAGATGGGTAGCCCAACCGAATCAGGTGTTTATATAGGACCACTGAGTAGAAAAGATCAATTAAGTTTTTTAGAAACTCAAATAACTGATGCCACTCAGAAAGGAGGAAAAGTTGAAGTGGGAGGAATCCGCGTGAAAGGCAAAGGTTTTTATTTTGAACCTACCGTGATTACCTCAGTTAATAATCAGATGAATATGATGCGTGAAGAATCGTTCGGCCCTATAATCGGTATTATGAAAGTGAAAGATGATGCCGAGGCTATCCAACTGATGGCAGATACTGAATACGGATTGACAGCAGCAGTTTATAGCTCCAGCCAAGTAAGAGCAGAAAAAATATTACGAGAAATAAATTCAGGAACTGGTTATTGGAATTGCTGCGATCGTGTAAGTGCCGCTTTACCGTGGAGTGGAAGACAACATTCTGGGATTGGCGCAACCTTATCGCATGCAGGGCTCAGGGCTTTCACCAAACCAAAGGCATATCATCTAAGAGGGTAAATAAATTTACGTTAGAAGTTTTTTAGAATAGAATAGCAACGGCACTCCATAAACAAGAATCATCGCATAGGCCATTAGCTCATATCCTTTGGCAACTAAATCGATAATTCCTATTTGAGCTAAAATAAGAGAGGCGATCAAAGCTGTTGATGATATTAGTGCTTTATGAATTTTTTTGATCGGTGCTTTTTTACGTTCTTCAATTTCCATTTCTACGCGACTGATAAAAGCATGAATCATTCCTGTGGCTGTTTCCACAAGTGTCCAGCCAACTACAATTCCAAAAACGATAATTAATAACGGATTAAATTCTCTCAAAATTTCCAGCCAGGGAACTGTTGCTGTCAATACATTTTTATTTGGATAGTACCCCATCAACGCAAAGTAAGTAAGAAACCACGGTATCGTCATGAGTAAGCCAGAGATGAATCCGGCAATCACACTCTCTTTTCTCGAATAAATTTCTTTGAAGGTGAAAAAGGAGGCTGGGTACACGGCTAAATTATAACCCACATAAAGAATTCCAGTCCAGATGAGCAGACCTAAATTTGGTGTTTCGTTTTGGTAGCTGGTATTCCAACTTTTGAATACAGATAAAATCTCTGAACCTCTACTACTAAACACAACTATAGTAAATGCGATGTACGCAGCAAACAAAGCTACTGTTCCAATCGTCTCTAGCTTCACAATCACGTCCTCTCCTTTATAATTCAGAAATCCAACTAGCACAATGATAAGCACAACTCCAACCCATGGGCTGAAGCCTAGAGTATTATGTAAAATTTCTCCTGCCGCTGATGCCATCACAGCAATAATGAGTACTGCCAATAATAGGTATACGATTTCATACGCGATCCACCAACTACCAATCATTTTCTTTAACAGAGATTTATAATCATACACTTTCCATTGCCTACAGGCTTCGATGGAGAGAATTGACATTATAGAAAATCCTAAAAATATCGCAACCCCGCAGATCCAACCGCTCGCTCCAAATTTTGCCCCATACTCAACAATCTCACGACCGGTGGCATAGCCCCCGCCAATCAATACGGATTGTAAAATGATGCCTGGTAGTAAGATTCGTTTTAGGGAGGAAAATTTCATGTAAAGCTATTTTGTATGAATATACATTTTATCGAGAGTAATTGAGGATTTGTTATTCATTTTTAAAAAAACTTCAGCGGATTATAATATTGATCGTATCCGAACAGTAACGTTTCAAATTTGAACAATTTGCAAAAAGTAATTCACCATTGGCTTTCGTTTGGAGTATTTTCTGAACTGGCACGATATTAATACTACATTTAGGAATTAATATTTAGTTATGAAAAAATATCAATTGGGCGAATTCGAAGAAGTGGTAATGCTTACTGTGGGAGTATTGTACAAAGATGCCTACGGAGTATCCATCAAAAAAGAGATTGAAAGCAGATTGAAAAGGAACGTAAGCGTAGGTGCGTTGCAAACTGCATTGGGCAGATTGGAAAACAAGGGCTATCTAAAATCATACGAAGGCGAGGCCACAGAAGAGAGAGCTGGCAGGCCAAAGAAGTATTTTCAAATAACTGCATATGGAAAGAGAGCCTTGGAGTATACCAAAGAAACTCGTGAAGAACTTTGGAATGCAATACCTAAGATGGCGTTAAGCCTAAAAGTTGTCGGTTGATCGTTATTAGTTGGACGTAAATACACAAGAGTAAACTAACAACCGTGAACAATGAAAAGTACGAAATTGAATAATCCGCCTAGCCTATTTCTCCGCTTCTTCCGCTGGTTCTGTCACCCGAAGTTGCGCGACAGTATTGAAGGCGACTTGATGGAATTATACAATGAACGAATAAATGAAATGGGTAAACGAAAAGCAGACTTAAAATTTATTGGAGATGTGCTGTTGCTTTTTAGACCAGGCATTATTAAACCAACGGAAGGATATAAAAACTTAAATGACTACGGTATGTTTAAAAGCTATTTTAAAATTGGGTGGAGAAATTTGGTAAAGAACAAAGGGTATGCCTTCATCAATATTGGCGGCCTTGCTTTAGGGATGATGGCGACTATGCTCATCATACTTTACATTCAAGATGAGCGCAGCTATGATTCCTTTCATTCTAATTCTCCTGTTATCTACCGTATTGTTACGGACTGGGTCAATCCCGATGGTAGTGTGAGGCAGCACGATGGCACCACGGGCCACTTTCAAGGGCCGAAGTTTATGGAAAAAATCCCTGAGATCGTGAGGGCTGTTCGCTTGCAAGAAAATATGATGACGTTCAAAATTAACAATGAGGTGAGTGACTTAACTGTCTTCAAAGTTGATTCTGATTTCTTTGAGATGTTCTCGTTTCCAATGTTAGCAGGAAGCCCAAAGACAGCCTTGAAACAGCCTGGCTCCATTGTGATTACTGAGGAAAAAGCAAGACTGTATTTCAATACCACCGAAGCACTTGGCAAAATACTCGACATAAAAGTAGATAGTACTTTTCACCCCTATCAGGTGACTGGAGTTGTGAGAAACATTCCATCCAATTCTTCAATTAAGTTTGATTTTGTTGTGCCAAACATTGTTTCAAAGGATGAATATGCCAGTGATGAAAACTGGTTTAACTTTTTTCAAAATACGTTTATTGAGCTTCATCCATCATCTGACCCAAGGGTGGTAGAGGAAAAAATGAAAAAGGTGTACGAAGCAGATGCGTCAGTTGCTATTCGGATGATGAAGGAAAAATATAATGTGACTGAAAAAACAAATTACTTACTGCAACCTATTTCCGATTTGCATCTAAGTAAGCTGTATACAGCTTCCAACGGACTTAAAGATGCGAGCGATCCAATGTATAGTTATATTCTTTCTGGCATCGCACTTTTTATTTTGCTTATCGCTTGCATTAACTTTGTCAATCTTTCTATAGCCAATTCTTTGCAAAGAGCTAAGGAGATTGGCGTGAGAAAAGTGGTAGGTGGAAGCAAGATCAATCTCACTATTCAATTTTTAAGTGAATCATTTGTGATTTGCTTTTTAGCTTTTGCATTAGCCATTATTTTTCTTCCTATTTGTTTGCCGATCTTTAATTCACTTGCTGTAAAATCACTTTCATTTGCAAATCTTATTAACGCTAAGCTGATGTTGTACTACTTTATTTTATTTGCTGCAACAGGTTTGTTAGCTGGATTGTACCCGGCATTTATTTTATCAGGATTCAATCCCGTAAAAACACTTTATGGAAGATTCAGATTTTCTGGTAAGAGTTTTCTTCAGCGATCATTGGTTGTGGTGCAATTTTCATTGGCTGCCTTTCTGATCATGGCCACCATCACTATCTATTCACAGTTTGACTTTCTCACAACCTATGACCTTGGCTATGATGATAAAGATTTAATGATGGTTAGTAAATATCCAATCACTAAAAATCAATTAAAGGTTTTTAAAGAAACCTTAGAAGCTAATCCCAATATTCTGGGGGTAGCCCCCACGAATGGGGGCGAGTGGAGAACAGTGGCAAAGGTAAATTCCGAGCAGGAAATTAAGTTTCAATATAACATTGTTGATAATGCATATTTGCCATTGGTTAAAATTCCTGTTGTTGTTGGAAGAAGTTTTTCTCCTGAATTTACAGGCGATGATTCCAATTCCGTTTTGGTAAACGAAGCCTTCGTAAAAGAGGCCAGTTGGAAAGACCCCATTGGCCAAACTGTAAATTTCTGGTATCGTAACCAAAAATATAATGTAGTAGGAGTAGTTAAAAATCACCATTTCAATTCCCTTAGTCAAGGAATTGCACCTCAGTTATTTCTTCAAAAACCCGATCAAATTTTTGGTAAAGTATTTATCAAGCTAAGTGGAAAAAATAATCAGGAGTCTTTGACGTATATAGAAAAGACTTTTAAAGCGCAGTTTCCTGATTTCACCTATTCCTACAAATTTAAAGATGATGAAAATAAACAGCAGTATCAATTGGAAGCAAGATGGAATAAGATTGTATTGGTTTCCTCAGCGCTCACCGTTTTAATTTCGTGTATAGGACTGTTAGGCCTTGCTGCACTTGCTGCTGAAAGACGAGCCAAAGAAATTGGCATCAGAAAAGTGTTAGGTGCTTCGATCATAAATATCACAAAGCTTCTATCTATTAATTTCTTGCTGATGGTTTTTTTATCGTTTGCATTTGCTATACCAGCAGCCTACTTCGCATCTGATCGATGGCTGAGCACGTATGCATATCGCGTCAATTTCAGCTACTGGACTATTGCTTTAACCTTATTGATTACAGTGGGGATTTCGTTGATCACCGTTTGCTCTCAAGCCATTCGAACAGCACTTGCCAATCCTGTAAAATCTTTGAGAACGGAATAAAAGCAAGATTTCGACCAACGAAATTAATTAGAGAATTCTCTGCAACCTTTTGCATTTAGCTAAGTATTTGTATACGTAAACATCCCTACTATGCTTAAGAACTATTTCAAAATTGCCTTTCGTAACCTATTAAAAAATAAAGGCTATTCATTCATCAATATTGCTGGCCTTGCCACCGGAATTGCAGTGGCACTTTTAATTGGACTGTGGATTTGGGATGAACTTAACTACGATAAGTATCATCGAAATTACGATCGCATTGCTCAGGTGTGGCAACATAATATTTATAATGGAAGGAAGGGTTCACAAGTATCCAATCCATATTTAATGGCCGAAGAGATTCGCAACAATTTTGGGAGCGATTTTAAATATGTGCTACAAGCTTCTTGGAATTTCTCGCACATTATTACAATAGGCGAAAAGAAGTTTAACAAAACTGGCTACTATTTTGAACCCGAGGTTACCGATATGCTATCCTTAAAAATGTTGAAAGGAAAAAGTGATGGCCTCAAAGATCCGTATTCCATTTTACTTTCTGAAACTACCGCTAAAGCATATTTTGGTGAGAACGATCCCATGAATCAGATATTGAGGATCAATAACAAATTCGATGTAAAAGTCACTGGTGTTTATGAAGACCTTCCCTACAATACATTTTTCAGGAACATGAACTATCTTTTACCATGGGAGCTTTATCTTATTAGCAACCCATGGATAAAGAAAATGGAGACCCCGTGGGGAAGCAATTTTACACAGACGTTTGTACAGGTAGCCGACAATGCCGACATGGAAAAAGTTTCGGCTAAAATCATCAATGTAAAATTTAATAAACTCTCGGAAGATGACAGAAAGTATAAACCAGAAGTCTTTCTTCTTCCTATGAGTAAGTGGCATTTATATTCTGAATTTAAGAATGGAAAAAATGTAGGCGGACGAATAGAATTTGTATGGCTCTTCGGCATCATTGGTGTTTTTGTTTTATTGCTAGCCTGCATCAACTTTATGAATCTCAGTACGGCTCGCTCTGAGAAACGCGCCAAAGAAGTTGGCATCCGCAAATCAATAGGCTCAGAGCGTTACCAATTGATTGGTCAATTCTTTAGCGAATCACTCGTTGTTTCACTATTAGCTTTTGTGGTGTCAATTCTTTTAGTGCAATTAATTCTTCCTTCCTTCAATCAAGTGGCCGATAAAAAGCTCGCCTTGCTTTGGGGCAATCCTCTGTTCTGGATTATCGGAGTAAGTTTTAGTATCCTTACAGGAATTATCGCTGGTAGCTATCCTGCCCTCTATCTTAGCTCGTTTCAACCTGTGAAGGTATTGAAGGGTACATTCCGGGCGGGCAAGTATGCTTCCATTCCACGTCAAGTATTGGTGGTGTTACAATTCACAGTCTCTGTTACTTTGATCATTGGCACAATTATCGTTTTTCGGCAGATTGAATTTGCAAAAGATCGCCCTGTTGGGTATGATCGTAACGGTCTCATAAATGTTTTCTTAACTACCCCCGACATTCACAAACTATATGAAGCAGTTCGCAATGAATTGAAAAGCTCGGGGGCTATTATTGAAATGACAGAATCGGGAAGCCCAACAACACAGACGTGGAATTCCAACGGTGGCTTTGTATGGAAAGGCAAAGATCCCGCACTAGCGGTTGATTTTCCTAACAACGGTTGCTCTTTTGAGTATGGAAAAACGGTAGGCTGGCAGTTTAAAGAAGGTCGTGATTTCTCGAGAGAACATGGAACCGATTCATTGGCATTTGTTATCAATGAATCAGCTGTAAAGTTTTTAGGTTTCAAAAACCCTGTTGGCGAAACTCTTATTTGGGAAAAGAAGTCCTACACTATTATTGGTGTCATTAAAGATATGATTGTGGAATCACCTTACGAACCCGTGCGCGCCTCACTTTTCCATATTTCAAATGATCAAGAAGGGCTTGTTATTATTAAGTTAAATCCAACTATAGGCTCAAGAGCAGCCATCAGCAAAGTAGAAGAAGTATTTAAAAAATATAATCCAGCATCTCCCTTTGATTACAAATTTGTGGATGAAGAATATGCCCGCAAATTTGGCGATGAAGAACGCATTGGTAAACTCGCAAGCTTCTTTGCCATCTTAGCCATATTAATAAGTTGCCTCGGTATTTTTGGTCTAGCATCTTTTGTAGCAGAGCAGCGCACAAAAGAAATTGGAGTAAGAAAAGTATTGGGTGCTTCGGTCTTTAATTTATGGAGTATGCTTTCAAAAGATTTTGTACTACTTGTGGCCATCTCACTAGTAATTGCAATGCCAATTGGTTTTTATTTTATGAATGATTGGTTACAGAAATACGAATACAGAACTGACATTAATTGGTGGATCTTTGTAGTTTCAGGTGGTGGCGCGCTGCTCATTACTTTGCTAACCGTAAGCTATCAATCTATAAAGGCTGCCTTGGCAAACCCTGTTGGCTCGTTGCGATCGGAGTAAATAAATTATTTTTTTTGGAATGCTACTCGTTTGATAAAGTTTGCTTGGCCATTTCCCAACCGATTATACTTTTCTTACGAGTAGCTTCCCATCGGTATTCACCTAAGATTCCATCCTTTCTAATCACCCGGTGGCAAGGAATTAAATAGGCAATGTGATTGGAGCCAACTGCTGAACCTACAGCTTGCATGGCCTTTGGGCTTTGAATTTTTTCTGCAATGTTTTGATAGGTAGTTACTGAACCAAGTGGTAGCCGCAAAAGCGCTTCCCACACTTTTATTTGAAAATTAGTACCCTTAACAAATACATGAAGTTTCTTCTCTTCTTTACGATCTCCAAAGACAGACGTAATAAAGCTACTTGTTAACTCCTGATTCTGATGAAACACAGACTGATGCCAATGCTCTTTCATTTTTTTTAGTTCATACGTAGGGTCTTCATCCGTAGTAATAAAAGATAACCAGCATATTCCTCTTTCAGTAACGCCAATCAACGAAAGCCCAAAAGGAGTTTCGTGAAATCCATATTCAATGCGAATGCCCGAACCATTCAATTTATATTCTTGTGGCGTTACTGCTTCTAATGTTGTAAATAAATCGTACACCCTAGATTGACTTGAGAGACCGGCTGCTTCAGCCGCATCAATCAAATTTTTGGTTTCGTCTAATTTGTTTTTGAGAAAGCCAACGGTAAGAAATTGCAAGAATCGTTTAGGACTTATTCCGGCCCATTCAGTAAATAACCGCTGAAAGTGAAATGGACTCAAATGCACTTTCTCGGCTACTTCATTTAACTCTGGTTGGTGTAAAAAATTCTTTTCTAAGTATTGAATTGCCTGCTCGATGCGTTGGTAATTGATATTTTCTTCAGGTTGATTTATTTTCATAATCTTTCTGTTCTTTTTATAACCCAAAGGTCTTCACCCTGCTAAAGTAATTCAACCTGTTTCTTGCTGAAGATCTTGTTATATTTCCTAAAAATATCAAACCTATGAAAAACCTTTTAATAGTATTGCTTTTTATGCTGCTCAGTAATTTGAGCTTTGCCCAACAAAATTTTGATACCGTTAAGATTCGCCCGTTAAAAATTACCGATAACATTTATATGTTAAAAGGTTCAGGTGGAAACCTAGGCATTTTGATTGGTAAAGAAGGAACCTTATTAGTTGATGATCAGTTTGCACCATTATCTAATAAAATTAATGGAGCCATCAAAACCATTGACCCAGGAGAAATTAAATTTTTGGTGAATACGCATTTACATGGAGATCATTCTGGCGGAAACGAGAATTTTAAAAGAATGGGTGCTACTATAGTGGCACATGATCATGTGCGCGAACGAATGACTACCGAGCAAGTAAACAAACAATTAAACAGAACTACGCCAGCTAGAGATGCTGATGCGTTGCCCGTAATCACCTTTCCAGATAAAATGAATTTCCATTTGAATGGTGAGGATGTTCAACTCATTCATCTTGATAATGGCCATACAGATGGAGATATAATTGTTCACTTTAAAAAAGCGAATGTGTTTCACATGGGCGATGCGTATGTGAGATATGGATATCCCTTCATCGATCTTTCCAGCGGTGGTTCGTTTAGCGGATTTTTGAGTTCGCTTGATAAGGGTTTATCATTTATGGACGATAATTCAAAAGTAATTCCCGGTCACGGTGAATTGGCTTCCAAGAATGATGTGAAAATACTTCGCGACCAACTTTACGATATTCGCGAACAAATATTGGCGGCATTAAAAAAGGGAAAGAAAGTAGAAGAAATTCCGGCACTTGGCATTACAGATAAATATGATCCTACTTTAGGCAAAGGATTTTTTAAGGGTAAAGATTTTGTTTTGCTGGCTGCAGAAGATTTGAAGGCTACTCTACCAAAGAAGAAATAATTTTTACTTTCCATTTTTGATATTCACTAGGTAAGCAATGTGCGCATGGTTTAAAGCCTGCGCGCGTTGCTTCTTCTTTTGAGGCAAAAAAGACGCGATTCACACGCTTCATTCTTTTTCCAGACTTACAACGAAGAGTTCCGTATATTTTTAATTTTCGATTTCCGGCAAGCGTTATGGATTTGGTTTTGAAAAATTTCAATAACTCTTGTCTAGTTAATTTATCATGATAAAGCATTTTTAAATTTGCCTGCCGATAGGCAGGTCTTCAAATTAACGAATCAACGAATTAACCAGCATCGTGAAAAATAATTCCTAGCGCATATCTCTCGCCACTGGTTAAACTGCTTATTCCATGTTTTATTTTTGCCCTATAATATCCTTTATTTCCTTTTACTGGTCGAAAGTTAGTAGTAAAAATTAAGGCGCCTCCCTTATTTAGTTGTATCACTTGCGCTCTTGATTGTGCCCTGGGTAATTGTTCAATTAAAATAAATTCTCCACCCTCAAATTCTCCACCATGTTCGCTAAGCAGAAAAACTACTTGAAATGGAAAGTAAACTTCGCCATACAAATCTTGATGAAGTGTATTAAATCCACCTATTTGATAATGAAGAATTAATGGTGTAGGTCGATGTTGGTTTTTTGAATGACACTCTTCAATAAATTCATTATGAAGAATAGGAAATGTAACATCTACGCCCAAGAGTGACATCCACTCATTTGCGATCTTTGCCAATGCTGGATATAAATTCTCGCGAAGAGTTTGAATTTGCTGTGGCAGTGGATAATTATAGTATTTGTATTCTCCCTTACCAAACCGATATCGCTCCATATTTATCGTACTTCTATAGATAGTTTCTGTCTTGTAGTTATTAATTAAATTTTGACAATCACTTTCACTCATTACAGATGGAATGACAGCATATCCTTTTTCATTTAATGAGGCTTGGGTTACTTTCCAATTGATAGTTTTTAAGTCTAACATATTTCAAATTTCGGTTTTATCATTATTTACAGCCACCTGATTCTTGCTAACCTTTAAACGAAAAATTTAATTTCAATTTATATTTTTTATTATTGTGGGTGAATCAATTTAGAATTTCTCTCCCTATTGAATTTAGTTTTCAGTTTTGCTTGGAGTTTTTAAAACGCTCTCCAAGAGAGTTGCTCCATAAAGTTGAAGATGATTACGCCTTCAAACTGGTGCGAATTAATAATAGAACGATTCTGTTTAAAATAGCTCAAGCAACCGATCAATGAGTTAGAAATTAAAATTTTAAATGGCAGAATTAGTAAACAAGAGGCAACTGAATTAAAGAACTTTATTATCGAATGGTTTGATTTAGATAAAGACTTGAAGCCTTTTTACGAATTGGCAAAGGGTGATAAACTGTTGAAGCCGCTTGTAGAGAAGTATTATGGTTATAGAATTGTTGGCCAGCCAGATTTATTTGAATCACTTATTTGGGCAGTGCTTGGTCAGCAAATAAATCTTCAATTTGCTTATACCTTAAAGCAGCGATTTGTAGAAAAATTTGGAGAACGAATTACGTTTGAAGGAAACGATTATTTTCTGTTTCCCAAACCCGAAATAGTGGCTACACTAGGTGATGATAATTTATTACCACTTCAATTCTCGCGACAGAAAAGTAAATATGTAGTTTTAATAGCACAGGCTTTTTGTGGCGGAATGGTGTCTAAGAATTTACTTACAAGTGTTTCTTTAGAAACGGCAAAAGAAAAGTTGATGGAGATTAAAGGAGTCGGCAACTGGACTGCCAACTATGCATTAATGAAAACCTTTCGATATCCAGATGCATTTCCACTAGAAGATGCGGGTGTACACAATGCTATTAAGAATTTAAAAAAGATGAAAGCAAAGCCTACGCTAGATCAGGTAAAAACAATTTTTAGAAAATATAAAGGCTGGGAAGCTTACGCTACTCTCTATTTGTGGAAGAGTTTGTAATTAAGCGCTGTTTAATTCAATTCTAAAAGTTGTACCCTGATTTTCGTCAGAAGATTTTACGAAAATTTTTCCTCCGTGGTACATCTCAATAATTCTTTTGGCTAACGCAAGTCCTAACCCCCAACCCCTTTTTTTAGTAGTGAAACCTGGCTTAAAAACACTTTGCACTATTTTTTTCGGAATTCCCTTTCCGGTATCAGAAATATCTATCAGAACTTTGCTGTCGCTTCCTCTTAATATTTTAATAGCAATGGTTCCAGAATTTTCCATCGCGTCTACTGCATTTTTACAGAGATTTTCTAAAACCCACTCGAATAAAGGAGCATGAACATTAACTGAAATATTTTCAGATAGCGTATACACTTCAATTTTTACTTTTGAAGATAAGCGCGGTTGTAGATAGCCCACCACATTATTTACTAATTGAAAAATATTTTCTTTTTTTAGTATAGGAGTAGAGCCAATGCTAGAAAAGCGCTCGGTAACAATTCTAAGCTTGCGAATGTCTTTGTCTAGCTCATCTACAAATCCTTTATTCCTTAAATCAGGATCGTCCCTCAAAACCTCTACCCATGCCATTAATGAAGATAGCGGAGTTCCAATTTGATGAGCTGTTTCTTTTGCTAGCCCTACCCATACCCGATTTTGTTCTGATGTTTTAGAATAATTGAAGGCGAGATAAGCGACAAAGAAAAAAATGGCAAGGATGGAAGTCTCTACGTAAGGAAAGATGATTAACTCTGAAAGTAAAAATGAATTTTTGTAATAGACTTTTTGTACGGCAAATACTTCCTGACTATTCGGATCCTTTAATAAAATGTCTATCGGAGGATAAACTTTTTTCATTTCTTCCAATTCATTATTTAAGACATCATCTTTTCTTTCTTTACTCCACGAAGAATCAATATCAATATTCCGGTAAAAGGTGATGTTACTTTTTTCATCTACTAAAATGGTTGGAATGGAATTATTTTTATAAATGATTTCTTCCGTAATGAAAAGAATTTCATTCTCGGTATCATTTGTAGTATACTCGAGCGCTTTGGCAAATAATTTTACCTGATTTCGTTCTCGCTCCTTTAATTGATTCACTAAAATATTGGTAAACCAAATTGTACCCACGCTAATAAATAGAGATGCGATCAGAATAATCCATTTGAGATTGGTATTATCCCTATAAAATTCCATTGAAGAAGGTGAAGCCGGGTTGCTCGCCATACGTAGATTTGAAGGTAAATAAAAAAATCCGGATGGTGTATCCGGATTTCATATGAATTACTCGTTGAATATTTTCTATCCCTTCATGAAGAACCATTTAGCCAAAACTTTCCAACTCACTTTTGTTCCTGTCATCAATATTCCTACACGATAAACCCTTCCTGCAATCCACGTAGTAAATAAGAATCCAGCAATTAACAAAATCATTGACAACGCAAGCTCCCATGTAGGAACATCAAAGGCAATTCTTCCGACCATCGCCACAGGTGATGTAAACGGAATCACTGAAAGCCAAAAACTTACTGACCCATGTGGGTCTCGAAGAATAAACATAAACAACCCTAAATACCCAATCAGTAATGGAAGCGTAATAGGAAACTGAAACTGCTGCGATTCTTGCATAGATTCTACAGCAGATCCAACCGCAGCGAAGAGTGCTCCGTATAATAAATAGCCGCCTAAGAAGTAGAACACAAATACAAAAGCAATTTTGCCAAAACGTATTTCACCCAAATTGGCAAGCGTTTCGTTGATCCTTGAATTTTGTTGATCCATTGCTTGTTTTACATTTTCATCGCCCACTTGTTTAACAACTTCTTCCATTGCTTGCTTTTGTGGCATCTTTAATCCAAAATATCCAAGCGCTCCTGTGGAAAGCACTGTTATCAGAATTATCCAAATGGTAAATTGCAAAAGGCCTACCGATGCAATGCCAATAATCTTTCCGAGCATTAATTGGAACGGTCTCACAGACGAAACAATCACTTCTACAATTTTAGAAGTCTTCTCATCAATTACGCCTTGCATAATTTGAATGCCGTAGACTAACACGAACATGTAAATTAAAATTCCGAGCCCGAAACCTAGTCCATAAAGAATTCCGGAGTTGCTTGATTTTTCTTCTCCGGTATCTGAAAGATTTATTTGTTTTAGATTTACCTCTACTTTCAATCCTTTCAAGGTCGCTTTGTCGATCTTGTATTCTTCTAATTTTAAATCTCGAATTCTATCTTGAAGTATCGACTCTAGGCCACCCACTTTTTCAATACTTGGATTTTCTTTAGTGTAGATGATCATTCCTTCTGGTTTGTTAATATCAAACGGTGGAATGTAGAGTAAAGCAAAATCTTTTGATTCGTTGTAAACTTTCTTGGCTTGCTCAATTGGTATTGAAAGAGGAACAAACGAAAACCGCCTACCGTTCTCGAAAATAAATTTACCACTTTCATCTACTACCTGAACTGTTTCTGCTTTTGCAGATTCTGCTTCTTTTTTCATGATGTATACTAACACGCCTATAATAGCCGGAAAAATAAGGGGCACTAAAATAGTGGTGATAAGAAACGATTTCTTTTGAACACGTGTAAGAAATTCGCGCTGAATGATTAGCCAGATTTTACGCATAAGTAATGGTTTGCTATTTTATTTTAAAAATGAATAGTTAAACTTCTTGAAGGTGTTTTTTCAATGCGTCATCTCCTTCACCTTTTACTAGGCTGATGAAAATATCTGCCATGCTGGGCAGTTTTTCTTGGAAAGAATATAATTCCGTAATATCAACTAAGTCGCGAATTACTTGATTGCCCTTTATTCCATTTACCGCTTGGATGGTGGTTGAGAATAGATCATCTTCAATTTTAGTTTGTGATTTCACCTGGTATTTATCGGCTGGTAGCGTAAAATGATTTCCGCGGTGTTCCACCAAAAAAGTGTTAGAACGGTATTGTTCTTTTACTTCTTTCTTAGATCCTTCTAATATTTTTTTGGACTTGTTGATCAAGGCAATGTGATCGCAAAGCGACTCTACTGTTTCCATGCGGTGAGTTGAAAAAATAATTGTGCTGCCATTTTCTTTCAGCTCCAGAATTTTTTCTGTAATCAACTGAGCATTTACTGGATCGAAACCTGAAAATGGTTCATCTAAAATAATAAGCTTAGGTTCGTGCAAAACAGTGCTAATGAACTGCACCTTCTGCGCCATACCCTTACTTAGGTCTTCTACTTTTTTATGCCACCAATCTTTAATCTCAAATTTCTCTAGCCAAATTTTGATCTTAGCTAATGCATCTGCGCGGCTTAATCCTTTTAGTTGAGCTAGATAAAGAAGTTGGTCACCCACTTTCATTTTCTTGTATAGGCCACGTTCTTCCGGCAGATAGCCAATAATTTCAATATGATTTGGCTTAAGCTTCTCACCAAAAACTAATACCTCTCCACTGTCGGCATTTATAATTTGATTGATGATTCGGATGAGGGTAGTTTTACCGGCACCATTCGGACCTAATAAACCAAATATAGTTTTCTCCGGAATGGTCAGGCTTACATTATCCAAAGCTTTGTGCTCTGAATAAATTTTTGAAACATTTTTAACGGTTAATGCATCCACAGGTAGTAGTTTTTGTATTAGTATCAAAAATAGCAATTGTATTACATCCTGAAAGATATTTAGTTAATAGTTATTGGTTATCTACTCGCATAAACTGATAACGGTTAACTAATAACGGATAACTTAATTTGATTCTTTGAAAACGATTTTGCCCATAGAAACATCCAGATCGAATGTAAGGGCATTTTTAGAATTTTTAGTGTAGGCAGCATTAGCAAATTTGTTTTCGCCAATTTTCTTGAGACTCTTGCTTAAGTTGATACTACAAAGCCACGACTCATTAATTTTTACCATAACGGGTACATCTTCGTTGGGCAAGCGGATAATTAAATTACCCGCACCTACACTGCCCACTACATGATTTGTTACTGTTGGTCGATTAGAAAAATCGAGGAACATATTTCCAAAACCAACATCTGCTACTAACACTTTTGATTTAGCAAGATTAAGTTGCTTTGCATTCACAGTTCCCATGTCTACTTTAATATAAAAAGTATCCATCGTAACTTTATTTTCAACCCCTGAGAGGTAAGAGATATTTACATCTGCGCTACCGGTTATGATTTTTAGTTTTTCGATTGATAAGCCTGATAAATCAATGTTGGCATTTCCCAAACCATAATCTAGATTAAGGGAATAAGGAGTTGATTCAGTGAGATAGACTTTCCAGAATTTATCCATCGACTTTTCATCTTTCCCGAAAACCTGATAAGAGATTTTTTGGCCTACGCCACTTTGGTTGGCTTCTTCCAAAGCAAGTTTAACGGAACAGATTTTTCCAATTATTTCATTGCTGAATGTATGGGAATATTGCTCTAAATCTTGATTGCTATAAATATTAAGAAAATCTGTACTCTGGCTTGGTCGAATAAAACAATTTCCAGTTTTAGCCTTTAAGCATAATTCTACCTTATCGCATTTACCTGCATTCTCTACTGAGAACTGTTTTTTTACTTGGCCAAAACTGATTAGGCCAGCAGATACACTTACAAAAGATAAGACCAGTGCCTTTACCATACTTCCTTTAGGCTTTCACTTATAGAAACTTTTTATCGATTGTAAAAGGGCAATTTTAACAAAAAAATAACCCGTAATGTTTCTTATACGAGTTATTTTATAAATGGTTATAATTTTATAAGCTATCCGAAGTACTCCTTCATCCGTTCGAAGAAGCCTTTTTCATTAGCATCTGGATTAGGCTGAAAATTGGCGGCTGTCCGCAGGCTTTCTAACTTGTTCTTCTCTTCGGCAGTAAGCTTTTTAGGTGTCCACACATTAATATAGATGAGCTGATCGCCAGTGTTGTAGCCATTAATATCTTTAAGACCCTTTCCGCGTAAGCGTAAAATTTTGCCGCTTTGCGTTCCGGCATCTATTTTAATGCGAACCTTTCCGCCTATAGATGGAACTTCTACAGACGTGCCGAGGGCAGCGTCTACAAAACTAATGTGTAAGTCGTAAACTAAATTGTTACCATCTCGCTTTAGCTCTTTATCCTCCGTCTCTTCTACTAATATTAGAAGGTCTCCAGGAACTCCACCACCAGGGGCTTCGTTTCCTTTTCCCGACATAGATAACTGCATGCCATCACTGACTCCTGCGGGAATTTTCACGGTAATTAAATCTTCTTTCGAAACCAAACCAGAGCTATCTACACCAGAGGGGCGTTTATCAATTGTTTGACCAGCACCATTACAAGTTGGGCACGTGTTGGATGACACCATTTGGCCAAGCATGGTATTTACTACCTTTCTTACCTGGCCAGTGCCTTGGCAAGTAGCACAGTTTTTAAACGTTACTCCTTCCGCACGAATAAGTCTGTTAACTTTTATTTTCTTTTCAACACCGTTGGCAATTTCTTCTAGTGTTAATTTTAATTTGATGCGCAGGTTAGATCCTTTGCGTTGGCGCGATCGGCCACCACCTCCTCCAAAAAAACTATCGAACGGACTGCCACCACCTCCTCCAAAAATATCTCCAAACTGACTGAAGATATCGTCCATATTCATTTCGTGAGAAGAATATCCGCCACCACTGCCTGGTTTGTTATGACCAAAGCGATCGTATTGCGCGCGCTTGGTTTCGTCACTTAAAACTTCGTATGCTTCAGCAGCTTCTTTAAATTTTTCTTCCGCTTCTTTGTTACCCTGATTTTTATCGGGGTGAAACTGAATGGCCGTTTTGCGGTAGGCCTTTTTTATTTCTTCGGCAGTAGCTGATTTGCTTACTCCTAAGATTTCGTAAAAATCTCTCTTCGCCATGTAAAGTGATAGGTTTAAAAATTATTAGTTGCCGACAACCACTTTTGCGAATCGGATTACTTTGTCGTTTAATAAATATCCTTTCTCCACCACATCAACTATTTTACCTTTCAGTTTTTCTTCGGGTGCAGCAATCTGTGTGATCGCTTCATGCAAATCGGGGTTGAAGTTCGCTCCTGTGCCGGTTTCCATTTCCTTCACGCTGAATTGATCTAGAATTTTCTTGAATTTATTTTGAATGAGAAAAAATCCTTCAGACTCTTTATCGTTTTTGTCTTTAAATGATTTACTCGCTCTCTCAAAATCATCTGCAACAGGTAATAAGACTTTCAGTAACTGTTCGTTGGCCGATTGAATCATCTCTAATTTTTCTTTTGCAGAGCGTCTTCTGAAATTATCAAACTCGGCATAAAGGCGAATATATTTATCTTTGGCTTCTGCCAATTCGTCCTGTAACTTTTTTAAACCATCGGTGGCAGTAGCTGCATTTGGCAAATCTGATGGTTCCTGAGTTTGCGTTGGTGGAGCCTCGGTAGCTGAATCATTATAATTTTCTAATTCCGACTCTGGATGAACAGTATTTTCCATTTTATTAAATTAATAAGCCCAAATAGACAAGAATTTTGCCAATCAGCGAATACGTGCCAAGATGGCGCGTAAAATTTCAACTCTATTTTTAATCTTTAAGATTTCGCCAGATAAGATCCTTCAACTCCACTATTCCCTGATTGGCAATGGACGAAATAAATACAGAAGGTATTTCATTGGGAACTTCCTTTTTTATGGCCTCTTTCAATTCTTCATCTAAGAGATCAGATTTAGTAATGGCAAGTAGTCTTTTTTTATCTAGCAATTCGGGATTGTATTTTTTTAACTCATTCAACAATATTTCAAATTCTTGTCGGATATCTTTTGCATCGGCAGGAATCAGAAAAAGAAGTAATGAATTTCGTTCGATGTGTTTTAAAAATCGGATACCAAGCCCTTTGCCTTCCGCAGCACCTTCAATAATTCCGGGAATATCGGCCATTACAAAAGACTGATTATCGCGGTAAGCGACAACGCCTAAATTAGGAGTAAGGGTAGTGAATGCGTAGTCTGCAATTTTTGGTTTGGCTGCTGACACCACAGATAGTAAAGTTGATTTCCCGGCATTTGGAAATCCAACTAATCCAACATCTGCTAGTATTCTTAATTCAAGAATAATCCATTCATCTATACCTGGCTCACCCGTTTGTGCGTGTTGTGGCGCTTGATTAGTTGGTGTGGCAAAGTGAGCATTTCCTTTTCCGCCTCTGCCACCGGGGGCAAGTATAATCTCTTGTCCGTCTTGACTAATTTCACAAATAATCTCTCCGGTTTCGGCACGTTTTGCAATCGTACCGAGTGGTACATCTAAAATAACATCTTTACCAAATGCACCCGTACAATTTTGAGATTGCCCTGCTTCTCCGTTTTCGGCAAAGATATGTTTACGAAATTTTAGATGGAGCAGCGTCCACATTTGTGCGTTGCCTCTCAGAATTACGTGCCCGCCACGGCCACCGTCACCACCATCTGGCCCACCCTTATCAATAAATTTTTCGCGATGAAAATGTAAACATCCAGGGCCTCCGTTGCCCGAGCGCGAATTAAATTTTACGTAATCAATGAAATTAGGATTGGACATATTGCGTTGCCGGTTTCTGGTTTACCGGTAACTGGCAACCGGAAACTTGGTGTTACTTCTGGTCTATTACTTTACAGATGTCGTTAAAGATTGTATCTACCGCACCAAAGCCTTCTACTGTATTTAGCCGATTTTGTTTTTCGTAGAAGGGGAGTACGTGAATTGTTTTCGTAAAATATTCGGCAATGCGTTTAGTTAATTTTTCATCCTCATCATCGGCTCTATTCTCGGTAGTTCTACGTTTGGCAATTCTTGTTCTTACTTCTTGTTCAGTAACATTTAGGGCTACTACGTAATGAATGGCCGAATGATTCTCTTTCATAAATTGATCAAGTGCCTCTGCCTGCGGCACTGTGCGAGGGAATCCATCAAATAAAAAGCCTTTTGCATTTGGATTTTTATCTAGTTCCTCTTTCAGCATGGCAATGGTAATTTCATCGGGCACCAAGGCACCGCTGTTCATAATTTCTTTTACTCTTTTGCCAAGAGGCGTGTCATTTTTTGTATGCCACCTAAAAAGGTCTCCGGTAGAAATATGAACGAAGCCATACTTCTGAATTAATTTTTCGCTTTGCGTTCCTTTGCCGGCTCCGGGTGGGCCAAAGAGTACCAAGTTTTTCATTTATCTCCCTGTTTGGTTAAGAAAAGATAGGCAAGATAAGAAGAAAGCCACACTCGCCAATGGGCGGGCAAAAATGTTCAGGAAGAGATTAATTTATTTTCTTATACAAATCAACGAGATTTCGGCCCAGCCCATCATAGTCCATCCCGTACCCCAAAACAAATTCATCATCGAGATCAAACCCAACATACTTTACATCTACTACTTTTTCGCGCGCCACACTTTTTCGCAACAATGAAATAGCTTCCACGGATTTTGTGCCCCGATCTCTTAAATCGGACATGATTTTTTCTAAGGTAAGTCCGGTGTCCACAATATCTTCAACAATTAAAATATCCTGATTGAAGATGCTTTCCTCGTGGCCGATTAGTGTTTTGAGCTGACCACTACTGGCCGTTCCATTGTAAGAAGAGATTTTAACGAATGAAATTTTGCAGGGAAGATTTAATTGTTTCATCAGATCGGAAGCAAACATGAAAGACCCGTTTAAAATCGGGAGCAATATTGGATTCCGATCCTGATAGTCGCTGTTGATTTGCGCTGCTAATTCGGCAACCCTATTTTCAATTTGCGTTGCAGTAATAAATTTCTCAAACTCAAGATCTTTTATCTTCATCTTGGCAAAGATACGCTACAAACGGTAAGCAGAATTTATTTTTC
>JANYHI010000073.1 GCA_025359125.1 Cytophagales bacterium
CTGACAAGCCAGTCTGAGCAGTTGAAGTTTTCGAGATATGTAGAAAACAATCGATGGGAATATCAAGATGTTTCTTTTGCTACTCTTCATATTGTGGGTACGAATAATAATTTTATCCCTACTTCTAAAAACGGAAACCAAGAATTTTATGAACGCGAAGCAGCGAACCTTGCATGGCTGGAAGCAATTTTTATAAACGCCAAAACTAGGAACAGCATCGCTTTAGTGTTAGCTATTCATGCCGATATGTTTGGCGCGAAAGAGCCAAAAGATGCCAGTGGTTTCGCCAAGTTTAAAAATAGACTAAAAGAATTGGTAATAGACTTTAAGAAACCAGTACTGCTCATCAATGGCGACTCGCATGTTTTTTTAGTTGAAAAACCCTTGTATGAAAATGAGAAATTAGAAAAGGCAGTCGATAATTTTACGCGACTCCAAGTGCATGGCGAAAACAATATGCATGCTGTAAAGATCACTATCGATCCTACCTCGTTGTCGATTTTCCAGATTCAAGAATTGCGAGTACCCGGTAATTAGATACTATGCAGAGATATTTACTCCTTACTTTCTTTTTCCTCACCACCCTTTCTGCAATTGCCTCTAACCTAAAGGGAGTTGTCAGCGATAAAACTACTGGAGAGCCGTTAGTAGGAGCTACCGTCTATTTGAAAAATACTTCATATGGAACTGCCGTTGGCTTAGACGGAAGTTTTGTTCTCAAAAATATTCCTTCAGGTAGCTATTCGGTAATCATAAGTTTGGTAGGATACAAATCCATCGAAATGTCTGTCAATGTGGTAGAAGGTAAAGATTTAGAGTTCAATCTTTCGATGGATGAAAACACTAACGAACTAAGTGAAATAATAGTGAGGGGCGTGGCAGATCAGGAGTCTGACTTGAGTGTGCGCAGAGTTGAACAGCGGTCGGAAATAGTAATGAATGTGATGAGTGCAAAGTCTATTCAATTGTTGCCAGATTTGACGGTGGGTAATATTCTTCAGCGCGTTTCGGGCGTATCCATTACCAGAAATAGCAGTGGAGATGGGCAGTATGCAATTATCCGTGGAATGGACAAAAGATATAGTTATACACTTGTAAACGGAGTAAAGATACCAAGCCCTGATAGTAAAAACAGATATGTTCCATTAGATATTTTCCCTGCTGATTTACTCGAGCGATTAGAAGTGATTAAGGCGTTAACACCAAATATGGAAGGCGATGCCATTGGTGGTGCAATGAATATGATCATGAAGTCAGCGCCTTCTTCACTAGCTATTTCGGCAACATTGGCAGGTGGGTACAGCAATATTTTAACTGCCAATAGACCTTTTGCAGGATTTAGTACAAGCAACCTCTCCGCTAAGAGTCCTGAAGAACTCTATGGACCACGATACGCGGCAAAGCCCGCTGATTTTGGAGTAAGTCAATTACAGTATACCAACAACAGCATGCCCATCAACTCTACCATGAGTTTTTCTATTGGCAACAGAATTTGGAAAGATAAATTAGGATTTGTTGTTGCGGCATCGTATCAAAATATTTATCGAGGCACGAATAGTATTTTTTATACACTCAATCAACCAAAGCCAGATCCAGAGCCTAACACTTACCTTTTTTCTGAATTGCAAATACGCCAGTTTAATACACTTCAAAATAGATTAGGGTTGCATTCCAAGTTAGATTATTCTATCGATAAGAATAATAAGATTAGCGGGTACAACCTTTTTGTAAAATTGGATGAATCTCAACATAGAAATTATTATGATCCTGCAAATGTGGTCTCAGATGTTCACGATCGCTCTAGATATACTACGCAAAAAATTTACACCTCTTCCTTGAGAGGGGATCATTCTATTTTCCCAAAGCTAAAATTGGATTGGACGATAGCTTACTCAAATGCCACTAGTAATACGCCAGCTTGGTCAGATATGGCGGTGCGGTATACCTTCAATCCTGATGGATCGTTGGTGAGTAAAGAGCTTACTGATTTTAGTCAACAATGGACAAACAATTCAGATAACGACAAGACCAGTTACTTAAATTTAAGTTATCAACTAAAATCAAACCTTGATATTTCCGCAGGTGGTTTTGCAAGATTTAAAAATAGAGACAACATAAGAGACAGCTATGTTTTAAACCCAGTTACAGGTAACAGGTTTACAACAATCGAAAAATCAAATTTTTTCTTAATTGATCCGTACACAAATATTTCTGACCCCAATAACTACACAGCTAAAGAAAGTGTTTTTGCATATTATATTCAGGGCAAATATTCCCTAGCCGAGAAACTTCAATTAATTGGTGGCCTTCGTGTTGAGAATACCAACTTAGAATGGCACTCTCAATTATCTATTCTAAAGCCAGGGCGAGATGGAAATAAAATATATGCTAATCCATTACCAAGTCTTAACGTAAAATATTCTTTAACCCCTCGCCAAAATTTAAGGGCATCGTATTATAAGGCGTTGTCAAGGCCAAGTTTTTTTGAAGTTATACCAATTGAATTGTCTGGTGATAATTGGACGGATTCTGGAAATCCGTTGCTGAATGCTGCCACGGCTGACAATTATGATGCTCGCTATGAGTTTTTTGGCAGAGGCAACGATCAAGTGTTAGCAGGTGTATTCTATAAAAATATTCAAAATGCAATCGAATACACTTTTGCAAATACAACAGTAAGCTCTGGCAATGTTTCACCCAATAATACCGGCACGGCAATAAATTATGGGTTGGAATTAGTACTCTCAAAGTCAATAAGAAATTTTGGAGTGAATGCTAACTACACTTACACCAATTCGTCAATCACAACGCTTAAAAAAGTATTTTATAGAATAGACGCTAATAATACTTCTAATCGTGACGAGAATCAGACTAGACCACTACAGGGCCAATCCAATCACATTGCTAATGTGTCTTTCATTTATAAAAATTCAAAACTAGGTTTTGATGCACAGTTATCTTGGGTGTTTACAGGAAGGCGAATCAACTTCGTTTCTCCATATAAAGATTTGGATTATTGGCAACGCGATTTTTCGCAAGTAGATTTTTCTTGTGAAAAGAGGTTGTGGAAGAAATTCCAATTTTTCGTAAAGATTACTAATCTATTAGATGCTCCTTTAATCATCGAGGTAGTTCGAACCAATACCATCAATGCCGATCAACCTGGGCAAGATAGCCGAAATAGTATTGTAGTTCAGAAAGATGAATTCCATCAAACATTCCTTACTGGCCTTCGCTTCAAACTTTAATTAATCACCCAATCAAATTAAACCTAACAACCAATTAAAAATGAAAACCAAAAGTAAATTTTCTAATGCAAAGCAGGCAATTGTCTGGGTTGCTTTCTTATCTCTGATCGCATTTACCTCGTGCGATAGCAGCAAAACAGAAGTGAGTGCAGCTTTTTTTCAAGCCGGTAAACCGATCGATGCAGCCACTACTGGAGGAGCTGTGAAGGGAACGATGTTAACAGGTGTCACTTACCGAATATCAACTGATCTAATTGTAAATGAAGGAGACACATTGGTAATTCAACCTGGTGTAAAAATTTATATGGGTGCGGCTGATCCCGCAAAAAATGGTGGAAATTCCGTTACCAATTTAATTGTTAGAGGAACATTGCTTTCATTGGGCACGAAAGAGAAACCTATTTATTTTACTGTTGAAAACCAAGCAAAGACTGATACTCCTGGAGCTGCAGTTACAGATGCTAACGGGGTGGTTGATCCAGCTTACAAAGGATTGTGGGGAGGTATTTTAGGAGATTCTAAAACAAAGTTGATGGTAATTAAATGGACACATGTTGAGTTTGGTTGTGGAAAGTTGGCTGCTTCTCCAGTATCAGGTATAACCAGCGGAAATCCTGCTTACATGATTTCATTTGTGAATCCATTGGGAGTTTTTATTTTAGAAGACTCATGGGTGTACGGTGGTGTTGATGATCCCATCCGCATACAAGGCGGCATGTTTAATGTAATGAGAAATACTTTTGAGAAAGGAGGTCTATTTGGCGGAGAGTCACTAAACATTAAATCAGGATGTGTAGGCAATTATGCATATAATGTAACAATTGGGTCTGCTACTAATGGCCCTAAAGTTTCGAATAAGGGATCAAACGCTTTGCAAGCCACAGCTTATATGTACAACAATACAATAATTAATAGTGGCTATAGAAGAGACAAGCCGGGAAGGGGAGGTTCCTTAAATTTTGAAGAAGGTGCGAAGGGTCTTGCTTTTAATAACATTGTTGTTAATTGTAAATATGGCTTAAGAATATTAACAGCTGATAAAGGAAGTTCATCACAATATAGCAACAACCCTTTGTCTCCAGCAGACTTTGTTAGCCCTAATATTACCTACGGAAATAATTTATACTATGTAGATAATGTTGATCTAGCAAACCAAATTTACCCTGTTGAGTCGGGCACAGGAATACCTACAGGGGCAAATGCAGATATTCCTAATTTTACCACTTTAGGGATTGCAATCACCTCTACATTCCCACTTTCAAAATCAGTAGTTACCATTTATGACGGAACAAAGGCAGTTCAAGCTTCAGGAACAAACCCGTTGTTCAAAACTTTTACACTGCCTGTAACTAAACCTTCTGATATTGCTTATGCAACAGGTTTTGATTTTAATCTTCAAGTTGGCTCACCAGCTATTGGAAAAGGCTTTACTGGATTCAGCCCTATTAACACAGCTAAAGATCCTACTACAGGAACTGTATTGACAATCCCTGTTAGTGCAAACTTTGGTGCAACGGTGCTAACTGGACCCAACAAAGACTTAGGTGCTTATCCTACTGATGGATCTGGTAACAAACATTAAGAAATAAAATTTTAATTATAACAGGCGAGCTTATGTCTCGCCTGTTTTGTTTTTATATGACTTGAAATGAAGCAAAAAATATTTTTTAGTTTTTTACTGTTTAGTCTAGTTAGTTCAAGCTGTAGTGAATCTTCCAAGCCAACTCCTGTTGTGCCGCCAGTGGTAGAAGATATTTTTAATGCTACTTATTCTTTTTCTGATTTGGTTAAAAATGCTTCTTTTGAAGATGCTAAAATTGTTTGTCTGTTGAACGATAATAAATTTACAGAAGCCTCTGGTATTGGCGCTAGCCAAGTGAACAAAGGAATGCTTTATGTTGAAGAAGACTCGGGTAACCCCAATCAAATTCAGTTAATCAATCAGAGCGGAGCGATAGTCGCGAACTATACTATTGGAACTGTAGGCAATAGAGATTGGGAAGACTTGGCCGTGGCGCCCGGCCCTGACGCAGGAGTTAGTTACGTTTACGTAGCAGACATTGGCGACAACAAATCGCAGTACCCAACAAAATTTATTTATAGATTTCCGGAGCCTTCCGTTGCCGGAAAATCATTACCCATCAATGAAACAATTACCACTTTTGATAAGATAGAATTAAAATTACCCGATGGTGTAAAGAATGCGGAAAGCTTAATGGTCGATCCTTTAACAAAAGATATTTACATTGTTTCAAAAGAAAGTTTAGCTACGGTTTATATTGCCACCTATCCACAAGATGTAACAAAAGTTACGACTATGAAGAGGCTGGCAGTACTTCCACTTAGTACGCTCACAGCAGGAGATATTTCTTCCGATGGCAATGAAGTTTTACTGAAGAGTAAATCTTTTATTTGTTATTGGAAGAAAAGCGGTAACGAGTCTATTACCGAATTATTGAAAAAAACACCTACACTTGTTGCCTACACAATCGAGCAGCAAGGCGAAGCAGTTTGTTTTGCAGCCGATAGATCAGGTTATTTCACAACCTCTGAGCGGCCAGATGCTATGCAAGACCAGCCCGTTTATTTTTATAAAAGAAAGTAAGGATCCAAAGAGTATTCAATTAACTGCTGAGATTTACATTTCCTTACCAAAGAAGATTGATCCAAATTTTCTACAGATTTCTTGTTCTATCTTAGCGCTATGAGGGTCTTGATAATTGAAGATGAGCAACAACTCGCTGAGAGCATTGTGCATTACCTAAAGGCCGAAAGCTATTTGTGCGAAATTGCTTTTGATTTTGA
>JANYHI010000031.1 GCA_025359125.1 Cytophagales bacterium
ACAAAAGAAATGTTTTTCGCCACCTTCACAGAAGTCACAGGTGAGTAAATGACTATTGATGAAGAACTGGTAGAAAAAGCAATAAATAGATTACACGCTTTTAGCATTTACAACGAATCCAATATTTTTGCATTAGAAGAAGCAGCCACCACAGGAATTTCTTTTTTTGATCTAGAAAAATTGTTATTTGAAACTCTTATCGCTGAGTTTGAAGATCATCAAAAGACTTGTATCGACACAGGCGCACCTTGTTGGGATTGTCGTAAGAGAGCCAAGCGATTATTGGGGTTGAGTAAATGACTACCGACGAAGAACTAATCCAAAAGGCGATTGATTTGTGTACAAGCATTATCGCATACACAAAAACTCGATTAGATTTTATTTATTCTTTTTACCACATTGATACAAGAGAAGCAGAAGAAAAGAAACAAATGAAGCGTATTGCAAGATTAGCAAAAACCCATCTTGCCGAGCTTGAGGAACACCGCCCGACACTTCTTTCATTTGCCGCTTTTAGAAATGGAGATGGAGAAATGTACACCGATCAATGTGAAAAGTGTCCAGCGGGCGAAATGTATCTATGTCAAGTAGCCCTCGCCAAAGCCAAGCGACTATTGGCGGTTGAGTAATGAACCCCCAAGACAAATCAGAACTAAAAAAACTCCATTACCAAATCCATATAGCTGAAATCAACATAAAAGCCGATACAGAATTTCAAAAAGGCGCAAAATCCGCTTTAAGCGATGTACTAGATCAAATTGAAAGGATACAAAATGCTACAAAAACCCTGTGATAAAGTCACTCACGATTTAGAGAGTGAAGGCTATTACACCTTTGCTATTCGCTATACCAACAATGGCTGCGCTCATATTTTTAAAAAAGGCTCTTTATTTGCAGCTGTAGATATTAACAATGAAATTGTTATGAACACTACTGAATTTGCTGCATGGAAACATTTTTCAAATGATTTTAAAAAACAAGATAAGGGTATTAACGAAACAGGTAATTACAATCTAACTGACTTAGAGCAATTAGATGTAATCCTTAACCAGTTAGAGGATCGCGTGAGATCATATGGCTTGCGTATTCTCTCTCTAATTTCTGATTATGTTGATGGTGCTATTGAGAGGATTAACAAATGAGCACACAATGGAACGCTAAATGTAATATTTGTAATCAAAACGCGTATATTGAGTCGCATTCAGTTTCTTCATATAGTTTAAGCGAGTTGCACCCTTTTATATTTGAGCATATGAGTAAGTGTTCAAATCCTGTTATATCTGTTGTTAATGAATATTCTCCAGTATTTGATGTGTGGGCTACTCAATGAACCTCTCACTTCTCCTCAGCTGGTTACTTATCCTTACCGGCGGATATGGCTTAGTAGCGCTTGTCATAGAAATATCTCGCAGTAATTTTTCAGAGAAGGATAGCGATAATGATTAAAACTGTGCGAGAGATAAGTTTTAATCAATTAGGTCTAACTGATGATCAAGGTAATTTCACCTTCATACCTTTGGTAAGAGATCACCTACCCATAGCCCGGTTAGTCGGTGAAATTATGCTCACCTCTAATGAGCGTGAACCCCATAAATACATGGGTAGTTTTGAAGTAAAAGATTTAATGTCGGGTTTAGAGTTTTCCTCTTATTGGATTGATATTCCTTGTGAGATTTTTAATGATCTCGAATACATAAGAAAGAAAAACTACGATTCTGTATCGCTAAATTCTCAAATTCAAATCGTTATCAAAGCACAGCGCAATAGTAAAACATCATCAAATGATGTTTCTCTCTATATCGATTCATTATCAACCCTAGATCGTTAAACATAAATTTCCTCATAGATAGGCTATGCAGGATAACCTAAAAGAAATGGACAAATAAAATGGCTAAAAACCTAGTAGGAAAAATCTCAGCGCGTAGCGTTGGGGTAGATGTAAAAACAGCTCGACTTGAGGCTCAGGAGTGCTACACCATCATTGGCTTTGTGGACGGTATTGAGGAAGGTCTGCACCCTACAAATGGGGAGTGGACAAAACTTAAGGGTAATTTCGAGGCCACCAATTCTAAGACTGGTGAAGTTTTTGTATCTTCAAGCGCTTTCCTGCCCACTATCGTTAATGAGTTAGTGGCTGCAGTCATTAAACAAGGTGGATCAGTACGCTTTGCCTATCGGATTGGAACTCGCCCGGTAGAAACACCTACAGGATATGAATACACTGTTTCAGAGCTGATTGAAGCCGCTCCGGTAGATGTGATTGAAGAGATCCGCGTTGCAGCTGGTCTATCATCACTTCAAATTGAAGCCCCTAAGAAGCCTACAAAGGTAAAGTAACCGTTCAATAAAAAATAGGCTGACTATGCAGGTAGTCAGCCTATTTTCAACCCCTCGGAAGGATTAGAGAGAAGGATAGCAGATAATGGCTAAAAAAGATTTTAAAGCGTTAGGTGGATCATCACGCAATTTTGTTAATACCAAAACAGGTGAGATTATTTCTCGCTATAAATACGACAAATTGTATGGATCTACCAAAGATTTTAAAGGCGATACCCATCTTAAGGCTAAACTCAACAAGCAGGCCGCCCCTGAGATCGCTGCGGCTAGACCAGCCCCTGGGCGCAAATCACAGCTTAAGACTATTGAGAAAACTCGCGGATCTAGACTTAGACCTCTTAAGGGTAATAAATTTAGGCATATTCAAATACCCGTTAAATATAAAAACGGTGTGATTGATCCCTTAGATCTTGAACCTAAATATACAGCCTTAGTAAGCGGACTAAAAAGTAACAGCGCAGTATTTGGAGCATCTATTAACATTACCTATACCATGCACGCAATAGTTGAGGCCAAATCTATATTTAAGTTGCGGACTAGAAAATCTTTACCTAGTTGGGCTGAATTTTCAGATGAGATTAACAATTACTATTTAGATCCTGTTAATTACAAAGTATCAGGGGAAAGTTTTGCTGACCTTAAAATTTTAGCGATAGATTTTTACATTGTTTTTACTGCTAGCACCATGAATAAGTTGAAATGAGCAAGCGCACCGGATACTTCCCTCTAAAAAAACAGTTGGAAGATTTTAGCGTGACGATAGCAGCCTTTGACTTTGAAACCGAAGGTCTAGGTGGCAAGTTGCTCTGCGCTACTTGGTATATCGATGGCATGTTAGAGCCTGAAATTATTAGAGGAAATCCTGATGATATTTCTGATGAGATGATTGCTATATTTGAGCGCAGCGGTAGAAATATCCGCTGGTATGCTCATAATGCTCAATATGATTGGCGTTATCTCGTTGATAAATTAGTTGATAAATACGAAAATTCTATTCAATTTCTTATGAGAAGCGAGTCAGATGTTTTTGTTATTAAAACCAGCACCTTTGAATTAGTAGATTCATACGCTGTATTTCCCCAAAGTTTAAAAAAATTCTCAGAGAGTTTTGATCCCGACTATGGAAAGATGGAGATCGATGATATTACGCGCTTTGATCCTAATAATGAAAAACATATTGAATATGCTAAGCGTGATGCTTTTACTCTTGTTAGGTCTATTAAAAATTACGATAAAACTATCTATCAAATTTATGGGGTACATATTGCCTATACGGTAGCCTCTACAGCTGTTAAGGCATGGCGGCGCTCGATCTCTAATAATTACTTTAAACCTGATCGGATTGATGATTTTGTCCGCAGCGCTTATTTTGGCGGGCTGGTGGCTCTATCTACCAATAAAAAATGTGAAAATGTTTATACCTACGACATTAATTCAAGTTATCCCTACACCATGCGAGAATTTGGTGTGCCATATGGCACTTATGCTCAGACATATTACCTTGAAAAAGATGTGCCGGGAATTTATAGGGTGACAGTTGAAACTCCTGATGATCTAGTTTTTCCTATTTTACCTAAACGCATTAAAAAAGGAAAGAGCGATTATATCGTGTGGCCTCAAGGAGTCTTTGAAACGAGCGTCACCAATATCGAGTTAGATTTTGCTCTCGCTCACGGATATAAAATATTAGAGATCCATGAAGGAGTGGTATTTAGTGAAATAGTTTATCCATTTGGGGATTTTGTGGATCTCTGTGAGAAAACCCGTTTAAAACATAAAGGTACTCCCTTTGAATTGGTGGCAAAACTTATGCAAAATAGCGTATATGGAAAATTTGGCTCAAGGATTGACCGCACAGAGCTCTTTATACCCAAAGTCGATAGTGACTATGTGGGCGCTCACCCTTGGGGGTCTAGCGAGAAATTATGGATTAGAGAGCAGAGAATTGAGGCTATTCAAAGTCTGCCTCAATGGGCTGTATTTATTACAGCTCAAGCTAGAATTAATTTGTTGGAGAAGATCTATGAGTTAGGGGTGGAAAATGTCATTTATTGTGATACCGATTCAATTACTACTACTAAAACTATGGACTCGAAGTATATCGGGAACGCTTACGGAAAATTTAAACTGGAAAAAAAATGGAAAACTTTTAAAGCGATAGCGCCCAAAGTCTATGTGGGGGAACTTGAAAGTGGAGATATGTTAGGCGCGATTAAGGGTATTCCTAAAAAGAAATTAACTGCAGCCGATTACATCGAACTCATGAAAACAGGAAATATTGTGGCAGATTTGAGTATCTTGCCTAGCTTTAAATCTTTTATGAAGGGTAATCGGGAAACTAAACAGATTCAACGCCGATCTACTGATATTAAAAACTCCCAGACATGGAAGTTAATTGGTGATAGCATCGCGCCTATTACCTTAAAGTTAGATCCTAAAAGCATCGTAGAGAAATAGGGGATATATGACTACTGCCGCTCACTTTACATCGGGTCGCGTAAAACCCATTAGGTTAATTTGCTTACACACTATGGAAAGTCAGGAGAAGCCGGGTACAGCTGTTAGCGTTGCCGCGTGGTTCTCAGATAAAAAAAGAGCGCCAGAGGCTAGCGCCCATATGTGCGTAGATGGATCACAGGCGGGCGTTAAACCGGGGGGCAAATACCCCGCGCCTATTGTGCGGGTAGTTGATGATGGCGATACGGCGTGGGCAGCGCCCGGCGCTAATGCTGATGGCCTACATATTGAAATGGCTGGAATAGCATCGCAAAGCGTAAAAAATTGGGCTGATGCCTATTCCCTAGCAGTAATTGAAAATGCTGCTACAGTTGCCGCTATATGGGCTAGGAAATATGAAATACCCGTAAAACATTTATCACTTGATGAGGTAAGAGATGGAAAAAGTAAAGGTTTTATCGGACATGTCGATGCTACCAACGCTTTTAAAATACCCGGGTTCGATCATACAGATCCGGGTGCTAACTTCCCTTGGGAGTATTTTCTACAGCTGGTAACTAAAAAACTAACAGTATAGGAGTCACAAAATGTTCTCATGGCTAACCCCGCAACATATTCGTACCTATGTACCTGCTTTGGTCGGTAGCGCTCTTTCCTACCTCCTGCAACACGATACCTTTGCCGCTCACTATGTAGCCACGCTTAATCACAGTTATCCGGGTTGGCGTTTAGTGACTCAAACAACCGTTACTGGTGGAGTTATCTCCCTTTATTACACGCTAGCCCGTTATTTGGGTAAGAAAAACCCTAAACTTGAAAAAGTTCTTTTAGGCGCATCAGTACCCGCTCAGGTTTAATTTATGGAAAGTTTTGACCGCGCGCTTAGTTGGATTGGGGCACTCTCTGTGCCCGCTATGACCATATTAGGCTATTTTAAGCGTAGATCTATTCATTATCGGGTAGATCAACTAGAAAAAAAGATAGATAAAAGATTTAATGATTTACAATTAGCGATAATTCAAAGCAAATAAAACTACATATATTTGATACAATTTCTAGCATGACTAGGAATTTACGCTCTAATTACCTAACATCAGGCCGGTTAGGTAATCGGGTGTGGCGTAAAGTTTTATCAGGTCAAAATATTATTGATAAAGCTAAAGAAAATGCTAGTGATCGTGGAGTAATACTTCGCGAAAATATCTCGGTACGATCAGCCGCTGATTTTTTAAAAGATGAGGTATTTGATGATTTTAAAATTGAACCTTTTTACGGCGTTTTAAAAGCCGACCCCCTACAACTCTATGTGTCATACTAAACCCCTGCTTCCTAGATACTCTGCAGGTAATTACAAAGGAGAATACAATGGCTAATGATCAAGATGAGATTTTTTGGAGTAACGCTGAACTCACTCGCAAACAATGGGAGCAAGATAACCCCACACCTGTTAGCGATACGCAAGATTTTCCTACAGCCGATAGCGCTGAGCCTGTGACCGCTCCCATAGTGCTTGATGCTGGAGTTAATCCAAATGGGTGAGGAGATTGTTATAGAGTTGCCTGACAGCGAACCCGAAACTCCTGTTATTGAAGTAGAGGAGGTATCGGTGGGTGATGAAGTAGTCATCGATGAGCTTGCATCTTTGAGAGAGCGCGAAGCAGAGCGTATTGCTGCAGATATTGTTGCTGCCGCTCTTATTGCATCGCAAGCGTTAGAGCGTGCAGAGCAAGCACACGCTCGTTTAGATGATCATGGTACTTTCCACGATGCGCAGATTATGGCTGAGGTGGAACCTGAACCTGAACCCATCGTTGAAATTGAGCCTGAGCCTGAAACCAAAGATGAGCCGGATAAGAAACCTGATCGTGAACACTGGTTTTATCGATAAGTTTTATCAATTCTGATCGGTTAATCATCTATTTATCTATCCATTTATGAAAGGTACACAATGCTTACTGAAAACGTTAGTGATGCTTTTACAGATCCCACTCCTAAAAGGGGCAGGGGCAGACCTAAAAAAGAGGATAGCGATAAGCCAGATAGCGCCGATAAACCACCTAAAAATAGATCTCCACAGCCTCCTAGCGTAAAAGGTTGGAGCCGCGCAGTTGAAATTGAAAATATTATTTTTAAATATCTCAGCGGCGTATCACTTGCAGTAAGTTTTCTCAGCGCTGATGATGCTCAAATTATTCAAAATGGAGCAGCTGATCTTGCTCACGAGTTGGTAGAGTTGGGTAAGGTTGATAAGCGTTTTAGATCTGTACTTGAAAGTTTAGCTGCGCCCGGTAAATATGGTGGACTACTTATAGCTAGTGGATCGATTATTATCCCCATCGCTATGAACCATAATTTGATACCGTCATTTGATTTGGGGTCACTAACCAAAAATTCTGTACCCTTTGTAAATAGTGATATGAAGGAAGGAGATAATCTAAATGGATAAGAAGCATCTATATTGGATCGCAGCAGCTGTTATCGTATATTTTGTATGGACAAAATCTAAGGCTGCTTAAATGTCTGAAATAAACCGGGTATCGTGGGAAGATTTCATACGAGATTTTCAATGGAAACAAGGTGAGCATGTAGCCGCCATCGCCCCTACTGGAGCGGGAAAGACTACTCTCTTTAAAAACTTGCTTCCTTATCGGGGCTATAACATTTTCTTTGGGACTAAACCTGACGATAAGCTTTATCATCAGATTTTAAGAAACGGTTATGTGCGCCATGAAAGTTTTGATGATATTAAATCCTATGAAAATAACATTTTGTTATGGGTAAAGCAGCGTAAAACCATCTCTGAAACTATCGATGCTCAGCGTGAGGCTTTTAGAAACGCTCTAAATCAGATAGTAATTCAGAAAGGTTGGACTGTATGGATCGATGAGGCCAAATACCTATCTCAGATGCTCGGTTTAAAAGAGGAGCTGACTTATTGCGTGGAACAGTTGCGATCTATCGATTCAACTGTGATATGCGGAGCGCAGCGCCCGGCATTTCTACCCCCATCGGTATTGGCTGGCTCTACTCATGTTTTTCTGTGGAAAACGACAGATAGGCGCGATCAAGAGAAATTAAGCGATATTGGGGGTATAGATGCTACTATTGTGCGAAATGAGGCTAAAAGTTTAGGCAAGCACGAATTTATCTATATTAAATCGCGCGGTACAACCTCAAAACTGGTTATTTCGCAAACGCCGAAATAAGTATAAGGAGATCACAGTGCATCTACATATTTCAGGTATTGATGGTGTTATCACCGCGCTCTATGTTATTGCAATTATGGGAGCGCTTAATTTGATAGCCATCAAATACAAAGAGAGCAATACCCTAGCTGCTAGCTATGCCAATCTTTTTGGACTCAATTAAGGAGTAATGAAAAAACATGTCCACAATTCCTAATGTAACTTCAAATTCACGACCTGCCGTACCTGCATCGGGCAATAAAGCCCCTGTACAGGTTATTCCTTTTACACGAGCATCTCGTAAAAAGTCGCGGCTTGTTTTGCAAACTGCGGGTGTCCTACTTAACGCTGGTGTGCAGGCAGTACCAGCGCTACAAGTTCCTGCCGGCGGATTCTTAAAACGCCTTAAGCTCACAATCGTTGGAACTACGGCTGCTAACGCTGCAGCTGTCGCATTTAACAACGATGCGCCTTTTAACTTGCTACAGCAAATTTCTCTCCTCTCACCTAACGGCGATACTCTTATCAACGTTATTGACGGTTTTACTCTCTATGTCATTAACAAGTATGGTGCTATTGGTACAGGTAAGTACGATCCTCTCGCTAACCCGGGATATTCAGCTGTAACTGGTGCTGGTGGTACAGGTGGATCGTTCTCATTTGAGCTTTCAATTCCTGTAGAAACAGACTCACGTGATGCCTTTACTGCTTTGCAAAACATGGCTGCTAACCAGTCATACCTCTTGCAATTCAGCTATAACTCCACCACTGCTATCTATGCAACACCTCCTACTACCGCTCCTACAGTAGTTTCTACTATTGTCATGGAGTATTGGGCTGCTCCTGCTCCTACCAACTCTGATGGTGTAATGCAGGCCTCTTTCCCTATTGGAAATGGCTCTGTATCACTCTTGCAGACACAAACTCCTGCTATCGTTGCTGGTTCACAGCAAAATATTCAGCTTGTCAATGTGGGCAATGTGGTTCGCGCAGTATTTTTGATCTTGCGTACAGCTGCTGGTGTTCGCGATGAGGTGGACTGGCCTACAGTGAGCAACTGGTATCTCAATAACGATCCTCTCTATTACAAGACAAAGCCACAATGGCGTAATGAAATGGCTCAGCAATACCAATTCTTTGCTGGTCTTACCGCTACTCCTACCATTAACGCTCTTGATAACGGTGTCTTTGTTCTCACCGATTTCATGAACGATGGTGGAACAGGTGATTACTTAGTGCAGGGAGGCGCTAATCGCGATCTTCTCCTTGTCACAGAATCATCAACAGCATTTAACTATGAGGCAGTGTCATGGGGAGCAGCTGCTTCTTCACTCTTTGTCGTTGAGCATGTTATTCGCCCAATCTCGGCTGCTGCTCTCTACGCTCCACAATTTAACTAAGGAGTAAAAGATGACACGCTTACTTAGCGATCTTGATAACGATCCTGTTCCTGCTATGCCTTCACAGAGCCACACTCTAATGATTATTGTTGGAGCGTTGGCTATTTTGTGGATACTAGGTGGGGTAACATTTAAAGGTATCAGGCAATAATATGAAATCTAACGCTCTGATTATGTGGGTATTAGGTGGTTTAGGGGGCTTGCTGATTTATAGCGCCTATAAAAATAAATCACCGGTAACTCTGCTTGAGAGCGTACTGACAACTACAGCTGTTACAAAGTGAGGCACAATGAATACATCAAGCGCACTTGTGGTAGCAGCTGTAGTAGTTGGAACTACTGAGGCTAAGAGCATCAAAGCAGGTCATGCACCAGCTTTTAAGCCCCTTCTCGGCGGTTTCATGTTAGGTATTTTTCTTATTGCGCTAGCAGCGGCAAATGATCATCTTGCTAATTTATTTGGAGTCTTAATAGTTATTTCTGCTATCTTGTTAAATGGTATCCCTGTTCTTACTAAGTAAAGGAAAACATCATGGGAGATAAAGTAGTCAATGTCTTTGGAACTATTGTGCTATTGGCAATCATCACTACAGTATTGCTTCCCGGCCGTCAAACGCCCGGAGTAATTACTGCAGGTGGAAATGCTTTTAGTAACGCCATCAAAGCCGCTATGGGTCGCGGATAAAAATGTTGCCACAAGGTGAAGCAATACAGATGCCTGATGGGTTGGCATCGATCTCTCGTGGATTTGCTACGCAAACTCCTGTAAGAGAGTTACACCCAAAAGTGCCCAGCAATACATTTGTTAATCTCAATCCTGCTCCGGGATCTGCCGATCTTATTGAAGCGCGGCAAGCGCACGGGCTAGTGGGAACAGAACAGCAAATTGGTATTAACGGCGCGGTCAATGGCACGCTGATTTCTACAAACGGCTGGACAAATAGAAAAACTAGCTCACCTGCAAGAGCAGTAGGTCAAAGCGGTGTAGTACAAGGCTTTGCCGGTGCTGGTAGTTATGGTGGAGATCAACTTTCAATGGCTGCTACAGCCTACGCTGCTTCGCAAATACAGATGATTACCGATCAGGCTAGCGCTAACGCTCTATATGCAAAAATAGTTTAAAGGAGAATATTGTGGCTGATGAGGTTGGATTAGGTGGATTAGGTGGTATAGAAAAATCTCTTACCACTAAGATCGGTGGCCTACCCGGCTTTGCTTGGGTAGGTATCGCTATAGGCGCGGTTATTCTCTATAAGAAATATAAGGGTAAGAGTAGCGCTCCTGCCACCTCTACCAGTGTTACAGATAGCACTGCGCCAGCTGATATGGTGACATCAGGAGCATCTAGTACGCCTCTTGGAACTAATGCTACTTGGGCGCAGACAGCTGCTAATCAACTGATGGCTACCAGTTCATACTCTCCTAGCGATATTCAGACAGCTCTTGCTAATTATCAATCAGGTTACGGGTTAAGTAGCATTCAACAAACTATTATTGATAGCGCTCTCCATACCTTTGGTACGCCGCCTGAAGGTGTTATACCTACATATAGCGCAAATATCGATTCTACTTTGATTAATGGGGTAGGCCCTGCTTACCCTAATGACCCTAATGTGGCTACACCGCCTCCTACAGCTGGTGGGCAGGCTACACCGCCTTCCACACCACTTCAAAGCCTTCCTACGGTTGGCGCTCAGCCCTTTACACCGCCTGCAGGCCAAATGTTTTATGCTCCTCCTAGCGGGCATCTTGATTACAATGTGCCATCAGCCCCTGCAGGTCAGCAAAATACCTCATTAGCGGGCTCATCAGCAAAGGGTAATTAACATGGAAACTGATCGAGGTCTACTTGTTGCCTCTGTTTCAGCGCTAGTTATTACTGAAATTTGGAAAGCATATGAGAATAACGCTCCTACTATTGCGGAATTGCGATCAGCTGAGCCTGATAGCATGGTAATGAAGCAGAGAATTATCGATAGTGATTATTCCATCGGATCTATTGCTTTGGCTATTGGTGTAATCTTTGCTATCAAAGCAAACGATCATAGTCTTATTGTGATTATCGCAGCGCTATTAGCGGCGCTCTCATGGTGGCGCTATGAAATATTGAAAGGTGAATCCTGTGCATGAAAAATGTTGCGCTGAGTGTGCGCGTAAGATTGATGAGATCCATAGCGCTCTGATAAAAAT
>JANYHI010000060.1 GCA_025359125.1 Cytophagales bacterium
TGCCTCTGTAATCTTAACTTTTTTCTTTTGTGGTATTGTGAGATTGGCAAGAATAATCGCAGAAGCTTCCTCAACACTGATCATGAATTCTTATTTTAGCTGAATGAAGAATAAATTTACGCACATTAGTTCATCTGGCAACCCGCAGATGGTTGATGTTTCAGAAAAAAAAGTGACGGAGCGAACAGCAACAGCTCAGGCAACGGTTGTATTGGGCAAAGAGATCATGAAAAAAATAAAGGGCGATGAACTCATCACCAAAAAGGGTCCGGTTTTTCAGACTGCAATAATTGCTGGAGTGATGGCGGCAAAGAGAACTCACGAACTGATTCCATTCTGTCACCCGTTGGGATTAGAGGATATTCAAATTTCGATCCATCCCCATAAAGAAAAAGTAATCATTGAGTCTTTTGCAAAAGTAACAGGCAAAACAGGCGTAGAGATGGAAGCGTTAACGGCCGCTTCGGTAGCAGCACTTACCGTATATGATATGTGCAAGGCATTATCGCACGATATTATCATTAACGAAGTACAGTTGATGAATAAAAAGGGAGGAAAGAAGGATTACTCACGATAAAGCTAATCCCAATCCACCGGTTTTTGATTTGTAGATCCAGGAAAAAGACGTAGGCAGTTTTCCCCTGCAGGACCATCTCTGCCTGCACAATCCCTCGGTATTTCAGCTAACTGGTTGGCATTATTTGTTTCTTTTTTTATAAATATTTTTTTCTTCGTGACGGCTGCCGCGTAAAAAATCCCCAAAACATTTCCGTATGGCGATGGTTTGAAATTATTTGAAGTGGTTCTGCCGTAAGCAGGTTGGAACAAAGTGGTTGCTCCCTCTTTTTGGTCTTTAATAGTTTTCCAATATTCAAAGGCCTTTTTTGAGAGACTCATCTGAGTAACCGTTACCCTGTATTTATTTTGAAAGGTGTAATAGTTTACCGGTACGAAACCAACTTGGAGTCCAACCACTTTACTAGCAATATTATTTTCTACCAGCGTAGGTTTATTTTCATATTGATTAGCCCAGCATTCGCAACAGGTACAAGGTTCAAAGGAAACGAGCTGTCCCTTGTAATACTCCCATCCGCTGCATGGAAGTGGATAGGTGGGGCAGGGAGTGCTTGGAGGAGGAGCTGCGTATAATTTAGGGATGGTGGTTACCGCATACACGCCATCAAACCTAAATCGCGTATAACTTTCCTCTGACTGCGGCACACGAGCATCAATGAATATTCGGAAGCCATAACTTTTTCGTCCGTTCTCAGCAACGAATGTTTCAAATCTATAGTAAACGCTATCAACTTGTCCCGTAGAACTCATGTTGTCGGGGAGTGATTCAAATATTTTTCCATGTGGTAGCTGAATTTCTATCCAATATTCCCGACCAATCACACCTCGAATTCCGGCCTCGCTTGTTTGATAAGTCCCCGCCAGATTCGTCTCAACCAATTCTTCTGATTCACCGACATCGCTATATAGTATGATCTTTGCATTTGATATTGTTAAACCACCAATCGTAGATCCAACTTGGATGGTTCTGGATAACTTTATGTTATAAGGCCCGGGCTCATTGGTAATGACACCATCCACTACAATTTCATTTAGATTTTCAAGTGTACCTGAAAATTCGGCACGATCAACGCACGCATCAAGGCAAAGAAGAAGAACTAGATAGAATGGAAAACTTCTCATCTTAAAAATGATATCAAGTTACTTTATTTGCAGAGTTCTTATCTAACTGTTAATAAATATAAAATCAATCCTTTAACAGTAATATCTCAACTCTTCTATTAGTAGCCTTTTCTTCTTCTGTTTCGTTGTCAGTAAGCGGCTGACGCATTCCTTTGCCGTCAACAGTAATTCGCGCTTGGCTAATTCCTGTTTTGAGTAAAAATTTCTTTACAGTTTCGGCTCTTTTGACAGAAAGACGCTGATTGAATTTTTCAGATCCAACATTATCAGTATGCCCTATAATCTTTATGCTAAGGTGAGGATCCTCTTCAAGTGTTTTGCTTAAATCATTTAGAAAATGCTCGGTGCCGTCATCCAAATCTGCGCTATTGAATTTAAACTGAAAGCGAAGTGTAATTTTCTCAACCAGATAAGGTTCTTGATTTACTTTTCCGGCATTGGCTTCGAATTTAATTTTTGAGCTGTCGTATTTTTCAATGAAAACGGATTTAGGGTATGTGGTCGAATCTATCACGGTTTTTTCTTCTTTGGGTTGATTTTGAACAGTTAGGGCTGTTAGCGAATCTAATGTTTTCTTCTTGGTATTATTTTTAAAAGCAATAAGTTTAGATGTCTTTTTTCTGACTCCAATTTCCTTTTTTCTTCTTGCTTTTAGCTTTTTATTTCTTGTGGTGACCAATCTTCTCAACTCAAGGCAGATCTCTAAAGCACCCTGATTTCCGCTATTGTTAGCAAAAAATGGGAAATCGTAGCTTGTCCCAAACGAAAAATTCTCACGATGAAATTGTAAGCCAATTATTCCTGAACGTCCTGGTACGTATTTAGTAATGACATCAATTTTTACCGGAGCAGGTTGGTTTGGCATGGATTTAATCTCATATTGAAATCGCATACCTGCATTTAAACTTACATTTGAACTATTGGTAGTGAACAAAATTTCAGGAAAAACTGACAACTGTTTTTGTTGATACGCGCGAAATCCTCCCTCAGCAATTAGAGTAGAGAAAAGATGGTTGGTGCTACCTAAAAAAGAGTCCTTCGGTTTATTAAAGTCGAATACCGAAATACCCCAATAAGCCGTTTTCGTTTCTTTTCGATCTACTTGTTGCCAATACAGGCCAGCACTAAAGGTGTTGTAATTTTCTCGAAGTTCAGCTAAACTTTCTCCAGTAGAGATAGAATTACTAAACCCTCTGTCGGGAATATATTGAAGCCCTGTGTTGAATCCGTCTAAACTAATGCTCTTAGTTTGAAAGAGACCTTTGAAGCCCAACGACAAGGTTTGAAATCGATTCAGGTGTAAATGCATCGCGTAACTCAAACTGACTTCTTGAGTTTTAAATATTCCGTCTGAGCGGTCGTCCATTAGAGTTATTCCAATTCCCGACCATGGCTTGCCTGTACTTCTGCTTAGCAACGGATAGGTGCCCGATAGAAGATTGCTATTGATGCCAAAATCACCGCCTGTTTTTTGGTTTCGACTGAGGATGGAGATTGAAGCATAAGGGGTATTGCCTACCAGAGCAGGGTTGACTCGTTGCTGCGAAAAATTGTATTGGCTGAATTGAAAATATTGAGCGTAGGTTGTTAGAGTTACCCCAACCCAACATATCAAACTTAATCCAAGTACCTTCCTCACAGCACTATCTGATTAATAAAACCGAACCGGATGTTTTTCCATTCAATAAAAGTGCCTGTCCATTTGGTTGCCTGCCGCTTACCTTCCAATAGTACAAGCCACTGGGTTGATTGACTCCATTATTTTGTCCATTCCAACCAATACTTGAGGCAGTTTGCCAATTAGTGGTTTCATAAACTATGTTTCCCTCTCTGTTGTAGATGGAAAATTCGAAATCAGCAGCACCATATATTCCTAAAATTTTATAATCATCGTTTTTGCCATCGCCATTAGGCGTGAACAGATTAGGTATAAATCCTGAATTAAATACCTCTACCTTTACACTTGCTTTTTTCACGCAGCCAATAGTATCCCATGCAGTTACTTCATATTGAATGGTTTGAGTAGGGCTAGCAAGAGGATTTGGAATTTCATTATTACTAAGCGAAATATTTGGTAACCACTGGTATTTAGTGCCACCGCTCGCGCCCATTTGCGCACTCTCACCCTGGTTGATTATGTATTGATCATTGTCTAGTTTGAGATCTATATCACTAACTTTCAGATTGAATTGTTTTCTGTACTTGCATACATAATTGTTTCCGTTAGCCTCAACATTAACAACCAAATCTTTCTTTGTGGATACTGAAATAGTATCTTCTGCATAGGTCTCCTTGCCAAATGTCCAGTTTACAGTTTGCCACCCAGGGGTGATACCTAATTTGACGATTTGGTTTATGCAGACATACTTGGTAATTGCTTCGCTTTTTTGTGGCGCGTTTACACGAATAATGTATGCGTGTACTTTTGCGCATTCCGAGCCATTTTGTCGAATAACGGAGACCAAGGTATCGGGCTCATCCACCAGAAAAGTAAGACCAGGCGGTGTTGTTTGGAATTGAAGTCCTAAATAGCCCTTTCTAAATGAAAACCAATAGGCGGGCTCCGAGGTAAAAATTGTTTCGATTGACCCCTTACAAAATTGCTTGGTTTCGGCTTCAAATTTCTCGCATAGAGGAAAACCACCACCTTTACAGAACAATACCTTGTTGCTACCAACAAATGCATTGTCAACGGATTGTACGTAGCTTCCCAAACCTAATGATGTATTGATAATAATTGCGTTTCGTGTAGACTGATTTCCATGAGATGGTATCAACCTGTACTTAGATGCTAAATCAAACGAGGGATTGACCAATGTTGTGGCATCTGCCACCAATTGAAGATCATAGGTAACAGACTTAATTGGCGTGTGGTCATCGAATGCTACAGGCGACCAATAAATTATAGTCTTATTAAATACGTTAACTATAAAATAGTTGTCTGGAGCGGGAGGCCGAGTGTTTTTTGCCAAAGTTTGATTCTCTAATAGTTGAAATACCTGATAGCCTGAAGAATCACGCACTTGCAAAAGATCTAAGTCCCCATCCCGATCGTAGTCACCCCACCGTTGTGTAATTAATTGAGCGGAATCCAGATAAATTGACGAGCCCGTTACGCTGCGAATGAAATTAGTTCGCTCGCCCATATCGGTTCGGCCATTAAAGGAGACTTCAACCAAACTATCGGAGTCAAAATTGGCCACCTTTAATTCTCCTTTTTGGAAACCAAAAACAGAATCAGTTGCCATAAGGCGGGAAGAGTTATTGGTGAAATATTTAATTTGGTTATTGCCACTAACAATAACATCAAAGAAACCGTCATAGTTAAAATCACCTGTCTCTAGATTACCATCAATACCATAGAAAATGGGGATGAACTCGAAATTGAATCCACCTTTATTTAGAATCATTGTCATGAATTCTTTGCCTTGCCTACTACCGGAAATGATTAAATCTGTTTTTCCATCTTTCGACACATCCAATGCGAGAATGGAAGAGATTTTAAGACCTGCACTATCCAACTTTTTAATGTACCCAGTAGGTGTTGCTTGATATACCTTTATGAAATCGGCTCCACCAACGATCCAATCTATTTTTCCGTCCTGGTTAAAATCTGCCCACGCTTGTTGCGTAATCTGTAAGGGTGCTAAGGAAATTGCAGACGAAATAAATTGAAAATTTGATTGGTTGACAAGTTGGGTTGATTGCTGGGCGTTTTTATATCCGTTTATAACTATATCTAATCTATTGTCATTATTGAGGTCGATAAGTGAATAGCTGTTCAGGGTAACGTCAAGCTCATGACTGCTTGTAGGGGAAAGAGATATGAGATTGTTTTTGTAAGATAAAACTTGCAGTTTTTGATTAGTGCCTTTTGCCAATACCAATACGTCAAGCAAGCTATCGTTATTGATATCCACCCACTCAATTTTGGCATCAGAGATGGCGTTGGTTTTCCAAGAAATTTTTTTTGAAAGGGTTTGACTAAATGTTGTTACCACTATTAGGGAGAAAATAAATAAGAATAATGCTTTCATTGTTATTGATTTGCTTTTTTAACTCTGAATGTAAATGGAACTGAAATTTTACTCACCACAGGTTTTTCATTCATGGTTGCCGGTTTCCACAAAGGCATAGATTCAATCAATCGTTTTACTTCTTGATCAAAGTTAGGTCCGAGCGATTGTTGTATCTCAATTTTGATGGGTGTGCCATCTATACCTATAGTGAAAGCAACGGACTCAATACCTTGAATTGAATCTTTCACTGATTGAAACGGATACTTCAACTCTCGATCAAAGTAAGCATACAAGCTTGGATAGCCATCAACAGGTTCGGCCGCCAAATATTGTTGAGTAGTAACTACTGTCTCTACTTTAGGGCTGGCTATTTTATTTTCTTTTTTAGTAGTTGCAGCTCGTATGGTCGTTTCAAGTTGGCTCGCAGTAGGTGCAGTTGGTTTTGTCTTTTGGATTGTGGATGCTTCAAAGATTTGTTTGTTGAGGATTGAATCACTATGAAATGGTTTGGTTTCAACTAACTTAGAAGAAAAATAAAGGCTTAACACTATTGTGGCAATCATACTTGTGCCAATACCCCACTTCAACCACTCAGAACTAAGATTGGTTTTGGACTTGGCTTTTTGGTAGGCTTTTATCAGTCCGTCAAAATCCATCATTTCTTTGATTTCCTCATCGGTTGGTTCTGATTTTTCCCTCGTGTCCATATTGTTATTGCTTTAGAAATTGTTTCTTCAATTTTTCCAGGGTTCTGTAGGTCTTCACCTTAGCATTATTTTCCGTCATGTTAAGGATTTCACTTATTTCCAGGAAGGGTAGCCCTTCAAAGAAGCGAAGCTGTATCAATAGCAATTCATCTTCTTTTAATTTGGCTAATAGCGCAGGTAACTTGGCAGCAAGATCGTCTTGTGTGGTATCATACGTAAGTTCTTCATGCAGTCGCTGAGTAATCTCCTCATTTATTGCAATCCAGCGTGCTCGTTTTGATTTCCGGAAGAACTCGTTGCACTCATTCAGTGCAATTCGAAACAACCATGCCGAAAAAGGTACACCCCTAAATTGAAACTTAACAAGGGCAATTAATGCCTTAAGGAAGACTTGTTGTGCAACGTCAGCGGCTACTTCCTTATTTCCAACCTTTCTGAATATGAATAAATAAATCCTTTTATAATACTTCTCGTAGATAGGCTTAAATGCTTGAGGTTCAGATTGTGACTTGCGCAAAATTTCATCCTCAACTATGGGATTCTGTTGTATAGTCTCTCGGTCGCTCACGTAATTGAGGTATTTAGAATTTGCCTCTAATAATGCTGGTTGAGATAAAAGATACAGCTAAATCAATAATATTTCTTTAAAAGTTACCCATTAGTGGTTGGTACATATATTGTTAAGAATTTTTGATTTTACTCATCTACATTTATATCAAATAGTTGGCCTATGAAAACAATAAAGAACTTAATACCCAATTTCTATCTTCACGTACCTACCATCCAATTTAATTCTATACAAATAGAATTATTGGTGATACTGGCAGGAGCTGCTTTGGTAGCGATGGCCATTGCCACCATGATGGTAATGGTAGTGAGTAACTTTTAAGGGTGGGCTGAAATCCACTCTTCTCCTCCTTCGTATATTTCCTTTTTCCATATGGGAACTGTTTGCTTGAGTGAGTCAATAATGAATTGGCAGGCCTCAAACGATTCCTTTCGATGAGCTGTGGAAACGGCTACTACAACTGCATCCTCTCCGATTTTTAAGGTTCCAATTCTATGACTAATAGCAACTTTTAAGATTGGCCATCTGGAATTTGCCACGTTAATAATCTTTTCAATCTCTTTTATTGCCATTGGCTCATAGCATTCGTACTCGAGCTGAATTACTTTTTTTTCTGAGGTTTTAGATCGAACCGTTCCAATAAAGGCATTCATTGCTCCAGCTTCCGATGTTTCAGCAGCTATAATAACTTTATTTCTATCAATTGGGTTGGTTGTAATTTCTATCATTCAAGAAAAATTATCCACCGCTTACCGGAGGAATTAAAGCTATTTCGTCTGATTCAACTAATTGCGTTGTATCTTCAGAATAATTTTGATTAACAGCGATAAATAGAGATCGCAAATTTTCTAGCTCCGGATATTTTTTAAGTAAAGACGATCGCAATAAACTAACAGTATTGCCGCCAATCTCTATCTCTACCTCTTTACCGCCCATAATATCTCTGGCAATGCCGAACGTCTTTATCTTTAACTTCATTTTGCAAAGATCAGTATTTTATGCTGATCGTGCATATCTTTAGGCCGATTTGAAATGAATACCAACCAACTTTTTGATAATCACGGCAGACCGATTAACTACTTGAGGTTAGCGGTAACAGATCGATGCAACTTACGCTGCTTTTATTGTATGCCCAAGGAAGGTATTCATTACCTGCCGAAGAAAGAGCTGCTAACTTTTGAAGAAATTGAAAGATTGATTTCGTTAATGGCTTCTATGGGCATTTCAAAAATCAGGCTGACAGGCGGGGAGCCTTTTGTTCGTACAGATTTAATGCAGCTCATCCGAAAGATTATTTCTATCAATGGGATTAAAGATTTACATCTTACCACCAATGGAATTTTAACTGGTCCTCACATTGCAGAGCTAAAGCAATTGGGTATAGCTTCCATTAATTTAAGTTTGGATACGCTCGATCGTGATCGGTTTAAAATCATTACCAGAAGAGATGAGTTTGACAAAACATGGGAAGTTTTCCAACAAATGGTTCAAAGCACCATTGCGGTAAAGATAAATGCAGTGGTGATGGAGGGTAAAAATATTGAAGACATTCTTCCAATGGTTGAGTTAACCCGACACCTTCCCATTTCGATTCGTTTTATAGAAGAGATGCCTTTTAATGGTGAGGGAAATCATTATTCGGATTTAATTTGGACACACAAACGAATTCTTGATCACATTAAAAATGCTTTTCCAGCACTGACTAAAATTTCAGACCCTGAGAATGCTACTGCTTATCATTATCAAATTCCAGGCTTTACAGGAAATGTTGGAATTATTGCTGCCTATAGCCGAACCTTTTGCGGAACTTGTAATCGTATACGAGTAACGGCACAAGGCGAATTGAAAACTTGTTTATATGATGATGGTGTTTTAAACATCAAGGAACTAATGCGCGAGGGCAAGTCAGATGGAGAAATAAAAATGAAATTGATTAAAGCCTTTAGCGGACGACCCAAAGATGGCTTTGAGGCCGAGGCAAAAAGAAAAAGCGGAGCCCCCATAAAAGAATCAATGTCAACGATAGGAGGATAAGTATGAAACAAATTTTAGCACTCATCTCTGTTTTTATTGTGACTAAGAAGAATGGAGTGCCCGCGGCAGAAATGAACGATTCTATTCTTCTGATTTCGCCACATGATTTTAAAACCGGAAGGCGACATGTAAAATCGGTGGCAGCAATTGAAATCAAAAGAGCGAACTAATGGAATTTTACATTCTTCTCGTTTCATTTTTTATAATTGCGCTGATCTATTCTTCTGTTGGCTTTGGTGGCGGCTCAAGTTATCTCGCTTTATTGGCTCAACCCTTTTTTCTACTGCTTCCTGATGTTATCCGGCCCACCGCTTTGCTGTGCAATATTATTGTTGTTACCGGAGGTACGCTGGTTTTTTACAAACAAGGAAAGGTAGACTGGAAAGAAATTTGGCCATTCTTAATTGCGAGCGTTCCGTTGGCGCTGGTGGGCGGGCTTTGGAAACTAGATAAGCACCCATTTTTTATTTTACTTTCTGTTACACTACTGGTTGCTTCTTTTTTATTATGGATTCAGCCTGAGAAAATGAATAGGCAAGGAGAATCTTTAAAAAGATTAGAAGCCAAAATTGCCTTAGGCGGTGCCATTGGATTTTTATCGGGTCTTGTAAGTATAGGAGGCGGAATTTTCCTTTCACCCATTTTACACTTGATGAATTGGTCTGAGGCCAAGAAAATTTCCGCCTTAGCCAGTGTCTTTATTTTGGTTAATTCTATAAGCGGTCTTGCGGGGCAATGGGCAAGAGGAGGACTTCATTTTGAGATCGTTTTTATTTTGCCTCTCTTGGTTTCTGTTTTTTTAGGTGGGCAAATTGGCTCTCGATTAGGCGCCATTAAATTTAATCCCATTTACATCAAACGAATTACAGCTCTATTAATTTTTGTGGCAGCTCTTAATATTCTAAAAGATCACTTATGAAAAAACTGATTCTGCTCATCATTAGTTTGATTTGCTCATATAGTTATTCGCAAACCAGAATTTTCCCAGCCGTAAAGTATTATGGCGGAATTTTTGAGATACCTTATGCAGAAGAGAAACCAGATCCTTCTTTAGATTATAACATGGTAGTTGAAGTAGAAAAAGAAAGTGAAAAACCTGATTCACTGAGTTGGGCGTTAAATAATGTAGCCCGCCTGATGAATTTGCACGCGATGGGCGGAGTACCCAAAGAAAAAATGCATGTAGTAATTGTGCTTCACGGAGGAGCTACTTACAATGTGATGAATGATGAATATTATTTTAAAAAGTATAAAGTGCATAATCCCAATATTCAATTATTTAAAGAGTTGGCGACTGCGGGAGTTAAAATTCTTGTATGCGGGCAATCTCTAATCAACCGAAAGGTAGATAGGACTAAGATGGTTCCGGAAGTAAAAGTTGCCACCTCCATGCTCACCACTTTAACAACCTATCAATTGAAGGGCTATGCCTTGTTGAAGTTTTAGTTAAATTAAAATTTAGAGATCTGCCAATTTAGACCAAGCGAAAAGTAGAAGGGATTGTAATCGAAATACGGTTGACTACCTAGATGAACAGACGCACCCGCTTGCACGGCTAAAAATAGTTTGTCTTTAGTTAAAGAATAGCCAGAATACAGACCCGGCTCGATAAAAATTTTTTTGCGGATTTTGACAGCACAGGGTCGCTTGATTGAAACGTGGTGAAATCTACAAGCGAAACCCTATTGGTAACTGACCATTGAAAGCGTTCTAGCTTTTGCCCAGCAGACTGGCTAAAATAAACTCGGTAATAATTGCCAGAAACAAATTTGCTATTGAGGTTGGAAAGGGATGTGCCAATTCCATACCCTCCACAAAATTCGATGTTGAATTCTTTTGCCTTAGTAAAATAGCCAGCACCAATTTCTCCAAACCGAAAACAAGGAAAATTGCTGGTGAAACTCGAATTGAAATTTGCCATTACCGCAACGTGATTGCTAACCGCGTAGGCAAGTTGAACATCTGCTACTTGTAACAGGTAGGCGGTGGCTTTGTATTCTCCCTTTTTCTGAAAAAGAGTAGCGTGGCGTGCATTAGGTATATACACAGGTGAGCAACGTACTACAAAAATTGCCAACAACACAAATAAAAATATTCTCATAAATAATTTCTAAAATACTCAAATTGAATGATGGCCTTCTTCTCAAAAAGATAAAGAAATTAATAAATTAATGTTTGATTATTCATTATTTGATAATACATGCTACCACTGTAGTTTTTGGTACAGTCTTATTTTTATCATTATCAATTTGGCTGTCTCATCATTGGTACAATTTTCAAAAACAGATATGAGAAACGACACATACATCACCCTCTCACTCTTACTTGCCCTCACTTCTTGCGAAGGCTGCAAAGAAGACGCACCAAAGCCCAAGACCGAACTTGAAAAACTGCCACCTGCAACGCAAGAAGGTAAAAACACTTTTGGGTGCTTGGTGAACGGAAAGGCGTGGGTTACTGAAACAAGTATTGACTGTGGAGCAGTTTATCAACTTGGAATACTTCAAATTTATTCTAAATTTTTTAATCCAACTCGAAGAGTTAGTTTAATCTTAACAGAGAACGGAACTGCAATAACTACTCAAGATTATTCTGTACTAAATTTTCCACGAGCTTATGCAGAGGCAACGGCAGTTTGCCTTTATGAACCAAGCAATACTTTCGCAGGAAAATTAAGTATTACCAAGATAGACCGTTCAAATTATATCATATCAGGTTTGTTTGAGTTTTCAACTGCAATCAATAGATGTGATACTCTAAAAATAACAAATGGAAGATTTGATATTAAATACATACCCTAAACAAAATCTAATATGAAAAAATTAATTTTATTGCTTGTTACTTTACTACCGATCATTGGCTACACCCAAACTGAAATCGGTACCGTTTTCCAAAACAACATGAACACTATTTTTCAAAGTGTTGACCGAACGCCTGTAACCACTGGGCTGCTGCAAGGCTAGAATTTCTGGGTTAAGTTTTTGTTAAGATTCTGTTTTTCTTGTTGACGAAGAGTATCGAATCGTTAATTGCAAAAAAATAATTTATTGAAGGCTTGAATTTACATTTGCTAACAGCAGAGCCAAGATCGTTCAACTGACTAAAATTATCATGAGAACATATAACTACATCACCCTCTCACTCTTACTTGCCCTCACCGCTTGCGAAGGCTGCAAAGAAGATGTACCAAAGCCCAAGACCGAACTTGAAAAACTGCCACTCGCCACGCAAGAAGGCAAAAATACATTCGGGTGCTTGGTAAATGGTAAGGCGTGGGTAGCCCCAACCAGCACCGATGCAATTGCGGTATATCAATTTGGGTCATTACAAATTTCTGGTAATTTTTTTAAGCCCTTACGGTTTATAGAATTAGCCTTCACTGAAAACGGAACATTATTAGTTACAAAGGAGTATTCACTAATTAATTTTCCTGCGTCTTATGCAAAATCTTTCATTGACAAAGGCTCTAATTCATTTTGTGAATACATGCCTGAAAACACCTACAAGGGTCAGATGACTTTAACAGCAATTGATCGTGTAAAATATATTGTATCAGGCAATTTTGAATTTTCAACTGCAATAACTGGATGTGATACACTTAAAATTACCAATGGACGATTTGATATTAGATACATCCCATAAATAACTTAACCAAAACCAATTATGAAAAAGACAATCCTTTTCCTCGCGGCAATTTTGCCGCTTGTGTGCTGTGGCCAAATAGAAGTGGCCACGGTATTTCAAAACAATATGAACACTATTTTTCAAAGTGTTGACCGAACACCTGTAACCACGGGGCTGCTGCAAGACTAGAATTTTCGGGTTAAGGTTTTGTTAAGATTCTGTTTTTCTTGTTGACGAAAAGTATCGAATCGTTAATCGCAAAAAAATAATTTATTGAAGGCTTGAATTTACATTTGCTAACAGCAGAGCCAAGATCGTTCAATTGACTAAAAATTATCATGAGAACATATAATTACATCACCCTCTCACTCTTGCTAGCCCTCACCGCTTGCGAAGGCTGCAAAGAGGATGCGCCAAAGCCCAAGACCGAACTTGAAAAACTGCCACTCGCCACGCAAGAAGGCAAAAATACTTTTGGGTGCTTGGTAAATGGGAAGGCGTGGGTAGCCCCAACTAGTACAGATGCAATTGCAGTCTACCAACTTGGTTTCATTCAAATCTCTGGAAAAAGAAATAAACCATTTCAACAAATTTCCATGAGTATTTACGAAAAGAATAATGGTGAATTGGGAACAATGTCTTATCCCTTAAATAAATTCCCTGATTCTTTTGCCGATGCCTCATTTCAAAAAGACGACCTCACCTCTTGCGAGTACGAATCTAAAAATAGCTTAAGTGGAACGGTTTCACTTTCAAAAATTGACAGAACTAATTATGTAGTATCTGGCACTTTCAATTTTATAACCATCAGCAAGGGCTGCGATACACTTAAAATTACCAATGGCCGATTTGATATTAGATACATCCCATAAATAACTTAACCAAAACCAATTATGAAAAAAACAATCCTTTTCCTTACGGCAATTTTTGCCGCTTGTGTGTTGTGGCCAAATAGAAGTGGCCACGGTATTTCAAAACAATATGAACACTATTTTTCAAAGTGTTGACCGAACAGCTGTAACCACGGGGCTGCTACAAGACTAAAATTTTCGGGTTAAGGTTTTGTTAAGATTCCGTTTTTCTTGTTGATGGAAAGTATTGAATCGTTAATCGCAAAAAAATAATTTATTGAAGGCTTGAATTTACATTTGCTAGCAGCAGAGCCAAGATCGTTCAATTGACTAAAAATTATCATGAGAACATATAACTACATCACCCTCTCACTCTTGCTAGCCCTCACAGCTTGCGAAGGCTGCAAAGAAGATGCACCAAAGCCCAAGACCGAACTTGAAAAACTGCCACTCGCCACGCAAGAAGGAAAAAATACATTTGGGTGCTTGGTAAATGGTAAGGCTTTCATTCCTGCTACAAGTATCAATGCTGGGGCAGTTTATCAGTTAGGAATATTGCAGATATATGGTCAGCTATTTTCTCCATTAAAAGAGATCACTTTAGTTTTAAGAGAAAACGGGCAAGAATTAATAACAAAAGAGTATTCTCTAAAAAATTTTCCCTTGAGTTACTCAAAATGTTTCATTGACAAAGGCTCTAATTCATTTTGTGAATACATGCCTGAAAACACCTACATGGGCCAGGTGACTTTAACAACAATTGATCGCGTAAAATATATTGTATCAGGCAATTTTGAATTTTCAACTGCAATAACTGGATGTGATACACTTAAAATTACCAACGGCAGATTTGATATCAGATATATCCCTTAACAAACAATAAACTTTTAACCAAACCCTTATGAAAAAATGCATCCTTTTTTTAGTGGCGATTATGCCGCTTATGTGCTGTGGCCAAACAGAAGTGGCCACGGTTTTTCAAAACAATATGAACACTATTTTTCAAAGTGTTGACCGAACGCCCGTAACCACGGGGCTGCTGCAAGACTATGGCTTGTTGATGACCGATGTAGATGCCTTCAACGGCACGCTGCAAACCAACAATTATGTAGATCGCTCGGTATGGTCCACACTTTATACCTCGCTCTACAACATGCGCTTCAATGCCAATGCCACCTTGCCGGCCATCAGCACCGTAAACACCGCCATTGATAATTACATTGCCAGCGATGGCGCTACGGTAAGCCTGATGGCATTGCACTATCAATACGAGCAGTTTAAGCTAGATGCCGCCACATCGAACTTAGTCTATGTGCAGAACGGGATTATTTACGACACGCCAGGTCGGCCTTCTTCACCTTATGAAATAAAAAATGCCTTTGCTTTTGCGCCTACCAAAACAAACCTGAGTGGTGGCTCGCAAACTTTTTTGCTGCGCAGCGACCTGTTTTATAAAAACGTAAATAAAACAGTGAACAGCATTCAGATGGATTGTGGCGATGGGCTGGGCTTTAGGAACATATCGGTAGGCACGCCCTTATCGGCAAATTACAGTATTGAAGGTGCCAAAGACTTGATTTTAAAAATTATGTATGCCGATGGACAAATGCTGCAAAGTAGGGCGCGCATCAATATAAAAGGAATACAACAAGGCTGCCCTACTTGTAGGTATTCTGCCCCTATAACCGAATTTTTTCCGAAGGGAAACTTCCCTGTGCCCGCCAGCCAAATGGGTTTTAGTTTTGCTACCATTGCCACAGCAGGCACAGATGGAATATTGGATAAACCCCTGATATTGGTGGAGGGATTTGATCCGGAAAATAATTTTGGGTACGAAAATTACCTTAGGAGTAATGCATTGGGTGTTACAATTGATCGAGATTTTGGTGGTCAAACCCTCGCCCAAGCTTTAGAGGCCAACAACTACGATCTTATATTTCTGGATTATGGCAATGGTGGCGATGACATCAAGCGCAATGCCTATTTGCTAGAGAATGTGATACAATGGGTGAACCAGCAAACGGCTGCCGTGGGCAGCACCCAAAAAAATGTGGTGATAGGCGTGAGCATGGGCGGTATAGTAGCACGCTACGCTTTAAGAGATATGGAACTGCGCAATGCAAACCACAACACACGGCTGTATGCCAGCATCGATTCACCTCATCAAGGTGCAAATGTTCCACTCGGGTTTCAGGCGGCAGTAAAATTTTTAGGAGGCCTTAGTTTTTTTGGTATATCGCTCACAGGCTCAAACCCACAATTGCAACGTGGGCTTGCCTCGCTAAACAGCCCAGCAGCAACACAAATGCTCACTTATCAACTTTCTGGGCAAGGCTCATCTTTGGCATTCACAAATACATCTTCTGTTAATTTTTATAATGAGTACAAAACAATAGGCATGCCTAGGCTGTGGGGCATCCGCAACATTGCAGTTGCAAACGGATCTGAGTGTGCCCAGAACCAAGGCTACAACCCAAACTCATTAATGCTGGGTGCCAATGGTTCTTATAATGTCAGTTATTTGATCAATCTTTTAACCGGGCCTCTGCAAACACTCACCATCGATCCTTTTGCATTGTTCTCCGGCTTCTTTACCACTCGGTCAGATGTAAAGATAGATATGTCCGTCCGCTCGTTGCCCGATCAGCAAGTACAACCAATTTTCTACATGCGTGTTTACTATAGGAAAGAAATACTATGGGGTCTTATCACATCTACCTCTGATCTAATCAACTATACCTATAACTCACCCGCCAATTTGCTGCCGTTGGATGGCAACCCCGGTGGGGTTTTTGATATCAGTAACTTTGCGCCAATACCATCAAATATTTCAATACTAAATTTGAACCCGGCCATTACTCGTTTCAATTTTATACCCACAACTTCTTCGTTGGATATTGGAAGCGGGCAACAACCCATTGTACAGGCTGATTATTTGCGTGCTTATTCCCCTGCAGTGCCACCCTCTGCACCAAAGAACGTACCCTTCAATAATTTTTATAGTAACCCGCTTTCCAACGAAGTGCATCCGCAATTGACAACCAAGAATGCGAACTGGCTTTTTTCCGAGCTACAAGGCACGCCACAGGTTTTTAGTTGCAACTATTTATGCCCAAGTACTACAGGCATTGCTCCTGTTATTTCAGGTGCATCAATCGTATGTTCCACTCCTGTAACATTTACGTTAAGTAATATGCCCCCTGTTAGCACATTTACCTGGAGCAATAGCAGCAACCTGACCTATGTCTCGGGTCAGTCTACTTTCAATTACACTGTCAGTGCAAATTCTATTGGTGCAGGGTCTGTCACTATCACCCCGGCAGGGCAATGTGGGGCAGGTGCACCTATCACCAAAAGTGTAAGCGTGGCCACTGGTGGTCAGCCTACTTTTTTGAATATGGGCAGGGACGATTGTTTTGATCAACGCTTCAACACAGATTTTGCAGGAGGGGCCACTGTTTATGATTGGACGATCATTAATTTCAGCAATAATAGCTCTACATTTTATCCTCAGCGAAATTATCAATTGATAACTGGATTGGGGGCAGGTAATTATAGAGTGGTTGTTGGCTCTACTTGCCCAAGTGTATTAGCACAATCACTTGACTTTACCGTGGTGTGCAGTGGAGGTGGTGGTAACAGATTTGCAATATCACCTAACCCTACTTCTTCTCTTTTAAATATTTCGAGTCTGTCGGCTGGCGATGCAAATACAGAATCAGAAACATCAACTAAAAACTTTGAAGTAAGACTCACAGACGACTCGGGCAATGAAGTTTTAAAAGGGCATAGTGAAGGTGGAGCTATTGATTTGGATGTGAAGAATCTTAAAAAGGGTTATTATATACTTCAAATTATTCAGGCCAAGGAGTTATCTGCACACAGAATTCTAATACAATAAGTAATTGACTTGGATAGTTCTAAAGTAAAGTCACCCTACTTCGTGGTGGCTTTATTTTTTTGTGGCCGATTTCAGGCTCTTAAATTTCTATGCGTATCACGCAGTATGATCATAAGCCACCACCCACTTGCCATTTTTTTTCTTGAATAGTAGGGTAAATATTCCTGAGGGATTATCTTTCTCTCTAGCCAAAAAATATTTGCCTGTAACCAGATAGCTATCATTAGAAATAAAGAGCATCCTTATTATTTCAAATCGTAAAGTGCCCATAGCCGCTTTGTCGGGGTAGCTTTTTTTATAACGAACTAAAGTGCTATCCCAACCGCTGGTGATTTTTGAACCTACGAAAAGCAATGAATCAGATTTCCAATAGCCTTCCATAAACCCTTCGATGTCTGCATTGTTCCAAGCAATAACTTGTGTTGCCAAAACCATTTTAATAGCCTCTTCATCATTTAGTTTTGGTGTTTCTTTTTTTGTAGCTGATTCACATCCCGCCAAGGTAATTAGGAAGTATAAAAGAGACGCGCGAAAAATCATAGGTTTTAAATTTAGGTGTGCATTAAACCAATTCAAATTTGCACATTTGCAGACTATAAAAGTTATCGCTCATGCAAAAAATTAAATGGTCTCAATTACAGCCTCATGCTATTGCCATCCTAGTCTTTTTAGTGGTTACTATTTTTTTCTTTAGTCCTGTTTTTTTTGAGAATAAGTTAATCTCACAACCCGATATCCAACAGTTTCAAGGAGCCAGTAAAACCTTAAGCGATTACCGCGAGGCAACGGGGGAGGAGGGACTTTGGGCTTCTAACATGTTTGGCGGAATGCCTGCCTACCTGGTTAGCTTAAGATGGAGCGATGGACCTGTTGTGTGGACAAAAAAAATAATGAGCTTTTTCTTACCTCATCCTGTTAATAATATTTTTCTCGC
>JANYHI010000047.1 GCA_025359125.1 Cytophagales bacterium
GTCAAACTAAATCCATATTTCCAGGTTAGAAATTTCATTTCTATTTGAAAGGCATAACCCACAAATTTTATTTCATCCAATGGAATCGTCTCTAAAACTTCTCTTTTGTAACAGACGAAGCCGGCAGTGGTATCGTGAATAGGAATGCCTGTAATAATTCGCACATACTTGCTGGCAAAGTAAGACATGAGCACGCGGCTCATGGGCCAGTTCACCACATTCACTCCGCTTGAGTAACGCGAACCAACGGCTAAATCATTCTTACCTTCTTCACAAGCAAGATATAAGCGCACCAAATCTTTTGGGTTATGCGAAAAGTCGGCATCCATTTCCAACAGATAGTCATAGCCTTTTTCAAGTCCGTATTTAAATCCCTCTATATAAGCTGTACCCAATCCTAATTTGCCTGCCCTTTGTAGTAAGTGCAGTTTTGTTTCTTGAAGAGTATTGTATCTTGCCTGCAGACCTTTAATAATATCGGCTGTGCCATCGGGCGAATTGTCATCCACAATCAACAAATGAAAATCTTTAGGCAAAGCAAACACCTCATCCACTATTGCCTGAATGTTTTCCTTTTCGTTGTAGGTAGGTATAATGACGAGGGCGTTGCTCACAATAACTTTTGGTTTAGACAAAACTAAAGAAAGAACTCGCTTAGTCAAACGGTTGAAAGTTAAAAGTTATCAGTTAAAAGTCATTCTGAGGCAATCGATACACACATGACAAGAACTAATTGCGATTAACAAATAAGTGGTAACTAATAAACTGATAACCGATAAACTGATAACTTTGCTCGATGAATAAATGTGTTTTTCTAGATCGCGATGGAGTGTTGAATAAAGACAATCCAAATTATACCTACCAAGTAGAAAATTTTGAAATTCTACCGGGAGTGGTTGACGCATTAAAAGAATTGAAAGCGGCAGATTATCTTTTAATTGTAGTTACCAATCAATCGGGTATTGCGCAAGGACTTTATACGCAATTACAAATGGAAGAGTGTCATCAATATTTGCAAAAGCAAAGTGGCAATTGCATCGATCATTTTTATTTTAGTCCTTACCATCCAACTGTTACAGCTTCTATAGCCAGAAAGCCTGGTACGTTACTATTTGAGAAGGCAAAAGCTAAATTCATAATTGATTTTTCTTACTCTTGGATGATTGGTGACCGTGGTCGCGATATTATCCCTGCAAGGGAATTAGGAATTAAAACAATTCAGATCGGGCATGAGATTGAACCTGAGAATAAAGCTGACTTTACTTGCATGAGTTTAAAAGAGGCGTCATCTTTGATATTAGCTAAGTCTTGATAGTTGAATTAAAAACCTAACATCCTAATTACTTATGAAAAAATTAATAACAGCTGCATTGTTGATCATAGTAATGCAAGCACAAAGCCAAACATTTGAAGGTACTGTTAAATGGTCTATGAAGGCTGAGATTACAGATCCTAAAATGAAAGCTCAAATGGAGCAAGCTCAAAAGCAAATGAATGATCCAGCTAACCAGGCAAAGATGAAAGAGATGCAGGATAAGATGAACGATCCGCAAATGAAGGCTATTATGGAAGCCAATCCGCAAATGAAAGCTACCATGGAAAACGCCATGAAAATGCAAGGTGGTGGCGGAACAAATCCTATGGCTGGCATGATGCCGAGTGGTTTTTTATTTAAGATAAAGGGAGGAAATACTCTTACTGTAATTGAAGGAGGTATGATGCCCATGGATGTTCTCCATTTAAAAGATCAAGACAAGACTTATCGGATTGATAGAAAAAACAAAACGTATACACTGATGACAGCAGGTACAACCACTGCTACGGGAGAAACCATTAAGCCAGAAGTAAAGGTTACCAAGACAACTGAGAAAATGATGATCCTTAACTATAGCTGCACAAAATATATTGCTACAGTTACTGAACACGGCAAAACTGTAGATCAAATTTATTGGACCACAACTGATATTAAAGATTTTGATATGAAAGCCTTGATGAAACAAAAAATGGGTAGAGGCAATCAGCAATTACTTCACGAGGGTATTGAAGGTGTGCCGTTGAAGATTGAAATGATCACGCCCGAAGCGAAGATGATTATGGAAGTAACAGAGATAAAAAAGGAATTGTTAAACGCTTCTGATTTTACATTGCCAAGCGATTTTACGCAATCGAAAGGAAGGTTCTAATTGCTTCAATATTTATAATAATAAAAAAGGCTTCAAGGAATTATCTTGAAGCCTTTTTAGTTTAAGAAAACTGTGCGCGTTTCTATCCTGTAACTTTTAATTTTACCGGCTTCTGGCGCTTAGGTGCATGTGCTTCTTCGTAGCCTAATATCTTCATCATACTTTCACTGGTTTGCTCATTGGCAAATAGCTCGGTAGAAATTTCACCATCTTCATTGCGATCAATTAGCACATGCTTGGGTGCAGGTATCAAACAATGTTGAATGCCTCCGTATCCACCCAATGATTCTTGATATGCTCCTGTATGGAAGAAGCCCATGTAAAGCGGTTCTTCATCGTTGATCATCGGCAAGAAAACTTCGCCTGTGTGTGCTTCCGAATTATAATAATCCTGACTATCACATGTTAGTCCACCAATATTTATTTTATGATACGGATCGTCCCATTTGTTCAACGCCATCAAAATATATTTTTGATTCATTCCCCACACGTCCGGTAAGTGTGTGATGAAAGATCCGTCAATCATATACCAAAGCTCTTTGTCGTTTTGTAATTTTTGGTCTATTACTGAATATAACACCGCTCCGCTTTCGGCTACTGTAAAACTTCCAAACTCGGTGAAGATATTAGGGACGGGTACGTTATTTTTTTCACAAATCCATTTGATGTTTTCTACAATCTGCTCGATCATGTATTTATAATCGTATTGGAAAGTAAGAGAAGTCTTTACCGGAAATCCACCGCCAATATCAATAGAATCTAACGTGGGGCAAATCTTTTTCATCTCACAATACTTAAAGATAAATCGACTCAGTTCACTCCAATAGTAAGCAGTGTCTTTTATACCAGTGTTAATAAAGAAGTGAAGAAGTTTTAAAGACGCCTTGCTGCTATTTTCAATTTTCTCTTTGTAAAGCGTATTGATGTCGTTATAGCGGATGCCCAAACGAGAAGTATAAAATTCAAACTTTGGTTCTTCATCTGCAGCCACCCGGATACCCACATTGTAGGGTTTGGTTACATTCTTTTCATAGGTATCTATTTCACTCAAATTATCTAAGATTGGCATACAATTGAAACCATCATTCAATAAATCAGTGATGTAATCGCGGTACCTTGGCATTTTAAAGCCGTTGCATAAAATGAACGTTTCTTTTGTGATTTTTCCACGGCCGTATAATGTGCGCACAATGGGAATATCAAAAGCAGAAGATGTTTCAATGTGAATATCATTCTTCAAGGCCTCCTCTAAAATAAAATCATAATGAGAAGATTTAGTACAGTAGCAATACGTGTATTTGCCATTGTATTTAAAACGCTCCATCGCGTTGTTAAAGGCTGCTTTTGCGAAACGAATATTTTCGCTGATTTTGGGCAGGTAAGTAATCTTTAGTGGAGTGCCATATTGCTTGATGATATCCATCAGCGGCACATCGTTAAATAGTAATTCGTGGCTCCGTACCTTGAATTCTTTTTGAGGAAATTCAAAGGTCTGTTCAATCAACTCGCGGTAACTCTTCATTTCCTCAGTTCTTGGTTAATCGTTAATAAGTTAGGTCTAAGTCCTCCCCGATAAGCTGCTGTTAACTACTAACGGTTAACCAATTACACTTTTTTAAGGGAGTGCAATATTGCCATAATTTTGCCATCTTTGCAATAATTCAAGTTGTATGGTTAACTACGGTTACTTAGTTTTTGCAATCGCGCACGCGCTCCCCGATTTCTGACGGGCTCGACTAAGGAATATTGTTTTTTTCAGTTAATCGTTTACCATAATCATCATTTTTGTGAAGGAGAAGGAAATAAAAATAATCGAGGTAAAGTCCGAAATTGGTGCAGGAACCCGCGGAGCCAGTTTAGGCATAGAGGCTATGAAAATTGCCAGCCTTGATCTGAAGTCAGATTTATTTAGAAAATACGATTCCGTTGAAGTAGAAAATGTAAATGAACTCTTGTTCGATGGGGCAGAGCATGCCTACGCCAAATTTATTGACGGAGTGTTGATTATGGAAGAGCGCGTATGCTTAGAGGTATATGAGCAATTGTTTGATGACTACTTTCCGTTGATTATGGCGGGCGATCACTCCACAGCGTATGGAACGATTGCCGGAATTAAGAAAGCTTATCCAAAAAAGAAATTAGGCGTGGTTTGGATTGATGCGCATGCTGACATTCATACTCCTTTTACTACACCTTCAGGAAATATGCATGGCATGCCATTAGCTATGGCACTTGATCTTGATAACCTTGAGTGCAAAGTGAATGACCCGCGTGGCGAAACACTTGATTATTGGGAACAGATTAAAAATGTAGGGATGAACGGACCCAAGATTAACGTGGAAGATCTTGTTTACATTGCTGTGCGCGATTTAGAAAAGCCAGAGAACTACCTCATCAATAAAAATAATATCAATTTTGTTGAAGTAGAAGATGTAAAGAAATTGGGTGCAGATAAAGTTGCGCGCAAAGTTTTACAAATGTTAGATCATTGCGATCTGATTTATATTTCTTTTGATGTAGATAGTATTGATAGTCGTTTTTCTACAGGCACAGGTACACCCGTACCTAATGGATTGACAGTTGAGGAGGCAAAGCTTTTGAATGTTGAACTCTGCAAAGATCCGCGCGTGTGCGCATGGGAAATTGTTGAGATCAATCCAACTCTGGATACTGAAAACAGAATGGCCGAAAGTGCTTTTGAGATTTTAGAAGCTTCTGCCAGGTCGATTGAGAGCAGGCCTGTGTTAGCAGATTAGCTCTTCGCAAGGTTCGCTCCTTGCTTTCACGCAACGCCAATAGAGAGAATATCACACTGTTGGTGGTTAGCAGATAGAATTTCAATGATCCAGACTAATAAGCTATTGATCCTTTAACAGCTTTCTAAAGTGGGCAGTGATAAATTTATCGATGGTTTCGTAGTAAGCTTCCAGTTCCATTTCATCCAGATCGATAGTTACTTCGCTCTTATTGGTCATCACTACTTGAACTTTATGGATAACTTTTCCTCCATCTTTGATAAGGGTGATGTGCTGCACATCTTTCACAGGTAAAATACCTTCCTTCTCATTATTCTTATATTCAATCGTATCATCTGTCAACTTTAAAAAGTCGTTGTAGTTTTTTATCCCTGACTTAAGCTTCCCGACCACCGGGGCAGTAATGCACAAGGAGGCCCAGATTATAAATCGAACTAAACTAACTTCATGAGCCATATACACATAGATGAAGATAATTGGGATGAGTAGATAGATGAGCAATTGTGTTTTTAATTTTGTTCGATGATTTCTGAAAATCACTTCTCCCTCAATAGGTTTCACTTTAATCGGAAACAAGAAATCCTCCCACAGAATCAGTACCATTATAATTACTGCGATGCTTGCCAAAAACATAGGAACGTACATTGGTGTACCCTCCATTAATTCGCGCCACGAAACATTAAAAATTTGTGGTGATAAAAAGAATGAGAGCAGAAAAATTAATAATAGAAGTCCGATACTCAATTCAACAGAATACCTCGGGCGGATGATTTTTGCCATAGTGTGTGTTTACTTACGGATATATTTTGCGCGATGATACAAAAAAATATTATTAGGTCAATCTATTTCAGTTGTTCCCAGTATAAAATCTAATTTACAATTCTTTAAGCTACATAGTTCATGTTAGCCATATTAAGTGCAGGGGGTTTCAAAATTGCTCTCAAAAAAATTGATTTTCTCCTTTGTTACTTACCCTCTACCTTTACGCTTAAATAATCAATAGCAAATGCAAAAGATAGAAGGGTTGACTCCACAGGATATTGTTAAGGAACTTGACAAATACATAATTGGGCAGCATGAGGCTAAGCGCAATGTGGCCATTGCCTTGCGTAATCGCTGGAGGCGCATGAATGTGCAATCTGAAATTAAGAATGATATTATTCCCAATAATATTTTAATGATTGGTGCCACGGGTGTGGGCAAAACAGAAATTGCCCGCAGGCTTGCCAAGATTGCCGATGCGCCTTTTGTAAAAGTAGAGGCATCGAAATTTACAGAAGTAGGTTATGTCGGCCGCGATGTGGAAAGCATGGTGCGCGATTTAGTAGAGCAATCGGTAAACATGGTGAAGACGCGCAAAAAGGAAGAGGTGAAAGAGAAAGCTTCAGGTATTGTAGAAGACATTATTTTAGATGCACTGATTCCGCCAATGCGAAAGGCAGCGGGTTTTCAAATGCCGAATGGAGATTCGGAAGAAACGCCCACTTCGGATGTAGAGTTGAATGAACGCACGCGAAATTTGTTTCGCGATAAGATTAAGAATGGCGAATTAGAAGATCGTAAAATTGAAATCGATATTAAGCAGAGCGGTGGCGCTGGTGTTGGGATGGTGGGTGCGGGCATGATGGATGAAGTTTCTATGATGAACCTGCAAGAGATGATTAGCGGCATGATGCCGAAGAAGGCGAAGAAAAGAAAAGTAACGGTGGCAGAGGCACGCAAAATTTTACTAGAAGAAGAAGCTGCAAAGTTGATTGACATGGACGAGGTGAAGGAAGAGGCAATTCGCAAAGCCGAAGACGCTGGAATTATTTTTATTGATGAGATTGACAAAATCGCTTCGGGTGCGGGCAAAAAAGGTGGCAGTGGACCTGATGTAAGCAGGGAGGGCGTGCAGCGCGACTTGCTACCGATTGTGGAAGGCAGCACGGTGAATACGAAATACGGTTCTATCAAAACTGATCATGTATTGTTTGTAGCGGCTGGAGCTTTTCATATGTCAAAGCCGAGCGATTTGATTCCGGAGTTGCAAGGTCGTTTTCCAATTCGTGTGGAACTGAACAGCTTAACTAAAAATGATTTTGTTCAGATTTTAAAAGAGCCAAAGAATGCATTGACGAAACAATACCAGGCTTTATTTGAATCAGAAAATGTATCAATTGTTTTTGATGATGAATCCATTGAGGAGATTGCTCAAACAGCTTTCGACATTAATGCCGAAATTGAAAACATTGGCGCGCGCAGACTGCATACTGTGATGAGCAAACTATTAAATGAATTTTTATTTGATGTGCCAGATAAAATTAAACCACCAGCAGAAATAAAAGTAACCAAAGTTATGGTGAAAGAGAAGCTGAGTGGGTTGATTAAGAATAAGGATTTGAGTGAGTATATTTTGTGAGTTCAGTCAAGCATCGTCTCCTGCTTTCAGAAACGATGTGCCTGCTGCGAGCACATAACCTGCGTATCATCCTTCGAGGACGGAGACAGCACTCAATATAAATGACAGGAAATAAAACTAGTCTTCTTTGCTTTTTGGAAAAGCAAAAAAAAGTAATTTTCCGCAACCCCAATCTGCCTCTTGCCATTTCTTAATTGATAATGAAGAAACTACTATTCCGGTAGTCGGGATGTTTTTGATGTGCTCATTCAACAATTGATTAGCAAAGTTTGTTAAACCTGGGTTGTGGCCGAATAACAAAACATTTTCCTCCTCATCGTTGGGATGATCTTTTAATTCCCTTATAACACGAAGCAATTCCTCTTCACTCGCATGATAAAGTCTTTTGTCAATACTGATTTTTTCTTTTGGAAAGCCTAAAAATTTTGTGATTATCAAACAAGTATCGAGTGCCCGTATGGCAGGGCTTGTCACTATTATATAGGGCGTAAGTTTATTTTCTTTTAATCGCTTGCCCATGAGTGGAGCATCTTTTATACCGCGGCTGTTAAGCGGTCTGTCGAAGTCATCCAGATCGGGATTATCCCAACTTGATTTTGCGTGTCGAATCAGGTAAAGTTTCTTCATTATGAAATTTAATAAATACTACGCGTATCTTTGCACCGAATGGAAAAACGACCGTTAAGAAAGGAAATCAAGTATACAAGTCTTTACTATTTTATTCGATTTCTAATTTTTACGTCCAATCTGCTGCCTCGAAAAATATGGCTTTCCTTCTGTGGCTTTTTGGGTAAGATGGCATACGTATTTTCTCCGCAGCCCCGAGAGCGAGCGATCATTCACATGGGGTTAGCCTTCGGCAGAGAAAAATCTGCCCGCGAGATTGTTGGCATATGCAAAGAGATGTTTGTGATGTTGGGAAAGAATGCAGGAGACATTTTACGCTCTCTAAAAGTAAAAACACTGGCAGATCTCGAAAAAATTTTAACTACCACCGGCTTAGAAAATTATGAGAAGGCTTTTGCGAAGGGAAAAGGTGTAATGTTTCTTACCTCACATTTAGGTGCATTCGATTTGCAAATCACGAACATGGCGTTGCGCGGATTGAATCCAAATATTGTAGGCACCGCATTGAAAGACGAGCGATTGAATGCGCTGCTATGGGAATATAGAAATGCATTTGGGGCGATTGCCATCGAGCGTGGAAAAGAAAGTGTACGCCTTTTTAAAGTATTAAAAAATGGTGGGTCAATTGCTATTTTAATAGATCAAGACACAAAAGTTAAAAGTCGGTTTGTGAATTTCTTCGGCATGCAGGCTGCAACTCCCATTGGTGCTACCGTATTAGCGTTGCGAACCGGAGCGGCTGTAGTTCCTACTTATATATATTTAGATGAGAAGGGAAGACAGCAAATGCATATTCTTCCTGAAATTCCGTTGGTCATTACTGGTGATGAAGAAACAGATTTGGTTGTAAACACCCAATTATTCACTGATTTTACAGAAAAAATCGTTCGTGAACACCCTGAACAGTGGGTGTGGATGCACGAACGTTGGAAAACCCGACCCGGAGAAGAAATTCGGTAAAACTATTCTTCATTCTATAGCATCTTTATAATCAACTGCATTAAATAAGCCTATAGGTTAAAATATTGCGATCTATCGTTCGTTTTTATGTAACCTTTATCCGTGTTTAACAGTATCACCTACAATAACCTAAGCTTATGAAACTGAAAAGAAGTTACCTCATTGCTGCCGCTGCCGTACTGGTTTTACTAGTCGGCTTTTTTATTTTCAGAGGCAGTAATGCAGGAGAATCGGCAGAAATTATTGCTACCGTTAAGAAGGGCGAGTTTAGGGTAGAAGTGGAAACCACCGGTGAGCTAGAGGCGAAAAACTCTGTAAAAATAATTGGGCCAACAGGAGTGGTGCAATTTCAGATTTGGGAAGTAACACTTCAAAAAATTGTAGATGAAGGAACAGTTGTAAAGAAAGGCGATTGGGTAGCCACACTGGATAGATCAGAATTTCAAACAAAGTATAATCAGAAAAAGATTGACCATGAAAAGGCACAATCTAAGTATGTTCAAACACAATTGGACACAACCTTACTGATGCGTCAATCCAGAGATGAACTTATTAACTTAAAATATGGAGCCGAAGAGAAGGATATTATTCTACAGCAATCAAAATTCGAACCTCCAGCTTCTATCAAGCAAGCCGAAATAAATTTAGAGAAAGCGCACCGAGCTTATCAGCAAGCACAGGAGAACTACAAAATCAAACGCAATCAGAATGTAGAGAAAATGCGTGAAGTAGGAGCTGAACTTCGTAAAGTAACGGGAGATTTTGAGGCGATGAACAAGATTCTAGAATCTTTTAATGTGGTTGCACCAGAAGACGGAATGGTGATTTACATTAAGGGTTGGGATGGAAAACCAGTTAAGCAGGGTTCGCGAATTGGCATGTGGGAACCTACTGTGGCAACGTTGCCAGATCTAAACAAAATGCAGTCTAAAACATTTGTGAATGAAGTAGACGTGAGGAAAGTAAAGCCTGGGCAAAAGGTGGAGATAGGATTAGACTCTGATCCTGACAAAAGATTAAAAGGGATAGTCACCAAAATTGCAAACGTAGGCGAGCAGCGCCCCAATTCAGATGCAAAGGTATTTGAAGTTTTAGTAGAGATTGAAGGTACCGATGTAACGCTTCGCCCGTCTATGACAACCAGCAACAAAATTATCGCTCATGTACTTGCAGATGCTATTTTTATTCCGCTCGAGAGTCTTCACTCTCAAAGTGATTCGATTACTTATGTTTTTAAAAAATCAACCGGAAGTGTTGAGAAGCAAGAGATCATAGTAGGAGAGACAAATTCGAACGAGGCGGTAGTTTTAGTTGGCTTAAAGGAAGGCGACAAAGTGTACTTATCCTTACCGGAAGGAATAGAAAAAGAAAATGTAAAATTGCTGCCTGAGTTGGATGGCAAAAGAAGAAAGAAAGAAGGGAATCCTGTTGTGAGTGAGAGTAAAGCGCAAGCACTTAAGTGATTTCCTAACAATATCCAGTGAAACTAAATACTTTTTTTGATCCACGTCTTGTTGCGAATCTTTACATAGCAATAGATGCTGTAATGGCTAATCGCATCCGTTCATTACTCACCGCACTCGGTATTATTTTCGGAGTAGCCGCGGTGATTGCCATGCTTGCCATTGGTAATGGAGCGCAGCAAGAAATTCTTAATCAGATTAAACTGGTAGGTGTAAATAACATCGTCATTAAACCTATTATCGAACAAAAAGATGAGAAGATTAATGAGAAGGTTGGGAAGAAAGAGAAGAAGAAATTTTCTCCAGGCCTTACCATTCGCGATGTAGAAAGTATCCAATCTATTCTGCTAGATTTAACACAGGTAAGCCCGGAAATTATTTTAGATACTTATGTGATCAGAGGAGGGTTCAGACGCTCGGCAAAATTGGTGGGCGTAGATCCTGCGTATTTCACCATTTATGATTTTAAAATTTTGGACGGTCGCCAATTTAGTGAAGAGCAAATAAAAGTAGGTGCTCCGGTTTGCATTATCGGCTATGCGTTGAAGAGTCGGTTCTTCCCAACGGAAGATCCTATTGGTAAAACCATGAAAGTAGGTGCACATTGGCTTACCATTATTGGGGTGTTAAATGAACGTGCCATATCACAATCCAGTATTAGTAAGTTGGGTATTCGCGATTTTAATATGGACGTGTATAGTCCACTTCAAAGTATTTTAATACGTTATCGCAATCGTGATTTAATTACAGCAGAGGCACTGCGGCTGGCTGCGATGCGAAGCCAAGGAATGAATTTTTCTAATACTAATAATTCTGGATCTACTGAAAATGAACAAGAAAAGAAAAATTATCATCAGTTAGATAGACTGGTTTTGCAAGTAGAAAAAACTGAAAAACTGCAAGCTACTGCTGAAATCATTTCGCGTATGCTGATGCGCAGACACTATGAAGTGGTTGACTTTGAAATTGAAATACCAGAGTTATTATTAAAACAGCAGCAGCGCACCAATGATATTTTTAATTATGTGCTTGGCGCGATTGCAGGAATATCTTTGCTTGTTGGCGGCATTGGTATTATGAATATTATGTTGGCTTCTGTGTTAGAGCGAATTAAAGAGATTGGATTGCGGTTGGCAATTGGCGCAAAGAAAAGTGATGTAGTACAGCAATTTTTATTTGAGGCCGTGATGATCAGCGTAAGCGGTGGAATTATAGGAGTGGTGTTAGGCGTACTCTTAGCTTTTCTGGTTTCTTCGTTTGCTAACATTCCCACCATCATTAGTTTTTCTTCTATCGTACTTTCCTTTGGTGTAGCTGCAACCGTAGGTCTTATTTTCGGAATTGCCCCCGCCCGCAGAGCAGCAAGTCAAAACCCTATTGCATCGCTTCGATATGAATAAACAAATTCTTTTTATTGCATTTTCACTCATCACCTTTTGTTCTTTAGGACAAAATAAGTTCACCATTGAGGAAGTTATCGACCGCGCTCGAGCGCAATCCCCCGCTTCAAAGCGAACCGAAACCACAAAGGAGACAAAGTATTGGCAGTACAGAACTTTTCGAGCAGGCTATAATCCTCAGCTTGCTATCAGCGGAAACGCACCGAGTTATAATCAAAATTTTGCTCAGGTGATTCAACCCGATGGAACACGCTTGTTTCAACCTATTAATCAGACAAACTCCTTTGCTAATTTAGGATTACTTCAACCCATCCGCTGGACTGGTGGGATGATTTCAGCCAACACAAATTTTAATTTTTTTAATGATATCAGCCGGACCCAATCCAGTTGGAATGGAAATATTTTAAATATCAGATTAGATCAACCTGTATATTCTTATAATCCATACAAATGGGATAGAAGAACAGAGCCCTTGCGCTACGAGGAATCGAAAAGAGAATTTGTAGAGCAGTTGGAGGCGATTTCACAAAACGCAGCTGATTTATTTTTTCAGGTGATACGCGCTCAAATTGATGAGCAGATAGCAACGTTTAATTTGGCTAACAACGATACTATTTTTAAAATAGAGCAAGGCCGTTATAATATTGGTACTACTTCGCAAGATAAATTACTACAGGTAGAATTACAGTTACTAAGATCGCGACAAGATGTAGCGCAGGCCAAAATCAACATTCAAAACTCCAGTTTGCTACTTCGTATTTATTTGGGATTGAAAGATGATGAATCTTTTGAGTTAACATTGCCAGAGAACCTCCCAAGTTTCACCATGAATTTAGAAGAAGCACTAACTTACGCCAGAAAAAATCGTGCGGCCTATATTGCGTTTGAACGAAGGCGCATAGAGGCTGATCGCGAAGTAGCACGAGCAAGAGGAGGAAGATTGAATAATGCGACTGTATCGGCTTCGTATGGATTAAACAACGTAGGCCTCGTGATAAATGATTTGTATCGAAACCCTCAGCAGCAACAACAATTTAATCTTAGCTTCAGTATTCCTGTTTTTAACTGGGGAAGAAATAAAGCTTCTATGAATACAGCTTTTGCCAATAAAAAGCTAAACGATTTTATTATAGCGCAAGATGAAATTAATACCGACCAAGAAATCATCACACAAGTAAGGCAGTTTGATTTGTTGCGTTTGCAAATAGAGATAACTAAGAAATCGGATGAAGTAGCAAGAGAGCGCTACAACGTTGCTCAAAATCGTTACCTGATCGGTAAAATCGACATCACCAATTTAAATATTGCATTAAGAGAAAAAGATGATGCGAAGAGAAGTTATGTGGAAGCCCTTCGCTCTTTTTGGACTTCTTATTTTAATTTGAGAAGGTTAACGCTATTTGATTTTACCAGCGGAACGCTTTTATACAATCCAGAGAAATAAATTACTGACCAATATAATTAAACGGTGTTATTTGCTTTAATTCTTTCTTAAGGCTATCGTTTACCTGAAGCGAATCAATAAAATCGGCAATTGTTTGTTGCGTGATCTTTTCGTTTTTGCGAGTCAACCCTTTCAACGCTTCATAAGGATTAGGATAACCTTCTTTACGTAAAATAGTTTGAATAGCTTCGGCTACCACCGCCCAGTTGTCTTCCAGGTCTTTATCAATGGCGGCTTTGTTTAACTCCAATTTTCCAATTCCTTTTTCCAACGATTTAAAAGCAATGATCGTGTGTGCCAATGGCACGCCAATATTCCTGAGCACAGTAGAATCGGTTAGGTCGCGTTGCAAACGTGAGATGGGCAACTTAGCAGACAAGTGTTCAAAGATGGCATTCGCCAATCCTAAATTACCTTCTGCATTTTCGAAGTCGATCGGATTTACTTTATGCGGCATGGCTGACGAGCCAACTTCACCAGCTTTAATTTTTTGTTTGAAATAGTTCATCGAAACATATTGCCATACATCCCGACTATAATCAATCAAAATAGTGTTGATGCGCTTGAGGCCATCAAACAATGCAGCCATGTTATCATAATGTTCGATTTGCGTGGTAGGCCAACTACGATTGAGTTTTAGATTTTTACTTACAAAATGGAAGGCAAACGAATTCCAATCTATAGTTGGATATGCGACATAGTGTGCATTCAAATTTCCGGTGGCGCCACCAAACTTAGCAGAATGTGGAATTTGATTTAGTAATTCTTTTTGTTTTTCCAACCTTGTGGCAAACACGTCAATTTCTTTTCCCAAGCGAGTAGGCGAAGCGGGCTGACCGTGTGTTTTTGCCAACATGGCTACGGAACTCCACTCAGATACATTTTTTTTGAGAAGGTCAATCAACTTATTTAAAGTGGGTAAATAAATCTGATCGATACACTCTTTTAAAAGAAGGGGAGTGGCCGTGTTATTGATGTCTTGAGAGGTGAGCCCAAAATGAATAAACTCTTTAAACTCACTAATATGAAGCAGATCAAATTGATTTTTTAAATAGTACTCAACTGCTTTAACATCATGGTTAGTTGTTTTCTCCATTTCTTTTATTTGTTCTGCGGCAGCTTCAGGAAAGGTTTTGTATAAATTTCTCAACGCTTCAAATTTAGAAGTTGGAAATTTTGATAACTCTAGCAGAGGAAGTTCGCAAAGTGCGATGAAGTATTCAACCTCAACTAATACCCGATACCGAATCAGCGCAAACTCAGAAAAATAATTTCGGAGTGATTCCGTTGTGGCTGCATACCGACCATCAATTGGGGAAATGGAATATAGCGGAGAATATTTCAATTAATTATTTTGGTGTAGTATAACCATTTTCAGCCATCCCGTTTATTTTATTAGATGGATCTAATATACGAGCGATCCATGCTAAGATTAAAGCCGAAATAATAAATACTAAATGGATAGTGATTTCAAATTTTAAATCCTCGTAGCTTCCTGTTTCAGTTTCAGAATGAATATCAATAAATGTTTTAAGCAAGTGAACGCCTGATATCGAAGCTAAAGAAGTAGCTAATTTAACTTTCAAGCGATCGGCATCTAGGTGATCAATCCAATGAGGCCTGTCTTCTTGCTCATCAAAATCAATACGGCTTGTAAAAATGGAATATCCCCCAATGATTACAATCACCAATAAGTTCATTACCATCGAAATGTCAATAAGACCAAGTATACTCAGCATTACCTGCACTTCTGTAAACTCATCTATCCGCATTGCCAAAAAGACCAACTCTCCGATAAACTTATAAACCAGACCCAACAATTAAGCCCAAATAAATCGGTGCTTGAAACCAGCGGGAGGCAAAAATTGAAAACTCAATGATGGTCTCAAAACCTTTACTAACACCTTTTATAATATTCATATGTTTTTGATTATAGCCGAACGGCAAAATTATCAAAATAATTGATTCTATAACTTGCTTTGTTTGACAAAAGCCGCCTTTAAGGCTGCAAAACCGTAGGTACCCCTTAACAGCCTTTAACAAAAAGCCCTCAACTCTTGTAGGCTGATTTCGTTTAGGTTTGAATTTAATATCTCAATCACCTTTATAGCATGCGGCAATTGGCTGTTTTTCTTAATCTATTTTTTATTCTTTTCGCATGCAGTATTTCAATTGCCCAATTAAAGAATAAGTCAGGCACGGGATTATCCATCGCCAAAGCAAAAGAACCAATTATTTTAGATGGAAAAATAGATGAAGCTGATTGGAAGGAAGCAGATATAGCATCTAATTTTTATCTAAACTACCCGGTAGATTCGCTTCCGCCTACATATCAATCTGAAGCCCGCGTAACTTTTGATGATCATTTTCTCTACGTGTCGTTTGTATGCTACGATGATAGTAAACCTGATATTGTGCAATCGCTAAGGCGCGACATTAATTGGGACTTGAATGATAACATTGGCATTTACATGGATCCATTTAATGATTACACCAATGGATTTTATTTTACCATTACTCCGTACGGAGTTCAATCAGAGGGAGTTATTTCAGGAGGTGGACAAGATGGAGACGGATCATTTAATACTAGTTGGGATAATAAATGGTATTCGCACACTACCCGTTATCACGATAGATGGGTAGCCGAAATGGCTATCCCGTTTAAATCGTTTCGGTATAGTCATACCTCTAAAGAATGGAATATTACTTTTTTAAGAAATGATGTAAAGCGAAATCAGATTTCCAGTTGGATTGCTACGCCCATCCAATACATTCCGGCTTCCTTTGCCTATTCCGGAAAATTACATTGGGAAACTTCGGCTCCACATGCAGGAGCAAATATTTCTGTGATACCATATTTGGCAGGAAAGACTTCTCAGAATTCTGAAAAAAATGAACCTGTAAATACATCTGGTACTATGGGGTTAGATGCAAAGGTGGCTTTAAGCCCCTCTTTAAATTTAGATCTTACCGTAAATCCTGATTTTTCTAATGTAGAAGTAGATCAGCAAGTAATTAACCTCACACGCTTTGAATTTCAATTTCCAGAACGAAGGCAATTTTTTTTAGAGAATAGCGATTTGTTCTCCACTCCGGGATACCCAGATACGCGGCCATTTTTTAGCAGAAGAATAGGATTAGTAAGAGACTCTAGCGGCAATGTGCAACAAGTACCGATTCAATATGGCGCTCGCGTAAGTGGAAAGATTGGAAAGAACTGGCGTGTTGGTTTACTCAATATGCGCACACAAGAAAAAGAATCGTTGGGCTTACCTGCCCAAATGTATTCTATGGCTATTGTGCAGCGACAAGTTTTTTCCCGATCGAACATTGATTTTTTTATAGTTGATAAACAATCACTCGGTTTGAATTCCTTTCAGCGCGGAAAATTTTATCAGAAAGATTTGCTAAGAAAAGTAGGGAATGATACCGTACTCAATTTATACAATCGTGTGTTTGGCGCTGATTTTAATTTGATCACTAAAAGTAATAAGTGGAATGGAGATTTTTATTATCACCAATCGCTAGATGATTTTCATAAAGATGAAAATTATTCAGTTGGCTCTTTTCTAAGTTATAACACTCGTTACCTAGGCTTTTTTGGTGGCGGTAATATGGCCGGAAAAAATTATATTGCCGAAACAGGCTATCTACCTAAGCTCGATATTTATCCCGGATACATAAGCACTTTCGCTCGTGCGCAAGGCTCCCTCTACCCAAATAAAAACGGGATCGTCAATATGACAACAGGTATTGGTTTTAACCAAACTAATTTGCCTGACGGCACTTTGACTGATCGATCGTATTCACTTGATCACTCAATGAATTTTTTAAATAAATCTAACCTGAATGTTTCGGCAACCCAAATCTTTCAAAAACTTCCGGAAAATTTTAATCCACTGTATCCAAAGGGAGATTCCACTTATTTAGCAACGCAACAATTTAACTGGACTGAATTTGGCGTTCAATACAATTCAAACCCCAGAAGAATTGTAAACTATTCAGTTCAAAGCTCGGGCGGACAATTTTATTCTGGAAACAGACAACGGTATGGTGGCACTATCAATTTTCGTTACCAGCCATATGGTAGCTTTTCTATTACCACCGACTATAATAATTTGCAGTTGGGTAGATACTACGGCAAAACAGAATTTTTGCTCATTCGCCCGCGGTTAGATATTACCTTTTCAACAAAGCTTTTTTTTACCACGGTTGTTCAATACAATACACGCTTTGAAAGCTTTAATTTAAATGCACGCTTGCAGTGGCGCTTTCGTCCGGCCTCTGATTTCTTTTTAGTTTATAGCCACGTTCAAAATCAAATTCCTTCCGACTCTAAATCAAATATTCAGGCTTTGGTTTTAAAATTTACCTACTGGTTAAATCTGTAATGTGTTTTGGGCGGCCCCCTTTGGGTCAGGCTGCCAGCAGTCGCCCCGCGAAACGCGGGGGCTCCAACAATACCTCCGTCCTTGCCGCAATATACTCACCACAAAACCCTCATCAAAGAGTTAGAAACTCCGTAACCTTATCCGTAAATTTGTGTTCTTAAAACAAAAATTATATGGCATTTGGCTTATTCAAGAAAAGCGAAAAGAAGCAAGAACCGAGCGGACCTCATTATCACGATTTATCGGTAAAAGCAATTGTACACGAAACAAAAGATGCCATATCAATAGCATTCGAACAGCCCGCTACTCCACTTACCTATAAATCAGGACAGTTTCTAACGCTTATTACCACCATCAATGGCAAAGAAGTAAGAAGAGCTTATTCTCTTTGCAGCTCTCCGATTGTCGACAAAGATTTAATCGTAGGCATTAAAAGAGTTGAGAAAGGATTAATGTCTAACTGGCTGCCCGATAATTTAAAAGTAGGCGCGAAAGTAAAAGTGATGGATCCGATGGGGCAATTCACTACCGAATTTAACAAAGAAAATAAAAGGCATTTAGTGATGTTTGCTGGTGGTTCGGGCATTACCCCGATGATGTCGATCATTAAATCATTGCTTATACAAGAGCCAGATAGTATTTGTTCGCTTATCTATTGCAACCGAGATATTGATAGTATTATTTTCAAAGATCAGTTTGATAAACTTCAAACTACATACGAAGGCAGATTGCATGTGATTCATGTGCTGGATAATGCACCTATGAACTGGCAAGGGTATTCTGGTTTATTGAACAAAGAAATGCTGACCAAACTTTTTGAGCGCATTCCAAATTGGGGTTTAGATAATACCACCTATCTGATGTGTGGCCCGGAAGGAATGATGAAGAATGTTGATGTCTTATTGGCTGAGCATAAAATCCCGACTGAGAAAATTTTCAAAGAGAGTTTTGTAACCGGAGTAATCGACAAACCAAAAAAAGAAGAAGCCGCTTCTTCATCAGAAAAGAAAGCACGAGAAGTTACAATTCGCTACGATGGCAACCAATATAAAATAACTGTTGAACATAACCGCACCATTTTAGAAACGGCCTTAGATAAGGGCATTGATTTGCCTTACTCTTGCCAAAGCGGATTGTGTACTGCGTGTAGAGGCAAAGCCTTATCAGGCCAAGTTAAACTAGATGAAGAAGAAGGCTTATCTAAAAGTGAGCGTGCCGAGGGCTATGTGTTAACGTGTGTCGGCCACCCAATGACGGATGATGTAGTAATTGAGATTGGCTAAAAGTGCTAGGCACACTTGTTAAAATGATTTCATAAACTCCATTCCTTCAAAATTTACTTTTTCAACTTTGCCGGTTGAACCTAAAGTAAAAGTCGCGAGTGCGTGGCCATACCAATCTTTTTCGTAGATTCCTCTAAACGTATCATAGTGCCAATGCGTGAGTGTCGCTTTTAAATAGTTGTTTGCGTTACAAATTAATTTATTGTCGTTTACTATAATTTCTAGTTCGCCATAAAGGGGATTAGAATATTTTCCGCCATACTCTTCAAGTAGTTTGGTGGGCTTAGTATTAGCCATGCGCTTGGCTTCAAAGTCTTTTTCTACTTTATCGCTTTTTGCTTGTATGCTTTTGTAAAGCGTTAAAAACTCAGCGCTCCAATCACGATTTCCTCCAAGCGCAAAAATATCAAATGCTTTGTACATCAGCGCATGTCTAATTTCAGCATGATCTAGATTTCCAAAAACATAAATGCACAATTTTGAATCAGGTAGTTGCGCATTAATCGCAATTTCTCCTGCTAAGCTTCCAGTATGAAAATTTACTTTCTTGCCTTTGTAATCATGCTGAAACCAACCAAGTCCATAAGTAGTCCAATTAGGTTGAGTCAACTGCATGGTAGGATAGAATTGGTTGGCAGGTACAATCGCTTGTGGTTTGAACATTTCTTTCCAGGTCGTTGCTTTCAATAATCTGCCGCCAGCATATTTGCTACTGTCTAACATGCAAATCATCCATTTGCTCATATCATCAATAGAAGCGTTTACACTTCCTGCTGGCCCGATATGATCTGCATTGGTTGCTTCAATGGTTTTAATCGAGCCATTTACCAAGTAATGTGGCTTGGAGTGATTAACATCTTTTGCAGCAGTCAATGTGGCAAAGGTGCGCATCATACCAAGAGGTTGAAAAATTCTTGATTGAATAAAATCTTCCCATTTTTGTCCAGATATTTTTTCTGTTACTTTACCTGCGGCCAAGTAAAATATGTTTTGATAAATAAAACTAGCGCGCAAGGAATAGCTAGGCTCTACATATCTCATTTTATTTAGTACTTCATCTGAAGAAGCGTTCATCACTCCCCAGAGAAAATCAGTATTTCCTACACCGCTGTTGTGTGTAAATAAATCCCGAATTTTTAATTCGCGAGTTACGTAAGGATCGTATAGTTGAAAGTCGGGTAAATATTTAATTACGGCATCATCCCACTTTACTTTTCCCTCATCCACCAGCATACCCATACAAACGGCTGTCATGGCTTTGGTAGTAGAGGCACATGCAAAAATTGTTTGTGAGTCAACTTTATTGGTAGTTCCCAGTTGACGCACTCCATACCCCTTCGATAAAACTACTTTACCATCTTTAACTACAGCCACTGCTAACCCAGGCACTTGCCACTCTGCACGAGCCTTTTCAACGTATGCATCAAATTCTTTTGCCTGATTGCTGAGCTGAGAAAACCCAGATAAGTTGATGATGCATGAGATAAAAATGAATATATATTTCATATCGTTTTAAATAAAATTTACTCTAGCCAATTATTTTCTTCAAATAAAATCATTATGCGCTTTTTAAATCGCTCGCGAGGAAAAGGTTTGTTGCAAAGAATAATATAAAGCAATTCTTTTTCAGGAATGCTCACATAATCTGCATAAAAGCCTCCTTGAGTTCCGGTATGAGAAACCACTTTTACAGAATCTTCCGTTTTGCTGATGAACCAACTGAATCCTATAAATTCCGGATTTATATCTTTCCAATTTAGATACGTAGTGATTGTTCGGGAGTGCTCAATCGTTTCTTTTTTTAAGAATACAGCTTTACGCAAAGCAATTTCATATTTGGTTAATTCTTCTGCTGAGCTCCACACGCCACCATTTCCAGCCGCGGCAAAAGTGGGCTCTTCGCCATAATCTTTTTCGGTGTATTGATTTTTGATTTTAAGATAACCATGCGCAACTCCTTCCTGCGGGTAAGTGCCATCTGTAATTTTACTGGTCTTCATTCCGGCAGGAGCAAAGATTTTTTCAGCAACTACTTGCTGCCATTTTTTGCCAGTTACTTTTTCAATAATAAGGGCAAGACCATTGAATGCCGGATTGGAATATTCAAAGCGAGATCCTGGCTCGAACAAAAGAGTATCTGCTTGTTTAATGGGCGCGAAGTTCTCTTCGTCTTTGGCAGTAAGCAAGGCCACACTATCTAAGAAATCTCTTCGATTGTCGGGCAAGCCAGACGTGTGAGTAAGTAAATGATGAATCCTTACTTTTTGGGCGATCTCTTTATTCTTAAAATCAGGGAAGTATTTAAATAAGCTATCGGTAAGAGAGAGTTTGTTTTCTTCTGCTAGTGAGAGAATAATATTTGAAACAAATGTTTTTGAAATTGAGCCAGTATTAAATAAAGTTTGAGTGGTAATTTTTTCTTTCGTGTTGATATCGGTTACTCCAATTGCTTTCGAAAAAATGATTTTCTCTCCTTTCATAATCAGCACTGCACCACCTGGTTCGTCAGGCAAAAAGCTGTCATTAAAAAGTGATTCTAGTTGCTCTGTAAATTTTTCCTTGCCACTTTCCTCACAACTAATCAGATTAAAAAAGAAGAGTGCTGCTAATCCTATTTTTTTCATGGGCGGTTATGCAGATGCTTTTTTGTTTCTGAGCAACGATCCAATTGCAATTACCACCCAAACCGAATTAATAAAAGTAAATGGAAAAGCTTCTTTATAAACGCTGTTGATGATTAACAGAATTCCGCCTATTAAATTTGTGAGTTGAAAAGCTACTGAGCTAGAGTTTATTTTTTGATAGCTGTTTAACCCATACGCTCCAATCACCAGTACAGATCCAATCCAACCCAAAATGTTTATTAGTAATTCCATTATTTTCTTAATTGAATTTTTAACACGTTCATATCATTTGTTACAAATAGAGTTTTCTCATCTGTGGAAAGAGCGCAATTAGATGTTGCTTCTGTTAATTTAATTTTGCCCAGTAATTTACCATCGGCATTAAAAATCCAAACTCCGCCTGGCCCGGTTCCAAAAATATTTCCTTTGCTGTCTACTTTCAATCCATCGGGCAAACCCTTTTCTGTTTTTGCTAGCGCAGTAGCATCATATAATATTTTGCCTGATATAATTTGCATGGAGTCACTCATCTCGTATTGATACCATCTTGCTTTTTCAGGATCGGAACTGGCCACATAAAGTTTTTTGCTATCGGGCGAGAAAGCAATTCCGTTTGGTCGCGATAAAGAGTCAACTAGTAAAATAGTTTTTCCATCGGCAGTCGCTCGGTAAACTCCCTGAAATGAAATTTCTTTGCTAGAGTCTTCCATGTTTTTAACCAGCCCGTATGGTGGATCGGTAAAATAAAAATCATAATTATTAAAGACAACATCGTTTGGGCTACTGAAGCGCTTGCCCTTGTACTTGTCTGCAAGGGTAGTAAAATCAGCAGTGGGTTTATCTATCGGAGTATTCATCATAGCAATTCTTCTATCGCCATGCTGCGCTAAAATTAAATTACCCTCGTCATCTAGTGTTAATCCGTTTGAGCCAGGCTCGCCACCACGTGGTGCAGTTCCGGTATAACCCGATGGTGTTAGATAAACCTCAACTCCTTTCGCTTCTGTCCATTTATAAATTGTATTCGTGGGCACATCTGAAAACAATAACATTTTTTCTGACTCCACCCACAGTGGTCCTTCGCTCCATTCAAAAGTATTTCCAATTACCTGAATGCTTATTTCATTCGAAAGAACGGAATCTAGAAGCGGATCAATGCGATCTACAGAAACGGTGATAGACGTTTCTTGTTTTTTTGAACAACTGATGACAATGACAAGAATCAAAAGGAGTAGTAGCTTTTTCATGTATAGAATTAAGGCGTTAATAATTTGCATTTTATGAATTGATAAATTTAAAGTTTATTTGGACATAAATTGATTCGTGAAATGAAGAATGTGATCGATATACCCAAGCGCCCTGCACGTGCTTTTTTGCCAGAAAATTTTACCGTTACCACTTGGGAGGGACTAAAGCCTTATTTGGATAAACTGGTAGAACAAAAGATTGAAAATGCAGCTGATTTGAAAAGCTGGCTTCATAACAGAAGTGAGTTAGAATCTGTATTGAGTGAAGATATGGGCTGGCGATACATTCGGATGACTTGCTTTACAGACAATGAAGAGTATAGCAAGAGTTATCACGACTTTGTTCAGAATATCCAACCACAAGCGGCACCGTATTCAGATTTGCTGAATAAAAAAGCATTAGAGTCTCCTTTTTTGAAAGAACTTGAGCATGTGGCCGGGTACGATATAATGATTCGTAACCTGAAGAAGGAAGTAGAACTTTTTAGAGAAGCGAATATTCCGTTGATGACGGAGATTACTACAGAGACGCAGAAGTATGCTTCTATCTCTGGCGCTATGACGATCGAGTTAAACGCACAAGAATTGACTTTGCAACAGGCGAGTGTAATTTTAATGTCTACCGACAGAGCGAAACGCGAAGAGGTATATCATAAAATTGTAGAGCGAAGATTAAAAGATAAACTTACCCTAGATGAGTTATTTACTAAGCTGATTGGATTGCGCCATCAGGTTTCCTTAAATGCGGATTTTTCAAATTTTAGAGATTATATGTTTAAAGCATATGGTCGGTTTGATTATACGCCTAAAGATTGTTTCAATTTTCATGAAGCCATTAAATCGGAGGTTGTTCCAATTCTCAACCAACTTTCGAAAGAACGCAAAGAACAGCTCGGAGTAAAAGAACTTTGTCCGTGGGATAAAGCAGTTGATGCAGAAGGTAGAGAAGCTCTAAAAGCATTTAAAGACGGAAAAGATCTGACTGATAAATCCATCGAATGTTTTTCAAAGCTGGATCCTTATTTAGGACAGTGTCTTTCGATCATGAAAGAGATGGGGCATTTGGATTTAGAATCTAGAAAAGGAAAAGCACCAGGAGGTTATAATTACCCGTTATCAGAAATTGGTGTTCCATTTATTTTTATGAATGCTACTTCTACCATGCGTGATATGACTACTATTATGCACGAAGGTGGCCACGCAGTGCATAATTTTTTAACAAAAGATTTAGAGCTAAATGATTTTAAATCTCCTCCCATGGAGGTTGCTGAGCTAGCTTCAATGGCGATGGAATTAATTTCGATGGATGAATGGCAGATATTTTTTACGAACGAAGAAGATTTGAAGCGAGCCAAACGCGAGCAGTTGGAAGATATTATTGAAACATTGCCGTGGGTTGCCACCATCGATAAATTTCAACATTGGTTGTATGAAAATCCTACTCATACTCCCGAAGAAAGAAAAACAAACTGGAACCGCATATTCGATCAATTTGCCGACACTGTTACTGATTGGAATGGCTTGCAAGAAAACAAGGATTACTTGTGGCAAAAACAATTGCATTTGTACGAAGTTCCCTTCTACTACATAGAGTATGGAATGGCACAGCTTGGCGCGATAGCCGTGTGGAGAAATTATAAGTTAGATAAAAAAAAGGGATTGGATGGATACATGAATGCCTTGAAGCTCGGCTATACCAAATCGATACCTGAAATTTATAAAGCTGCTAATATCAAGTTTGATTTTAGCAAAGGGTATATAAAAGAGCTGATGGAGTTTGTGATAGGGGAGTTAGGGAAGATTTGACTTTTAACTTTGAACTCCGAACTTTGAACTAATTTACCCTCTACATTTATCTAGCAAATCACTCAGTTGAGTAGCTTCAGTTTTATTTAGATTTAATAATACTCGATCAGTATTCTCCAGATGCTTATCAATTTCAGCAAGCAGTGCTAATCCGGTATCAGATATAGTTACATCCGCTGCTCTTTTATCATTCGGGCACTGATTTTTGATGATAAATTTTTTCGCGATCAGGCGATCGAGTAAGCGAGATACGTCTGAATTTTTATCGATTATTCTATTTTTTATTTCTGCACCCGATATTTTTTCGGGATGTTGCCCTCTTAATATTCGTAGAATGTTAAACTGTTGATTGGTGATGTCGTAATCTTTAAAGAAATTTTTATTTCTGTCTTGAAGCCAACCTGATGTGTACAATAAATTAATAGCGACTTTTTGATACACGCTATTGAATTTAGTTTGCTTTATTTCTTCTTCTATTTTCATCTAAAAATAGAGCCGAAGATTTGCTCTCCGGCTCCATTTAAAAATACTATATAATTACCCTTTTACAAACTCTCCATTAGCGTTGATGATTACCTCATCACTAAGTACCGCTCCTGGATATTTTGATCCAACACCAAAATCACTTCTTTTGATTGTGCCATTAATTTTTACACCTGCAACTGTCTTTTTGTTCATAGGGTGAACAATTGGGCCGTTGATAGTTGCGTCTAACACAATCTGCTTGGTAACACCGTGGAAGGTAAGATCACCTGTAATTTTGTATTTTTTACCCTCTACTTTTTTTACTGAAGTACTTTTGAAAGTAAGTGTTGCAAATTTCTCTACATCAAAGAAATCAGGACTTTTTAAATGTTTATCTCTATCTTCATTCTCGGTGTTGATACTTGCTACATCGCCTTTCAATTCAAAAATGGCATCTGAGAAATCTTCCTTTGATGAAGTGATAGTTGCGTCAATCTTTTTGAAATCACCTTCCACATCAGAAATCATCAAGTGGGTGATTCCGAAACCTAACTTAGCGTGAGATTTATCCAGCGTCCAAGTTTGTGCAGATGTTGCACCTGCTAGTAGCAGAGCAATGATTAGAATGTTTAATTTTTTCATACTTAATTTTAGTTTGTTTGCAAACCTAACATAAGTTTTAAAATATATGTTTAAACATATATTTTATTTATGTTAAGTAATTGATAATGAATGAGAAATAATTCTACAAATTTAGCCAATAGGTGAATTTTAGAACGATTGCACGTAGTTTTGGCTGGCCGCTGTAGTATTGAATATTTTCTTTAAACTGATCTTCCGCAAAGTAATTATCGGTGTAAACCAAGAATAGATCAGAAGCGGGCTTAAATCGCCATTGCAAGCGCGAGTTGATATTTATGTTGTTGTTTTGGTTGTTGTATTGAATAAAGGTTGTCCAAAATAATTTGCGCGTAAATGTAAAGTCCAATTTCGGGCTTACTAAAATAAGATTAGCAGATTTATACGGACTAGGAAGATTTATCCTATTCAAACTGAAATCAACAGAAATGATTGCATGTGGTTGAATTCGATAACTAATATTTCCATCCAAGTTTACACGATGACCATTAAAATATTCACCTGATCTAGTTTGAAGAGAAAAGTTCAATCTCCTTCGCGCGTTTGATTGAAAAAATGCGATCACTGAATTGTAGTAGAATTCGTTTCCTGTTACTATTTCAAGTCCGCCACTTCTGGACGGATCAAATGCACTAAATAAATAAACGTAGTCTCTTCTGAGGCGTATAAAAAAATTAGATGTGTTTTGGAAAGCAATTTTATACCATATGTTAAAATCCCAATCGGTGGTGCCATGTAAATCATTACCAATAATATCTAAATCAAAACCCGGACCATGGTTGTTAATCAATGTAGATTTAGGATACCAGCTATAATAAAGCTCTGGAGAAACGCGATTGAATCTCTTTCGCGGAACATAACCAACCTGCGGATCATAGTTAGCTCCTACAGTTTGCACGGTTAGGTCAATTTCAATATTGGGTTTATTATAAGTAAATGCCACCGTAGATGCATAGGCACTATCTTTTTTATCTTGAGTAAAAGACCGATGATAAAATGCTTTACCACTCCACCTATTGTTTTTAGAAGCCAAGTTATAATCAATGCCAACTAGCCGATTGTATTTGTTGGGCATAATTTTAAAATCGGTAGCACTTGAATCTTGAAATGTTTGCTTGTTAATCATCATCAAACCTATGTTGGAGCGCGCGAATATTTTTCGTTGCACTGCGGCTACTGTATAATTTGTGGAAGGCAGGTTGATGGCATCGTCTTTTGCAGCTTGCATGGTGAGCAAACCGATTCTCCAATTATTATTGATCTTTCCACTCAATCGTGCACCACCATAAATTTGATTTTGAATATTTTGTCCGGTGGAAGGATCTCTGGTTACGCCAATTCGTCTGGAGAAAAAAGGGCGCATATTTCCGGCACCAAAGCTTGCAAAGAGATCTGCATTTTCTAAAAAAAATTGCCTTTTCTCTGGATAGAAAATTTCGAATCGACTTAAATTAGTTACTTGCTGATCTACTTCTACTTGCGAAAAATCAGGATTGACTGTTAAGTCTAAATTTAATGCAGGGCCCACAGAAATTTTAGCATCTCCACCAACTGAAATAGATCGATCAGTAGGAAGTTTTTCCTGAAAATTATCAATATTCTTGGCAGCTAAATAAGGAATGACAGATACGTTTCCTCCCGGGTGACCCAGCGGCTTATCCCAATTTAAATCTCTAGAAAACGCGAGAGAAGTAGGGGAGTATCCCCGCGGAAAAGGAGACCAAGTACTTTGTTCGTTGTAATGGCTATCAATCCGATAAAAATTAATGTGCCATTGAGTGATTCCTTCTTTGAATCGAATTGTTTTAAACGGAATAGCAATTTCGCATACCCAGCTATCTGCCAACATTTTAGTTTCAGAAAACCACTTATTATCCCAGCTTAGGTTGAGATCATCTCCTCCATTGCTGCCACCATTTGCTATTAATCCCTCTCGCTGTACACCATAAGCATTCACCCCAAATAAAAAACCATTTGTTCTATCTTGATAGGTATCTATTGTTATTGAAAGTCCATCGATACCCGGCCCACGGTAATCACGCTTAAGCGAAGGGGTTACATATTTTCGGGCTCCCAGATTGTGCATCACTCCATAGATGTAAATGAAGTGATCGTCATACGTCATTCTGATTTCTGTAGGAGCTTTGGCATAAGAAGAATCAAAAGGAAATAACTGCTTGAAATGACCAGCTGCATCCGCCTCTTGCCAGGCTGCCTCATCCATATTGCCATCAATAGTAATGGCAGAAGTAGCTCTTTTTATATTTAAACCAGGTAGTTGTGCGAGAACTTGATTTGAAATAATCAGAAAGTAGAACACAAATCTGTACGGCACGCCAAATGGGGTTAAGCTAATTTGTAATATTACTCCTTTTGCCTACATAGGGTTACAGAAATTTGATGAGTGGCTTTACATTTATTTTATAATTTCAAATAGAAATCGCGAGTGAGTGCTTGATATTCTTCTGACCATGTTTCTCCCTCGTTATGCAAAATAAATTTTTGTTGAATTTGCAAATGCTCTTGAAACGAGAATTCAAATAACCAACGCTCTTGTGGTTTGTTTGCTCGGCTAAAAAAAGCTAACTGACGATTGCAAAATAAATGATACGATTGTGCTATGGATCTAAACTGATTTCCTTCTTCAACAGGAAGTATTACAGCCAGTCGACTGGTGTTTTTCATCAGCTTGACGGAATGATAAATTAATTCTTCATAACTCAATGTGTTCGTGTGTCTTGCTTTCGCGCGATGTGTTGTGGGGGGTAGCTGACTATTGATAAAGTAAGGTGGATTACTTACGATCAAATCAAATTTTTCGCTTTCAAATTTTTGTAGCAACTGATGAAACACTTGAACACGATTAGCCCAAGGCGAAGCTAAAATATTTTCAGTGGCTTGTTGTGCATCTGCACCTTCGCTTTCAATTGCTTCAATGCGTGTTGAGTTGCCACTGCGTTGAGCCAGCATCAAAGCAATTATTCCAGAGCCTGTGCCGATATCTAATACACGATGCGAATCATTCAAATTTACCCACGCACCGAGCAGCACAGCATCTGTACCCACTTTCATAGCGCAGCGGTTATCTTCAATAGAAAATTGTTTGAAGCGAAACACTCCGCAATGTTAAATTTTAAATGGTGAATGTTAGCTAGAGTTGAATATTTAGAATTTAATATTAAACCTTTAAATTTTTTAAAGTCTCCTAAACAACCCTTCAATACTTTCCACAGTAATTTTGTCTTTCCAATCGGTGCCAATGGCGTGGTTCCACATGTGTGGCAAGTTGTAAGATACTTTTGCCATAGCCGTGATTTGTGCATCTGTCCAATTTTTAGAAAGCCTTTGCGGCAAATCGATTTTATGTTTGGTAATCATGGTCTTAAATTCTTTCACCCCTTCCGAGTAAAAATCTTCTAAGTGATTGAAGGCAATACAGTTTGCATAGCAATGCCGTGTCCCTAAAATTTTTGAAAGTCCGTAAGACAAAGCGTGACACACACCTACTTCAGAATAAGTCAAACTCAATCCACCCATTAAAGATGCCACCATTAGCTTGTCATCGTTCTCGGCAGTTTGTCCACTCTTGTCTCCTAAATAAATTTCCTGACAAAGTTTTAATGATTGCTCAGCATACGCGTGGCTGTATGCATTGTTCAGCGTTCCATTTTCAGATTCGATGCAATGGATGTACGTATCCATGCCGGTGTAAAACCACCAGTTGCGTGGTACGCTTGCAATTAAATCTGGGTCGAGAACTACTTGATTGAATACAGTCCACTCACATTTCAATCCTAATTTTTTTTCAGGGCCTGTTAACACTGCAGTCATCGAGACTTCTGCTCCCGTTCCTGAAATTGTTGGAACGCCAATATGATAGATGCCGGGTTTCTTAATCAGATTTAATCCTTGATACAATTGTGACGATCCATCATTGGTAAACATCAACGATACCGCTTTCGCAATATCCATGATTGATCCACCGCCAATACCAATTGCAGCGGCAGGAATTCCATTAGATTTTTTTACATCGTCACGAATTTTATCAATCTGCTCAGTTGTTGGTTCGTATTGATCTACATCAATAAACATCACCACATCTTCTGCTTTTGCTGGAATGCGATTGGCCAACTCTTTCCCCTTAAAATAATTATCAACTAAGAAGAGCATGAATTTGTCGTTCTGATTTCGTTGGGTTTCTACGATTTCTCCTAGTTGGCTAAAACTTCCGCGTCCGTATACGGTCTTTTCTATTCCCTTAAAATTTTTGTGCATTGTAATAGTTTGATTTTTGTTCTTATTAAATTTTGAAAATATCGGCAAGAGTATTTTTAACTTGATTTGTTTCGTTTTGCTTCAATCTACCTAAGGCAGTTTTTGAAAGCCGACTTTCATCTACTGCTCTGATTTGATCAAGACAGATCTCACAGAATTTATTTTGAAATCGTATTTCTATTCTTGACGGATAACCTCGTAAAGTAGTTGTCATCGGGGCAACAATAACAGTACCCAAAACAGAGTTCATTTCGGATGGAGAAAGAACTACACACGGTCTGCTTTTTTTGATCTCCGATCCAATAGTCGGATCAAGGTTAACCAGGTATACTTCAAACTCTCTTACCATGTCCAATCGCTTTGGTCAAATCGATTTACAACAAAATCAGATTTTACCTTGATTGATTTTTTAAAATCAGACCACTTTTTCTTCACAGGTTTGTCTGCTGACGAAATCATAATAACCTGATCTTTCACCAAAATCTTTACTGTATCTGTAATTCCACTTTCTTCTAAAATGGATTTAGGAAATAAGATTCCTTTTGAATTTCCAATTTGCCTTATTTTAGCTATTGATGTACTCATATTATTTTTGTTATAACACAAAGTTATAACATTTAAATAATTACTCCAAGCGTTTAATCAAATCCTCTGCAGGCCTCTACTTCTCTGCGATTAAAAATTTCTAACCGAAAAGAAGTAGTTATTATTTATGCAGGCACTGTTGCCAATGCATTTTTAATGCATCCGCCAATCTTGTGTGCCAATGCTTTTACTTCTTCTTCCTTCCACGTGCAACGAATGCCAAACGAAATTAATCTCCCCACTGTCTCTTGCGATTTTGGTAAGTTCAAATTATTGTAATCTTGCGGAGCCCCGAGCACGTGAATGGGGAGTTTCGCAGCAGATTTTAAATCTCTTAAATGATTCCACTGGTTGATGAAGTGGTACATGTTCGTAAACCAATAATTAAATCCTCCAACGCCCGCTTTGTTAAATTCATCTACAACGCGTTTAGCAGTTTCGGTATCGGGCAACAAAATATTTAAGAAGGTGGCAGAGTCTCCCGCTGGGTCTGCCAACGTGCTGAAACCTACGCCTGCAATTTTAGAAAGCTCGGTCGTTAATAATTTTTTGTACTCGCGATTTTTCTCTCTGATGTAAGGCACCTTACGCGTTTGTGCCAAACCAATGGCCGCGTTGATTTCTCCTATGCGGTAGTTGAAGCCCAACACAGGATGGTTTTCCATACCACGGTTGTTGCCTACATGGTCGTGACCATGATCTGAATAGCTGTCAGCATATTTATAACATTGCTCATCATTTGTTACCATCACACCGCCTTCACCACAGGTGGCAATTTTAAAAAAGTCGAACGAATAACACCCTGTTTTTCCAAACAAACCAACGGAAGTGCCTTTGTATGATGCGCCAAACGCCTGACCCGCATCTTCAATTAACGTAAGATTATGTTCTTTACAGATTTTTAAAATCTCATCCAACTTCGCCATGCCTCCGCACATGTGTACGAGCATAATCGCTTTTGTTTTAGGAGTGATGGCCGCACGGATGCCCTCCGGGCTCAAGCACAGCGACTCATCAATTTCGGCAAACACCGGTAGCGCGCCAGCAAACAACACAGCCTCTACCGAAGCGATATATGTAAACGGAGGTACAATTACTTCATCGCCCGCACCCACACCGGCAGCATAAAGCGAGCACGCCACGGCTGTAGAACCACTCGACACCGCATGCGCAAATTTTGCACCTGTAATTTTTTTCACTTCCGCCTCAAACTCACGTGCCTTCCAAATATTGTTGCGCTGTGCATCGTGGTTGTAGCGAAATAAGATGCCCGTTTCCAACACATCATTGATTTCTTTTTTCTCTTCTATTCCAAATAATTCAGTTCCTGGCATGGTTGATAAGATTAGGGGACAAAAATACGGATTTATGGTTTCTTTTTTAGCCTCGATTATGCACAATTTTAGGTTGTGTTAAGCGTGCCACAGGTTACAACGAAAGGGTCTTTTAAAATGTTTTGGGGCGTGCCCCGCTTAGGCGCGGGTCGTGCTATGCGCTGCAATCCACACGAAGCGCGTGGGATTTACGCTTCTATCACTCACGCAGAGTTCCACTACTACATTTTGTAATCTTAGAAACGCATGTTGTTGGAGACATAGAAAGGATTCTAAAATTCTACTTTATCTGATTTCGTATCGTGATTTGCTAATTATTGCTGTCGCTGAAAGAACACAGCTAAGGGCAAGGGAGCTCAAGTATAATTTTTTTGTATTCTTACGATCGTGCAGTAAAGAACATTGAAGTAGCTAAAGAACCTTACTGCTTAATTTCCTGTAGCAAAGATTCCATCACCTGCTTTGCATCATCAATTCCTACTTTATAAGTATTCTTATCCGCGTTGGAATAGACCAATCTTAGCGCAAAAATTCTTGACAAAAATCGGTTGATCACTAACGGGTCTTGAGTAATCAACTCAATTTTTGATTCCGGTGGTAGCGGATGAAAGTCTCCCTCATACAGGCTAATAAGCGAATTCATTTTGAATATTTCCCCAAAAAGTTCTTTGCAATCAGCTCGGGCGCGGTCGATGGCTTCTTCTTGGAAAATAATATTTTCAATGATCTTGCGGTCATAAGTAATAATCTGGTTTGAAATATTTCTATCGCGAATCAACCGAAGCCCCCCTGTATTTTTCAGTTGTTGTAGCGTTCTGTCATTTGCCCTGAAAATTGGGCCGGCATATAGAAACCCTGATGACGTGTTGTATATTTTGTAAGCTGTTTCAGGCTTGTGATGCGCAAGATAAAGGATCAATGTGTCCAATTTCCGAAGCGAAAGCTGGATGAATTTTTTCCTATTATTCATAGATGCAGTATCTAGTTTGAGGTCTTCAACCATCGAAGAGAGGTATTGCTTTTCCAATTGGTGCTCCAGATAACTCTCGCGCTCGGAATTCAAAATAAATGCAGCTGTAACCGCCAGAAATGGTACAGTAAATTCGAATAGATAATCCTGCCAGCTTTTCCTAGCGCGAGATTCTGTTTTATCTTTTGTTTCTTCTGCTTGAGTGGAGGTTATTTCAGCTCCGACTACGGGTTCGATGGAATCGTCCATTAAATTTTGATTTAGGATATCTTAAAGATAGATACAATTCGTACTTATCTTTATAAATTTAAATCGCATCGTTCAAACTTAAATATTTCGAAGATCAACCTTTAAATAATTTTCCTGCCCTTGTTGGTGTTCTTCGTCAACAAGCATTCCACTCAAGGCACGTAACGGTTAAAAACACTAGTTAGCGCGCGTTTGCAACGCGTGTTATTCCTATCCTTATTTTTCGTAGGAGTCCGAGGTGAGACTATGCGAAGAAGGATTACTATTCAAAGAAAAAGAGGTATTTGGAGTCGATTGAATAAAGAAATGTACGCGTTGCAAACGCGCGCCAACATGGCGTTTTTGTCAACCGTCTTGCGAGTCTCGTACTTGTCCACGGTGGGAATTTGTATTAGTAAAATATCAACCGTTGTGTTTGAAAACTAATTTGTCCCGACCCTATGGCTAGCAACAATCGTATATCAGAAATTCCCTCTCCGATAAACCCAAAAGAAATCGATATAAGTAACTCCGTTGTAGATACCTCCTTTCTTTAGTCTTTAAATATATAAAGTTTTCTTTAAAACGGTTAAGCAGCATTCTCTTCTTTTATAAACTCGGTGAGCATGGTCAGGTAGCTGACCGGCTCGGTTAGATGTCTGATCGGCTCTATCAGACATCTGATTGCCTTGGTAAGATTCCTGACCAGGTCTATCAGGTATCCGATTGCCGGTTTCAGATATCTGATATAACCAATAACGTTTCTCATTTCCTCGATCAGGTTCCTGACCAGGTCTGTAAGGTCTCTGATCTACCCGGTAAGGTTTCTGATCGAGTCTGTCAGCTCTCTGATTACTTCCGTCAGGTCTCTGATCGGGTAGGTCACGTGTCTGACCGAACCAGTCAGGTGTCTTGCGTGCCCGCTAAAAATAATTCGTCCTTTTTACGCAACTTTTTTTGAGCCGATAACCGACCTCTAAAATGTTACACTATAGTGAGTCGTTGGTAGTAAAATAATCTTATTTTATTTTTAATCTTTTCGCAACGCGGCAAGGCTGCGCGCGTACTCACTCTCAGATGCACAATAAAGCATTTAAAATTATGAAAGTAAAAATTGTTTTGAACTTGGGTAGCACAAGTAACGCACAGGTGTTGGTAGATGCTACACACTACACCACCAACATGACAGATAATGCATTGTTTGCGGCAGCAGACATTGTAGCGCAGGTAGCGGCCACTGTCACCGCCACCACCAACTTGCGCAATGCTATGAACGCTCCGCTAACCGATGTGAAGACGGACAGCATTAATGCAGCCCGCGAAGCGTTGGATCGCAACTTGAACATTTTGGCGGCCAAAGTAGAGGCGGTGGCCAACAGCCCCACGCTGGTAGAGAACCAACGTATTGGCATCGTACACAGTGCCGGTATGGAGGTGAAAGCGCAGGCGATTCCGAAGAAGCGGGTGTTTAGCGTAACCATCGGCAGCACCGAAGGGAGTGTGCACCTAACCGCTAGCGGTGGTGCCAACGCGCACGAGTGGCAGTACACTAGCGATGTGGATAATTTCACTAACCGCGTGGCATTGGTAACAACCACTAGGTCTACCATCGACCTAAGTGGACTGAAGCGCGGCAGCCAGTATGCGTTCTTCCACAAGTCCATTGTATCGGGTGTAGCCACCGATTGGGAAGGTCCGCTTATCACGATTGTGAGTTAGTGTCTAGCAGGGCTAGGAAAAAAATAAAAGCAACGCTGAAGCCAGAAATGGTTTCGGGGTTGCTTTTTTAGTTTGCATCTGTTTAATTGCAGAGCGCTCGGCAGTAGTGGTAGTTTGTCTTTTTAATTTTTAAAATAGCTCCTGAGTGTTTCTTTTTTTATTCCTTCTGAAACAAGACTTACTGAGCAGTAAATAGATAGGTCCACACATTGGGCAATAGTGCGTTGCCTCCAACGGTTGAAGAATGGTTTGATAGCGCAAGTATATTTAAGGAAAGAGCCTGGGCATTCGAATAAGGTGCGGTTAAGTTATCCACTAACGTTGGATTTTGCCCCGCGCTTAATAAGCCTAAGCCTTTTAAGTTGGCCAACTGATTACTGAAGGGAACGATTTCATCTTGCGTATGAAGGAGTGCAAAATATTTGGTTAATGGAGTTTGCCCTGCTTGAGTGAGCCAGTTAGCGGCTGCCGAATAGTAGCTACTGTAATCATTAGGCCCCGAAAACATTACTACTCTGTCAACTAATTTTTTTTTACCTAAATAGCACGCGTGCCCCGAGCCTTGCGAATGTCCGGCAACAATTATTTTACTCCATTGCAAGGTATTGGTTGCGGTTAGGTATTGCCCCCAATTTTGATCGGGGTAGGTTTTGTTTAGATAAAGCACCAGTTTGGTCGCGCGCGTTGTTATTGAATTAAAGACATCTACCGTAACTGCGTTGCTTACTGCGGTGCCAAAGCATACTTCTTCTCGATAGTTATCAAAAATGAATTTGTCAGCGCTTGCCCCCAATGGTGCGGCCGCCACCTCATTCGGATAAGATAGGTTGATAACATCTAACCCAATTGTTGCCGCGTAGTCAGAAATTAGATTATAGTCTGCGGGGTTGCTAGCACTACCCCCGATAAAGAGTAACAATTTATTCAAATGCTTTTGGGTATTTCTTACTACATAGTGTTTTTTATCTGCCGCAGCATAATTTCCATCTGTTTGTATCGGTGGTACGAGTAGCGAAATATTTTCTGCGGTGGCAGGAGCCGGATTGTCTGTTTTGCAACTGAGTAGCGCAACTGAGAAAAGAATGGCCAGTATAACTTTCATGGTAAGGTAATTTTAAAAGCTCTTATGACGGAGAGTTCAATAATACAAAAAACTAGGATAATAACAGCGGGTAATATTACTCGCATTCAAGAGAAGTTTTAGCTGTAAATTTCCTTCTTACTACTTCCTACTATTTCTTATTTTTGTTCAAATTTTAGTAATGACTACCGAGAACTTAAAGGATCTAAAAGCCCGTGTTGCCGCCCTCAGGCGGTATCTTTGACTACGACCGCAAAATTGTAGAGATCGAAGACGAAGAACGTATTACCCACCAAGCCGACTTCTGGAACAAACCCAAAGAGTCGGAAGTAATTCTCAAAAACATTCGCGCCAAAAAAATATGGACGGATGCTTACACACAAGTAAACAAACATGTTGAAGACCTGGAAGTGTTGAACGAATTTCATCTGGCTGGTGATGTTAGTGAAGAAGAGCTAGACAAAGATTACCTCAAAGCTGCTAAAGCAGTAGAAGAGCTCGAATTTAAAAAGATGTTGAGTCACGAAGAAGATCAACTCAGCGCAGTGTTGGAAATCAACCCCGGTGCAGGTGGTACGGAGAGCAACGATTGGGCAGACATGATCAATCGCATGTACATTATGTGGGGTGAGAAGAGTGGATACAAAGTTTCTCAGATCGATTACCAATCGGGCGAGGTGGCCGGAATTAAATCAGCAACCTTAGAAATAGAGGGACCGTTTGCCTACGGCAAACTAAAATCTGAAATTGGCGTGCATCGGTTGGTTCGCATTTCTCCTTTTGACTCTAACCAACGCAGGCATACTTCTTTTGCTTCGGTGTTTGTGTATCCTAAAGTAGACGACACTATTCAGATTGAAGTAAACCCAGCCGATATAGAAATACAAACATCACGCTCGGGCGGAGCAGGCGGCCAAAATGTAAATAAAGTAGAAACCAAAGTGCAGCTTACGCACAAGCCAACAGGCATTGTGATTGTGTGCCAGGTAGAACGCTCGCAACACGCCAACCGCGAACGCGCCATGCAAATGTTGAAATCAAAACTATATCAGCGCGAAATGGAAAAGCGCAATGTTGCACGGGATAAAGTAGAAGCCGGAAAAATGAAAATTGATTTTGGATCACAGATCAGAAACTATGTTTTGCATCCGTATAAATTGGTGAAAGATGCACGCACGGGAGTGGAGAGCCATGATGCACAACGTGTACTGGATGGAGATCTTGATGATTTTATAAAAGCATATTTATTAGAAGGCCAGGAGGCTGCCACAAAAAATGAGTAACAGAAATCCTGGCCACGCGTACAATTCGCATTTCTGGTTGGTTTGTGTAAGCTCTATTTTATTCTTCGCTAGCTTTAATATGATCGTTCCGGAGCTACCGGAATATCTCACCAATTTGGGCGGGGCATCTTACAAGGGATTTATCATTTCACTCTTTACACTTACGGCTATGCTATCGCGGCCATTTAGCGGCAAGCTTACCGATATGCTTGGGCGAAAACCTGTGATGATGGTAGGAGGGATTGTTTGCTTGATCTGTAGCTTACTCTATCCAGTGCTTACTACTGTTGCCGGATTTTTATTGCTGCGATTGTTGCATGGATTTTCTACTGGCTTTTCGCCTACCGGAGTAACAGCTTATATAACCGATACCATACCAAACAATAAACGTGGCGAAGCAATGGGCTGGATTGGTACAGCGGGTGCGTTGGGCATGGCCGGTGGCCCTGCTATTGGTGGAGCCGTGGCTAATAATTTTGGATTAGATGTTATGTTTTATGTGTCGTCCTTTTTCGCGTTAGGCGCTGTTGCCATCATGTTTACCATTGGTGAAACATTGAAAGAAAAGAAAAAAGTAACATGGCGAGTTTTAAAAATTTCTAAGAAAGACTTAATAGAACCATTGGTGATCGCCCCAGCATTGGTAATGTTACTTACGGCTTATTCTTATGGCACAGCTTTCACGCTGCTGCCTGACTATGGATCATTTCTCGGAATTAAAAATAAAGGATTACTCTTTACTTTTTTAACGGTGTCTTCATTAGCAGTCCGCTTGATTGCCGGAAAAGCTTCTGACCGTTACGGTCGTGTAGCCGTGTTGCGCATTTCCGTTCCGTTGATGATGATAGCCATGCTTACCTTTGGTTTTGCAGATAGCACCTCGATGTTAATTGTTGGTTCTGTATTGTATGGGCTGGCACAAGGTTCTACATCACCAACTTTGTTAGCGTGGGCTACAGACTTATGCGATGAGCAACACAGGGGAAGAGGCATTGCCTTCTTTTATATTTTTATGGAATTAGGAATTGGTTTAGGCGCATTGATTTCTTCTTTTATTTATGCCAATGAACCAAGTAGGTTCTTACAAACTTTTGTGGTGTGTGCATCGCTTTGTGGGATTGCTTTTTTATATTTAGTTGTAAAATTAAAATCGCGCTATGCTCACTAAGAAATCGCTCCCCATTTTTATTTTTGCACTGGCTGCATCAGTAGAAATAGTTACTCCGATTTTTTCTTGGCCCGATCGTCATCTAATTTTTAAGCCATTAATAATGGGAGGGCTTATTGCGCACTATTTAATTTTTTCGCCTCATCGATCTGTTTTGTTTTTGGTGGCATTAAGCTTTTGTTGGGTGGGAGATGTGCTCTTAATCTTTGTATCTTCTAATGAATTATTTTTTATAGGAGGGTTGATCAGTTTTTTACTTGGCCATGTGATGTATATTTTCTGCTATCGAAAGTTACGGATGGCGCCCAGCACAAATGAATTACTAGGTTCACAAAAAGTAAGATTTTCTTTTCCTATTATTTTGGCAGGCACCGGCTTGGTGGTGATTCTCTACCCTTCGATAGGTGCATTAAAAATTCCGGTAATGATTTATGCACTTGCCATTACGCTAATGGCAATTAGTGCGCTACTCCGATATGGGCGCACCTCTCTCAAAAGTTTTAGTTTTATTTTCTTCGGAGCTATTTTATTTATGACCTCCGATTCACTTTTGGCAATTAATAAATTTAAAGAACCCTTTGCCTTAGCAGGCACTTTAATTATGCTTACCTACTGTGCTGCGCAATTTTTTATTGTAGAGGGAGCTTTGGCTCATGAAAAAAAGTATTTTCAGTATTCATAAGCAATTACTCGCTCATCTTCCTTCAAAATTTTGTTGAGGTGATCTAGTCTCTTCTCTTTCCCAAACACTTCGTACACCACCACAAAATGATGGGCTTCTTTTAAGTCACGTTTTTTAGTGAATCCTAACTTTAGTTTATCGAGATCATCTTCCCAATGACTTTGAAAGTCGCCAGTGATTTTAAAACTGATTTTGTAGGTTCTGGATTGGTGCCACATTTCTACCACTCGCTGTAGTTTTTCTAATCCTGTTAGCACTACTAACACTACGCACGAGCTTACAATAGCAATAAAATATTCGCCTGCACCTACAGCCATACCCAATGCAGCGCAAATCCAAATAGTAGTGGCGGTAGTAATTCCAGTAATGGTCATTCCATCTTTAAAAATAACGCCAGCACCCAGGAAACCAACTCCGGTTACAATAGTAGAAGCAATGCGATCGGGTGCAGCGCCTCCAATGGAAAAAGAAAGTTCTGTAAAAATTGTAGAGCCTAGGCAAATCATAATCATGGTGCGAAGGCCAGCCGCTTTGCTACGATACTCTCTTTCTAAGCCAATTGATGTTCCTATCATAAAAGAGATCACTAGACGTAAGCCCATTTCCATGTCTACATTCAAATCCATATGCATTTCGTATTGAATAGAAATGTAGTAAGATATTTTACAAATGAAAAAAGCGGAAGCTTTCGCCTCCGCTTTGACTGTTACCATTTTACTGATAACTGTTTACGAATAACTTCTAACTAAAGTCTACATCTTCCTCACCTTTCCGCTGCCCGATGCATTTCCGTTTACATGATTAGGATTGCCTTTGTAAGATACCGTGCCACTGCCAGAGATATTGGCGTCTAATTCGCTGTTCACATGAATTTCAACATCGCCAGAACCTGAGATGCGCACATCACATTTATCAACCACTAAATTTGCAGCATAAACTTTTCCGGAACCACTGATATTTGTTTTAATTTCTTTGGCTGTACCGCTGCCTTCAAATTTCCCTGAGCCAGAAATTCCGATATCTGCCAATTCGCTGATAGAAAGTGCTGCAATTACTTTGCCCGATCCGCTGATGTCGCTTTCAATGCTTTTGCAAGAACCTTTTACATCAATACGACCAGAGCCGGATACATCCGCTTCTAATTCTCCTGATACCGTTACGTCTGTTTGCAAGGAGCCCGATCCGCTTACATTTAAATCTAATTGACTGGTTGTAATTTTTCCTTCCGTAATTAAATCACCAGAACCGGAAACACTCATTGCAGTAATATCTTTTACGGTAATATAAACCATAATGCGCTCGCTGTCTCCCCAGCTCCAGTTCCAATTATCTTCATTTCCAATTACTAGCTTATCGCCTTTCACTTCGGTTTCAATTTTAGAGAGTGCTTCTTTGCTTCCTTCCAATTCTACTTTTTGCGGACTACCTTGTCGTAATACCAATTTGCCGGGCACGCGGAAAGAGATTTTTGAGAAGGTAGTAACGTTGCGCACTTCTTTTGTCTGCGCAGAGGCTAATCCGGAAACAACAAGAAGAACGAACAATAACTGATAAGATTTTTTCATAGAATATAATTTTGAATTGTTAGGTTCTTTTTAATTATTCTATAGACCATTCTTTATGTAAAAGGGTTGCATAGCTACGTTTGGTTAGACGAATTTATTTAAGTAGAGGTTGCATTGCCTAGCAGATTGGTCGTAAATGGGATTTTTGGTTTACTCTTTCGGCCCGGGATGGAGCGCATGTTTGAGCCCGAAGTGGCAAGTGGGTAAGGTGGCGAGTAGCGACAGCCCGACAAGGCCGCCTTATTTTTGATTTAGCCTTCTAACTATTTCAATGAGGCTCTTACTATTTTTTTGAGTTTATTGCGAATCAAATTCTAAGATCATTATGTCTTCTACTAAAACGCCCGCACTTGGTTTTATTTTTATTACTATCCTGATTGATTGCATTGGTTTTGGTGTGATTATACCCGTGATGCCAAGCCTGATTATGCAGTTGGGAAATGTAGGAAATAGTGAAGCCTCGCGCCTCGGTGGCTATTTGCTATTTGCATTTGCAGCCATGCAATTTTTATGTGCGCCTATTATGGGTGCATTGAGTGATCAGTATGGAAGAAGACCTGTGCTATTGGCATCTCTTTTTGGTTTTGGATTAGATTATGTTTTTCTGGCATTTGCACCTTCCATTGCTTGGCTTTTTCTCGGTCGTTTTATTGCCGGTGCTATGGGGGCGAGTTTCACTACAGCCAGCGCTTACATTGCTGACATAAGCACACCCGAAAAACGTGCGCAAAATTTTGGGCTGATAGGAGCGGCCTTTGGGTTAGGTTTTATAATCGGCCCAGCCGTTGGTGGGTTGCTTGGAAATTATGGAGCGAAAATTCCTTTTCTTGTGGCAGCTGGTCTTAGCTTAGTTAACTGCCTGTATGGATTTTTTATTTTACCCGAATCGCTAAAGCCAGAAAATACAAGAAAGTTTGAATGGAAGCGCGCTAACCCTATTAACTCATTATTAAATCTTAGACGTTATCCGGTAATCATTGGCTTGGTGGCCTCACTTATTTTAATTTATGTAGCCGCACATGCGGTGCAAAGTAATTGGTCGTTCTACACCATTGAAAAATTTAAGTGGAGTCCGGCCATGATTGGTTGGTCGCTCACTGCGGTAGGAGTTTTAATTTCTATTGTGCAGGGCGGATTGATTCGAATTATTATTCCAAAGCTTGGGCAAAAGAATTCGCTTTACGTGGGGCTTGCTTTGTATAGTTTAGGCTTTGTACTTTTTAGTTTTGCCACACAAGGTTGGATGATGTTTGCTTTTTTAATTCCGTACTGTCTGGGCGGAATTGCAGGACCAGCTATACAAGGAATTATTTCTTCGCAGGTGCCCTCGAACGAGCAGGGAGAACTGCAAGGAGCGCTTACCGGTTTGATGAGCGCTACTTCAATTATTGGTCCGTTGTTGATGACTCAACTGTTTAGCTATTTTACAGCACCTACCACCTCTATTTATTTTCCGGGTGCACCTATGCTGATGGGTGCATTTTTAACATTATTGAGTTTAGGATTGGCCATGAAATCACTTGGTCACTTTCCCAACAGCAGCACGATCTCTAGTCAAGTACCGAATCATTAAACTAAGAGAATCTAATACGGTAAATCTACTTTGTATAATTAAATTAGTTGCACTTATTGAAAGTGAAATACAAAAAATTAAAAGTACTAAAGCGAGTTACTTTAATTTATACAGTTTGAAGATAATCTCTCCAATCCCTTAATAATTTTTGAAGTTGATAGGTAGAAACTGAAGATTCTTTTTCTCCGAAGTTATAAAGAATCTTCGTTTGGAATTTAGTTACTTCAATGATGCATGCATCTGATCCTCCAAACGAATAACTTTTCTTTTCTTCCTTTCGTACCTTTTCAATATTTTTTAGCACGACCTCGACACCCTTAGTAGTTTGTAAGTGGCCATTGGCCAAATCGGCCAGCATGCTAAATGGTTTTTTTATTTTTAAAATGGGGCGAGGCTTTTCACCTCCCCATATTCTTTTTTTGCTAAAGGTATATTCTAACATGATTTATCGTGTCCAATCTTTAGGAAATGCGGAAGAAATATTACCATCTGACTTCACATACATTTGAATAATAATTCCTTCCTTACATTTTCCTTCCCACAATTCGCCATTTACTTTTCGTTTGGAGTGGTAAGCTTCCTGTATGGCTTCTAATGTTTTCTCTTCGCTCCACGATTCTGGATAGAAAGTAGAAAATCCTTGGTTAGAAATCTTGGCAATCCATCGTCCATTTTCGTCTTTTACTTTCACTTTTGCTTTAAAAATATCTTTTGGGCCGTTTTTTCTTGACTTGTCTGCCAGTTGAGAAGTTTTGTATTTGGTTATGGCAAAAATGTGATGGCAGCCTACAGCTTTTCCTTGGCGGTTTATTTCGCCTTGAAAAATATGTCGTTTTGTTTTTTCAGAGATGATTTGACCCGGTGAGAAAGATGGCAATGCCAATGCAAGGGAAATAACAAAAGCTTTGATAGCATTGGCTGACATGGAAAACTTTTTTTTTAAAGGTAAGCTTCTGCCTTTGTAAAACTATAACATCGGAACTTTATTTGGATAGAAAATTTCAGAAACTAGATATGCTTTACTTATAAAAAGTGAGCGTTGCGAACCACATTTACCGGATGAAAGAAAGTAATAACAGCGTACCGATTGAAGTACGTTTCCTGTAAATACTCAGTAATTTTTTTGCAGACATCTTCAGAAGCAATGGTTTCGATTTTAATGTTTTCCCCTTCCCATTGATTATCTCGGATGAAGTTCAACCCTTTTCCGGAAACGGAATAAGAGGTAAATCCTTTTGCTCCTAATTCGATAATCTTTTTTTCTATAATCACGGCCAGCGCCTCGTCTGCAATAATCGTAAGCAAGTTTAAATTCGTCATATCATAAATAGTTTAGGATAGAATAATTATTTTTGCGATTTGGTGGTAGAGTGGAAGGCCTAACATGATATTAAAGGGGAACGTGATGGCAAGGGCAGAAGTTAAATAGTAAGATGGGTTAGCTTGTGGTAATGCTACTCTGCATGCTGCGGGCGCTGCAATGTAAGATGCACTTGCAGCTAGAGTTCCTAATATAGTTGAACCACCTAAACCAAGACCTGCTAAATGCCCTAAATAGATTCCAATGACCGCATGGATAATGGGAAAAATGATACCGAAACCAACTAAGAATAATCCATCTTTCTTTAGATCAGATAATTTTCTCCCTGCAACCAACCCAGCTTCTAGTAAGAACAATGTTAGCACTCCTTTGAATGGCGTATCAAAAAGAGGCGATACTTGCTCCCATCCTGATTTACCTACTAAAAAACCTATTGTTAAAAAACCTAATAGTAGTAAGCTGCTTTTACCGGCTATCAATTCTCTAGCTATTTCTTTTAAAGGCACCTGCTCTGTTTTATTGTCTGAAGAGGCATTTATTCTGGCAAGTGAAATTCCAATTAAGATGGCAGGAATCTCCATCATGGCTAACATACTAGGCATGAATCCTTCAAATGAAATCCCTAAAGTTTCATGAAAGGCTAATGCTGCGCTGAAGGTAACAGCTGATACTGATCCGTAATGTGCTGCTAGTGCAGCAGAATTGTAAACATCAAATTTTCCAGCTTTCCGCATTAACCAATATGTCCATAAGGGTATAGCGCAACAAAGTCCAATTGCAACAAGCGCTGGCTGATACACTTCAGAAAATGTTGCTAACGATAATTTGTAACCTCCCTTTAAGCCTATTGCTATTAAAAGATAGATAGTTAGTGATTGATAAAGTGAATCGGGAAATTTCAGATCGCTTTTTACCCGGGCTGCAACAATGCCTAGTAAAAATGCGAGCACCATGGGCGATAAAATACTTGTTAGCATAGTCAAATTAATTTTCTAAGAATTCTACTTTACCAGTTTCTAGATGATACAAAGCTCCCACTATTTTAATAGAGCCTTCTCTCACTCGCTTAGCAAGCACAGGCTCCAATTCTTTTAATTGGTTTACTTGCATTTTAATATTTTCGCGCACAGAGGCGTCTATTAAGTCTTGCGGTTGGGTGCTCTTTGCTTTTTCTACCGCTGGCTTGATTGCATTGATGAGCGTTACAATATGCCCAGGAACTTCGGGTAAATTGACGGCTGCATTTACCGCGCCACACGCTGTGTGGCCCAGCACTACAATTAATTTTGTGCCCAACACTTCCTCCGCAAATTCAATGCTGCCCCAAGAAGCATAGCTAGATACTTGTCCAGCAGTTCGCACGATAAATAAATCGCCAAGCCCTTGGTCAAAAATTATTTCATTGGGCACTCTTGAATCGGAGCAGCCTACAATAGTGGCGAATGGTTTCTGACCTGTTGATACTTCTTTTATTCTTTCAAAATTTTGACGTGGCTTAATTGATTTGCCTTCTACAAAGCGCAGGTTGCCTAATTTGAGTTGACGGATAGACTCATCTGGTGAAATGGTTTGGCTATTCGCTACCGCGCAACTGATTAGGGAAATAACGGCAACTAATTTTAAGGAATTCATAGTAAGAGTTTATAGTTTAGTTTTAGTTAAAATACTTTTGAAGTGACAATTTTCATTGCAAAAGTGACGGATGTATTTTATATTTTTTTATTTATATTTGTAATGAAATGCATAAAAATATTTTATGAATTATACACTTACACAACTACATGTATTTTTAAAGATTACACAGACAGAAAGCGTAACCAAAGCAGCTGAGCTATTGCATCTTACCCAGCCTGCCGTTTCCATTCAGCTTAAAAATTTTCAAAACCAATTTGATGTTCCATTAACAGAAGTGGTAGGCAGAAAAATTTATATTACTGATTTTGGAAAAGAAATAGCTGAATCGGTGGAGAGTATTTTAAATCAGGTAAATACTATTAATTACAAGTCGCAATCTTATAAGGGACTGCTTTATGGCAGGTTAAAAATATCAGTGGTGTCTACCGGAAAGTATGTGATGCCCTACTTCTTATCTTCATTTATTAAACAACACCCCGCCATTGATTTGGCAATGGATGTAACTAACAAGGCGCAAGTGGTTGACACGCTTGAGAAAAATGAAGTTGATTTCTCTTTGGTGTCAGTGCTTCCTGCTAAACTGCCTGTGGAGAAGCTGGATCTTATGCAAAATAAATTATTTTTGATAGGAGGATCAGAAAGGAAATTTAGCAGGTCGTATTACGGAAAAGAGTTACTTAAAGAACTTCCATTGATTTATAGAGAAAAAGGATCTGCTACCAGGCAAACGATGGAACGATTTATTGAAAGTAATCATATTCCTATCGCGAAAAAATTAGAGCTTACTTCTAATGAGGCAGTCAAACAAGCGGTTATTTCTGGTTTGGGTTATTCCATAATGCCGCTGATAGGAATAAAGAATGAATTACATAGTGGTGATGTACAAATTATTCCTGTAAAGGGATTGCCTATTAAAACAGTTTGGAGATTAATTTGGCTTAGGGGAAAAAAACACTCTCCTCTGGCCAATGCTTTTCTTACATATATGAAAAAAGAGAAATTAAATATTGTAAAAGAGAAATTTGATTGGTACGAGCAATATTGAATTTTTTTTCCTCTAAGGTTAGTGTGCAAGTGATTCCAACTGAAAAATTGTGTGTGAGTCAAAGTTGAATGGCAGTGTTAGCAAATGTTGCCGCGGACGTTAACTGAAATATAATTTCCGCCCGGTTTAGATATAACAGGTAAAAAAATCTTACTTCTTTTTACTTTCTCAGAAATAGTCATATTTAATGTCAAGTCTCGTCTTAGCCTAGGGACGATACAGATAAAGATTTTGTTTATGGTGAATTAAAAATTTCTAAATCTGGTTTCATCGTTCTCTTCTCCCGGTTTCACCGACTTTTTGGTTACGCTCGCCTTTTTAGGTTGTTTGCACAGCACTTTGCCCCGTTATATTTGCTAAACAATAACTCAACTATGGAAAAGCAAAACATCAAACAATACGGAAACAGTTTTTGGATTGGCATTATAGTAATAACTGTAGGCGCACTTTTGTTGCTCGATCGGTTAGATTATGATTTGGTGCCTTACTGGTTAATATCTTGGAAGACGTTGCTGATTGCAATTGGTGTGGGCACAGGCATACGCAAAAATTTTCAAGGCATCGGTTGGTTGGTTTTGATTTTGGTGGGTGGATTTTTTATGATGGAAGACATACCGGGCATTGATTTTGAAACACGTAGGTATGTGTTTCCGGTAATTGTAATTTCAATCGGGCTTTTAATATTATTCCGCTCGGTGTTTGCCAAATCGGTGAGCGAAGGAAATTTTTGGAACGAAAAAAAAAATGACTCAATGAACCCTGCAACTGGTGATGAAGTAATCAACATCACTTCGGTTTTTGGTGGTAGTAAACGCAGAATATTTTCTAAGAATTTTTGTGGTGGACAAATCACTTCGGTATTCGGTGGTTCTGAAATTGACTTGACGCAAGCAGATGTAAATGGTGTAGTTAGAATTGACATCGTTTCTATTTTTGGTGGCACTAAATTATTGGTGCCTGCTAATTGGGATGTAAAGTCGGACATTACAGCCATTATGGGCGGAGTAGATGATAAGCGAAAAGATCCTGCTGCCGCAAGCGACAGTAAAAAATTGGTATTGACAGGCGTGTGTATTTTCGGTGGCCTTGAAATAAAAAGTTTCTAACTAATTAGTATCTCTAAAAACTTTATCCTCATAATATGAAATGGTATTTAGCGAAGTTTGTTTATCAGGTGGTGAGTGGCATGGGAAACCATGCTCCGCAGTTTGATGAGCAGCTTCGTTTGATAAGAGCAGATGAATATGATTGTGCCAAAGAGAAGGCCACGATACTCGGCCGCATGGGTGAGTGCCAGTTTGTAAATGACAGGCAGGAAACTGTAACTTGGAAGTTTATTAATGTGGTAGACGTTTGCCCGATTAATTCTATGGAAGATGGAGATGAAATTTATTCTTCTACGGAAGAGCCCAAAGATGTGCGCGACTATCTACTACTGATTGATGCAAAAGCTAATCGCTTACTGACTGTGCGCTAAAATGGATTCTGGTTTTTCTTCGAGAGCAAAAAGAGCATTGCCCATTTTAGGTTCGGCCGTTGCCTGGGCTGGTTTCCATACATGGGTATTAAATCAATGGTTTGGTTTTGAAATATCTTTAGCCGCGTATGATGCGCTAATTTCAATCAATTGGATTTTGCTTTCGTGTGCATTGCTGGAATTGATTATCACGCGCTACACTCCTAACATTGGAAAGTATCAGTTTATTTTTAGTTTAAGTTTGGCGGTGGCATACGGTGCTAATTGGATTTCTTTTCAGGTATTAGAAATACTAGATAAAACAAATAGCGACTATATTTCTTTCTTACAAAAATCTTCGCCCATAAGGCTAGGTGTTAATTTTTTGATTGCCTGCAGCTGGAGTATGATTCTTATTTTTAGAAAACAGGTGAAAGAGTTAGAGGAATCTGTAAGCCACCAAACGGCAACAGAAACATTGGTGAAAGAAGCAGAGCTACAAAAATTACAACTGCAATTGCAACCGCACTTTTTATTTAATAGTCTAAACTCTATCAATGCACTGATTTTAATAAACCCACCCAAAGCGCGCGAGATGGTGCAACAGCTCTCGGATTTTTTGCGCGCTACCTTAAAACGGGCAGACGAGCAATGGATAACATTAGACCAAGAATTGATCTATCTGAAATTGTATTTAGCCATAGAAAAAGTTCGGTTTGGCCATCGGTTAGAGGTGCAAATAGATTGTGATGACCAGATTAAGCTGTGGTTAATTCCTCCGTTATTGATTCAGCCCTTGGTAGAAAACGCCATTAAGTTTGGATTGTACGGCACTACAGATAATGTACTGATAAAAATGAACACGAAGCGACTGGATGACTCCATCCAAATTGAAATTACAAATCCGTTTGATGCCGATATGCAACCAGCAACGGGAAGCGGGTTTGGTTTAAATGGATTGAAACGCAGACTTTATCTTTTATACTCGCGCAACGATTTATTGAAAACGACAATAGAAAATAATCATTTTACAGTTCAACTTACTTTGCCTGAGATTTCAATGAAGAAAGAAGAAACGATTAGCGTATGACCAAAGTAATACTGATTGATGATGAACCGCTGAGCCGCGAAATTATTAAATCGTACCTCAAGGCATTTCCGGAAATAGAAATAGTGCAAGAGTGTGGCGATGGCTTTGAAGGTGTAAAGGCTATTCAACAACATCAGCCTGATTTAATTTTTTTAGATATTCAAATGCCAAAAATTACGGGCTTTGAAATGTTGGAATTGTTAGATCAAAAACCTTCGGTGATTTTTATTACCGCCTACGATCAGTTTGCCATCAAAGCATTCGAAGCCAATGCGGTTGATTATTTATTAAAGCCTGTAGCAGAAGATCGATTTCGCACCGCCATTCTTAAATGGAAAAGCAAAGTAGAGCCCACACAACCACAGCCAATTGAGCAAGTACTCAACACTATGTCATCTGTTGGGGCACAACAGGCACGTGTGGTGGTGAAGACGGGCAGCAAAGTAAAAATTATTCCCGTTCACGAAATTCATTACTTAGAAGCCGATGATGACTTTGTAAAAATTCATACCTCTGAAGGTGCGTTCTTAAAAAATAAAACGATGAATTTTTACGAGCAGTCGCTGGACGCTACGCAGTTTGTGCGCGTGCATCGCTCTTACATTATTCACATCAACCAAATTACAAAAATTGAACCTTATCAAAAGGAGACGCACTTGGCTGTTTTACGAGATGGATCTAAAGTAGCGGTGAGTAAAACAGGTTATGTGAAGTTGAAAGCACTTTTAGGAATTTAGAGACGTGAGTATAAATGAGTATTGAATTAAAACTGCGGCTCCATCAATTGTGCTTTGACTTTGTAAACGAGCGAATCAACTTTGCTAAGCAAGCGATGAATTCCGCTCAGGAGTCAGCCAACCAAGAAGAAAAAAGTAGCGCGGGAGATAAGTACGAAACGGGCAGAGCGATGGCGCAGCTCGAACGCGATAAAGCAGCGGCACAAGTTGCGGAAGCTATGAAGATGAAAGCGGTTCTGGATCAAACTCATCCGTCAACTAGTTTTCCAAAAGTTGGCTTAGGTAGTTTGGTCATTACCAATTCAAATAAATTTTATCTTTCTATCAGTGCTGGTAAATTAGTAATTGAAGGTGAAGCCTACTTAGCCATTTCAACTCAGTCACCCATTGGGCAATTATTATTAACTAAACGTGCGGGCGATCAATTCTCGTTTAACAATCAACGCCAAACGATTGTTTCTGTGTTGTAGATCAGTCGTATATTTACTTCACTTATATTTCTACTATGAACATTAAAGTTTGGTTGGGTGCTTTTAGATTGCGCACGTTGTCCTTGGCGCTTTCGAGTATCGGTATGGCAGGTTTTTTGGCAGCGGCTGTTCATCAATTCAATGGATTGATTTTTACTTTCTGTTGTCTTACTACCATCCTTCTTCAAATACTTTCTAACCTCGCGAATGACTATGGAGATTCTATCAATGGCGCAGATCATGCGGGGCGTAAAGGTCCTACACGAACCGTTCAGTCGGGTGCTATCTCATCTACACAAATGAAGAATGCAGTTATTCTTTTTGTGATTTTAAGTTTAGTAAGTGGGTTATCTCTTCTTTGGTTTTCTTTTGGCACAAATTGGAATGGCATATTAGTGTTTTTCGGATTGGGATTGTTAAGCATTTTGGCAGCGATTGGATACACGGTAGGAAAAAGACCTTATGGTTACATGGGCCTGGGTGATATTTCTGTTCTCTTATTTTTTGGATTGGTAGGTGTGATGGGAAGTTTATATCTATTCACTCATTCCATCTCTTGGATGGAAATTTTTCCAGCACTAAGCTGTGGATTGTTTTCCATTGCAGTGCTAAACATTAACAACATACGAGATATTGAATCGGACAAAGCTGCGGGTAAATATTCGATTCCGGTAAGAATCGGAAAAGAAAAAGCCGCTACCTATCATTGGGCATTATTAATTGGCGGATTAAGTTGCGCGGTTATTTATTCGATCGTGAATTATAAAGTATCAGCACAATTTTTATTTTTATTCTCAGCCCCTTTATTCTTAAAAAATGGGTTTTCCATTTCACGAAAACCTTCATCCGAATTAGATCCGTATCTAAAACAAATGGCGCTAAGCACGCTTCTGTTTGTGCTACTTTTTGGTGCAGGCATTCTATTGAGTAG
>JANYHI010000072.1 GCA_025359125.1 Cytophagales bacterium
AATCCAACACCGGTTTGTAGCGGAGTTATTTCTAATGTCACATTGGGCGTTGCTCCAGGTTCTGTTGCGGCCATTACTTATAACATAAATGCCATTGCCTTTGCTGGACTTACAGCAGGGTCTGGCAATTCGGGTATCGGTAGTGGTAAGCCAGCCAACACTATAATTAATGATGTTTATGTAAATACGACCAACAGCCCGCTACAGGTTGTTTATAAAATTGTGCCTGTTTCTGCAGCGGGATGTTTAGGTACAGAAGCAACAGTAACCCTAACCATCAACCCATCGCCTGCTTTATTAACGGGTTTGGATAAAACAGTATGCTCTGAAGATATCAGTGGAATTACTTTTGGCACTAAGTCTACAAGTGTAGCAGCGGCAAACTATAATATTATCAATGTTGTTATTCAGGCTGGACTAGCACAAATAGCGGGCAATGTAGGCGCGCGCAGTGGTGTAGGAGTTAACGAAATCTTAAATGATAAATTCCGAAATAGCACCAACGGAACGCGTATTGTTACCTACACCATAGAGCCAGTTTCTGCTGCTAGTTGCAAAGGTCCACAAGTGGATATAGTGCTGACAGTTGAGCCGGCCATCACCATGATCACTCCACCTCCAGCAACTATTTGCAGTGATACACCTAATACACCTAGTGCCACAAATATTTTATTGAATTCTAACACGATACCAAGTGCGGGTGCAATCACGTTTGATTACACAGCTGTGTCTAGCCCTTCTGGTGCCGTTACAGGGTTCTTTCCTGCTCAAAGTAACTTACCAAAGCTTACCATTATAAAAGATAATTTGGTCAACGGAACAAATAGCGTAGCAACAGTTACCTACACGATTACACCGAAAGCCGTAGGAGCGAAAGGTGGATCAGGCTGCCAAGGCTTTATTGCAACCACGGTGGTCATCACTGTCGAACCTAAGCCACGACTATCCATTACTCCAGCCACGCAAATTGTCTGCGAAGGAGTGGCGACAACCATGACACTTTCATCTAGCACGGTGCCAAGCTCTGGAATGATTCAGTTTACCAAAATAAGCGCGGTGCCAAGCGGTGGAATGACTTTGTCGAGTGCTCCAAAAACCACTTACCTGAATGGAGAACAGATTGGTGATATATGGGATAATCCTACGCTGTTAGCTCAAACTGTAACGTATACATTCCGATCTCAAATTGTAGGAGGCTCTGGTTGTGTTAGTGAAGATATCATTGCTGTCCTTACTGTAAACCCAGCCCCAACTATTACAGCATCGGCTCAACCTGCTATTTGTAGTTCAGATTTTGTAAATATTACCCTCACACCAGATGTAGCCAACACGATTGCTACCTATACTAAATCTGCCCCTTCAGTAATTTCAGGCGCAAGCAACGGGACTGGTAATTTGATCTTCCAAACGTTATTCTATAATTCACTCACGCCAACAGTCGTCAATAGTGATGCGGCAGTTACAGTTAATTATACGGTTACGCCAAAAGCAAATGGTTGTACCGGGCCGAGTATCGTTGTTCCGGTAATAGTACATCCTAAGCCAAAGATTTTGAATGTAGCCTCTACGCAAAAGATTTGTCACGGTAATACGTTAACGATTCCACTGACTAGTAATGTGATTGGTACTAACTACACATGGACGGTTGATAACCCTAGCGGCTTGTCAGGTATTGCAGATCAAACTGTTCCTGTTTCAACAGGTGTGAATCAAGCGATCACCAACACCACAGGCGTGCAGGCGAGTCTTACGTATACAATCAAGGCATTTGGCCCTGGTGTGAACCCGAACGATTGCGAGGGAGACCAGAAGATTGTGATCGTAACCGTGGCACCACAAATGAGTGCCAGCTTCCAAAATTCACCATCGTCTATCTGTAAAGGCACTTCAGAGTTTTTGATTATTCAACTGGATGGCCAAGCACCTTTTAGTTTTGTATATAATCAAAATGATGGAACAACCAGTACAGACATCACAGTAAATGGCGCGGGTAACTTTAAAGTTATTCAAGTTAAGCCAACAGCCACAACCACTTACACTATTAAGGCTATCACCGATGCGTTCAATTGTCCATTTACAGTAACGGGGCAGTCGGTAACTATTACTGTGGGAGATACTGATCCTGTATTCTCAGTTGTGGGCGCTACCAAGGCATGTAGTCCTCATCAGTTCCTATTCCAGTATAACCAGAAGGCAGGCACTCAATACACGTGGCAATGGCAAGATGGTTCTGCGGATAGTACCTATGTAGCAACCACGAATGTAACTAGTAAAACGGTTCCACACACGTTTACAAATGTAAATCCCAATAAAGATCAGGACTACAATGTTACTATGCGAGTTGAGCTTCCAGCACCATTCCCTGGATGCTTTAAATTTTCGGCTAAGAAGGTGACTATTAACTCCATTATTGTCACAAATGTCATTCCTGATAAAACAGATATTTGTAGTGGCGAAACAATTCGTTTCGGCAATCAAAGTTTAGGTGTTACATCACACCGCTGGTTCTGGAGAAATAAGGGGACAACTGCAGTAAATGAAGTTTTAACTTCTCCTTCTGTAAGCTATGTGTTATCTAATACTGGCATATTAAATCCTCAGCCAATTGAAATTGTTTATCAAGCTAATAATGGAAATTGCCCAGCTCCTGATCTAGTAACTACGGTAAATGTCTATAAAGGAGTAACTGCTGACTTTTCCATTAGCCCTACAAATCCAATTTTCAACAGCGGATCGTCAACCATTACATTTACAAATAATTCTGTTCCCTTTAATATATCTCAATTTAGATACAATTGGATTTTTGGAATAACTGGAGATGCTAGCCCAACTACATTAACGCAAACAACAACAGGAAATATATCTGTTACTTACTCTTCTCCCGGTTCAAAGGAAATTACTTTGAGTGTAACAAATATTGCCGCTGAAACTGCAGGTTTAAGTTGTAGGGCAGATAAGACTAAATCAACGCTAATTGTACTGCCACCTCTTGCGGCAAGCTTTGATATTGATCCGAAAGAATTCTGTTTCCCAGGATTAATTAAATTAAAGAATGTGGTGGGCACTGGATTTATTCATGAATGGAGAGTTCTTAATAAGAAAACAGGCACAACGTTTACATCGAATGTGGCAAACCCTGGTGAGTTTAAGATTACTGAAGCCGGTGAATACACCGTATCTTATAAAACATCAATACCCGCTACAGGTCAGGTTGCCAACGCTCCTTTGGTAGATGTAAAGATTTATGATTTGCCACTCGCTTCATTTGACTTGCGTCCAGATATTGTATTCATACCAGACCAAGAAATGCTGACTTTCAATTTCACTTCTGGAGCAACTCACTACAGATGGAATTTTGGTGATACCAAAGATGAATCAGATAAGTTCGAGCCATCTTATAAATACCCAGTAGAAGGCAAGTATGATGTTACTCTAATAGCCGAAAATGATCATGGTGGAGGTGTAATTTGTAGAGATACGCTAATACGAAAAATAATAGCGAAGCAAGGTGGTCAAGCAAAAATTCCAAATGCTTTTACACCTAATACAAGTGGTCCAAGTTCTAATGGACAGGGTGGGGGTGGAACATTCAATGATGTATTCTTACCTATTGTAAGAGGCGTGCCGAACGATTCTGACGCTTACAACCTTCAAATTTATGATAGATGGGGTAACTTAATTTTTGAGAGCAGAAGCTCAACCAGTGGATGGGATGGTTATAATAAAGATGGTAAGTTGATGCCTTCTGGTGTTTATGTTTACCGATTGACAATACGCTTTTCAGACTCTCAAAGAACTACACAGGTGGGAGATGTAACGATGATATATTAAAATGAATATCTTTATACTCGCTAAAATGAAGAACCTTTTTTTAATATCGTTATTTATCTCAGCCTCTGGTATAGTATATTCTCAAGATCCACAGTTCTCTCAGTATTACCAGTCTCCTTTGTATTTAAATCCTGGATTTACTGGAATAACTAATCAGCAGCGAGTCACCTTGGTGCACAGAGTTCAATGGCCTAATCTGCCGCAGGCGTTTAATACTACCGCAGCGAGTTATGATATTTGGGTAGATGAATTAAGAAGTGGTTTTGGAATTTTATTTACTAATGATAAAATGGGTTCTGCTGGTTGGCAAACTACCACTGTCGGACTTAATTATAGTTACAAGGTTAAGCTAACAGATAAACTTGTTTTTTCACCAGGATTGTATTTTGGATATGGTAACAATGGGTTGGATAGAAGTAAACTTCAGTTAGGTGATGGACTCGAATTTAATGGTGCATCATTAGATCCTTCATTGCAGCGCCTTGGAAATACCCAATATTTTGATTTTGGCGCAGGCTTCGTTATGTATAATAAAGATTTGTTTTTTGGCGCGGCCTTTAGTCACATAAACAAACCTAATCTATCAATACTAAGTACCGAAACCAGATTGCCTATGAAAATGGTATTTCATGGTGGCGGAAGAATTACATTAAATGGTGGAATCAGAACAGTAGCAAGACCGTCTTATTTAACACCCTCTTTCATTTATCGTATTCAAGGATTGATTTCGCAATTTGATGTAGGAGTAAACTATCATGTCGATCCAGTTTCATTAGGAGTTTGGTATCGCGGCAAGCCGTGGGAAAAAACCGTTGTAAATTCAATACAACAAGACGCAGTAATTTTTACAATGGGCTTGTATTTAAAAAATTTTACAGTAGGATATAGCTACGATTTCAACCTGTCTGGCCTTGCTACTTCAACAGGTGGCGCACATGAGGTTTCAATTGTATATGAATTTGAAGCGAAGCCTTTGCATAGAGGTGTTAAAAAGAGAAATAGACTTATTCCATGCCCTAGCTTCAATAGCAAAGCAGGTTTTTGGAATTAATTCATCAGAGTAAAATAGCACTTCATCTCTTAATTCAACTTATTTGTCGACTTAACTAAGTTGCCTTCTTCTTAAGGTGGTTTCTTTTGTTTCTTTGCTTTCATCAATGATTGTCGTGGCTGGCTTTAGTTAGTAATTACTAACTAAAATGTTTTCAAATAAAGCTTTACTCTACTTACTCATTTTTGGCTTTCTGCTAATTAGTTCGAAGCTTACGGCTCAATGCGGTGGCATTCTTGAACCTGGATTTAAATTTTTGACGAGCAGCAGGGGGTGCGCACCTTACACGGTAAATCTTCAGACACTTTATTTGTCTTCCATTGTAGGCACGAAATATTTTATCGATTGGGGAGATGGCACTCCGGAAGAATCATTTGTACAAACAAATGCAACAGGTGTTACCATTGCCCATAATTACCCAAGTGGATCTATCAATTGTGGATACGATGTGGTGATAGACGCATCGAATGCGTGTAACCCTCGCGGCAGTGTGGTTCCTATAAATACGCAAGTAATTGTTTGGACGAATGATGTGGTATCTATCAATCCTCAAACATTTCGCGTTTGTCAAGGCTTTGCTGCCAATTTATCATTTACAGATAATAGTACATGGAATTGTTTTCCCCGAGCCACAAGAGAGAATAATGAACCGAGATGGGTTCAATTTATTTATGGCACAGGCTCAATTGCAAATCAAATAAATGGAGTTAAAGTAAATTCAGTAAATCCCGGATCATTTCCCTATTTAAATCCTAGCCCTACTAGCAATCCTTTTTATCCTGTTCTTTCACCAGGTTTTGCTAGCCTACCCATTTCTATACCCGTAACGGCAGTCGCTGATATCGGAAAAGATTTTGTGGTGACGCTGAAAAATTGGAATCAGTGCAATGCATATGATAATGATCTGCTGGATGGAAATGCTAGAAATCCTGTTAGCGGAGATCTTGTAAATGGAGATAATCCTGCACAGATGATTACAGGTAAAATAGTTATTGTCCCTTCTCCGCAACCATCTTTTGTTACGCGATTAAGTAATTCTAGCGGACCGATACAAACTACTTTTTGTATTGGTGATAATATTTTCTTTAATGATGAAACGCCCCCCATTGGTGGTGCATCGTTTAAATACACTTGGCGATTTTTTGATAATGCTACGGGCACGGGAGCTCCGCTTTCGACTTCAACAAATTCAAACCCCACCTTTACTTATCCTACTGGTGGCCTAAAGTTAATTCGGCTTTCAGTTAGTGATGCAAATGCCGTAGGTGGCTGCGTTAGTTCTGTAGATAAAGTGATTTCTATTTCCCCCTCTCTAGTTGCTAAGATTAGTGTTACGGATTTTGCCAACAATCCAATTACTCCTTCCTTTTGTCAAGAGGTAAATGCTCCACTCACTAATTTTCAAGTTAGATTTAATGATGTTTCAATTGGAGTGATTACACCTACCACCCAATGGAGATGGGAATTTTATAATGAGGTAGGAATACTTATTCGGCAAGAGCCTGCTGCGGGCTTTTCTTCTATCCAACTTACAGTGCTTGATCAGGCTTATACAAACAAAGGAATTTATAAAGTGAAGCTTAGGATACGAGATAATGTTACCTCATGTGAATCGGTAGATGAAGTTCAAATTAAAGTATATGAAAAGCCAAAACCAATATTTTCTGCCTCTAGAGTTTGCGAAGGTAACGCAACAGTATTTTTAGAAAGCTCCACCTTAAACCCAGTTAGTGGTGAATCCATATCCTTACGAGAATGGGATTTTAACTATGATGGAGTAACTTTTAATAAAGATCCTGCCTTTGATAATAAAACTTCTTTCAGTAGAGTGTTGGGAATAAGTGGCACCTATAAAGTAGCATTTAGGGCAACTACTAATCAAAATGCCTGCTCTAATATTTTAGTAATTCCTGTTGTGGTAGACCCATTACCTGCTTCAAGTTTTACACCCAGCACAACATCAGGATGTGGGCCGCTAACAGTAGATTTCACAAATAATTCAATCATAGGCCAGCCAGATGTAATTGATAAGTTTATTTGGGAGGTAGATGCAAAAGACGGACTTGGATTTAAAGTGGCAGCCATCCAAAAACCCACAGATCCTGGGTTCACCAACGTGTTTCGCTATCGATTTTCTAATTTAACAAGTTCAACGCTTATATATGATATTCAACTTAGGGTGGTTACAATTCATACTTGCGAGCGCGTTTCAGGCACTCAGGTCATTACTGTATTTCCTGGAACCATATCTGGGTTTAGCGAAATAAATTATTCACCCTTCAATTCTAATTGCTCTCCGCAAATCGTAAATTTCAAAGTAGATACTCAAACGCAATCCTTAAATCCAATCGATTACACCTGGAGCATTAGCGATGCTACTGGCTTAATTGCACAAAGCAGTACTGCTACTAATCCTAACTTTAGCTATAGCTTTTCTACCACCGCTAATTCTTTTAAAGACTTTTCTATAAACCTTACTACAAAACTCGCTTCGGGGTGCAAAGGAGATTCTGCTCGTACTATTCGAATTAGTCCCGTTCCGATTTCAAATTTTTTAATTGATACTCTTCTGCTTGATTGTCAGAAAATGAAAATCAGACTTTTGGCTATCCAAAAAGGATTATCAAAATATAATTGGAAGGTGGTGGAGAATGGTATTACAATTTTAAATTCCTCCAACGTACAAGATCAGATTATTGTGGATTTCAATCGGTCGCTCACTAATGATTTACCTGTTCAGTTTTCTCTTGAAACAGAAAATTTTGCAGCTTGTAAAAGCCCGATTACATCAAAGTCAATTATTATTCTAAAGCAAGATAATATCAATGCTTCTTTCACTGCTTCGCCTACGGCTCAAACTCTTCCGAATTCTACCGTATTGATTAGCAATACTACTAATCCAGGAAACTGGAAATACCTTTGGAACTTTGGTGATAACACGACCTCCACAAATGCTTCGACAGTTTCGCACACGTATGCTACTTACGGAAGCTACACTATTTCACTAACAGTATCTTCCGCGTTTTGTGTTCAGGTAACTACACAAACAATTACTATTAATCCAATACCACCAATTGTAAATTTTTCGTATGATCCACCATCGGGATGTATTCCCGTGAAGGTTACATTTACTAACCTCTCAAAGTATGCCGATGTGAATTCATTCAATTGGGATTTTGGTGATGGAACAACTTCTCAGCAGAAAGATCCGATGCATGTTTACTCGCGGCCAGGTACCTACACCGTAAAACTTTCGGCCAGCAATATCACCGGACAATTGGTAACGGAATCTAAACCCAATATTATTAGTGCGTGGCCGCAGCCATCAGCAGCATTTGATGTAAAGCCAAGATTGGTTTATATACCCGGAGGGATTCTTTACACTAAGAATTTAAGCTCAGATGCAAATACCTATGAGTGGGATTTTGGTGACGGTACAACCTCACCGAATGTAGAACCCGAACATCGATATGCAAATGAAGGTTTTTATACCATTAGCTTAAAAGCTATTAATCAATTTGGTTGTGAAGATACAACCAAGCTTGCCAATGTGGTTAGAGTAAAAAAAGATGGTCAGGTTTTAGTACCTAATGCTTTCTCACCTTCCGGTGGAGGTTCTTCCATTTCGGGCAATAACTCTGGTGATGGTAAGAACGATGTTTTTCTTCCGCTCATGCGAGGAGTAACTCAATTTGAGTTTTTAATTTTCAACAGATGGGGTGAGCTATTATTTGAGAGCCAAGACGTAAGCAGAGGATGGGATGGAACGTATAACGGTAAGATATGCCAACAAGATGTTTACATGTATAAACTAACTGCACGATTTGAAAATGGAGAAACAGTGGTGAGGGTAGGGGACATTAATTTGATTCGGTAAGCTGATGATTGTATTTACTAATATTTCGAAACCAGCATGTAAAAGTGTAGCTAAAAGATTTTTTCTTTTTCTTTTTTTTTATTTTCTCTACCTGCTCTCGTTAGCACAAGATCCGGAATTTAGTCAATACTATGCTGCGCCACTTTACCTCAATCCTGCTTTTACAGGAACAACAACTGATCACCGTTTCATAGCTAATTATAGAAATCAATGGCCGAACATTGCACGCGGATATGTAACGTATGCTTTTTCGTATGATTACAATTTACATAACTATAATAGTGGAGTAGGGTTTATGGCAACGGTTGATCAGGCCGGGACTGCAGGAATGAAATCTTCACAATTCAATTTTCTTTATTCTTATAAATTAAATATTTCTAATAAATGGGTTATCTCATCCGGATTAAATTTTGGTTATGCAGTTAGAAGAGTTGATTTTAACCGATTGCTGTTTGGAGATCAGCTTCAATTTGATGCAAGTGGCAAAGTGCCAAGTGATGACCCGGCAGCATCTAATTTGGGCACTTCAAATTATTTTGATTTTAAAGCAGGAGCATTAGCTTACAATAAAAATTTCTGGGTAGGGTTTGCAGTTAATCACATTAACGAACCAAACAGATCTTTAATAAATAGTGAATCGTATGTTCCCATTAAGCTTACCATTCACGGAGGTGTGAGAATACCATTGTATCGTGGTGCATTTAAACGAGCTACTATTCCGGTGCTTTCTCCCTCATTTGTTTATAAGAGACAAGGCCAATTTGAGCAATTAGATATTGGGGCATATTTACTCTACAATCCTATTATACTCGGTGTTTGGTATAGGGGCATTCCAATTAATAAAAATGTGCAGGGAAATATTAGTCAAGATGCCGCAGTACTGATACTTGGTTTTCAGTTTGAAAAAATTGAACTAACCTATAGCTATGATTTTACGGTATCTTCTTTAGGCCCGATTTCAGGAGGAACTCATGAAATTGCGTTGAAATATAGATTGGCCATTAATATGCAAAATAAAACAAAAAGACCTGAGCGTTTTATACCGTGCCCTACGTTTAACAGAAAAGAGTAGATCAATTAGGAGGCTTGTTTCGCTTCTGAATTCATGTTGATGATCTCTTTCAGCGTCTCAAGAGCTAGTGTTTCGCTCTCTTCAATCTTTCCGTCTGCATTTACGATATCATACATATCCGTGTAAACTTTGTATTTGGCTGCAAACTTAACATGATCAAAATGTTTAAAAGTAGTTTTTATAATCTCCATCACTTTGCCCTGATCAAGTTTTGTGTATTGGACAATGGCATCATCTAGTTTCTTTTTTGGATTTCCCTCAGACGGAAAAACCTTACTCATTTTATGTAGGATAACCTCTTCTTCAGTGGGATGTAAAAAGCCATCGGCATACCCCATGTGAATGTAAAGGAAGAGCACAAAGTCTTGAAAATTATTATGAATTACCATGGATTTCGTGTTATTGCTTCGCAAGGTAAATAAAAAAGACATTTATATTGATTTATAGAATCCAAAAAAGAACCCTTTCCAGTTTGGGAAAGGGTTCGAATATGGTTTAAAAGAAGTGATGATTACATCATTCCGCCCATGCCACCTCCAGGAGGCATTGAAGGACTTTCTTTCTCTTCAGGAATTTCTGAAACAACGGCTTCGGTGGTTAATAACAAACCAGCTATTGAAGCAGCATTCTCTAATGCCAAACGAGCTACTTTTGTAGGATCAATTATACCTGCTGCAAAGAAGTCTTCGAACTTATTTTCACCGGCATTATATCCGTAGTCTTTCTTGCCTTCTTTTACTTTGTTAACAATAACAGAACCTTCTTGACCTGCATTTTCAGCGATGGTTCTAAGAGGCGCTTCCAGTGCCAAGCGAATAATATTCACTCCAGTTGATTGATCTTCGTTATCGGTAGCAACAGTTTTAAGGGCTTCAATAGCGCGAATATACGCTACACCACCACCAGGGATGATTCCCTCTTGAACGGCCGCACGAGTTGCATGCAATGCATCATCTACTCTGTCTTTTTTCTCTTTCATTTCAACTTCTGTAGCCGCACCAATGTACAGAATGGCTACACCACCCGATAATTTGGCTAAACGCTCTTGAAGTTTTTCTTTATCGTAGTCAGATGTGGTGATATCAATCTGAGCTTTGATTTGTCCGATACGACTTGTGATTTCAGATTTCTTACCAGCACCGTTTACAATAGTGGTATTGTCTTTATCGATATTAATTTTTTCTGCGCGACCTAAGTATTCCAACTTAGCATCTTCTAACTTCATACCTGTTTCTTCGCTAATCACTTTACCACCCGTTAAGATGGCGATGTCTTCCAACATTGCTTTTCTGCGATCGCCAAAACCAGGAGCCTTCACTGCAGCTACTCTTAGAGCGCCACGAATTTTGTTAACCACTAAAGTTGCCAACGCTTCTCCCTCTACTTCTTCAGCGATAATTAAAAGTGGCTTCCCAGTTTGAGCAGTGGCTTCCAAAATTGGAAGAAGCTCCTTCATAGAAGATACTTTCTTATCGTAGATTAAGATGTAAGGGCTTTCTAAATCAGCTTCCATTTTCTCTGTGTTAGTTACAAAGTATGGAGACAAATATCCACGATCGAATTGCATACCCTCAACAGTTTTTACTTCTGTTTCGGTACCTTTTGCTTCTTCAACAGTGATAACACCATCCTTGCCAACTTTCTCCATAGCAGTGGCAATCATTTTACCGATTTCCGCATCGCTGTTTGAAGAGATAGTAGCTACCTGAGTAATTTCTTGTGAACCTTTAATATTTTTAGATTGCTTTCTAAGGCTTTCAACTACAGCTTCTACGGCTTTGTCTATTCCTCTTTTTAAATCCATTGGGTTGGCACCAGATGCTACGTTCTTAATACCATGTCCGTAGATAGCTTGAGCTAATACAGTAGCAGTAGTAGTACCATCTCCAGCTGCATCAGCAGTTTTAGAAGCTACTTCTTTTACTAACTGAGCTCCCATGTTTTCGATAGGATCTTTTAATTCAATTTCTTTAGCTACCGATACACCGTCTTTTGTTACAGTAGGTGAGCCAAATTTTTTGTCAAGAATTACATTGCGACCTTTTGGACCTAATGTTACTTTAACGGCATTTGCTAATTTATCAACGCCTCTTTTTATTCTATCGCGTGCTGCTGTATCGAAAGTTATTTCTTTAGCCATAGTGTATAATTTTTAATAGTTATCTAATTTGATTCTTGTTAAACTGTTCCGAATATATCTGAATTACGCATAATCAAATATTCTTTGCCATCAATGGTAAGCTCAGTGCCTGAATACTTTCCATAAAGAACTTGGTCGCCAACCTTAACGGTTACTGGCTTATCTTTTAAGCCATCGCCCACAGCAATTACCTTTCCTTGTTGGGGTTTCTCTTTTGCTGTGTCAGGGATGAATAATCCCGATGCAGTCTTTACTTCTGCTGCCGCAGCTTCTACCAACACTCGATCTTCGTTGGGTTTGAAATTGATTTTTGCCATATCGATTTAGTTGTTTAAGTGTTAAAAAATTTGACATTTAGTCGTCCTTCCGTTCAGCTACAATTGTGCCACATGGTTTTGTACGTCTCTTTGGCATCTAATCCTGAAATCTATGTTGTATGATGGATATTTCTGTCAGTATTGCACATGATTTTTGACATAATTGGCAGATTACCTATCAATACTTTTTCGTATTATTAGAAAATGAATTAACTAATGCTCTTATGGACAATTTGAGTAACAATTGGCTTACCGCTGGTTTGATTGATTTTGAGTACAAGAAGTATCAGTTACTGGCGTACTTTAAAAAGGTGAAAGAGTCATTCGGTAGAGTAGAACTCTATCCGCACATGGCTGATTTAGTATTTCACTACCGCAATCTTATTACCATCAGAGACAATAAGCTTTTGCTACGCGATGCCTTTCCTAAAGAACTCTCAACCGAAAACATAAAAAATCTGGAGGTGAGTTACAGGGAAATAATTCAGGACGATGCTATAATGCAGGAACTGGAAGCTATTATGGAATATGCGGTTCCTGTTTTTAAATCTTCACTGGATGAAGGCTCGGTTATTTATGAATTTGTTGAGTCGAAATGTGAAATTGTTCCAATTGGGTTGACTTCTTTATATTCTAATGAAGGCTACCTTTTTGTTTCGCAACCTCCTGAATCAGAAACAAATGTGTATCGTTACCAAATAACTCTTTTTCAGGAAAAGCAGGAGGCTCTAAGAGGTATTCATACTAATTTTCTTTTCTCCACCTCAAGAACTTTTTCTAATACGTATGAAAATATTAAGCTGGGGTTGATCCGTAAATATGCGGAGCTCCCTAATCCATCTACTTATCTGGTTCTTTCCAAACTAAAATTCCCATACAATCAAACACTTATGCCTATTGCTAAACGCTTATTGGTTAAGCAGCTTTCGATGGTGGCATAAAAAAAGCCCCGCGTTTTTACGGGGCTTTTTTTGATGTTTTTTCTGAATTATTTCTTAGTGCTATCGGTAGAAGTTGGAGCTAACTTCTTAAGATCAACTGAGGGAGCAAATTGCTGCTCTTTCGCTTTTTCCAAAATTTCGTCATTTGCTACTCCGGTATTTGGGGCTGTAAAATTAGTTGCCAAAGAAAATACCATTATAGCGATTGCAAAGCCCCATGTTAATTTCTCAAGAACATCCCCGGTCTTCTTTACTCCAATTAAGTTACTAGCTCCTGAGCCTCCAAATTGACTTGATAGGCCACCGCCTTTGGAGTTTTGAGCTAATACTACTAAAACTAATAAGATGGCACTAACAATGGCCAACACGATAAATAAGGTATACAGCATAAATTATTTTTTCAACTCTTCAATTTGGGCTGCAAAGTAAGCCTTTTTTTGTGGAAACTTCCAAATCAGCTTTTTCAACATTTCTACGGCTTTTTCTTTTTTACCCTGTTTTAGAAGAATTTCTACAAGGGTCTCTGAAACAATATTCTCACCATAGATGTCGTATTTATCAGATAGGTCTTCTGCTTTAGGCAGAGCAGATTTAGCAGGCGATATACTGGGCTGGGTTTTTATAAATTGGTCTATTATCTCTGTCTGTTCTTTATGCCGAGAGCCTTCGGCTTGTATTATTTTCTTTGATGTTTTAATCTCCTCAACTATGACTTCGTTTACAATTGGAATATTTATCAATGGTTTATTATCTAAAATTGCCAGTGGTTTGGCAGTTTCTCTTTCCAGCTTCATAACTACTTCTTCAAATCTGAGTTTTGATTTACTTAATTGATCGAGATCATTAATCACTTCTGTATAAAGGTCATCACCGCTGTTGGTACTAACATGTAGATTTATTGAAGCTTCATTTTCGGAGTGAATGGCCTCTATAACTACTTCCGGATTTTTTTTCTGAACAGTTCTGATTGCTAACCTTGGCGAAGTCATTACAGATTTAAGAACCGACCTATCTGTTGAATAGATAGCACTACGATGGAGGTATTTATCTTTGTCGCTAAGTTCCAGATCGGAAGAGCCTCTTGACAATATATTATGGATTACCTGACTATATGGATAAAGAGATTGTAATTGGATGAGTTCATCAACTTCACTTTTATCCAGCGCAGTGTAATTTTGAATAAGCAGATGAAATTTTTCTTTATCCACAGGTATTGGCAGGGTATAGGTAAATGTAAATAAAAACCTCGAGCCTGCAAGGCTACCTTTTACCAATTTGCAATAGTTGCATTAAAGATGTCCAAAAATATCTGATTGAATATTTTCTTTTCTAAATCATCTTGAACATTTATAAGATTCTGATCATTTGGGAAATCTGCGTAGAAGCTAAAAGTTTTATCTTTAAAATTGTTTTTTGGTTCTCTGGAATCAATATAATTTGCTCTAATTCCGATGGTAAGTCTTGTTAGAGCAGCTTGACTAGGCTGACTAGCACTTGTTCCCGCTACGGGTGCTAATGGTGCTACAGAATACTGAACGATCGTTCCCTCAAGTTGCAATTCCCCATTAGCAGAAATGACACGCAGGCTTGAGTTAGTTTGGAAATAATCTTTTAATTTATTGGTAAAATTAGGGCCTAAGTTGGCAGGTCCTAAATCGGTATTATTAAAAAACGGATCTATTTGAATGGTCTTAGCTGTAGTGGCAGCACCTGATAAAGAGTAAATTCCACAACTATTAAAAATCAGAAATGAGAAAATAAATAATACGTAATTTTTAAGTTTTGCCATTGCTATTATTCTTCTTCTAATTCGTATTCTTTTATTTTTCGATAGAGTGTGCGCTCAGAGATGCCTAAATCGCGTGCCGCGTATTTTCGCTTATTGTTATTTTTCCGTAAGGCTCGCATAATTAGCTCTCTTTCTTTTTTTTCTATGGATAAAGAGTCATCTTCTGCCACGTGCGAAATATCCTGTACTTCTTCTGTTTCGGTTTCTTCTTGTGTTTTTCTGGCTGAATCTAAATTGAGAACGACATCATTTTTAGGATGCTTTTCTTCCTGTCGAATGCTTTCAAACAATGCAGCATTATCTTTGAATAGCTGAGAAACTTCTGAGGGGTTGCCGAGGCTCTCCAGCACTAGTTTCTTTAAATCGTTTACATCCTTTCGCATGTCGAACAAAACCTTGTACAGTATTTCTCGCTCCGAAATATTTTCACCATTTCCGGAATTAGTATAAATCATCGGTAGGGTAGATTCTTTTGGTAAATAAGTCGCCAGAATGGGGCTGTTGATTTCTTTTTGATCGGGTGATAAAACTGAAATTTGTTCAACAATATTTTTAAGTTGACGAATGTTACCGGGAAATCTATACTTGACCAATAATTCCTTCGCATCATCGGTAAGGGCTATCGGTTTTACCTTATACTTTTCTGAAAAATCTGTTGCGAATTTTCTGAATAGCAATTCAATGTCTTTACCGCGCTCCCGCAAAGGAGGAACATAAATAGGAACGGTGCTTAGTCTGTAATATAAATCCTCTCTGAATTTTCCTTGTTCTACTTTATTTAGCAAGTTAACGTTGGTGGCACCTACTACGCGAACATCTGTTTTTAAAACTTTTGAAGAGCCTACTTTAATAAATTCGCCATTCTCTAAAACGCGAAGTAATCTTGCCTGAGTGCTCAATGGCATTTCGCCAATTTCATCTAAGAAAATCGTACCTCCGTTGGTTACTTCAAAATATCCTTTGCGTGCTTCGTGTGCACCTGTAAAAGATCCTTTCTCATGCCCAAATAATTCTGAGTCGATAGTTCCTTCTGGAATGGAGCCACAGTTGATGGCAATAAATTGCCCATGCTTGCGTGGGCTTAACTGATGAATAATTTTTGAGAAAGATTCTTTACCCGATCCACTTTCTCCGGTTATCAATACCGTCATATCGGTTGGTGCCACTTGCATAGCTACCCGAACGGCATGATTTAGTAAGTGTGCATTTCCAATAATGCCAAACCTATTTTTTATACTTTGAATATCTGAATCTGGTGCTGCCATTAACTTTTTTCTACAAAAGATTAAACAATTCTTCCTATTAGTGTTCCACCTGTACAACTCTCTACCAATACATTGACGTACTCTCCTTTACTTTTATTTTCTTTTGGAAAAATGATTACTTTATTAGCGGTATTTCTTCCTTGCAGATCGTCATCTGATCGCTTGGAATTTCCTTCTATTAATACTTTAAATACCTTTCCGACATATAATAAATTTCTCTCGTACGAAAGTTCGCGTTGTTTTTTTATAATCTCAGCTAGCCTTCTACTTTTTACGTCTGGAGAAATATCATCGGCTAATTTTTTTGCGGCTAATGTTCCAGGCCTCTCAGAATAAAAAAACATGTAAGCGTAATCGTACTTAACGATATTCATCAATGTTAAAGTATCCTTATGTTCTTCTTCTGTCTCCGAACAAAAACCTGTAATCATATCCGAAGAAATGCCGCACTCTTCTCCCAATATTTCTCTGATTTTATCCACTCGTTGCAAGTACCACTCGCGCGTATATCCACGATTCATTAATTCGAGAATTCTACTGTTTCCGCTTTGCGCTGGTAAGTGAATGTAATTGCAGATATTCTCATGTCGCGCGATAGTTCTCAACACTTCATCTGTAATGTCTTTAGGGTGCGAGGTTGAAAAACGCACTCTTAAATCTAAATTTACTAAAGCCACCATTTCAAGTAAATGGGCAAACGTTATTACCTCTTCAATTTGATTTTTTTCTAAGCGTGCTTTATTATTCTCCGCCTCGCTCCATTTATATGAGTCTACATTTTGCCCTAGCAACGTCACTTCTCTAAACCCCTTTTCAAATAAATCTTTTGCTTCGGCAATAATTGACTTTGGATCTCTACTTCTTTCGCGGCCACGGGTAAATGGCACCACGCAGAATGAGCACATATTGTCGCAGCCTCGCATGATGGAAATAAAAGCAGTAACTCCATTTGAGTTAAGCCGTACAGGTGTTACATCCCCATAGGTTTCTTCGCGTGATAGAAAAGTATTTACAGCCTTGTCTCCATCGTCTACTCTAGCAATCAGAGTAGGCAAATCTCTGTAAGCATCGGGGCCTGCTACCAGATCTACTATTTTTTCTTCTTCTAATAATTGAGTTTTCAGCCGCTCGGCCATGCAGCCCAATACACCCACTATCATTTCGGGTTTTTTCTTTTTAAAACCTCTGATGTGATGAAGCCGATCGCGCACTGTTTTCTCTGCTTTCTCTCGGATGGAGCAGGTATTTAAAAAAACAAGGTCTGCATCTTCTATTCTCGAGGTAGTGTCAAATCCTTCTTTTTGAAGAATAGAAGCCACTATTTCACTATCCGAAAAATTCATTTGACATCCGTAGCTTTCAATGTAAAGCTTTCTGGTTTTGCCGGTATTTTCATCTGCCGAAACCTTAAATGGTTCGGTAACCTCCGATTCATTTCCACTTAAAAGCCCAATATCTTCTATCAATTTCTCCATTACAACGCTACTCAGCCTGCAAACTTAACACTAAATAAACTATTGGTGACAACTTGTCAGTAGGATTTTGTGATCTATTTGCTTTCGTGTAATCTTGGAGTTCTAAAGTCTTTGATCATGCCAATTGTAAAGTCGGTTCGGGGTTTTACCCCCCAATTTGGTAAGAATTGTTTCCTTGCTGATACTGCTGTGGTGGTGGGTGAAGTAGTTGCCGGTGAGAACTGTACATTTTGGTTTAATGCAGTTGTTAGGGGAGATGTCCACTCGATTACCATTGGAGACAATACTAATATTCAAGACGGAGCAATAGTCCATTGCACGTACCAAAAAGCTAAAACAGTTATTGGCTCAAATGTATCGGTGGCTCATAATGCCATTGTACATGGATGCACCATCGAGGACAATGTATTGATAGGCATGGGAGCTATTGTAATGGACGATGCAGTGGTCGGAAAAGGATCTGTAATTGCAGCTGGCGCCATTGTTTTACCAAACACAATTATAGAACCAGGAAGTATTTATGCTGGCATACCAGCCAAACGAATAAAAGACACAGGCGATGAAATGAAGGAAGTAATCGCGCGAACAGCTAGAAATTATCCGATGTACGCAGAGTGGTTTAAAGAGGAAAATAAATAAAAGAAGCATGGCGCATTTAAAAAATAAAGGCTTCGACCCACATGTAATTGCAGAACTAAAGCAGAAACTAGATTCGGTAAACTTGCATTTCGTTCCAGTAGAGGAGGAAGATAATTCTGACGAATATTTTCATTTTCAATTTGTGGGTAAAAGCAATGGAGCAGAGGTAATCTATGATGCTGCCATGTACACACTAAGATTAGAACACGAAAGTGAATTACTCGAATTAGCAGAAGAACAGGCAGCTCTGCACTTTCCTAATTATGAAGAACTAAAAAGCCAAATTGAATCGGGCAATTCTGACAAAGCAATGGAAGCACTAGAAGAGGAGGTAGGGCTTTTTATTGCCGATGTAATGATGGAATTACAAGATGAGGGAAGCATTAAAGTGCAGGAACATGTAGATATTGATGAGGAGGCTTCTTTTGGAATAAGTTTAGATATTGGCCTGAACGTAGAATCAATTACGCCACCCATTCTCCAAAAATTTATTCAAGATTTTAATACTGATTCTTTAGTTCTCGATCCCACTTTGTATTCATTTGAAATAGAGAAGGAAGATGAAGATTAAATGATTTTGTGCTGAAACCATTCTGTTTATATTTGCAGCCTTAAAACCAAAAGTACCCCAAAAAATGAAAAATGTTCCGATCGCCCTGAGTGGCATATCGCTGGTAGCTGTGGCGATTTTGTATTTTCTCCACTTCTCTTCAGGTAGCCCAAAGGCACAGATGAAAGACGTAGTTCCGTCTAACTTAACAGTAGCTTACATTAACTCAGATACTGTTTTAAAATATTACGATTACTATAAAGAAGTAAAGTCTAGGTTCGAAGCTAAAGGCAAGAAACTAGATCAAGATCTTCAAAATCGTGCTCAAGCACTTCAAAGTGAAATTGGTGCTTACCAGCGTAATGTTAGCACAATGACTATTGGTCAGGCAAAAGCGGTTGAAGAAGATTTAGGTAAAAAACAACAGAACTTCCGGCAATATCAACAAAGTATCGAGCAAGATCTGGTAAATGATCAGTCTAAAGTAAATGCCGAACTGTATGGAAATATCACTGCCTTTTTAAAGATCTATGGGGCCGAAAAGGGATTGCAAGCTGTATTAAAGTATGATCCTTCAAGCGATCTTCTTTATGGAAGCGCAGGTATCGATATTACACAAGATGTTATAAAAGGTTTGAATGAAGCGTATCAACAGAAACAAGTAGTAAAGAAAGATTCTATAGCCAAGAAATAAGTTTGAATTACCACTAATTACAAAAAGCCAGAGTCAGATTTTGCCTCTGGTTTTTTTGTTTTTACAATAATGTTAATTTTAAGGTTAAACTGCAATAAACTTTAGTGAACTCGGGCGCCCTAAGATTTTTAAATGTGAAGTCAGAAGAGCAAAAGCGAGTTGCTCTTATGCTAGGAATGGGTTTCTTCATAGGAATTTTTGTAGCGACTTATCAGGTAACGGCCGAGTCTCTTTTTCTAAATAAATTAAGTGGCGAGCTCAACAAGGCATTCTTAATTTCAGGAGGGTTAGGAATTGCCTTTACTTTGATCTTTTCTTTTTTTCAAAACCGGATTCGGTTTTCGGCTCTTGCTGTAATTAGCTTGGTTCTCATTTTAGCAGCTACCTCAGCATTACATTATTATTATAATTTTGGCTCTGCCGATTTGCATAATAATGTCCTTATTCTGATGTACAGTTTTACTGGTCCCGTAACAGCTGTATTGCTACTTTGCTATTGGGGTATGTTTGGGCGTTTGTTTGATTTTAAGCAATCGAAAAGAATAATCGGCTGGATTGATACCGGGCAATTAGTAGCTATTATTCTAGCTAATTTTTTTATTCCTGTTACCTCTCGATTCTTTTCAGATACTTCCGATTATCTAATTGTTTGTGACGTTAGCATTGTAGGCGCATTGATTTGCTTGAGCGTAATCATCGCCTCTTTCTCTTTGTCAGGAAACAGATCAATTGATGATGACTCTGTGAGAAAGGAAACACGGTTTAGTAGTATTTTTAAAGATAAATACGTTGTTCTTCTCAGTATTTTTCTGATTACCTCGGTTGTTACATTCAACTTCAATCAATTTATTTTTCAGAATTTACTTAACGAGCAATACCCCAGCCAGCGAGACTTAACGAATTTTGTTGCCTATTTCAATGGAGCAATCTATATGTTGAGCTTATTAATGCAAACTTTTGTCAATGATCGAATTATTAGTTCGTATGGCATAAGATCATCGTTGATGATATTGCCCGCTGTAACAGGTTTTCTGGCGCTCGCTTCTTTTGTTGCTGCATTTTTCTTTGGTTATGATTTATTATCTCACCCGGACACATTTATTTACTTTTTCTTATTTATTGCCCTAACAAGATTATTCAATAGCACACTCCGAGATTCTCTTGAGAATCCTGTGTATAAATTAATGTTTGTTCCCATCGATGCCAAATTTCGATTTGGAATTCAAACTAAAGTAGAAGGAGTGGTAAGCGAGTCGGGCAGGTTGGTAGCTGGAATAGTTATATTTTTATTTTCCTTGGTTCCGTTTTTTAAGATCTTATGGATACCTGTAATAATCCTGATCCTGTGCGGTGTTTATATTTTTATAATTCAGAATTTATATAGCGGATATAAAAATAAGATCAGAGCAAAGTTAGAAAATAGCGATTTCAGTCAAGAGAAATTGGATATGGGATTAAAGCATGTTGTTTCAAGACTTGAACAGCAGCTTATCGATAGACACACATCAAAAGCAGTTTTCTCATTTAGATTATTAGAGAAATTAGATCCTGCTCAAATTAGTACTTGGGTGAACAGCCTAATGAAAAATGGGCACGAAGAGGCAAAAGAATATGCGCAGCGCAGAATGAACGAACTCAAGGGGCTATCGGTGTCTGAGCAATATGTGATTAGAGCTGACAAGGATATTCGAGAGGAAGGCAGTAAAAAAATGTTGACCAAAGCTGATCTGGAGACAATCTTATCTAATGGTGGAGACATTCATAAGCAAAGAATTCAAAAATTGTCGCGATCTGCCGAAGCAAATGATCGACAATATGCAGCAGAACTTATTTTACATTCTTCATCAGAAGAAAACTCATCGTACTTAATAGAATTATTATCAGATCCGGAACAGAAAGTTAGGAAGGCAGCCATCTCTACCGCTATTAAAGTCAATTCTCCTGAGATAATCTACGCCTTGATAGACAATCTGGCTAACCCAGTTTACAGCAATCAAGCCGTGAGCTCATTGGTTTTAATTGGAGGGAAGGCATTGCAGCATTTAGAAAATGCATTCTATAGATCAGGACAACTGACACAAACAATTTTGAGAATAGTGCAGGTTATTGGTAGAATTGGTGGACAGCGAGCCAAAGATCTATTGTGGAGTAAGATTGATTACCCCGATAAAGTGGTGGTGTCGCAAGTTCTTCTTTCACTAGGCGAGTGCGGATTTAAAGCAGGCATCTCTCAAATTACTCGAATTAAATACGCCATTGAAAATGACATTGCAGATATAGCCTGGAACTTGAACGCCATTCAAGAGATTGTAGAAGAGCCTGAAAATAATCAGGTAAGAAATTCTTTAGAAGAAGAAGATAAACATGATATAGAGCACATCTACATGTTATTGGCAATGTTGTACGATACCCGATCAATTCAGTTAGTGAAAGAGAATATTGAAAGTGGTACATCAGAAGGAACTACCTATGCAGTAGAATTGCTCGATGTGTTTTTATCTGAGCAACTAAAAGTTAAAGTGATACCCGTTTTAGATGACTTAACTAGTATCGAAAAAATCAATCGATTAGAAATTTTCCATCCGCGTATAAAACTCGACAGTAAATTGGTTTTAAAATTTTTAATTAATCGAGATTTTACGCAGTCAAACAGATGGACCAAAGCTTGTGCACTTGAGCAAATTGGTCGTTTCAAAATTTCTGATTTTAAATTAGACTTAATAGCACAGTTATTCAATCCAGATAGATTACTCAGGGAAATGGCTGGCTGGGCCTTATATCAGATCAATCCGGCAGAGTATGAAATCAACTCCAGCAGGCTATCAGAGGATATTAAGCGATGGTTAGATAGAGCAGTAATTTCTAATAAAGATGCCAAGCTGAAGTTATTTGATAAAATCATCTTTTTCAAAAAGCTTCCCATATTCGAGGGTATTCCAGGGATTGCACTTTCTTTTTTAGCAGATATTTCCAGAGAAATGCGATTGGCTCCAGATCAATTTATATCTATTGACGAAAAGGTTAATAATGACTTTTTCATTGTTTTTAATGGATCTGTGCAATATTACGAGAGCAGTCGTTATGCAATGGATTATACATCTGGTCAATTTGTTGGCGAAATGATCTCGCGTGTTGGTTTTGCCAATTCAAACTTACTGGTCACTAAAGAAGAGACTATTTTGCTTAAGATTAACAAAGATCAATTCTATGAGCTGTTGGCAGATAATGTGAGGCTGGCAGACAGAGTATTGGAATATTTATAATTTTAAGCTACATTTTCGTTTTTTTAACGAGTTATGTTTCTAGAAACAAAATTTTTTAGCTCGTGATTATATTTTTTTAGATTTATTTTTGCGATTTTAGGACAATTAGATGTTAAATTACTCTGCCCAAGTTGGCGAACTGGAGCAATCAGACGATGGGTTTAACCCATTGAGTGACAGAGTTACGTTTAATCCTTTCCCAGGCTTACGGCCTTTTTCCCTTGATGAATGTCATCTCTTTTTTGGGCGTGAGGGACACATAGATGATATTGTTTTAAAGTTAATCCAACACAGATCGGTAACTATTTTAGGTTATTCTGGTAGCGGAAAATCCAGCTTAATGTATTGCGGGCTTATTCCATTGTTGTATGGAGGGTTCATGACTAAAACCGGACCACACTGGAAAGTGATAATAACCAGACCCGGTACATCACCTATTCAAAATCTTACTGACTCTATCGTAAATTTACTTATTTCCGAGAATAGAGTTGAAGAAGAAGACCGCCAGATACAAAAAGCGATTATTAATTCGGTTTTGAGAAATGGACCAAATGGCTTAGTTGAAATTGCGCGCCACATTCAAACCATACACGGAGAAAATGTATTCTTCCTAATTGATCAGTTCGAAGAACTTTTTCGGTTTAAAGACTCTGGTACATTAGACTCAACAGATGAGTGTGCGGAATATGTAAGCCTTATCCTAAATACCGTTAATCAAACTGAAGTGCCGGCATATTTGGCTATCAATATGCGTGCAGACTTTATGGGAGACTGCGCATCTTTCTCTGGACTACCTCAATTAATTAACAAGAGTAATTACCTAGTACCCCAGATGACTCGCGAACAAAAGCGGATGGTTATTGAGGGCCCCATAGCGGTGGGAGGAGGTAAAATTACTCAGCGTTTAGTAAAGCGATTGTTGAGCGACATTGGTGAGCATCAAGATCAACTTCCAATTTTGCAGCATGCGCTCATGCGAACATGGGACTATTGGGTTGCAAATAAGGAGTCAGGTGAGCCCATGGATTTGCGTCACTACAATTCCGTTGGTCAAATATCTCACGCACTATCATTACACGCTAATGAAGCATTCGATGAGTTAAACTCTCAGGATAAAGAAATAGCCGAAATTTTATTCAAATCAATCACAGAAAAAAATCAAGAGAGCCAGGGAACAAGAAGGCCAACCAAAGTTAAGGTGATTGCCGAATTAGCGGAAGCACCAGAATCCCGAGTGATGCATGTGATCGATAAATTCAGGCAGCAAGGCAGATCGTTTTTAATGCCATCCTTTACAACGGCGCTTACTTCGGACTCACTAGTCGAAATCTCGCACGAAAGTTTAATGCGAATTTGGACGAGATTGACCACTTGGGTAGATGAAGAATACGAATCTGCGCGAATGTATAAGCGTGTTTCTGATGCTTCGGCTATGTATCAGGTGGGCAAGACAAGTTTGTGGAGACCACCTGACTTACAACTTGCGTTGAATTGGCAGAAAAAACAAAACCCAACCAGAACGTGGGCGCAGCGGTATAATATTGCTTTTGAACGCGCCATTGTTTTTCTTGATACCAGCCGCATCACCTTTGAAGCCGAACTCAAAAACCAAGAAATGCTCCAACGCAGAATGCTGCGAAGAGCGCGAGTTACTAATATAGTTTTGGGTATTGCACTTTTAGTTTCGATAGGGTTCTTTTTCTACGGATTGATTAATAACTTCCGTATGAAACAAGAACGTCAATTGGCAATTGAAGCCAGAGTTAGTGCGGAAAAGCAAACACAAGAAGCCATCAAGCAGAAGAACTTTGCAGATGAAGCCAGAAAAATAGCTGTTCAGAAAACAGAAGAATTAGAAAGAAAAGAGAAACAGTTACTGGATGCCCTCAAAGAAACACGCCTAGCAAAAGACTTTGCTTTGCAACAGGCAGAGGAAGCAAAGAGGCAAGAGAAATTTGCAGTGGAGTCTAGCGTAGTAGCAAAAGAAGCAAATGTATTGGCGCAACAAAAAACCATAGAAGCTACAAAGAGTCTAGAGCTGGCAAATAGCCTATATTTTCTTACCGTTGCTCAATCGCTGGAAGCAAAATCTGAAAATATTGACGACAAAGAATTGGCAGGATTGACTGCTATGCAGGGATATTTATTCCACACAAAATATGGAGGAAAGAAATATGATCCGTATGTATTCAGAGGCCTTTATTACGGCTTAGCTAAATTATCGGGCTATAATTATAATGCCGTTAAAACACCAGGCGGCTACAAGAATAAAATGTTTGCATTGGCAATCTCACAAAACGCAGATAAATTTTATACATCAGGAAACGATGGTCGCATTGTAGAGGGAAGTTATCTGGATTTAAAAACAAGTGCTTCTTTTTATCAGAATGATGGGCATACAAACAGGGTTTTGGCCTTAAGTAAGGACGAGAAATATTTGGTTAACGGAAATGACTCAAGCGATCTGGAAATATTCGTAATTGCAAATTTAACGCGAGCACCCAAAGTTATTAAGGCACATACAGGATCTATTACCGATGTTAAATTCTTACCAGATAATTCCGGATTTATTTCTACATCGAGCGATAGAACCATTCGCCTGACCGATCATATTTCAGGACAAAGTAAAGTGGTGGCTACCTTACCTTATGAGTTGAAATCAATCGACATTAGTTCTGACGGCCAGTGGATAGCGGGTGCTTCTCCGTCAGGTAAACTCTTTTTAATAAATGCTAAAGATTATACTTTTAATGAAATAGCTTCGGAGGGTCTGAATAGAATTTTGTCAGTTGCCTTTAATCCAACTAACTCAAATATGTTGGCTTATGGATTAGAAGTAGTTGATGAAAAAAGGACAGTTATTAGGGGACTAGTTAAAATTCTGGAGATTAATTCGCAAAAGGTAAAAGAACTTACCGGTCATAAAGCAGGAGTAGCCGATTTAGAATTTAGCCCAGATGGAAAATTATTAGCAAGTGCAGGCTTAGACAGAAAATTACAAATGTGGGTGGTTGATCATGAAGAAGATCTACCAATTGTAATGGATAACAACAATGGAAATGTTTGGCATTTAGGATTCGCTAAAGGCTCAGATTATCTAATTGCATCGTGTAACGATGGACAGATTCGGGTTTATCCAACCGACACAAGGGTACTGGCAGAAAAGGTATGTCCAAACCTAAGTAGAAATATGACCAAAGAAGAGTGGAGAATTTATGTAGGATCAGATATCGACTATGAATCAACTTGTAAAAGCTTACTTATAAAGGATTTTTAATGGGTAAGTTTGCAGCTAAAATTTTTATTCTTTGTGTTGCTCTGGTTTCGATCTTATCAGCTAAGGCTCAAGACGCCTGTCTTCAATCACTCAATCAGGCTTCTGCAGAATTTGACGCAGGAAGATTCTACAGTCTTCCTTCTCTCTTAAACCCTTGTTTAGAATCTGGCTTTACGAGAGAACAAAAATTTCGAGCGTATTATTTATTAGCTCAAGCTTATCTGGTGCTTAACGATCCATTAGGTGCTGAGATAAGTTATTTGAAATTACTTCAGATCGATCCTGAATTTAAGCCGAACGCAAAAAACGATCCTATTGATTTACTTTACTTAAGTAGGAAGTTTACAGCCAGACCAAAATTCACTCCACATTACCGATTAGGTTTAAATATTTCCTTTCCCACTTCTATTTATGAGTTGTCAACTTTCTCTTCGCCACAAACTTCCACATCACAAGCATTAAGAATAGGCTTTCAGCTAGGTGGTGGGGTAGATTGGAATATTACGGATAAATGGAGTTTGGGAGGCGAACTTAATTTTTCAACAAAATCATTTACTACCAATGTAACCGGTATAGCAAAGAATGATCTGGCCACTTTTATAGATAAAAGCAATTGGTTGGACGTTCCTATTTACATAAAATATTCTTACGATTCTGGAAGGATCCGACCTTTTGGTTATGTTGGTATAGCTGCAAATTTACTTTTGTCTAGTTCAGCATCACTAACCTTGAGTGACGTAAGCCCATCTCAAGGAAACATATCAAAAATCGCAGAAGGGCAAGATGTGGATTTAGCCTACAAGCGAAGTTTTTTTAACCGATCAATAATTTTTGGAGGAGGAGTCAAGTATAAAATAGGAAAGAATTTTATTTATGCTGATGCCCGTTACATGGTAGGTTTGAATAACATCACATTGCCCGATAAAAATTACTATAATCAAGACGGATCTTTATCTGCTTCATTAACGCAATACCAATACTCAAGTGATTTTTTCAGATTAGATAATCTATCTCTTTCTTTCGGATACGTGCGACCACTGTATGCCCCGAGAAAAATCAAAAAAATATCTACAAAAGGTGTTTTTAAAAAATTATTCAGATCAAAGAAAAAGTAAGGATGAGATATCTAGTTTTTATTTTTTTGGTGATTGTGTGCTTGGTCTCATGCGACAAGAAAGAATCGATTAGCCCACCCAATGAAAATTATTTCTTAAAGTATTATGGGAATGAAGGAAATCAAATAGGTGTAGACTTAGTTGTAAATCAGGATGGCACAATAGTAGTACTGGGTAACTCAAGAAAATCACCCTCATCAGATCAACAAGTTTACGTGGCTAAATTAAGCACAAGTGGAATTATTTTATGGGAAAAGACTTTTGGCTTGGCCTTAGATGAAGAGGCGAAGGATATTGAGATTATGTTCAACAATAATCTTGTAATCGCTGGCAATTCTGAAAAAACGAAAGGTGAAAGAGATGCCTACGTTTTAATATTAGATCAAAGTGGAAATAAACTGGATAGTGTAAGACAGGGTTTAAAAGTAGGATCGAAAGAAGCAGATGATAATGTGTATTCTATTACCGAAATAGTTGCAGGGTTAAACAATCCCGCTGGATTTATTGTATCGGGCTCTACAACAGGGCTATCAAATCAGGCAACAGATTTGTCAGACGCCATGCACCTAAGATTTGATCAAAACCTAAATTGGTTAGACGATGCGCTAGGTAAATGGAAAAGCAGAATAAGTTTTACATCTGGAGGATTTAACGGGGAAGACGTAGCGGTAAAAATTATTCAAAAAGGCGTTAATGATTATTATGTTTTCGGATTTTCCAATATAGATGAGACAACATCTTCTGGGGTGGGTGATTTTAACTTTATGAAATATGGAAGAACAGATGTGGGTGAGCCAATTTCAGGCACTACCTACGTAGGATTTCCAATTACAAACGAAAAGTTAGATAAAGTTTCCCTAACATCAGCTCAATCAGGTTTGGGCTTCTTATTGACTGGAATTTCTCAAAATGCAACGGATGCTGATTCCTATATTGTAAAATTAAATTCGCCATTGTCTTGGAATAATTCAGACATCTCATTCACAGTTAAGTCTGATTTACCGCCAGGAAAAGCAACACTTCAACATTCTGTAAATTTTGCCTCATTAACGAATGGTTACCTCATAGCTTCTGATCAAATTGGTCAAGGTTTGGACATTCGACTTTCTAAATTAGACAATACTGGTAATATCCTATTTGAAAGAATTTTTGGAGGTGTGGGCGATGATTCTGTAGGAGCGGTAACAGAACTTTCCGATGGGAAAATATTATTATTTGGAACCATGACCTTGGGTGGAGTAGTCGATGGTCAAAAGAAGATTGTCCTAATAAAATTGAACGCTCAAGGGAAGCTTGCTCCCTAATTGTTTATAAACTTTTTTAAGTTGGTTACTTATCAGATTTAAGGCATATTTACATTTTAAGTTGGCTTAATTCTGCCTATGGCATATTGTATCTCAAGTAAACGTAAAGACCTCCTTCATTTACCTTTGATTAAGGTATTTACACTCCTGTTTTCTTTTTGTCTTTCGAATCTAAGTGCCCAAACTTTTACTGGAGGTGGGTCTCCTTCTAATATTTGTAATAGCTATCAAACCATTTCGCCTGTTGTTATTCAAGAGGTTGGCAATGACGATATTGGTGGAGTCGGTGTCTCTGGCACCAATACTACTTTTTCGATTAATCTTCCTGCTGGATTAGAATTTCAAGCAGGCCAAGGAACAGTTTCGATAGCAAGTCCAAGCGATTTGTCAAATGTGTCAATTGTTTCATGGTTACCCACTTCTGTTACAGTTACTGTTGACTTTAATAATATCCCATTTGGTGCTCAAACTGATGTCATTACTATATCCGGATTAAGAGTTAGAGCAACAACTGCCTCCGCTGGTTCGTATTCTGTCTTTATTGTTGATATTTCAACCTTATTTACCGCCCCGCAGGTTCCATCCTTTTCTTCCTTCAATGTTGATCCTCTCATAGTTTCTGCGGGGTTAGATAAAAATATTTGTGATGGTGGCAGTGTCGCAATTGGCGGAGCACCAACTGCAAGTGGAGGTAATACTCCTTACACTTATACTTGGTTGCCTTCATCAGCATTAAGCTCTACTACGGTAGCTAATCCTACTGCCAATCCCGCTTCTTCCACTTCCTATTTTATTTCAGTATCAGATGTTACAGGTTGTTCTGGCTCTTCTCTAATGACGGTGGTTGTGAATAATCCTCCTATGATTAGTTTACAGCCTATTGCTACCCAGACAGTATGTGAAGGAGTGAGTGTTACCTTCAGCGTGAACGCAGGAGTGACGACAGCCCCTACGTACCAGTGGAGATTTAATGGCAGTAATATAGGAGGAGCTACGAGCAGCAGTTACACGATAGCATCGCCCTTGGTTGGAGATGTAGGGAATTACGATGTAGTAGTGAGCGGCACGTGTGCGCCACCTGTTACCAGTACATCCTCTACGTTAACGATTAACACATCC